>NZ_CADIKF010000023.1 GCF_902859875.1 Paraburkholderia solisilvae | reverse complement strand
CTGGCGCATATTCGGCGATGAAGAGGATGCGAGGCTTTTCGCCTGAGTTCGGCTTCAAGATCTGCGGGGCGAGCAGCGGTTTCATATGGTCGATAATTCCTAGTTATCGTCGAAATCCCCCCGTGGCCTTGAACAAAGCCTCTCGCAACCCTTGATCTGAGACATGTGTGTAGATCTCCGTCGTGGAGATACTTTGGTGCCCCAGCAGCTTTTGTACGTAGCGGATATCCATTCCAGCTTCAAGCCACTGCGTCGCACATGTGTGCCTCAACATGTGAGGCGTGACATGACGGACAATGCCTGCTGTTTTGCAAAGCCCTCTTAGCTCCTTCCGGATATTCACCGCGGAAACCGGCTTTCCTCTAGCAGACACTAACAGTCGATCGCTGGACGTCTGCACAGAACGTCGACATGCAAGATACTTTTCCACTTTGCGATACAGCGGTTTCTGCAAAAGATAGACGAGCCGCTGCCTATCGCCCTTACCTTGAACAAGCAAAGATTCGTTTGCAAGAGAGATGTCGCGAAGACAAATAGTCACGAGCTCGCCGACTCTGATGCCTGTATCGAGCAACAGGTGTATGGCGGTTTTGCTTCGGATCGTATTGAAGTCATCCGTGGTCGAACGCAGAACCAGCGCTTTTCTGAGGCACTCACGATCGCTTCGATCGAGTGCCCTCGGAAGACGCTTCGGCAGCCTTATTCGTTCACTAAGCGTATGGAACGGATCGTCACCAATAATCCTTTCTCTCACAGCCCATACGAACAGTAGCTTCAGGCTCGCCAGTCGGCGTTTTACAGTCGTCTCCTTCAAATGACGCTGCAGCCGCATGTGCTCGATGTACCCACGTAGATGCTCCGCCCGAATATCCTCCAGTTTTCTACGTTGACCAAGGTATCGATGTGCGTCATCGAGATCGCTGCCATACGCTCGTAATGTGTTCTGCGACAAATTAACAACCAGCCCGCAATGGCGCAGGAAGTTTCTTTTTGCTTCAGTCAAGGTCATAGGTGCCTCACGGTCAGATTGATGTCCTGGCGCTTTTTGAGCGCCAAAACGTGGCCCGACAACCTGTCGCATAGCTGTTTCTCAAATCCAGTTGAGGAAGAAAGAGGTCGTGCAAGCCAGCCGCGGTTTTCAGTGCCGGCGGCAATGGTAGCTATATGAACGCGGAAGACTCGGCGAGCGAGGCCGATGGCTCTAGCTCCCGGAAAGGTCGGCCCCCAGGAACGCTCGCCCGCCCTCACAAACGTTGAAGGATCAGGACTACGCTGACCGATCGCTGATCGATTAACTGCTCGATGCAAAGCAACCCGGACTTCGGCCCGTTCTACCGGCTCGACCTTCGCCATACAAAGGAACGTCCCAGCTCCGATGGCACACTCCGCGTATATGTCAGTTAATCAATTTGACTTATCGATGTTTGCATACGGAATAGCACCGCATTCTGAAATTTCGTCAATCAACGCAACCCATGCTCTACAATAAAACCGAGTTGCGGCAATTGTTCGAATCTAAAGCAGTCGATACGGAATACGCTTAAAGCTGTCTTTTCGCGAAACAAATCATTGATACCCCGAAAACCTTTGTGTTGATATCAATTCCCTTTGCACATCGACGGATTCGACATGACGACTCGAACACTCATTACGGGCGCCGCCGGGCTTATTGGCTCGCATCTCTGCGACCGCCTCGTTGCTGACGGACACGACGTGACCGCCCTCGACAACTTCTTTACGGGCAGCGAGAAAAATATCGCCCATCTTCTCGGAAACAAGCGTTTCAGGATGGTCCACCATGATGTGTCGCTCCCACTCGAGATCGACCGCGTCGACGAGATATATAACCTTGCATGTCCAGCCTCGCCGGGTCACTACCAGCGCGATCCGGTGCAGACGGTAAAGTCGAACGTCATGGGCGCGGTCAACATGCTTGACCTCGCGCGACGCATGAATGCGACCATCTTGCAGGCGTCGACGAGCGAGGTGTACGGCGATCCGACCGTTCATCCGCAAGCGGAGTCCTATTGTGGAAACGTTAATCCGATCGGTCCACGGGCCTGTTACGACGAGGGTAAGCGTTGTGCCGAGACTTTATTTTTCGATTATCACCGTCGATATGGCACACACATCAAGGTACCGCGCATTTTCAACACCTACGGCCCGCGCATGAGCCTTAACGATGGACGCGTCGTTTCGAACTTTATTGTGCAGGCGCTAAAAGATGACGACATCACGATTTATGGAAACGGTGGACAGACGCGTGCCTTCTGTTACGTGGACGATCTGATCGATGCCTTCGTGCTGTTGATGAAAACACCGGCAGATGTGACGGGCCCGGTGAACATCGGGAATCCAGATGAAGTGTCCGTGAAGACACTCGCCGAATGTATTGTCCGGATGACTGGATCCCGCTCCAGGCTGGTGTACACCGGTCTGCCTGCCGATGATCCCATGCAGCGCTGCCCCGATGTCTCTTTTGCGCGCAATATCATCGGGTGGGTACCGAAGGTATCGCTTGAAGATGGACTCGCCAGAACAATCGAGCACTTCAGGAAGACGCTATCCGTCCGGCTCTCACCCATCGTGGAGCAACCATCCGTCGCCCGGATGCGCGCCGGCTCGCACGCGACTCTTCGGGTCTGCAATTGACCCAAGCGGCAAGGTAATCAGACTTGTCGCTCCACTTGATTGACCACCCGGCGTCCTTTCTTTCGAAGGATGGCAACCTCTTGAGCGCAATGCCGCATCCCACCGCGCGGACCGTGTACCATCGAGCGGCCCGCAACGACCCGCGACCTGTCTGGCTATCGTTAGGGCCTCAGCCGCCACAGGCGCGTATGACTTCAACCGGAAACGCGTGCGAGTGCGGCGCTTCAATCACGCTCGCCACTCTCCTCGAGTGGCAACCCAACTCGGAAACCACGATGACCATCAAAATCAAGCTCTGGGGGTTCAACGGATCAACCTATGTGCGGACCGTGCGGATGTTGCTCGCCGAGAAGCAATTCACGGACTACGACCAGGTCCCCGTCAACGTATTGAAGGGTGAGCCGCGCGAAGACGAGCATCTGGCACGCCACTCGTTCGGCAAGGTCCCCGTCGTCGACGTGGACGGGTTTCGGATCATCGAGACGACGGCGATCATGCGCTATCTCGACACCGTGTTGCCCGGCCCGTCGCTCACCCCCGCGACGCCGAAGGATCGAGCCCGCATGGATATGGTGACCAGCATTGTTGACGCCTATGGCTATGATGCGCTGTTGGGCGTCGCCGGATACTACCTGTTCCCGGATTTCATCGGCGGCCAGCACGACGACGTGCTCAAAGCCGCGCTGGAAAGGAGTCGCCTCGTCCTGAACGAGATCATGCGTCTCAAAGGCGAAGCGCCGTATCTCGCCGGTAACGCGTTGAGCATCGCCGATCTTTACCTCGCGCCTATCATGGCCTACGTGGCGCTTACGCCGCATCGCGATGAAATGCTGGCGTTGGCTGGTGTCGGCGAATGGTGGGAGCGCGTCATCGCCCAGGAAAGCTTCCGGTCGACCGCCCCTTGATCAAGCGCCGCGTCTGAAAGGTGACGAATTCGGCGAGTACCCGCAAAAACGCGGCTCGCCGTACACGGTCGTTGCACTACTCGCCCTGCTCACGCGATGCATGCCGCGACGCCTTCTGTATGGCGTCGAGCAATTGCGCGGCGTCAAACGGTTTGCGTAACGCCGTCCACTCGAATCCAGCCGCCTCATCCTTTGAAATCGTATTTCCAGAGGCGAAGATAACGCCGATGCCGGCCCTTAAGCGAACCGCACGGCGGGCCAGTTCAGTTCCGGATACGCCCGGCAGCGCGAGGTCGGTCAACAGGACATCGAAGGATTGCTGCTGCAGCATGTCGAGTGCGGCCTGAGGGTCGTCGGCTCGGGTGGGTGTGTGCCCGTGTATCGTCAACAATTCGCAGACCGCCTCGAGCGAGTCGGCGTCGTCATCCACGACCAGAATCCGGCGCCGTTCATGCAACGGTGCCGCCTGGCCGCCGTGCTTCCGTGATGCGAGGAGGCCTGGTTTGCCATCGTCAGACGGGGGCTCTTCGCCCGGTCCGAGCATCTGACGTATTTTGACGGCGAGCTGCTCGCGGCTGTACGGCTTGCTCAGCAGTTCCACCCCAGGATCAAGCCGGCCACCGTGAACGATTGCATTCTGCGTATAGCCCGATGTGAAAAGCACCTTGAGGTGCGGCTGCAAGCGGGTGGCCTGGCGCGCCATCTCCGGACTGCGAACGGGACCGGGCATAACGACATCGGTGAACATGAGATCGATACGCACGCCGCTGGCAATCACAGCGAGTGCCTGTTGCGCATCGTTGGCTTTCAATACGGTGTAACCGAGCGTTGCAAGCATATCGATGACCGTCGACTGCACCTGGGGCTCATCCTCCACGACCAGGATCGTTTCGTTGCCACGCCGGACCTCGCCGGAGATCGCCGGAAGCAGGTCGTCCGCCGCCTCCGTCGAACGCGGTAGATAGATTTTCACGGTGGTCCCGTGACCCACTTCGCTGTAGATCCTGATATGGCCGCCACTCTGCTTGACGAACCCGTAGGCCATGCTCAGGCCGAGCCCTGTGCCCTCTCCCTCCGGTTTGGTGCTGAAGAACGGATCGAACGCGCGCGCCAGCACTTCCTGGGTCATGCCCGTGCCGGTGTCTGTCACCGCCACCAGCACGTATTGACCGGGCGGAACGTCGGGCACCGTCGCCACATATCCATCGTCGAGCATCGCGTTGGCGAGTTCGAGCGTCAGCTTGCCGCCATCGGGCATCGCATCGCGCGCGTTGATTGCGAGGTTCAGTATCACGTTCTCGAGCTGGTGCGGATCGATCATCGTGTTCCAGAGGCCGCCCGCCACGACCGTCTCGATCTCGACGGGTTCGCCCAACGCCCGGCGCAGCAGGTCGTCGATGCCACGCAGAAGACGCGCCGGATTGATGACCACCGGTTGCAGCGGCTGCTGGCGGCCAAATGCCAGCAGATGGGCCGCCAGCCTTGCACCCCGTTCGACCGCATCAATCGCCTTGCCGAGCCGGTCGCGCGTCCACGGGTCACGGCCGTGCCGGCCTTCGAGCAGCTCCAGGTTGCCGCGCATCACCTGCAGCACATTGTTGAAATCGTGTGCGACGCCGCCCGTCAGTTTGCCGAGCGCTTCCATCTTCTGCGACTGAACCAGCGCAATGCGCGTTTGCTCAAGCAGTTCGCCCGCCTTGCGACGCTCCGTGATATCGCGCGTCACCTTGGCGAAACCCACCAGTTCACCTTCGTTGCGGATTGCATCGATAACGACGTGGGCCCAGAACCGGCTGCCGTCGCGCCGCACGCGCCAGCCCTCTGCTTCGAACCGTCCCTCGCGTCTGGCGATCTCCAGTCCGCGCATCGGTACGCCTGAGGCGATGTCTTCGGGTGTGTAGAAACGTGAGAAGTGCGAACCGACGATCTGCTCTTCGGTGTATCCCTTGATGCGCCGGGCGCCCGCATTCCAGTTCGTCACATAGCCCTCGGGAGAGAGCATGAAAATCGCATAGTCGACCACGCCTTGCACGAGCAGCCGGAAGCGCCATTCGCTTTCGAGTACCGCGTCGTGCGCGGCCTTCGTGTCGCTGACGTCGCGGACCACTTTTCCAAAACCGAGCAGACGGCCGTCAGGGTCGCGCAGCGGAGTCATCACGACGTTCGCCCAGAATGGCTCACCGCTTTTGCGCAAGCGCCATCCTTCCGTGACATGGCGGCCTGCTTCGATCGCCGCGGCAAGGGCCGCTTCCGGTGCGCCGGCGCGCCGGTCGGCTTCGGGGTATAGCACGGAGAACGTCTGACCGATAATTTCTTCGCCCCGGTAACCATGGATCAGTTCACCGCCCCGGTTCCATGTCAGGATCCGTCCGTCTGGCGCGAGCGCAAAGATCGCGTAATCCTGCGTGGACTCGGCCCACAGGGCGAGCCATCCGGATGTGAAGTTGCCTGATCCTTCTTCGGTTTCGTTCATCATGATTCCGGCAATTCCCGGGAGGCCCACAACGGGTGCATCTCTGACGGGACAGATGAGGATCGGTTTCGATTGTGCGGACCGCTCTCGCCACACAAAACTTTACCGGAACGCAACGCGGCGCGGACCGGAACGCACTTTGCGCCCTTGTTGTACGCTCGATGCCGCAAAAATGGAAGCATCGAGCCCATGCTGGACACGTACCCGATACGTTGTGCATTTGCAGGAAGAGCCAGACCATCCGCAACGTCAGGATCGTGGTCCCGGTGTTGATGACGGCTGGCATCCGGCTCAATAGCGGACCACGTCGCGGTATGCTCGCAGCACCTGAAAGCAATGAAACTTTCGCTGTACAAAAACACAGAAACGGGTACGATGGGGGCGTCAGTCTTACTCAACCCTTCCCTCGACACGGGCGTCGCGTACTGCGTGGCGACGCCACTGCCGCAATGCAGCGCACCGCCTGCATGCCGGACCAGTCCAAACGATGTTGCGAGATCGTGGCCACAAAGGTAATCCATGATAGCCAGCGTCCACGTTTATCAAGGGCTGGAAGTTCATCCGCTCGTTTATCCGCGTCAGGCGACGAAGCCCGGGTTCGCTCATAGTTACGACGAAGGCTTCGATGCTGCCGTTCGTATCAAGGAACCCGATGCCGCTGACGGAGAGGGACGCAGCCGCGTCTTCGTGGTCGCCACGGGCGCGCCGTTCTGGTCATCAGGTGATGCGCGGCGTGCTTCGACCGCTTACGCCGAGCATCTGATCGATACCTGCCCACCCGGCAGAACCATCTGGGACTGCGACTAGCTGGCTCCTCGGTGCGTGCGCTTGCCCGGCAAGACGGCAGGAAGCGTTCGCGTCCGGCATCAGGCGGCGAGCCAGGTCGTGGCGCGTCTGAAGGCCGGATCAGGCATGTGAGCGGTCGTTGCGCTGCGCCACGTGACAGTGTGCCGGCAACCGGTATGGAGAAAGCAGATGCGCTTCAATTCCTCGATTTTCCAGATTGACGCGACCCCGCGCCGGGCGGATGGCGAATACATGGCTCACGCAAGAATCAGCTGTAATCGCGACGGCGAAGCTCGGCAGGATATTTACGTGAGTGGCGATCTGGCGGGCTTCGATATGCGCGAGGACGCCATCAGGTTCGCAACCGACTGGGCAATGGAATGGCTCGAACGACGCTACGGTTAGTGTGGAGCCGTCCACCCACCGTTATGCCAAAGCTTCGTGATGACGCTGGCGGGATGCCGCCAGTGCGATCGGATAACCGATCTATGGACATGACCGAAGGCGCACGGCGCACCCCGTACTACCTGGTCCTGCGCGCAGGACACGAATGCTACGTGCTCGACGTCAGGCGCGATCTGATCCGTCGGGGCGCCAGCCAGCTGTTAAAGGTTTTCGCGCGCCGACACAGCGTTGCACGGCCGCTCGATGAAGACGTCTGGGACGCGTTCTCGAGCATGCATGAGTTTTCGGCCGAGGAACGAGCGACGCGGTGCATGTTTTCATTGGTCGCCGGCAGGGAAACGCCACGTCAGCTCGACCTGTTGACCATGCTTTGAAGCAACGCATCGAAGCAACGCGCAATGATGTTCCTCGGGCCGATCCCGGCATGCGCTGCTACGCGAACAAATAGTGCAACGCACGCAGCGCGTACTGAAATCAGATTGAGACGCGGCGGTGAGCGGGCGAGATGATGCAGTGCACGCGGTCTAGCCGCGGGTGTCAATCCAGTTGCGCGCCCAACGGCTCGAATATCTGAGGGCTTCGTCTTCGCTCGCGAAGTAGTCGAGCGAATAAAATTCGTAAAGCGTAGACGCTACCTCAGCATTGAATCGCTCGAGCATCAGGTTCGAGGAAAAACAGCCATCAGGCATGCGATGGGCAGATGGACAGACCGCGTACCCGCGATACTGTCGGTCGACAGAAACGTTCATTGAAAGATGATAGTGATGTAGAAATTCGCGAGCCAACCGATCCGACCGCACAGTTAAACCGTGCACACGCCTGGATGGGCTTCGCGATTGGCGCGGACGGGGTCCGCGCCGCGACAGGTCTCCGCGGACCAGCCGATGCTGCCTGCCTGGAGAGGAGTATTCAGTACGGCCAGCGCAGGAGTCGCGACTTAAAGCGGCTTGATATTGGCGGCCTGCGGGCCTTTCGGACCGCGCTTCGTTTCGAAGCTGACCTTCTGGTTTTCGGTCAGCGTTTTGTGCCCTTGAGCCTGGATTTCCGAAAAGTGCGCAAATAGATCCGGTCCGCCCTCATCAGGAGTAATGAAGCCGAATCCTTTCTCTTCGTTGAACCACTTGACCGTGCCGGTGCTCATAATAAACCTCTCAAAATGACAAATAAGATGCCCGTTCCACGTGGCGACGGGGAAGCATCAAGAGAGGAATAGGGATAGTGAACACCGCGGGCCTGGCGCACATCGGCCAAGCCAATTGAACTTCCTGAGTACTTCAGCGACCAACAATACGCGGTTAGCGGGAGCCGGTCAATCAGTTTCTCCGGAAAGGGAACGGTAAAAACTTCATCGAGCGTTCTTCAGAGCGCGGATCGGACGCGTACAATAAGGAATTCGAATTTCCTGGCGTTCTGGTCCCATATCCCGCACGTCGAATGAACCCATAGCGTGCGCAGAACGATCTGCGATACCCTCAGCCCTGTGGCGCAGGCCAATAACGGGCATAAACAGAAGAATCCTTGCTGCAACGTTTGCCGGTCTGGCGCTCCGTTCAGCTTCATCAACCTCGACGGAAAGAAGGGCGCGCCGTTCGAGGTCTTCATGGATCCATCGCGCAACGGCAACGGGTAGACGGCACTCAACTTGCTCTCTACCTGATTGTCCGGATCGCAACCAGGAAACTGAATGACTACCGTAATCCCCAAGCCGAACGAACCGGTGGAGGTCGCGCTGCGGCGTTTTCGACGTTCTATTGAAAACACGGGCCTGCTGAAGGAACTGCGCGCGCGGTTAACGTACGAAACACCGAGTGCCGAGCGCAAGCGAAAGAAGGCCGCAGCCGTGGCAAGATTGCGCAAGCAGATACGGCGGTCCCTGCCGCCGAAAAAGCTGTACTGACAGAACAGCGACGGCAGCGTTCTGGCGGGCGAAGCGATGCGGACCGCCTGCCAGAAGCCGCGCCGGGCGGCCAAAACAGAAAAGGAGCAAGCATGAACAAACAAGACCTCATCAATCAGGTTTCAGCATCAACCAGCGAAAGCAAGACGAGTATTGCGCAGACCATCGACGCGATTCTCGATGCCGTCACGCAGGCGGTAACGCGCGGCGACACAGTTCAACTGATCGGCTTCGGCACGTTCTCGTCAGGCGAGCGCGCCGAACGCACGGGACGCAACCCGGCGACGGGCGCGGAAATGAAAATTCCGGCGGCGAAGACGGTTAAATTCTCAGCGGGAAAGGCGTTCAAGGATGCCGTCAATTCGTGACTCCCGCACTCAATGACGCTTTGTCGCAGTGCGTCGCATCTATCGGTTAGATGCGGAAAAGATTTAACCGGTTGCTGGCCCGCGGCGTCGCGACTGCGCAATTGACTGATGCGCGCCCCGCGTTAAAGTGAGCGCGCTCGCCGATATCGACGCTGCGCGCATGCACGCGATCAACGGCGCATGTTCGCCGTATCCGGGTCAAGCCGTCGGCCATTCACGAGTTCATCCGGTGCGAGGCAGTCGCTCATGCGCGCGTGGGTTGGCACATCGATCGGGCCTGCCACGCGTGCGCGACTGCCACGCTCACACGCTACCCGCGTCAGCATCATCAGCTTCGGCTGGTCCCAGCAGTACGTCAATCGCGGCCTGCCCAGCCACTTCGGCAATCAGGTAGGCCCATCGGCGCGTAAACGGGCCATTGCGGAGCGAGATCACTCGTCCCGTCTCTCCCGCGATGTTACGGTTCTCGCAGTCCTTTATCTGAAAGCGGACGTCGTACAGGTCTTTGGCAGATAGACTCAGTTCGACGTGAATCTCAAAGCCGCGATAGGAAATCATCCGGTACACGAGGCGCTCCGTTTGAATTGATGGCGCAATGCATTTTTCGACGGACGCCTGAAGGACGCTTAAGGGACAAGGGTCGAACAGATCCTGAGCGTGCAACTACTGGACCCGGACGCGACATTAGATGCCCGTCGGAATCAAAACACCGGACTCACTATCCTGTTGAAACGACGCGCAATTTGCATGCAGCCGTGGTCACTGTCGAGCGAGGCTGCCGCCGGATCTTCGAATAGCCCTGCCCCCAGCGCGCTACGAGAACTACGAGAAGCACATCGGGCTTGCCGGCTGACTTTTCCGGCTCGTCTACAACGATCAGGCTGAGGCGGTCGACAGATCGTCCCCGGACAACCATGCAACCAACGCGAATTTCTGCGACAGAATACCTTCGCAGGCGAGCTTCGTTTCAAAGAAACCACTCGATTCCGCAGTCGCGATACATGACGTGTAGATGTCGATTTCCTGAAGCGTCAGCGCACGCACGCTAGCCAGTTCATCAGGTTCATCATCGCCTGGCCGATCGGACTGCGCAGGCTGCATGTCTGCCGGAAGATTTGCATTGCCCAAGCGGGAGATGTGCCCTTCGCCTTCGATACGGTGCATGCAATCGACCAGCAGTCGTTGCTGATCGAGCGTCTGCTTCAGGCAGGCGTCGATCGTACTGGCGAGGGCAGCATGACGGACATGCCGATTGCCAAATCGCTCCAGTAAGCGCTCCACTTTCCGCGCCAGCGCATACGCGTCGCCGAGCAGATGGAGCAGATCTTGCCGTTGGTCAGTCATAGGGATGGGGCGAACAGTCGTCGCTTCGCGTCAGACGTCATGAAGCGAAGCCCTTGCCATCGCCAAACCACCTGACGATACCGTGATCCATCCAACTTCAGCTGGAGATGTGCTGACACTCCAGACGGAAACAGACGATGACGGCCAAGGAGAACGAGAACAACGCAACAAACAGTGTGCGAGAAGCGGTTGATGGATGAGTATCAAGCGGACTTCTCAGACTTCCTCGTTCAACATACGCACCACCTGGTACAGGGTCAAGCTATTTCTGGTAACACCTTGCGCCGTCAAAACCGGACAATCCGTTGCCTGATACGGTTGCCTGACACGCTCGTTCGCGTGACGCGAAAACGTGGGCAATTCGACAGGTCGACCGGCAAGCGGTGTATCGAATGTTCGCGGATGCAAGGCCGAAAGAAAACGGGCATTCAAGTATTCGCGTGTATAGTGGTGTGCATGGTGCGCTATGCCTGTTTGGCGCACCTAACGGAGATGAATATGCCTGAAAACACGTGGTACAGGATGCCGATGATTGGCCGGTTGATCGGCAACCGCAAATGCGACGTGGAAATGCGCAAGGACGAGTACGGTGTGATTGCCCGTTTTATTCCTGAAGGCGACCGTCCCGTGCAACTGGAAGGTTCGTTTGCAGATGAAAGAACCGCATATGGAGCGATAATCGCCGAGGCCGGTCGCTATTTTGACGGCGACTATCCGCGCACTCCGCTTGAAGACTATCCTCACTCCCCGCTTTCCTGGACCGTGCCCCGTTGACGTACATGCGCCGCGATATCCGCGGTCAGCCGTTCTGTCGCGTACGATCCCACGGATCAACCACGTCGTCCCGCACCAGTCCCGCGCTGTAGCACCCCGTTGCCTCCCGTTTGCTTTTAGCACGCACCGCGCATTGATGCGGCATTAGGCTATGCGAGCGCTTTTTCAGCGTACGCACGCATGTGCAAACGGCCGTATGCGGCCGAACCCGCAGCCCGTACTTTGACGGTTGTGTGCACAACGTTGTCGTCGAGCACCTTTTGCACGGTCGGCATACCGCCTGCGGGCTGGAAAGCAGCCGCGTCGCCCGACGCGGATACGTTGGAAAAGGCTGTGGGATAATTGCGCGTTTGCCCGGAATGCGGCTCGACAGAATGTCCGCACGGGCCAGCGGGTTTCCGTCTCCGGCCCGCTTCCTTTCCGCGACCTTTCTTCAATCAACACAATGCCCGCATACCGTTCCAAAACCTCGACCGCCGGCCGCAACATGGCAGGCGCGCGCTCGCTGTGGCGCGCGACCGGCATGAAGGACGAAGACTTCTCCAAGCCGATTATCGCGGTGGTCAATTCGTTTACCCAATTCGTGCCTGGACACGTGCACCTGAAAGACCTCGGCCAGCTCGTCGCGCGCGAGATCGAGGCCGCGGGTGGCGTCGCCAAGGAATTCAACACGATCGCGGTCGATGACGGCATTGCGATGGGCCACGACGGCATGCTGTATTCGCTGCCGAGCCGCGACATCATCGCGGACTCGGTGGAATACATGGTCAATGCGCACTGCGCCGACGCAATGGTGTGCATCTCGAACTGCGACAAGATCACGCCCGGCATGCTGATCGCCGCGATGCGGCTCAACATTCCGGTCATCTTCGTCTCCGGCGGCCCGATGGAAGCCGGCAAGACGCGCCTCGCGAATCCCGCCACAAAGGCCATCGAGATCAGGAAGGTCGATCTGATCGACGCGATGGTGATCGCCGCGGATCAAGCCTATTCCGACGCCGACGTGGCCGAAGTGGAACGCTCCGCGTGCCCGACCTGCGGTTCGTGCTCGGGCATGTTCACCGCCAATTCGATGAACTGCCTGACCGAAGCGCTCGGCCTGTCGCTACCCGGCAATGGCACGATCGTGGCGACGCATGCGGACCGCGAACAGCTGTTCAAGCGCGCCGGCCACCACATCGTCGAACTCGCCCGCCGCTACTACGAGCAGGAAGACGAACGCGTATTGCCGCGCTCGGTCGGCTTCAAGGCGTTCGAAAATGCGATGACGCTGGACATCGCCATGGGCGGCTCCACCAATACGATCCTGCATCTGCTGGCCATTGCACGCGAAGCGGAAATCGACTTCACGATGGCCGACATCGACCGGCTGTCGCGCGTCGTGCCGCAGTTGTGCAAGGTAGCGCCGAACACCAACAAGTACCACATCGAGGATGTGCATCGCGCGGGCGGCATCATGGCGATCCTCGGCGAGCTGGACCGCGCCGGCAAGCTGCACACGGATGTGCCCACCGTGCACGCGCCGACGCTCAAGGACGCGCTGGATCAGTGGGACATCGTCCGCACGCGGGACGAAGCCGTCAAAACCCTGTACCTGGCGGGCCCCGCCGGCATTCCGACACAAGTGGCGTTCAGCCAGAACACGCGTTGGCCGAGCCTCGACCTCGACCGCGCGGAAGGCTGCATCCGCTCTTACGAGCATGCGTTCTCCAAGGAAGGCGGCCTTGCGGTGCTGACCGGCAACATCGCGCTCGACGGCTGTGTGGTAAAGACCGCGGGCGTGGACGAAAGCATCCACGTGTTCGAGGGCACGGCACACGTCACCGAATCGCAGGACGAAGCCGTCGAGAACATTCTCAACGACAAGGTGAAAGCCGGCGATGTGGTGATCGTCCGCTATGAAGGTCCGCGCGGCGGCCCCGGCATGCAGGAGATGCTCTACCCGACGAGCTATATCAAGTCGAAGGGCCTCGGCAAAGCGTGCGCGCTGCTGACGGACGGCCGCTTCTCCGGCGGCACGTCCGGTCTGTCGATCGGTCATTGCTCGCCTGAGGCGGCGGCCGGCGGCGCGATCGGTCTCGTGCGCAATGGCGACCGAATCCGTATCGACATTCCGAACCGCTCGATCAACGTGCTGCTGTCCGACGAGGAATTGCAGCGCCGCCGCGAAGAACAGAACGCGAAGGGATGGAAGCCGGCGCAAGCGCGGCCGCGCAAGGTGTCGGGGGCATTGAAGGCCTACGCGAAACTGGTCATGTCGGCCGACAAGGGCGCAGTGCGCGACCTTTCGCTGCTCGACGACTGACGCTGTGGCGGGCCCGGCGGCCCGCTATCCGCACTTTGAAGCCGCTGCGCGCAGCGGCTTTTTCTATTTCCGAACATTGAATGCGGCGTTGCCTCGCGCTTCGTCCGGCAACATGGTTCGTCGGACTAGCGCGAGCTTCCGTGGAAGTACGATTTCACACCTCGAATCACATGCGAAGCCGGTTCACACGTCGAACACCTGGCGGTTCGCGGTCACGAACGCCTCGAGTGACTGCGGCGCCTTCCCTGTAATCTGTTCGATCACATCGTTCGTGCCGGCAAAAATGCCGTTCTGGTAATCGATCGCAACTTCAATGAAGTGCTGGATCGTGAAGGCGGGCAAGCCGTACTTCTCCACCTGCGCGGCATATTCGTCCATGCTCGTCGGGCTATAAACGATCTTGCGGCCGAGTACTTTGCTGACGATGTCGGCAATCTCCGGCTGACTCAGTTCGGTGGCGCCGTACAGCGGATAGATCTTGCCGATATGCGCGGCGGGCTTCGCAAGCAACGCGGCAATCACACGTGCCTGGTCCGGGGCCGAGATCGGCGCGTGGCGGCCGTTACCGAACGGAAGCGTGATCTTTCCTTCCTTCACGATCGTGTCGCGCACCCACGGAGCAATCAGCCATTCCGCAAAGAACGTCGGGCGAATATGGATGGTTCGCACCCCAGACCACTCGAGCACACGTTCCGAGATCCAGTGGTCTCGGGCGGCGTGGCTTTTCGAGTCTTCGCGTGCGGAAATCTGCGACATGTTGACGACGACCTCGAGCTTCGCGCGACGCGCGGCGTCCGCGAAGTACGCGGTCGCCTGGATCAACCCGGGGCGCACCGGATAGCACAGGTAGGCGCCCGACACGCCGTCGGTCGCGCGAATCGCATCGTCGTGGTCAAGCAGGTTGCCCACGACGACTTCCGCGCCAAGTTTGCGCAGCGCCTCGCTTCGCGCATCGTCGCGATGGACCAGCGCGCGAACCGCATGGCCATCGTCCAGCAGATTTCGAACCGTATGCACGCCC
The DNA here is from genome assembly GCF_902859875.1 of Paraburkholderia solisilvae. GTDB lineage: Bacteria > Pseudomonadota > Gammaproteobacteria > Burkholderiales > Burkholderiaceae > Paraburkholderia > Paraburkholderia solisilvae. The sequence continues at coordinate 95,147 of NZ_CADIKF010000023.1, read as the reverse complement.
GTCTTGCCGGCTGCGGCGGTAACCAGAAATTTACGTTGTTGCATGATGTCGATACTCCCTCTCAAGTGATTCGCACTCGGCCCGAGTGCCGGGTTTCCCTATCGATGCCTGGTATCTTTTTGTGCATATACACAGTTTCAAATGAAGCGACATAGCCCGTGTCAAACCGTTCGTGTCGCCTAAAGCGTGTTGAGATGCTCTTTTACCAGCTGCAGAATGCGCATCGAAGCATCGCGGTCCACGATGATCCGCGACATCGTGACGGCCCCGATCATCGCGGCGAGCGCGAACGCGGCCTCGGCGCGCGCCGCTTCCGACTGTGGATCATCGAGGCGCTTCGCCAGAACCTCGATCAGTTCGTCAAAGCCTTCAGACGCCACAGCGCGCGTGCTTTCGTCGGCGCGTGCCAACTCGCTTCCCATGGCTGCGAACGGGCAACCGCCGGTGGACGTGTCGCGGTGAAAAGTCGACACATAGTGGTCGGCGATCGCCCGAAAGCCGTCTTTGCCCTCTTTTTCGCCCGCCGCATTTTCCAGAGAAGCGACGATCCTCGTCACGCCTTCGGCGCATGCCTCGGCAATCAACTGGTCTTTAGACTCGAAGTGCCGATAAAACCCGCCGCGCGTCAGTCCAGCCTTGGACATCAGGTCGTTCAGCCCTGTCGCATGGATGCCGTTGAGCCGAAACTCGCGAGCCGCCACATCGATGATGCGCCGACGCGTTTCAACCGTTTCCACCTTCGACTTCTTCATGGCTTCCGGCACCCCATGCCTACACGCTTGTTTAGATGATAGTCTGAATCTAAACGAAGATCAAGGACGCGCTGCGCCGCAATCGATAGGCAGGCGGCGTGCCTGGTGCAAGGCGAGATTACGATTGGACAACGCAAGCGCTAACGCGAACGGCAGCGCGTAACGCAGCGGATGAACGTCTTACGCCTCCACGCTGCTAAAATCCGTCGAAACACGCGGGGGAGACAGTGGGATATCTAGCCGTTCTGGTAGTGGGATTGATGGCCGGCGTACTGAGCGGCGTGATCGGCACCGGCTCGTCTATCCTGCTAATGCCGGTGCTGGTCATTCTCTACGGCCCGCAGCAAGCGGTCCCGATCATGGCCATCGCTGCCATCCTGGGCAACCTTGGAAAGGTGCTGTCATGGTGGCGCGAGATCGACTGGAAGGCATGCGCCGCCTACTGCGTGACGGCCATACCCGGTGCGATGCTAGGCGTGCGCACGCTGCTTGCGTTGCCGCCGCGCGTGATCGATATCGCACTCGGCGTCTTCTTCGTCGCGATGATCCCGGCGCGCCGCTGGCTTGCACGGCGACCCATCCGCTTTTCATTGATTCATCTGTCGTTCATCGGTGCGTTCGTCGGCTTTTTGACGGGCATCGTCGTCTCGACCGGACCGATTACCGTGCCGGTGTTCATCGGATATGGACTCGTCAAGGGCGCGTTTCTCGCAACCGAAGCTGCAGGCTCGCTGGCCGTGTATGGCGCCAAGGTATCGGTCTTCGAGCACTTCGGCGCGCTGCCTGTAAGCGTGATTGTCAATGGACTGATCACCGGCACATCGATCATGCTCGGAACGTTTGCGGCTCGGCGCGTCGTGACGCGGATGTCGCCGAACACCTTCAGGCTGGTGGTGGATGGATTGATGCTTTCGTCGGGGTTGTCGCTTCTGTTCGCTGCAAGCCGCTGAAACGGCTCGCCGCCGCGCGGACCTATCCGCCCTCGCGGGTACATCACAATTGTCGAAAACAATCGTGCTAGTGACGCGCGCAATAGCGCGGGCCTTTACGCCGTTAGCCTGATCACGAACCGACCGTATTCCGTTAGTGCCCGAGCGTCTCTATAGCGAATAAAGCTCGCTTCTAGGATGTTCTATGTGAGCATCGATCGCCCAACCCGTCCAACCATCCGGGACGTCGTCAACGCCCTCAAGCCACTGACCGACATCCCGCGCCCCGGCACCGACAACGACAACACGCGCGGTTGATAAACCTTCCGACATCCAGCGTAGCGAGCCTCGCGCGACTCAGATAGAACGCGATCGTTTTTCCCGAAAACGCTCGCAAACCGCGACCGCATCGCGTCTTTCGCCCGACAACCCTTTCGCACCGTAAGCAAATCTTCAAACAATCAACGGTGCAAATAATATTGATTCGCATTATCATGCCGCCTCCAACACATCCGAAAGGTTGTAAGGATTTTGTTGCCTCGAGGCCGCGCTGCGAGGGGAACGCAATAAACACGGGAACAGGAAATGATCGAACGCGGACTGAGCCGCCACGCACTGGCTCGGACGAAAACACGTTGGGCGAGCGTCGTACTCGCGACGAGCCTGATCGGCACTGCCGCTCAGGCTGCGGACCTGACGACGCCGGAAACCGACACGCGCAAGCAGGACGCTGAGCCGGCGGCGGATGCCGCGGACACGAATCAGCTCGCGCCCGTGAAGGTGACCAGCGACAAAACGAAGGGCTTCGCACCGGCATCGGTCGAAACCGGACCGTACAAGGGCATGGATGCGCTCGACGTGCCTGCCACGATCAACGTCGTGACGCGCGACGTGATGGACGCGCAAGGCGACACCGGACTCTACGACGCGCTGCGCAACGTCCCCGGCGTCGTGCGTCAGCAGTTGAACGGCCTTGCGTACGACAACCTGTCGGTGCGCGGCATTGCGCTCGACAACCGCTCGAGCTTTCTGATCGACGGCGTATTGCCGATCGACAACAACATCTGGATGCCGATGGAAGACAAGGAGCGCGTCGAAGTGCTGAAAGGCGCCTCCGCGCTGTACTACGGTTTCACGGTGCCGGCCGGCATCGTCAACATGGTGATGAAGCGCGCGGGCAGCGAGCCCGTGACGAGCCTCACCGCGCTCGGCGATTCGAACGGCTCGATCGGCGCAGCCGTGGACATCGCGCGGCGCTTCGGCCCGGACGATCAGTTCGGTATCCGCGTGAACGCGATGGACGAGCACGTCGAGACGCCAATCGACGGCGACCGCGGCTATCGCAAGTTCATCAGCGCGGCGCTCGACTGGAAAGTCACGAACCGGCTGAAGCTGCAATACGACCTCGAGCATATCGAAACGAGCGTGGTCGAACAGGCCGGCATCGCGCCGCTCGCAGCGGGGAAAAACGGCCTGATTGCGCTGCCTGCGCTGCCCGATCCGTCGAAGCTGCTGGTCAGCAACGCGCATCCGACCAACGCGACCGCAACCTCGCAACTGGTGCGCGCCGACTACGCGATATCGGACAACTGGAGCGCGAACTTCACGCTTGGCCAGTCGATCACGCGACGCGACCGCTGGGCATGGGTATTCCAGAAGTACAACGTGGCGACCGGCGCGGGCAGCTTGCAGGCCAGCGAGCAGAATGGTCAGATGTACGAAAACAAGAACGTGCGGCTCGAAGTGGTCGGCGCGTTCCATACCGCGTCGATCGCTCATACACTGACCGTCGGCCTCACGCAGGACTGGCTGTTCCAGCCGGACTTCACGACTTTCTTCTTTACCGCGCCGCAGAACCTCTACAACCCGATCCCGGTGAATACGCTCACGCCGAGCGGCTCGCCGAAAGCGTTCTTCGCGCAGCATATCCGCAACGGCGGCGCGTATGCGTTCGACCAGATCGACCTCACGTCGCGCCTGCAGGTCGTGGCGGGCGTACGCCGTTCGGAATACATCGCCTCGCAGGCAGGCACGCCGAATCAGGACATCAGCCGCACGTCGCCGTCGGGCAGCATCAGCTATCGCATCACACCGAATACGAGCGTGTATGCGAGTTACGTCGAAGCGCTCGAATCGGCCGGCAGCGCGCCGGCCACCGCGGCCAACGCAAACCAGATCCTGCCGGCAGCGGTGAGCCATCAGGAGGAAGTCGGCGTGCGCACGCGCCTCGCCGATCGCGCGCTGGTGTCGCTCGCGCTCTTCAACCTGCGCCAGCCCGCCGCCGAAACCAACGCGGACAACGTCTATCTGCTCGACGGCAATGCGCGCTATCGCGGCATCGAATTCTCGGTGCAAGGCGACGTGACGAAGGACGTGTCGCTGATCGCGTCGGCCGTGTACCTCGACGCGACGCAGGTCGATTCGTCCGACCCGACGCTGATCGGCAAGACGCCGGAAAACACGCCGCACGTGACGGCGAGCCTGTTCGCCGAGTATCGCGTGCCGGTGCTCGCAGGTCTCTCGGTCAACGGCGGCGTGTATTACGTCGGACCGCGGCCGGTGAATAGCGCCGACCAGGCGAGCATCGGCGGCTACACGCTGCTCACCGCCGGGCTGCGCTATACGCGGCGTGTCTACGGCAAACGTGTGTCGTTCCAGGCCAATCTGGAGAACGCGGCCAACCGCCGCTACTGGAGCGCGGCCGGATCGAATCAGCTCGGCGTCGGTCTCGGCCGCACGCTCGAACTCGAGTCGACGCTCGAGTTCTGAACAAGGGGAAACCTCAAATGAATACTTCGACCACCACCACGCGCATCGCATCGCAGACCGAAGTGAACGTGTCGCGCAACGCGGGCAACACGACACGCTCGCGGCGCAGCCAGTTCCTCAAGTGGCTGCGCAAGATCCACGGCTGGGTCGGACTGTGGGGCGCGGTGATGGGGCTGCTGTTCGGCGTCACCGGCTTTCTGCAGAATCATCGCGCGACGATGAAGATCAACGCAGGCGGCCCGGTCGTGTCGTCCGTGCAATTGCCGGTCGCAGCGGACGCGTTCCACTCGCCGCGCGACTTCTCGAACTGGGTGCATGACACGCTGAAGCTCGAGCGGCCCGCGGCGCGCGTGCAACGTGAAAAGGCGCAGCCGGTCACGTGGGGCGATCAGTCGGTGATGCAACCGGAGCACTGGACTGTGCGTTACGTCACGCCGCGCTATCTGCTCGATGCGGACTACTGGAAGGGTGGCACCTTCGTGCACGTGGAGCGGCGCGAACAGGGCGTCGTCGGCGTACTCGAAGCGCTGCATCGCTCGCAGGGCGCCAATATCGGCTGGATATTGCTGGCGGATTCGATCGCCGGCAGCCTGATCCTGCTGTCGCTGACCGGCGTGATTCTGTGGACCGAACTGAACCGCAAACGCGCGATCGGCGCATCCATTTTTATCGTCTCGATGCTGACGATTATCGTGTTGGCGCTTGATTCGATCGGTTAATGCTCGATCTCGAAAGAATCGCCGTTACGCGCCGGCCCCGACTGCGATCGAGAAACCATCGCGGCTTCGGGCGTCCTTCAGCCAGCGCATCACGGAAGGCATCGCCGGCTCCGCGTCCAGCACCTCCGGGAAGCGCTCGGCAAGCTCATACCAGCGGTGCGTCGCGAGCGCGACCACGATATCCGCAAGCGTGAAGCGCTCGAGCACAATAAACGTGCGCGCTTGCAGATGTCCATCGAGAACGCGCAGCAACCGCGCGGCTTCCTTGAACGCCGCGCGAATTGCGGCATAGTCGCGCTGCGGCTCCGGTGTGCGCGTGAGACCCAGAAAAGTGATGCGCAGCCTCGCCCACAACGTGCCCAGTTGCCAGTCCATCCAGCGCTCGACTTCCGAGCGCTCGCCCGCCTCCGACGGAAGCAATGCGCTGCCGCCCGCGCGCGTCGCCGCCACGTAGCGCAAGATCGTGTTCGACTCCCAGATCGCCCGTTCGCCGTCGACCAGCGTCGGCACGAGGCCATTCGGGTTCATCGCGAGAAACGCCGGCGTGTCGATGACGCCGAATTCCAGTCCCGCATCGATGCGCCGATAGTCGCGTCCATCGACAAGACCCAGTTCCGCCAGGCTCCAGACCACCTTCTGTACGTTGATCGAACTGCGTCTTCCGTAAAGCTGCATCCTCACACTCCGTCGTTTAAAGATTCCTGTGCTGGCCACCCCGTTCACGCGCCCCGGCGCCAGACAGAATATTGAATGGATCGATACTTCGGCCGCGCGAAAGGCGCGCCGACCGCGCTGCGCGCGAGGCCCAGATTATCCACGCAGACGACGCCGCGCGCAGCAGCGGTGAGCGCGTCATCGCGCCGGCACACGCCGATCGCGGCCGAAACAGAACCGCGGGAGCGCCGCCCGACGCGGCAACGAGACGCGCAATGGTACCCAACCAGACATACACGTCAGGGCTATCAGGTGGACGTCGAAAACGATCGGCACACAGGAATATCTATTTCATCCGGGTGTTCTTTCAACTGAAACCCTTTTAAAAAGCGCTGGTTCCCGCGGGACGCACCCAACGGATGGAACAGCCGCCTTCTCTTATCTGGTGAGTGTTATGACACAGCGTTCCCCTCGCATCGGCATGATCGGCAGCGGCGCGATCGGCGGCTACTTCGGCTATCACCTCGCTCGCGCGGGATTCGACGTCCACTTTCTGCTGCGCAGCGAATACGACGCGGTCGCGAGCCGCGGTCTTGCGATTGTCGGCAAGAAGTTCGCCGATGCGGCGCCCATCGCCGTCAACGCCTACCGCAGCATCGACGAGATGCCGAAGTGCGACTGGCTGATGTTAGGCGCCAAGGCGACCAGCAACGACGCACTGGCGCCGCTCATCGCGCGTGCGGCGGCGGACGGCGCGAAAGTCATCTGCATGCAGAACGGGCTTGGTGTCGAAGATGCGCTGCGCCCGATGCTGCCCGAGTCCGTCCATCTGCTCGGAGGGCTGGGCTGGATCGGCGTGCACCGCGAAGCGCCGGGCGTCGTCAGGCATATCGCGCTCGGCGATATCCATCTCGGCTACCACTCCGGACCGCAAGACGGCCAGTCGCCGCAAAGCATCCTCGACGAGGGCGTGGCCATATTCACGGCATCCGGCGTCGGCTCGCAGGCGATTCCGAATCTCGTCTCAGCGCGCTGGAGAAAGCTGGTCTGGAACGTGCCGTACAACGGCCTCTCCGCGTTGCTGAAAGTGAACACCAAAGTCCTCTCCGAGGATCCGGACAGCCGTGAGCTGGTGATCTCGATCATGGAAGAAGTCCGGCAAGGCGCCGCTGCGTGCGGCTGTCCGTTGCCCAAAGGTCTGTCACAAGAACTGGTGGAATTGACTGTGACATCAATAGGCGACTATCTGCCGAGCATGTACTTCGACGCGATGCTGCACCGGCCAATGGAACTCGACGTGATGTACGCGGAACCGCTTGCCGCCGCACGCGCAGGCGGATGCGTGCTGCCGCGCATCGATGCGCTGTATCACGCATTGCGTGTGCTCGACAGGCAGAGCGACGCGAACGCCGTTGCGGCGGCGTAGTTGCAGCGTAGCGGCCGCGTCGGCGAGCGTGCCCCGGTCCTGTGCAGAGCTGACGGCCCGCATGCACGCCCGCGGGCCGCAAGGCCGCATGCGCCGCATGCGACACGAAATGCCGGCCTCCGCCAGCATCGCCGGATGCGGGCCGCGCGCTAACTTTCCGCTCATAGTCCGGCCCTACGATACCCACCAACGACGCTCGACAATCCCGACCGGCCAAGGCCGCCGTCGACGTCGCAGCGATCGCCTCGCCTCGGCCGCGATCGACATTCACACAGCGACGTACGACTGAAACCCGACTGGAGACTTCGATGATTGCCTACCTTCTGATCAAGCTGAGCGACTGGATCGAACACGCGGAGCAGGATCGCCGCGACGCCTACATCGCGATGGCGAAAGACCTGGCGGAGATCGAACGCAGGATGGTTCACCTCGACGCGAACGCGTGAACGCATACGGTTCGAAAAAAGATAGCAATGCGATATAGTCGCCGTCGTCTTAGCGGAGTAGCCTGCTTCGCCGTATCAGGCGAAGCGTCGTCGTCAACATAATTGGCAGACTTGCCATGGCGTCGGCAGCCGTTTCCGCGGCCTGGCGAGACCTATGACGTTTCCCTTCTTTCATGGCGTCGAATGCGTCGGCCGGAAACTCAACCTGACCCAGACAGCTACCGGCACCATCCTCGCGGCGTTCGGAACGGCGCTGCCCGAAAGCGTCGTCACGCTGGTAGCGGTGCGCGGTTTTAGCCGGTGTCCCTGCCGCGCATCACACTCATCTTCCTGGACGCTTTACCTCATACTGCGACGGGCAAGATACGCAAACTGGAGTTAAGGCAGCAGTTTTGCCATTACCTCGTGTGCAAATCCGCCAGCGGCGGTTAACTTTGCGTCTGGCTTCATCTCGCCGCCACGTTTTCCGGTAGCGCAAGCATCGACTCCATCGGTGGCTTCGTTCTGCAGGACGCCATTGCGTTTCCCGATGCAATTGACGAACGCTCAATTCTCCTGACCAGCAGAAAATAGCTCGTGCCGATGAGGACACCCCCAGCGGCCTGATCATGGAGAATGCAATGAATGGATGGAGATTGAACCGAAGCGTCTATCAGCGCCTCGCTCGCGCGGTGCTCGTGAGCGTCGGCATGTTCACCGCCGGCGCGCTGCAGGCGGCGCCGCTGCACGGCTATGGCGCGGACGCGACGCATACTTCGGTTTCGGGGCTGTCTTCAGGCGCATTCATGGCCGCACAGTTCGACGTCGCGTGGTCGAAACATCTGGTGGGCGCCGGCATCGTCGCAGGCGGTCCGTTCTACTGCGCGGGCCTGTTCCCGCTTGCGAATCCCGCCAGCGCCGCGCAGACCCACTGCATGAATCCGACCGGCGACACCGGGCCGCGCGCGCAAGACGCTCTGGCGGCGGCCCGCAAGTTCGCAGACGAGCGACGCATCGACGACGTGAGCGGGCTCGCCTCGCAGCGTATTTATGTTTTCAGCGGCACCCAGGACCATGTCGTCGCGACCCGTGTGGTTGCGCAGGTACCGCTCTTCTACAAGCTCGCCGGCGCGCCCGACGATCACATCCGGTATGTCGATAACGTGGCGGCAGGTCATGGGCTCATCACGAATGACAGCGCAAATACCGGATGCGCACAATCACAGGCGCCGTTCATCAATAATTGCGGCTTCGAACAATCGCAGGACATCCTGCGCTGGATTTACGGTACGTTGAACGCACCGGCGGTTGCGCCCAGCGGCAACCTGCTGAGTTTCGATCAGCGCCCGTTCGACCCCGACGACAAGGCTTCCCTGGGTCCGACCGGCTATGTCTATGTGCCGACCGGCTGCGCGCAGGCGGGCAGCGCGTGCCGCATTCACGTCGCATTTCACGGCTGCCTGCAGAACGCGCAGAAGATCGGCGATCTCTACGCGCGCAGAACCGGCTACAACGAAATCGCGGAGAGCAATCACATCATCATTCTTTATCCGCAGGCCGCAACGTCGACGAAGAATCCGCTCGGCTGTTGGGATTTCTGGGGCTACACGAGCGCCGACCCGCAGAAGCCCGACTTCTACTCGAAAAACGCACCGCAGATTGCCGCTGTGATGCGCATGGTCAAGCGCCTTTCCGATCCCGCGCACTGAACGACCAAAAGAAAATGCTCGTTACGCCCAAACGGGCACTGTCACTCGATGACAGAACAGGTTGCCCGGAAAAGTTTATTCACCGAGACCGGATGACCTTTCCGTCGGCAACCTCTGGCGAGCGCATCAACACATGAGCGCGGGCAAACCGTCGACCAGCACCACTGTGAACACGATACCGAGCACGGCGCCCAGCAGGCGTTGCGAATTGCACTTGAGCACTGAGTTGCACGGTAATGCATCGAGAAGAAGCGCACCGGCGAGTGCCATCGGGATGGCTATGATGAAATCACAAACTGTGAAGTAGGACATGATCGTCTCCTTCAGCAATACTTATCGTCTGGCCCGATAGGCCGTGCATGTATTTAGAATGCTTTGGCGAAAAACGACTTCGCCATGTGGCCGGGAGCCGGGAAAAGTAGGGAAATGGTCGATACGGACTTCAAGGTCCTGGGAGCGAAAGAGCTTCTGGCAAACGTCAACCATGTCGCACGGCGACGCTCATCCAAAGGAGGACGAGTGAAGACCACCTGGTCAGGCGCCTGAGCGCCTGAGTCATCTGCACTTCGTCATTCGACGGCGGGAAAATCGATCACTGTGTCATTGATCCGGTTTGCCAGATTGGTAAACGTGATGACGGCGACGGCTAATGCGATTTCCATGAGCTGTCGTTCCGTGTAGCCCGCGTCTCGCACAAGATCGACTTCTGCTGCGTCGACGGTACCTCTGGTCTTGATCAGCAAACGCACGAAGCGCACCAATGCGTCACGTTTAGCGTCGCCGGTTGCATCGCCCGCGCGAATCTTGCGCATGGTTTCCGGCGTCAGGCCGGCCATCTTGCCGACCACCGTGTGGCCGGCGACACAGTAATCGCATCCGCCAAGCTCGCTGACGATCAGCTTGACCGTTTCCTGGTCGGCGCGCGGCAGACTGCCCTTCGACAGTACCCGGTCAGCGCCGAGAATAGCGGTGAGCGCTGCCGGTGCATGCGTACCGATCATTGCAAAGGAGTTGGGAACGCGGCCGACGGACTTCTTGATGGCGGCGAACAGTTCAGCAGATTCGCCGGTGGCGGCTTCGGGCTGGATTGAGGAAAGGCGTGGCATGATGAATTCCTGGTTGCGATTGCCGTCGGCGACGGCATGAGTAGACTTTAGTTTTCCGCCGCGCCGATGTTGAAGTTCGCCCTATTCAATTTCATGCTCAAACGGCTCATATGGATCGGGCCTCGCTCGCAGTCCTGCTGATCGCACAAAAGGATTCCGCCTCTGAGATCGGGCACAGCGGTTGCGCTCGCTTATGTTGAACACAACGACGTTGGTGATCAACCTTTTGGACTTCAAACTACATCCGAGGCCTATTCATGAAACTCCTAGCCACCCAAAGCGGACTCCCTCGCGTATCGTGGGGCTCCGTGATCGCGGGCGTCATTCTCTCGCTGATCACCTACCTCATCCTGAGCGTACTCGGCACGGCGATCGGAATGACCGCTCTCGCGCCTCTTTCGCGACCCAATCCACTGCAGGGATTCGGCTTTAGCTCGGGCGCCTATCTGATCGTGATGACGGTCATTGCGGTTTTTGTCGGCTCCTACTTCGCGGGCCGGTGTGCCCCGATGCTCGGATGGCTGCACGGGTTGCTGGCCTGGGCGGTCATGATTCTGATGGTCCTTTACGGCGCCACATCTCTGCTCGGCAGCGCGGTGAGCGTCGCCGGAAACGTAGCATCGGCGGGCGCAGTCGCCGGCGCGACCATGGAGCGATCGGGTGCCGCAGATACGACTGCAAGCATATTGGCGCAACGCGTGCAGGGCGCGATCGCGTCGGCCACTGCCGAAGCGTCAAGCCCGCAGGCGCAGACCGACGCACGTCAGGCAGCCGATACCGCAGCGCGCAATGTCGCGCGCGCTTCCTGGTTTTCGTTTGCGGCCCTCATCGTGGGCGTGATCATTGCCATCGTGTCGGGACATGCGGGCTTTCGCCACCAGCCTCCGTTCGAGGAAGCCGCGGGCGTCTCGACCGGTAACATCCCGCCTGGACGCGATACGACTCGCGGGGCGATTCCGGGCCGCACCGTCTCTTGAGATGCCTCATCGATCGTCTGCCGCTCCGGAAGCAGTGAACCGCTGACCGCATATCGGTCGCGGAGTGCGCAAGACGTTCAATATGTCGTGCCTGCCGCGGTGGCCGGTCGAAGGATAATGCCGCCGGCGAGGACGCCGGATCACGAAAAGCGCATAGGGCATTCGCGCAGATCAGACGGCGCCGGGCGCCGACGTTTGGAGAACAACATGGCATTGCGCACGATTACTCACATCACGTGTCCATGCGGACACGAAGGGTCGATCGTCGAGAGCACATACGACGATTCCCGATCGCACTGGTATCTGGCGACGCTGCGAGGACTGTCGCACAACGGACGTTATGACGGGCTCGACGCCCTCTTTTCCGAAACCACACCGTCGTGCCCGACGTGCGGGCGCTCATTGGGACCGGAGCATACGACGCGACACGAGCCGCACAATTTAACCAGTGCGACCGTCTCCTGAACGGAACGGTGAAATTCCTTTTGGGTAAGCTGTCTGTCTGGTTCATGCTCAGGTTTGATTACGTGCAAATAATAAGGACCGTGCTGAGCCGGCAAATCGCGCTCCGAAGACAGCATTCGCCGACGTGAAGTCGCGCGAAGCATACAGCGGTGTGGCCGCAGTATCCGGCCGGACGCTCGAAGAAATGGTTGTTGCGCCAAAGGAGTAGTACAGTCAGCTGAATGCCGTGCTTTAAAAGCGATTCGCTCATTGCAATAACAATTCCGCATGCAACGTTTTGCGTAACCGTTACACTGAGATAAAACAGCGTACGCCACCTTTCCACATGAACGATTCAAGTAGCCCCACATTCACACGGCCGAAGCCTGTGGCCGCGCGTATCGTTGCCATTGGTGGGTCTGCCGGCGCTTTGCACGCGCTCGCACAGTTCTTCGCGGCAGCGTCGGAGGTGCCGCACAACGTCGCTTTTGTGGTCGTGGTTCATCTGTCGCCGGACTCCGAAAGCCATCTGGCCGAATTGCTCGCGGGCGCCACCTCTTTTGCGGTGTCGGCCATCGAAGACAACGCACCCATCGTCGGCGCGCATGTCTATGTCATTCCGCCGAAAGTCTCCGTGACGGTTTCGCAGGGCGTGTTCAAACTGACGCCCGCGGTCGGGCGGCCCGAGGTCCCGATGCCGATAGACCGGCTGTTTGCGTCACTGGCAGCCGACCAGCACGAGCGCGCAATCGGGATCGTGCTCACCGGAGCCAACGCCGACGGCTCCGCGGGCCTGCGCGCCATCAAGGCCGAGGGTGGCATGGTGATGGCGCAGGATCCTGAAACGGCCGAGCACAGCACGATGCCGAGGCAGGCCATCGCCACAGGGCTGGTCGACTATGTGCTGCCTGTCGAGCAGATGGCGACGGCACTCGTCGACTACATCGACGGCTCGAAGAACGTAATCTTGTCCGAATCCGATGCTGGCGGGCATTCGCCCGACCTCGAACCGGTGCTCAGAGCGCTGGCGGCCGCGGGCTCGGAATTCAGGGGCTACAAGCGGGGCACACTGGAACGTCGCATCGCCCGCCGTATGGCCGTGAATCGGGTCAGCAGTCTCGACGCCTACTGCGACATACTCAGAGAACATGCCGAAGAAGCCGAGGCGCTGAGCCTCGACATGATGATCGGCGTGACGGAATTTTTCCGCGACCCCGAGGCGTGGCAGATGCTCTCCGAGCGTGTCCTCGCCAGCCTGCTGGCGGAGCCCGAAGGTGACCAGCCGCTGCGCGTGTGGGTGCCGGGGTGCGCGACCGGCGAAGAAGCCTACTCGATGGCGATGTTGCTCAGCGAGGAGATCGAGCGACGCAAGGTATCGCGCAAGTTCATGATCGTTGCGTCCGACGTCAATCGCACCGCGCTGGCACGGGCCCGCGCGGGCGTCTATGCTCCGGGCGTTGCACTGCCGCTCGGCGACGCGCGCCTTCAGCGCTTTTTCCATGTGCACAGCGACGGATATCAGGTCCGGCAGGATCTGCGCGAGACGATTCTCTTCACGCCACAAAACCTGATTGCGGACCCACCCTTCTCCCGGGTCGATCTCATCAGTTGCCGGAACCTGCTGATTTACCTCGAACCGGAAGCGCAGCAGCGCGTGTTCGAGCTGTTCCATTTTTCGCTGAACCCGAAGCGGTATCTGTTTCTCGGCCGTTCGGAGAGCACCGATCCGGATTCCATCCAGTTCGAGGAAATATCCAAGGCCTGGCGCATCTACCGGCGCAGTCCGGCCGCCGCTAGCGGTATTCCCGGTCACCGCTTCCCGGCACGCGCGGTTCGCCGCGAGGAATTCCAGCCGGCCGGCCGCACGGGCGCCCGAAACAAGGGATACGCGGAACTCGTCAACGCAACCCTGCTCGCCGAGCAGCACGCCGCGTCCATCCTGGTCAATCCGGCGCACCAGGTCCTGTACATAAGCGGCGCCGCGGACGAGTACCTCGGGCAGCCCGCGGGTGAGCCGACAGGCAATATTCTCGACATGGCGCGCGAAGGTCTGCGGCTGAAGCTGCGAATCGCGCTGCGCCGGGCTGTCGAGAACGACAACACGGCGCCGGTCAGCGAGATTGTGTCGAACGGCGGCGCCCCTGCCGTCAGGATTACCGTGACGCGGCCTTTCGACACGACACACTCCGGCAAGGCATTGCTCGTTATCTTTGTCCGCTTGCCCGTCGTCGATCGTCCGGGCTCGCTTGCCCCCACCGGCGCCGACTCGGACCTCTGGCACCTCGAGAGCGAACTTCGCACGACGCAGGCAACACTTGGCAGCACGATCGAGGAACTGGAGGAAAGCAATAGCGAATTGAGGGTGTCGAACGAAGAAATCCTGTCGATGAACGAGGAGCTGCGCTCGGCCAACGAAGAGCTCGAAACGTCGAAAGAAGAATTGCAGGCAGTCAACGAGCAGTTGAACCAGGTGAATTCACAGCTCGAACAGAAAGTCGACGAGCTGGAGGCGCTGACCGGGGATGTGACGAATCTCCTCGCCAGTACCGAAATCGCGACGCTGCTTCTCGATCAGCAGGGCCTCATCAAGCGATTCACCCCCAGTGCGGGCAGGACCTTTGGCCTCGCCGCTGCCGATACCGGGCGTGCCATTGCGGACGTACTCGGCGCGCCACTGGGCGATGCGCTGATGCCCGACGTGGAGCAGGTGCTTTCCGGTGCGACCGCCTATGCAGAGAGGGAAATCGAGACTCCTGCCGGGCAATGGTATGTGCGCCGCATCACGCCCTATGTGGCGGCTCATGGCAAGCCGGCCGCCGGCGCGGTCCTGACATGGACGGACATCACTCACGTCAAGCGTTCGGACGAGCGCGCCCGACATCTTGCAGCAGTCGTTCAGGATTCAAACGACGCCGTCACCGTATTCGACCGGGACGGTCGTTTCCTCGCGTGGAACCGCGCGGCCACGACGATATACGGATACAGCGAGGCGCAAGCCCTGCGGATGTCGGTTTCCGACCTGGTGCCGCCTGGCGCCAGACAGGACCACCTCGACTTCATCCAGCAAGCGTTACACAACGAAGCGTTGCATTCGTACGAGACGCAGCGAGTCGCCAAAGACGGGCGCGTGGTGGACATCTGGCTGACGATGTCGATCCTGAGGGATGACCGTGGAACCCTGGTGGGCGTCGTGTCGACCGAGCGCGACCTCACTGAGCGCAGCATGAGCAATGCCTACCTTCGCGAGCGGGCCGAGCAACTGGCACTCGCCGACCGGCGCAAGAACGAGTTTCTGGCAATGCTTGGCCACGAGCTGCGCAATCCGCTTGCGGCGCTGCTGTCGGCTGCGGACCTGCTCACGTCGAAAGCGGCTGGAGAGTCGAAAAAAACATGGGCCGCCGAAGTCGTGGAGCGACAGGGCAAGGCCATGATGCACCTGGTGAATGAGATGCTCGACATCACGCGTATCACGAGCGGCAGCATCGAACTGAACCGTCAGGCCGTCACGCTGAAGGCAGTCGTCCAGAGCGCGATCGAGGTCTGCCAGCCGATTGTCGATGAACGTCGGCACAGCCTGTCTGTCCTGCTTCCGGACGAGCCCGTCTTCCTGTACGCGGATGCGACCCGCCTGTCGCAGGTGATCGAGAACATCGTCATCAATGCGGCGAAGTTCACTGCGCCTCGCGGATCGATCACGTTGCGTGCCTCCGTTGCGGCGGATCGGCTCGCGCTCAGCGTCAAGGACAACGGACGCGGCATCCCACCCGCGATGCTCGGCAGCCTGTTCGACATGTTCGTTCAGGGGCCGCCATCCGGCGGCCAGCGTAACAGCGGTTTGGGCGTGGGACTGTCCGTGGTCAGGCGTCTGGTGGAATTGCACGGCGGCTCGGTCAGGGCGCTCAGCGACGGCAAGACCGGCAGCGAGTTTATTGTCGACCTGCCGATTGGCGCGCCCCCTCATGCCACGAACGGCGGCGATGCAGCGTCACCCGTGACCGCCTCCGCTCCGGCACGGGTTCTTGTCATCGATGACAACACTGACGCGGCAGCAGCGCTCGCCATGCTGCTCGCGATCAGAGGGCACGAGGTCGAGACACGTCCTGACGGAATGTCAGGCATCGCTGCGGTGGCGCACTTCAAGCCGACCGTCGTCCTGCTAGACATCGGTTTGCCCGACGTCGATGGTTATGAGGTCGCACGGCAACTGCGCGCATCGGCGGACGGTCGTGACGTGACACTCGTCGCGGTCACCGGATATGGTCTGCCCGCGGATCGCATCCGCTCCGCCGAAGCGGGATTCGACCATCACCTGACGAAGCCGGTCAATCCCGAAGAGCTGGCCCGGCTGATGAGTGTGCGGACGGGATGACAAACACGACGCGCGGGTCCGACACCTGGGCCGGACGGGTATCGATTGCGCCCAGGTCTCGCGCCAACGATTCGCGTGAATCGGATGAAACCGGAGTACTTCGCATGGCCCGTCCCGGTGTCACCGGCGTTCGACAACCCAGACCTCTATCGCTTTACCGTTGCCCGCCGCTACTCTGCGGATAGATTCCCTGATACTTCCCGAATGCATACGGCCCATACTGCACCGCCGGAAACACCTTATCCGACGAGCCGATATCGAGCGGCACCACCCAGGTGTCATAGTCGGGCTGAAAGAAGAACGGCAGCGAGATTCTTTCCTCGCTCGTGCTCACCCGATGCCGGGTTGCCACATAGCGGTCGCGTGTCCAGTACTGAAGCATGTCGCCAATGTTGCACACGTACGCACCCGGCAATGTCGGCGCATCGATCCAGTGTCCCGCGCGCGTCAGAATTTCGAGCCCCGGGTAGTCCGCCAGCAAGATCGTCAGGCAACCGTAGTCGGTGTGCGCCCCGCAGCTGTGGTCGCCGATTTCCGTCTGCGCCAACGGACCCTGCCGCGGCAACGCGGCCGCCATTCGCGCCAGTTCGTCAGGGGCCGGATAATGCGCGGTACGGAACTGCCAGAACGGGCGATCGTTGAACGCAAGCCGGAAGAAATCCTCCCGTAACCCAAGGCTGATCGCGATGCCGCGCATCAGATCGAAGCCGAGACCGATCATCTGCTCGATGTACTGCGTGATGGCCGCGCGATAGCCGGGCAGCGCGGGCCACAGGTTCGGTCCGTGCATCGGCTTGCCGGCGCGCACATCCGGATGGTCCGCGGCGAATTCGACGCTGAACTCCATCAGTTCATACGCATTGCGCTTGCCGTCCGCAAGCTCCGATAGCACCGGCGCATAACCGCGAAAACAGTCGCTGTAGTGCTCCAGTGACAGCATCATTTTCTGTTCGACCGGCAACGCGAAAAAAGACTTCGCATGCTGAAAGGCCGCGTCGATCACCGGTTGCGGCACACCGTGACCGACCACGCAAAAGAAGCCGGTGTCACTGCACGCGCGCTCGAGCTGCGCGGCGATGCGCCGGCTGCCGGCGGCATCCCCGCGCCTGAGCGCACCGATGTCGATGATCGGGATATACGTATCGTCCATTGCCGTGCTCCCTGGGATAAACGGGACATGCGCCGTTAAAAGGCGGCCGGATGCGAATCGCGTGTCGGCACGTCTGCCGTGTTGTGCGGCGGCGGTCGCAGAGGTGCGCTGGACTGCCGCGCTCGCTCGCGTGCCGGCTTGCGCACGCGTTGTCGCGTCGGAAGCCCAACGCCCATCACGCGTGCAAGGCGATCAGCCGGCAGAAATACGCCCGTGAGCACTAACCATGCGGCGAGCGCCGCATACCACCGCACATCGGTCGCCACCCGTTCCGATTCGGCAAAACGCGGATCGAGCAGCGCCCGGCTCAAGCTCGCGGGTGTCGTCAGACGTAAATACTCGAAGCCTGTCTGACCGGAAAGCGACTGCAAATAGGGGTCGCGCAATTGCGATAATTCTTCGTGACTCGGTGCGCCAGCCTGTGCGCCCGACAGTTCATTCGTCTGCACGACGTCACTCGCGCTCCAGAAGCCATCCGGATTGCCTTCGCTGTCGGACTTCGGAATGCGCTGCGGCTGGTCGCCGCCCACGCCGATCAACCACCCTTTCACCGCGCCGGGCGTGACGCCCAGTATCGACGTCTCGGATGCAGGGCGCGGCGGCGCTTCCTGTCCGTCGGTGATAAAGACCACCGCGGTGTGCTCGCCAATCTGTCTGGCCTGCTGGATGGCCGAATAGATTCCTCCGGTGGCAATACGGCTGGCGTTCGCCCAGCGCATGCGGCCGTCGATGCCGTCGAGCGACGCGAGCAGCGCATCGTAGTGTTCGCAGACTTCGATCGGCTGCAACAGCAACAGCGCGCGCGAACCGGTGAAAACGCTCCAACCCACCCTCGAGCCGCACGGCATGCGGCGCACTGCGTCGCGCGTCGCCGCAAGCGCATAGCGCAGACGGCTGATGTGTTCACCGTTCAGTGTCATGTCCTCGACGTTCATGCTTTGCGTGATGTCGAACGTCACGACATAGGTGAAGCGCTGATGCATCAATGCCAGCTTCGGCATCCACAGCGCGGCGCCCAATAACACGAGGACCGCGACCAGCGCCCACTGCGTCTTGCCGAATGATTGCAGCCCAACCAGCAGTCGCCGTACGGTCCGGTTCACGGCAGATCCCCTGATGGAAAGTCGCGCACATTGACGCTGCGGCGCATGACCGGCGTTCTGTCGCTATCGTCGAACGCGTCTGCGGTTTCGGGCTGCAGCCACAACGCGCGCTCCAGGTTGTAGCGCGCGCCCCAGTCGCCGGGATCCGCGCGCAGCAGGTCGCGATAACGCGCCTTGGCGAGCTCGATCAGCGGCCCCGACTTGATCGCATCGTGTGTGCCCGCCGCGATGGCTTCGCGCAGATACAGATTGGCGAGATTGAACTGCGCGGCACGGCTGATATCGTCGCGGCTGGCGTTGCTGATCAGTTCGTTATAGAGCTTCGTGGCTTCATTGTCCGCCCCCGCCTTCGACAACGCCGCGGCGCGCGCCAGTCTGATCCGCGCGGACTGACCCGTATGCGCCGGGTTGCGCGCGGCATCGGCCGAGGCGCTGACGCGCGCGATCGTCGCGTTGGTTCGCAGTGCGTCCGCCAGACGCCAGCCCTGAAATGCCGCCCATGCCACGCAGCCCAGAGCGAGTATCGCGAAGCCCCGGTGCACCGTGCGCCGCCTCATATCCATCTCCGCATCAGCGCAAGCCTTAGCGCAAGCAGCAGTGCGCTGCACAGCAGCGCGGCTGCGAAGCACGGCGTGCTGCGGCTGCGCGCCGGCATGCGCTCGGTATACGCCATCGGGAAGTTCTGTTGTGCGCCGATGTCGGTCATGGCCGCCGCGATCGCGCCGGCGTCGTCGACCTGATAAAGCCGGTACGGTGTTTTCAACGACAGAAAATAGCGATGCAATTCAGTTTCCTCGGATGACTCGTCCTGCGGCTTGATCGCGTTCAGATCAGTACTGTTTGCGCTGCTGCGCAAGTAGACGAAATACAGCGTGATGTGGTTACGAGCAAGGCCGTCCGCGATGCGCCTGCGCATCTGCGCGTCCAGACGTGCGCCGCCGTCGGAGATCAGCACGATCACGCGGCTGCCTTTGTAGTCGCCCTCGCTGAACTGTCCGATCGCGGCTTGCAGGCCCCGGTCGAGACGGGTGTCCTGCATCCCGCGGCCGATCCCGGTGCTCGCGATCGCACTTTGGATCGCGCCTTTGTCGCGAGTGAGCGGCAGCGAAAGCAACGAACTCGTCCCGAACATCATCAACGCGACCCGGTCGCCGCCGCGCTTCGCGATAAACCGTGCCAACACATCGCGCGCCTCCTGATTCTTCGACAGACCTTCGGACAACGCGCCCGCCGCCAGGACGCCCGGCGGCGGAACAATCGCGTCCATGCTGGAGCTGCGATCCATCAACAGGACGATCTCGGCGCCACGCGCGATGTGCACGACCTGTCTTTCGGCCTGCCGCGGCTCGGCGAGGCCGATGACGATCGACAGCAACGCCGATACCGCGAGCACCCGCAGCGCGATACGCGCGGCGCGGCCGAGCCGGTCGGTCGGCAACCATGCGACCGCCGGAAACACCAGCGTGTCGCTGCGACGCTCCAGCAGCGGCAACAGCGCCAGCGGCAGCAGCGCGAGCATCCAGGGGGAGGCAAAGTCGAACGGAGCAGTCATCGGTTATGGCGTCTCTCCGCGTGGCGTAGATCCCGGCACAGTTCGAGCAACGCATAGCGTTCGCTGACCGCGGCGGGCGCAAAGAAGCGCTGTTCCGACTGCGCGTAGAAACATTCGACGCGCTCGCTCAACGGCCTGAGATACGGCGCCCGTTCGAACAGCGGCTCGAGCGATCCCGCGTGTACGGTCTGCCCTGCGGTCCGGTTGAGCGCGTGGTGCACGTGGCGCCAGGCCTGCGGCTCGTCGTCGACCCGTGCCGCGTCGAGCCGTGCCAGTTCGGCGTAGGCGCGGGCAAACGGCAAGCGGTGGGCGTCGCGGCGATTGCGCCACAGCCACCATCCACACCATGCACACAAGACCAGTGCGACTGCCGCAAGCGACATGAGCAGTTGTTGCCGCAGACGCAGCGTCGGTAACGGAGCGGCTGCGCGGTCAGGCTGCAGGTCGCCGAGGTCGCCCTTCTCGACTGGCCGCTGCGGCGTGATCGGCGCGATGCTGACGGGCCACGCGGCAACCGTGAGCAACGGGCCCGCTGCGGAATGCGCACGCAACGTCAACGCGGGCAATGCGATGACCGTGAGCGCCGGCGGCGCGTTGATCACCTGATACTCGAGCGACAGCCAGCGCTGACCGTTTGCATCGGTTTCGATCTTCGCCGCGCGGCGCTCCAGCCACGCGCCGGTCCGTTCGAGCGGCGGCAGCGTCGCCGGCTCGAACGGGTCGCCATCGGCACGCAGCGCGATGCGCTGGGTCATCACATCGCCGATCAGATAGCCGAAGCCGCGCGGCTGCTCGATGGTGGCGGCGACGCGCTCCACTGCGTCGGCGGACGCGCACAGCAACGCCGCCGCGATAATCAGCGCGGCGCACCGGCCCGGGCGGCTTCGACAGCCCCGCATCACACGAACACCTCGAAAAAATAGCGCGACAGCGCCTGTGGATCGAATGCACCGATCAGATAGAAAGGCCGCACACCGTGCGCGGCACAGAGTGCGTCGATCTCGGCCCGCCGCCGCGCAATCGCCGCATGCCACTGCGCGCGAACCTTGGGCCTCATCCATAGCGCGTGCCGCTGCGGCGATTCCGCGTCACGCAGCATCAACAACGCGTCGCGAGCGGGCGCTTCGACTTCGACCGGATCCCATACGACCACCGGCACGATATGCGCGGGAGCGAGGTGATCGAAAGAGGCACGCAGCGTGTCGAGAGGCCAATGAAAATCCGACACCACGAACACCAGGCCTTGCCGGCCGCCCAACCGCTGCGCCGCATCGCGCAAGCCGGTTGCGCCGTCGGCAGAATGCGCCCGGTTCGTTCCGTTCGGCTGGTTTGCCGTCGCCTTGGTGCGGCGCCGCGCGCTGTCGCAGCAGGTGCGCAGCATCGCGCGCATCGCCGCGCCGACGCCCCGATGATGCCGCGGCGGCAGCAGCAGATCGTCGCGCAAAGCGGTATCGAAGCCGAGCATGCCGACCGGATCGCCGACCCGAAACGCGCTGCGACCCAGCGAATCGAGAAAGTCGCCGATCACCTCGAGTTTCGGGCGGTGCGAACCGAAGTTCATCGAAGCCGACACGTCGACGACCGCCTGCACGGTCACCGCAGCATGCTGGCGATGCATGCGCACCAGCCAGTCGCGGCTCGTGTGCCGCAAACTCGCACGCAGGTCGAGACGTCGTACGTCGGGGTGATCGAACAGGCGCGCGTGCGCAGCGAACATCTGACCGTCGCCGACGCTCGAACCCCGATGCGAACCCGGACGGTAGCCGCCGATTCGCGACGGCATCCGATAGTGGAATTCGTGGATCACGCTCATCGTTTCGTCCTACGGCGTAGCGACGCGCTGCATGATGCCTTGCACCAGCGCCTGCGCGAGTTCCGCACGGCGCAGCTCATAGATCGGCGTGAAAAACACCCGATGCGCGAGTGCCGCCGGCAGCACGCCATGGATATCCGCGGGCACCAGATAATGGCGCCCGGCTATCCATGCCGCCACCCGCGCCGCGCGCAGCAGTGCGCTCACGCCGCGCGGGCTCGCGCCCGCCAGCACCAGCCGCTCCATATCGACGTCGTCGAGCTGGATATCGTAATGGGCCGGACGCTCGGTCGCGTCCCACACTTCCTGCACATAGCGTTCGATCGCTTCGCTCGCGCTCACGTAGCGCTGGATCGATGCCGCGACCGTGTTCAGTTCGCGCCACGGGAGCAGACCCTTGGCAACCTGTTCGAGCACCTCATCGACGTCATGGAAGGCCGGGTCGAATACCAGCCGCTTGCGCACCGCGAGATCCGTCGGGGTCGGCATATTCAGTTCGAACATAAAGCGATCGCGCGCGGCGGAAGCGAGTTCGAAAGTCTCTTCTTTTTCGACCTTGTTGCGGTCGGCAAACACCGTCATGTGCGGAAAGTGATATTCGCGGTTGAACGCCGAAACGGACCGCTCGGCCATCGCCCTCAGCAACAGCGATTGAACCTGAGGCCGCGCCCGATTGATCTCGTTGAAGAAGAACGTGGAGAGCTTTTCGCCGTGCCGCAGCAGCGGGCCGGGGTCGATGCGCGGCGCGCCTTGCGCATCCACATAGGTGTGGTAGACGAGATCGCCGGGCATCAGGTCGATGGTTCCTTCGACCCGTTCGAATTCGCCGCCGATCGCGCGCGCGAACGCGCGCAGAATCGTGGTCTTGCCGACGCCGACATCGCCTTCGAGCAGCACATGGCCGCGCGCAAACAGCGCGATAGTGATCAGGCGGATCACGGGCTGCTGCCCGATCACCGCCGCTGCGACGCTGTTCTCCAGTTCCAGTGCGTTGCTGCGCCAGTCCTGCAACGCTTCTTCAGAAAGCATCTGGCTTCTCCGACAAACTGCGGTTGGGACGCTGGCGTCGCGGCTTACGCGGCGAGGTGCTTCGCAATGCGCGGCGCGGTAAACACCGCGCCGAACGCGAAGCGCATCACGGGGCCGAAACTCGTTGCCGCGATCGGGCCGACAAAGTACAGCCCGCGCCGCGACGATTCAAAGTGAGCCGACAGGCGCGGTGTTTGCCCGATCATGGCGAGGTCGTCCACGAGATGCGCGCCAAGGAACGGCAAACGGCGCACGTCGCTGCGATACCCGGTTGCCGCGATGACGTGATCCGCATTCACCGTGCGCCGCTCGCCGTCACTGCCGCGCAACAGGAGTTCGACCTGGCTGTCGTTCGCATGGGCCTGCTCGATCTGGTAGCCGAGCATCTGCCGCACGGCCTCCGCGCGTTCGCGCATGAACCATCCAACTGACGGACCCAGAAAATCGCGCACCGTGCGCAGCCTGAAATCGTCCGGCAGATATCGATAAAGCCTGGGCCATACGTCGGTGCACGCGCGTTGTTTCCATCCGGGGCCGACACCGGACATCGGCCTTGCGATCCGTTTCAGCATCGGCCGGGCGAGCGGTTCTTCGAAATTGAACTTGACGCTCGGGCGCCGTGCAATCAATTGCACGCTTGCGCCGGCGTCTTCCAGCAGCACCGCCAGATCGAATGCCGACGCGCCGGCGCCGAGCACGATCACGCGCTGGCCTTTGAAGCGGTCCAACTCATGATGTTCGGCGCTATGCGTGAGCCGCTGCGGCGGCAAATGGGCCAGCACCTCGGGCAAATGCCGGAAGTAGTCGATACCGACTGCGACGACGACCTTGCGTGCGGTGAACGTCTCGCCATTGGCGAGCTGCAACAGGAAGCCGGCGTCGCACGGTTCAATCGCGGCCACCTGCACGTTTTCCAGTTCCGGCGCGAACCGCTGCTGGAAGGCGAGGCCGAATGCGGAGAATGTGTCGAGCCGCACCGGCAGGCCGACGTCGTGATACGGAATGCCTTCTTGCCGGCAATAGTGACGCAGCGTGAAGGATCGTTCAGGATCGCTGATCGTCGAAGAAAATCCTGCGGACTTCAGCATCATGCCTTGCGGCATGTGTCTGCGCCAGATCTGCATCGGATTGCCGAAAATCCGCATCGACTTGCCGCAGCCGCGCAGATGCGCCGCGATCGACAGACCAAACGGCCCTGCGCCGACAATCGCGATATCTACGTTCCGTTGCATGCATCACTCCGGGGTCGTGAGAGGCGTGCCGGCGAGACCCGGCGAGCGGTCGGGCTCGCGGTCCACGGCGCCGGACGGGTCGTAGCGATAGCCGGACGCGAACGTGAATGGCTGTCCGGCGCGAGCCGCGGCGAGAAAGCGCTCGACGGTCGGCGACGCGAGGCCTGTGGCGCCGTTGCGGATGGCCGTGGCGGACACCTGGTCCGAGCGCACCACCGCATACGGGTAGACCCAGCCGCTGTCGTCGAACAGATTCCTGACCCACATGCCGCCGGTATCGCTGCCATGCAAGCCGTGGAGCGGCTGCCCGGCATGCCGGCGCCGGACCTCGCGCAACACGCCGATAAACCCGTCGCGCTCGTAGATTTCCGGCAAATCCAGCACGTCGACACGCCCCGTGAGACCCGCATCGTCGCACGCGGCTCTGAGCAGTTCCTTGCGGACCTCGTATTCGTAGAAGCAGTTGCCGGTCGGAAAGTAGTTCTTGCCCGGATCGGCGAGCGCGGTGCGGTGGTACACGCGCATCCCGGCATCGCGCGAAATTCCGATCTCACCGCGTTCGAGCGCCTGACGATGCAGCTTGGGGACGGTCGTGCAATGCACGTAGATCTTGTCGAGCCGGCGCTTATCCAGCGCATCGCGGATGATGCGCAGGTGCGAGTTGTGCGCCGGGTTGAACGAGCCAAAAAACACGCCGACGCCGGCATGCGGATGCCACCACGAACGCAGGTCGGCCAGCGCTCCGATGACCAAGTCCAGCACGTACGCGGTCGCGCAGAGCGCGGCCGCGTAGGCGCTTTGCGGTTCGACCACGCACGCCGCAACGAGCCACGCGGACATCGCAATCGCCAGCACGAGGTTGGTCTTGCGTTCGCCGACGCCGCGGTACGCGCACCGGAACGCCAGCGCATGCAGCCCGCCGGCGGCGCCGCATAGCAGGCAGAACATCGGCACATCGGTCCAGGGCCGTCCCGTGGCCGCGCCCACGAAGGTCGATACGACGAGCACCAGCGGCGCGTTCAGAACCAGTCGGGCAAGCCGGCCCGGTACGACGCGTGCAACGCGCGAGCCGATCGCGTCTTCAATCTGGATCATCCGGGCAACGCTTGCGGGTATGAGCGCCGCACACGCGGCAAGGCCGAAACTCGACGCGAGCATCACCTCGGTCAGCGCCGCGCCATTCGCCCAAACAACGGCAATCGGAACCGCCACAGCCAGCCACGCATAGAGGCGCGACTTGCTGCGAATCACGATGCTCGCGCGCAATACGTTCGCCGTTTTCATGAGACGGCTCCCTGCCGGCATAGGCCGCGGACCATTTCGATATGCAGAATCCGGTCTTCGATATAAGGCTCGCCGTTCGAGACGAAGCCGAACGATCGATAGAAGTTTTCCAGGTAGAGCTGCGACGAAATCTTGATCGGCGTATTGCCCCTGATCTCGTCCAGATGATCGAGAACGCGTGTCACCAGCTCCCGGCCGATGCCCACGCGACGATGCGCAGGATGGACCACCACGCGGCCGAAACTGAAGAAGCCCGGTTCGAACAGATCTTTCGGCAGCGTGCGCGAATACGCAATGAGCTGGCCGTCGGCAAAGCCCGTCAGATGCCGGCAGTGCGGATCGCGTCCATCGGCATCCAGGTACGGCACGTCCTGTTCGACGACAAAAATGCTTTCCCGCAAATTCAGCGCTGCGTACAGATGGTCGACCGGCAATTGCGCGAAGCTCGACCAGGCCCACGTCACGCTGGAGGTCCGAGACGGTTCGTCGTGAGGCGCCGTCTGCTGACCGGACGTAGCGCGCGACGCGAGCACCGGATGGGCGGCGCTGACCCGACCGAGGTCGTCACGGGCGCCGGACATGATCGGACTCAGCGCTATACAACAGGTTGGCCGTTGCGCCGTAGTGAGCGACGGCGGTGCATTGAAACGCGAGATTGACGACTGCCCGGCGACTGCCCGCATGCACCAGCGGCGACACGCGATGCAGATTCACATCCGCGCGCAGCAGGTAGGCGTCGCCGGCCTGATGATAGTGCCGGTCGACCAGTCCGTTCTCTTCGGCCCATGAGATCAGATCGTCGATCGCCTGATCCGGCTTGCGGTTCTTGCGGCGGCACAGGTCGGTCCAGTTCGCCACCACCTCGAGCGCGCCGCCGTCGTTTTCGCCTGGAATCTCGGCGAATATCACAAGCGCGTACGGCGGATCATCCAGATGCCAGCCGTGCGTGTCATCCTGGTGGTGCAGGAAATTCGCCACCATATATTCTTCCGGATGCGTACACGAATAGACGGTGCGGCCGACGATATTCTCCACGCAGCGGCGCAGTGCGTAGTGGTGGTAAAGGCTGTATAAAAACGGCGAGTGCGCCTTGATCATGGAACCGCTCAGCACCGACAGGCTGCGAGGCGTCGCATAACCCGGCATGATGAAGTCGCGGCGTCTGGATAGACGTGCCAATTCGTCGAGTTCGTTTTTTATCAATTGCAGCGCGGCGGCGGAAATGAATCCCGGCAGTTTCACGTAGCCGAATCTCAAAAACTGCTCGCGCATGTGCTGCTGGGCGTTCCAGTCATAGTCCAGAGGCGTGACGAGGTCATACAACGCTGCGGCCCAGTTCATCGTCGCGCTTTCGCGAGCGAGGCGATTTCCGGGCGAGCCGGCTTCGGAACGATCCACGGGGTAGCCTCCCATCGCGTTGCGGGGATAATGTCTGGCTTTTCGGATACGACAGCGGAACTAGGCGGCGAGGTGCGGAAACTGGTTTGTAAACTTGGACAGCAAGTCCTGCGCCAATTATGTTGATATGGATTGGATGACCGGATGTTATGCGTAGTAGCCTTGATTCAGGGTGAACCGGGGATATCCGGATTGAATTATTCGTACTGGATAATATCGCAGAGTGTCACTATCGCATTACACAGTGTCCAGACATTCGGATTATGAACTGAACACCGGATAATCGATCCGTTAATGCTGCGTTGCGAAATTCAACTAAACACGAGAAAATCCGAATTTTTTCGTCTTAAAGAAAATCAGTATGCCGGCTGAATTCACGGCGCGTTTTAAAATGCGGATCAATTCAAATTCCGGTAAATGCACCGGGTATTTAAAAGTTTTTCCAAGGGACGATATTCCGTTCCCCTGCCGTAGCGCGCCGCGTCGCGCGGCAACGACACCGCGTGACACCTGTATGTTTGTACAGTATCCTATGCGACAGCCTGAACGTGACATCGAACGTGAGCTGTTGCAGTCACCCCGAAAGGTCGTGTGCCGTGAACGCCCCATTCGCACCGCCGCCGGTGGCGTTCGCGCCGCCCGCGTCTCATCCGATGCCGGAAATCGCCGCCTTCGTCGCGAGCCTGAAAAGCGCGTTCGGCGCGGCCGTTATCGACGATGCGATCCGGCGCGGCAAAGCCGGCGAGCCCACATTTCACGCTCGCGAAAACGGCCGGTCGATCGGCACCGCGAGTGCGGCCCCGTACAATGCATGGCGCGCCGACAGCACGACGTTACGCGACAGGCACTTCTGCGCCGGATGCGACGGGTCATGCGTCGGCCAGAGCTTGAGCTGCCGGTCAACCGGTCAGCGCAATGGAGATTGACATGCTGCGACCTCTGATGTTCGCCACCACGTTGTTCGCCGCGGCTTTGCTCGCCGTGGCGCCCGCTGCTTTCGCCGGCGAACGCATCATCGAGATCTGGAACCCGCCTGAAGCACGGCAAGGCGCTCATCTGATCGGCAAGACCGCAAGGCCGCCGCATCACCGGAAGGTGCTCGCGCATCGCAGCGCACCGGCGCCGCGCGCCCATCAAACCGCGCAACAGCCTTCGCCGGCGGCGGCCCATTCGGCGATGAACCAGGCGGCAAACGAGGCCGCCGACCGGCCCACCAACCGTGCCACCGACCGGGCCGCGGATCAGACCGCAGCCCAACCGGCCGCAGACGCCGCGAGCCATGCAAGCGCCGCTGTCGTGGACGCGGGCCGGCTCAAACACAACGAAGTCCCGCCGCCGAAGCACGACATCAGCCGCTTCGACGACATTCCGCGCATTGTCACGCCGGAGGGCAACGTGCTGCGCGTCAGCACCGACAGCGTGACGGCGCAGGTCACGCACTAATGCAAGCGCGGTATTACAAGGGCTATTCGATCTGGGGACACGCAATCCTCCAGCCGGACGGCTACGCGGCAAGCGGCACGATCACTTCCGGCACGAAGGTCGTCGAAGCGTCCGGCATCCTCGCGCACTTCAGTACGGAACTCGAAGCGGAAACCATGGGCCTCGACTGGGCCAAAGCATGGGTCGATAGCCGCAGCTGATGCGATCGACGGCGCGGGTCATCGCACCGCATGCGGCGGCGCTCACGCCGTCGGCAATGGTCCACAACAACTGAGCCGCTGCAGGCCACGCGTATGTCGCAATCGACAGCGACGTTATTGCTCATGCTGTCGTTTGTGCCGCCAGCAATTGGGTCAATCGCGCGGACGGAACAGACCGTCGATCTGAGCGCCGCCGGGCGTATCGGGGAAACCGTCGAAACGGCCTTCAGCGAGCGCCTGCGCGGTATGCATCACGCCAGCCCATGCGGCGCGCGCCAACGCGCCGCCGATACTCACGCGCCGCACGCCGAGCGCCTCGACCTCCTGCAGCGTGAATGCGGCATTCCAGCCGATCAGCAGATTCACAGGCTTCGGCGCGACCGCCGCGACCACCGCCTCGATCTGCTCGCGCGTGCGGATGGCCGGTACATACAGACAATCGGCGCCGGCCGCCGCATACGCTTTGATACGAGCCAGCGCGTCGCCAAGATCCGGCACGCCGGCGAAGAAGTTCTCGGCGCGGCCGACCAGCAGGGTATCGCCGCCCGCCTGATCGATCGCGCGACGCGCGGCGGCGACACGCTCGACGGCCACGTCGATTGGAAAGAGCGGTGCATCCGGGCGCCCGGTCGAATCTTCGATCGACAGACCCGCGACGCCGGTTTCGACCGCCAGCGCAACGCTTTGCGCGACCTCGTCGGGATGCGCGCCGAAGCCGTTTTCGAAGTCCGCATTGACCGGTAGATCGGTGGCTTCGACCATCTCGCGCAGATGCGCCAGAATCGCTTCGCGCGGCAGGTTGTTATCCGGGCGCCCGGTCGACCACGCGAAGGCCGCACTGGAGGTCGCGAGCGCCTTGAAGCCGAGCGTTTGCAGGTAGCGTGCGCCGCCGGCATCCCAGGGGTTCGGCAGGATGAAGCAGCCGGATGCGTGCAGCGCACGGAAAGCAGCGCGCTTTTCTGCGGTAGTGACGGGCATCGGATGTCTCCTTCGGCTAGAGAAAGGAGGGAAGCGGACGCTTCCCGGGACATCGGCGCGGACCGCTCATAGCGCGTCGACGCAATAACGGCGCCGCACGCGCCTGCAATGAGCCGCGCGCGCGGTCAGATAAGCGAAGGCTGCGTGACCCTCGATTCGATTGCGATCAAGGTCGCCTTGGCTTGCATCCCGCCCGCAAAACCGGTCAGGTCGCCGGACGCGCCGATCACGCGATGGCATGGCGCGATAATCGAAATCGGATTGCGCCCGTTCGCCGCGCCGACCGCACGGCACGCGCTCGCCTGGCCGATCTGCTCGGCAATCTCGCGGTAGCTGCGCGTTTCGCCGAACGGAATGGTCAGGAGCGCGTTCCACACTTTCTTCTGGAATTCGGTGCCGACGAACTCGGTCGCGATGTCGAACGTGGTCCGCTCACCGGCGAAATATTCAGACAACTGGCGCGCGGTGTCGACGAGCACCGGGTGGTTAGCGGCCTCGTGCATCTCGCCGAGCTTCACGCGGCCCGGACGGTCGTTCTCCCACAGAATCGCCACCAGCCGGTCGCCGCGCGCGACCAGTTTCAACTGGCCGACCGGCGACCCGACGATCTTGTATGCGTACGACATCCCGTCCTCCTTTCCTGCGGATCATGCGCGTCAACCTGTGAAGGATAAGCGCAATCCTGCCGGAACGTTACACGTCGACGTGAAATGTCGCGACGACCTCCTCCATCTTCAGCGCCTGCTCTTTCAACGACGCGCTCGCCGCGGCCGCCTGCTCGACGAGCGCCGCATTCTGCTGCGTCGTGCGGTCGAGCTGCGTGATCGCGATGTTGACCTGCTCGATGCCTTCGCCCTGTTGCAGCGATGCACCGGCAATCTCGTTGACGATCGCATCGACATTCGTCACCGCGTCGATCACGCTGCGAATCGCCGACTGAGCGTCGTGGAAAAGCCGCGTGCCGCCTTCGACACTCGCCGACGACCGTTCGATCATCTCCTTCACGTCCTTCGCCGCGGTCGCGGTGCGATGCGCGAGCGTGCGCACCTCGCCGGCGACCACCGCGAAACCTTTGCCCTGCTCGCCCGCGCGCGCCGCTTCGACGGCCGCATTCAGCGCGAGGATGTTGGTCTGAAACGCGATCCCTTCGATGGTCGAGATCATCGCGGCCATATCGGCCGAGCGCTTACCGATCTCGTTCATCACACCGACCGCGTGCGCAATCACTTCGCCGCTCGCGGACGCGCGGCTCGATGCTTCGCGGCTCAACACACCGGCCTGCTTCGCGTTCTCCGCGTTGTGCCGCACGGTCGCGGTCAACTGTTCCATGCTCGCCGCGGTCTCTTCGAGCGATGCGGCCTGCTCCTCGGTGCGCCGCGACAGATCGAGATTGCCGGAGGCGATTTCCTGGCTGCCGGTCAGCACCGATTCGGCACTGGCACGGGTCGTCATGATCGTGCGGTTGAGCGACGCGAGCAGCTCATTCAGGCGCAGCCGGATCGACGCGAGCTCGTCGCGGCCGCTCACATCGAGCCGGCCGCGCAAGTCGCCCGCGCTCGCCTGCGTCATGCGGCCCGCGATGTCGTTCACATCGGCGCCGGTACGGCGCGCAAATGCGACGAACAGATACAGCGCGACCCCGACCGACACGACGCTCAGCAACGCCAGCACCGCGATATGCACAGCCTGCGCATGCGCACGCTCGGCCAGTAGCGATTCCAGCAGCGCGGAGAGTTGGCCATGCGCACGGTACACCGCATCCACCGCACGCGTGCCGGACGCGAAGTACGCGTTCGAGTCGGGCGCCGGCGCATCCGGATCCGACGCAAGGCCGGCCACGATCTTGCCGAATGCGTCGAAGTCGTCGAAATTCAGGTTTTGCACGCGCGTTGCGCCATCGCCTTCACCGAGGGCGTTCTGCACGCGCTTCAGGTCGCGGCGCACGGTGTCGATCTGGTCGCGCAGAAACGCGGCATGCACGCCGAGTGCGCTGCGGTCCGCCGCGCCCAATTGTCCCTCGCCCGCCTGGCTCAGCGCCGCCGCGCCTTTGCCGCGCGCGATCGCAGCCATCTCCGCCGCGCTCGGCAGCGACAGCACCACCGAATTCGCCAGATAGTACGTTGCCGCTTGCGGATCGAGCGCAAGCTGCGATGCGTCCGCGAGGTCCGCGGTGAACGCGAAGATCGCATGCACGAGCGCCGTGTGCGCATCGAAGACGTCCTTCACCGGTCCCGTCAGCGGCATCTGCGCGAGCTGCGCGTATTGCGCGGACAACGCGTCCGTTTGCGCGGTGAGATCGAATCTTTTGGTCGTCGCGGCCTCGTCGCGCAGCGTGGCGACCAGCCGTTGCGCGTCGGCGTTCGCCGCGTCGAACGCGGGCCGGATCGACGGATTGCCGGCCATCAGCGACGCGCTCGCGCCGCGGCGTTTCTGCACCGCCTTCAGCAAGGCCTGACTCGTCTCCAGCAAGCGAACGCCATCGAGCTCATCGCGCGTCGAGATATAGAAACTCGCTTCGTCGCTCAAGATCGCATACAGGCAGACCGACAGCGGCAGTAAAAACAGCAATGCCAGCACCGCCAGCTTGCGCGACATCTTCAACCGGCCCATCAGGGCCATTCCCGGAGCAAACAAACGCATCGTGTACATCCTGTCTTTCAAGTTCGAGTGACGCCGGCAAGGCGCGCGAAGAGCGTCTTCGGCGCGTCGCCGTCATCCGCTATTTACGGCGAGCGGACCGTGAACTGAAACGATGCGAAGTGGATTTTTCGGCAAGCACCACGCCGGGGCGACGCGCGCATTACGTTGGTGCGACATGCGCTATCGAGGCCCATAAAAAGCGCTCAAATGGGGCGTCGAACCTGGGTCAAGCAGTTCACGCCGTGTCGCACCAGCGCGCCCAGGCGCTGCGATAAGCGGTCTCGATCTGCGCGGCGAAACGCGCGCCGTCCATCAGCGGCGACGCGCTGATGCGCGCGCGCAAGCCTTCGCGCAAGCGCGCAATGCGCGGTCTGTCGTGCGCGAGCCGCACCGCGATATCGACGAATTGCGCATCGCTGTGCGCAGCGAGTTCGCTCAAACCCAGGTTCATCGACTGGCTCAAGCCCGCACGGCCGACCGCGGTCGCACCGACCCGCGTTACCACCGGCACGCCCATCCAGCACGCGTCGAGGCTGGTCGTATGGCCGTTGTACGGGAAAGTGTCGAGCCCGATATCGATCTGGTGATAGGTGCGCAAGTAATCGGCGCGCGACTGGAACGGCACGAAGCGCACGCGCTCACTGTCGACGCCGTGCGACGCGAGCCGCTCGATGAGCCGCGCGCGGGCCGAGCCGTGCGGCGCCATCAGGAGCAGGCGCGCGTCGCCGGTTTCGTGCAGTACGCCGCGCCACAGTTGCAGTGCATGGTCGGTGAGCTTGCATGGGTTGTTGAGGCAGCCGAACGTGACGTAGCCGTTTTGCAGCATAGGGAGTGCGTCGACGGCCAATGACCCAGCGCTTGCGTCGCTTGCATCGATCAGCGGGTCGTAGCACCAGAACGAATCCGCGAGACGGATCGACTGCTCGCTGTAGTGATGATCGGTGCCGGGCGGGTCGAGCCATGGGTCGGTCAACCGGTAGTCGATCGCGCCGATGCCGGTCGTACCCGGATACGCGAGCCACGCAATCTGCACCGGTGCCGGCTTGCGCGCAAACAGCAACGGACGCGCATCCGCCATATGCATCGTCAGATCGACCAGAATATCGATGCGGTCGTCGCGAATCTGTTGTGCGAGCCGCTCGTCGTCGAGCGCGCGTACGTCGCGCCAACCGTCGGCATGGCTCGCCAGACGCGTCGTGATGTCGTCGGGACGCGCGACGCTTGCGTAGCAGTAGATTTCGAAGCGCGCATGATCGTGATGCGACAGCAGCGGCATCATGAAAAGCGCCTGGCAATGGTTGCGGAAATCCGGCGACACATAGCCGATACGCAGACGCCGCGTGCGGTCGTGCAGACCGGGCTGCGCGTGCGGCCGGCGCGCTTCGCGGTAGCGCGCTTCGTGTCGCGCGGACCAGCGGCGGCATTCGTCGAGCGGCGTCTGCGCATCTTCGGCGCTGAAGGTCAGCGAATACGCGAGATTGCTGTGCGCGACGACATTCTCCGGATCGCAGCGCAGCGCTTCGCGATAGCATGCGATGCCATCATCGATACGACCTGCGTCCTTCAATACTGTCGCGAGATTGTTGTACGTGACCGAGTGATGCGGATCGATCTCGAGTGCGCGCTGCAAACGCGTTTCGGCTTCATCGATGCGGCCAAGCGTGCGCATCAGCATAGCCGCGTTGTTATGCGCGGCAACCAGGTCCGGGCGCAGCGCGATTGCCTGGTCGAATGCAGCGGCGGCGCCTGCCGTGTCGTTCAGTTCCTTGAGCACGTTGCCGAGATTGTTATACGCATCCGCATGGGCGGGGTCGCGCGCGACCGCGCGTTGGTAGCATCCCGACGCCTCATGTGTTTTGCCGAGTGCGTGCAGCGCGATGCCGAGGTTATAGGCGGCTTCGGGAAAATCGGCATCGAGTTCCAGCACGCGCGCAAGCAGCGCGGCGGCCGTCGTGAAATCGCGGCGCTCGAGCAGCGCGACGCCGAGATTCAGTAACGCATAGGGTGAAGCGGGCGCCGCGCGCACGGCTGCGTCGAGCAGTGGAATGGCGGTGTCGACGCGTCCGCGTATCTGCAACAGCGCGCCGAGGTTGGTCAGCGCGTTTGCGTTGTGCGGCTGGATCTCGAGCGCGCGGCGGTAGGCGTTTTCCGCGGCGTCGTGCGCATCTTGCTGCTTGTAGCAATTGCCGAGGTTGATGAATGCATCGACGTGCGCCGGTTCGAGTTCGACCGCGCGTGTATAAGCGTCGATCGCGCGAGGATAGTCCGCCAGCGACTGCAACGCATTGCCGATTGCGAGCAGCAGATCGGCGGACGGCGCGTCGAGCGCCAGCACGCGCTCGTATGCACGCAGTGCATCGGCAAAGCGTTGCGCGGCCGCGAGCGCATGGCCGCGCGCGAAATGCAGGCGCGCGACATCGGGCGCGCGTGCGATTGCATCGTCGAGGCACGCAAGCGCGGCATCGTACGCGCCGCATTGCAGTTCGAGTATGCCCAGACGCAGCAGGATATCCACGTCGTCCGGC
This sequence comes from Paraburkholderia solisilvae, assembly GCF_902859875.1. GTDB lineage: Bacteria > Pseudomonadota > Gammaproteobacteria > Burkholderiales > Burkholderiaceae > Paraburkholderia > Paraburkholderia solisilvae. Next base: position 60,521 of record NZ_CADIKF010000023.1, on the reverse strand, counting down.
CGGCTCACGAGCCCATGCTGATAAAGCGCACGCGCGGCGGGCAAATCGCCGGCGAGATGCCGCTCCTTCGCTGTCGCCAGCGTCTGATCGACCGTCATCCTCCACCCCGTTTATCGCGCGCGACGTGCACGCAGGCCTGTTCGTCAGTCGGTGCCGTCACCGGTCCTGGCCCGATCGATTCGCCCGCGATCCGCATCATTCGCATGCGGCAATCACGCGTCGAAGCCATGGCCCATTCGAGACGAACCGCGATGGTAGGTGACCGGCGCGCGTCGTAGGTTATAGAAGATGACAGGGGCTTACGGGTCGCGAAAAAAGCGGAAAGGCCGCCGTAAACGCATTCGTATCCTGGCCGCCGGTAAGCGGGCTGCCGCCGGTCTACGGTTCAATCGCCCCGCGCCATCCAGGTCCGGATATCCGCCGTCTGCCCCGCGGCATGACCGAACCATTCAGCCAGAAAATCGACGAACGCGCCGACCTTCGCGGACACGTTGAGCCGCTCGCCGTACACCGCGTGCACATCGGCGCCCGGCAGCGACCAGTCCGGCAGCACCACTTGCAACGCGCCCGAGCGCAAATGCGGATAGACGTCCCACTCCGAGCGCATCAGCACGCCATGACCGTCCAGCGCCCAGACCAATGCGGTCTCGCCGTCGTTGCTGCTCAGCGCACCGCGCACTTTGATGGTTTCCTGCTTGCGGCCGCGCGTCAGATGCCATGTGCCATAGGCGGCGTCGTTTTCGCGCAGCACGATGCACTGATGCGCGTGCAGATCGCGCGGCGCGAGCGGCAGGCCGGCCCGCTCGAGATACGCCGGCGATGCGCACAGGAAGCGCCGGTTCGGCGCGATCCTGCGCGCAACGAGCCGCGAGTCGGGCACGTCGCCGAACCAGATGCCGACGTCGTACGCCTCGTCCGCGAGACGGATCGACCGATCGGTGAGCGTCAATTGCACTTCGACTTCCGCGTAACGCCGCGCAAACGCGGACACCGCGGGCGCGATATGACGCCGTCCGAAGCCGAAGGTCGCATTCACGCGCAGCAGCCCCTTCGGCACCGCGCGCGCGCTCGACACCATCCGGTCGAGTTCCTCGAATTCGAGCAGCAGCCGCGAACCATGCGACAGATACAGCTCGCCTTCCTGCGTGACGCTGATGCGTCGCGTCGTGCGATTCAGCAGGCGCACGCCCAGACGCGCTTCCATTCGTGCGAGCCGCGCGGTGACCGCGGGCGGCGTCACGCCGAGTTCGCGCGCAAGCGCGGACAGGCTGCCGTGCTTGACGAGCTGCACGAAAAACGCGAGATCGGAAATGGTGTCCACGTGCCGGCCTCCGCTGCCGCCCACTTATAAAACGAAGTTAAAAATAGATTAAAAGAGAATGCATTATATGCACCAACCATCTCTATAGACTGTTCCCGTAACGAAGCTGTCTGATCTTTCGGGAATTCTTCCAGCCTCGTCGACCTATCCCCCTCTCGACTCTCGGCCCCACACCATCGGAGGAGATGTGCCGCGCACGTTGTATCAGAAGCTCGTCGAGTCGCACACCGTGACCCGCCTCGACGCGGAGCACGTCCTGCTTTACGCGGACCTGCACATCATGAATGAATACACCAGCCCGCAGGCGTTCAACGGCCTCGTCGAGCGCGGTGTCGGCGTACTGCGGCCGCAGCAGCAGATGAGCGTCGTCGATCACGTGATTCCCACCAAACCGGATCCGGTCGGCAAGCGTGTGATCGCCATCGATGCGGCCGCGCGCCAGGCCGCGAACTTCACGCGCAACTGCACGCGCTACGGCATCAAACTGTTCGACGTGAACGATCCGTTACAAGGCATCGAGCACGTCGTCGCGCCCGAATCCGGACTGATCCGCCCAGGCATGGTAGTGCTGTGCGGCGACAGCCACACCACCACCTACGGCGCGTTCGGCGCACTCGGCTTCGGCATCGGCACATCGGAAATCGAACATGTGCTCGCAACGCAGACGCTGTCGTACCGCCTCGCGCGCACGATGCGAATTCATATTGACGGCGATCTGCCTGCCGGCACGACCTCGAAAGACCTTGTGCTGCGCGTGATCGCGAAGATCAGTGCGCAAGGCGCGCGCGGCTACGCGGTGGAGTACACCGGCGCCGCGATTCGCGCGATGTCGATCGAAGCGCGCATGACGTTATGCAATATGACCGTCGAAGCCGGCGCACGCGCCTCGCTGGTCGAACCGGACGACATCACCTTCGCGTATCTGCGCGCGCATCGCGGCAATCTGAGCGAAGCGCACATGGAAAACGCGATCGCGACATGGCGCACGCTGCGCACGGACCCGGACGCGCGGTTCGACAGCACCATCACGATCGCCGCCGCCGAGGTCGCGCCGTATGTGACGTGGGGCACGAGCCCCGACCAGGCGATACCGGTCGACGGCGTGATTCCCGCACCGGCCGACGGCGTCGATCACATCCAAAGCGCGGCCACCGCGCGGGCGCTCGACTACATCGGTCTCGCGGCGGGCGCGCGCATCGAAGGCACGCCGATCGACCGCGTCTTTATCGGCTCGTGCACGAACGGCCGCATCGAAGATTTGCGCGCGGTCGCCGCGATGCTGCGCGAAGGCATGCATGTCGCGCCGAACGTGCGCGCGATGATCGTGCCGGGCTCGGGCGCGGTGCGTCAGCAGGCGGAACGGGAAGGCTTGTCCGAAGTCTTTATCAAGGCGGGCTTCGAATGGCGCCAGCCCGGCTGTTCGATGTGCCTCGCGATGAACGACGATGTATTGCGCCCCGGCGAACGCTGCGCGTCGACCACCAACCGCAACTTCGAAGGCCGCCAGGGCCGCGACAGCCGCACGCATCTGATGAGTCCCGCGATGGCGGCCGCCGCGGCAATTTCCGGCCGCATCACCGATATCCGCAACTGGGAGCACCACGATGCCTGATTTCTCGCGCATAGAGGGCGTCGCGGCGCCGTTGCCGATCGCGAATCTCGACACCGACCAGATCATGCCGAAGCAGTTTCTGCTCGGCACCGATAAATCCGGCCTCGCCGCGGGCCTGCTGTACGACCTGCGTTTTCATCCGGACGGCAGCAAGCGTGCCGATTTCGTGCTGAACACGCCCGCGTACAGCGGCGCGAAGGTGCTGATCGGCGGCCCGAACTTCGGCTGCGGCTCGAGCCGCGAGCACGCGGTGTGGGGCCTGCTGCAAAGCGGTATCGAAGCGGTGCTCGCACCGAGCTACGGCGAGATCTTCTACTACAACGCGGCGAACAACCGGCTGCTGGCGATCGTGCTGCAGCCGCAAGAGATCGACGAGATCACGGTTGAAGTGTCGAACCCGGCGGCGAGCCGCATCGAGATCGACGTCGCCGCGCAACGCGTGCGCACCGCGTCGAGCCGCACCTACGCGTTCCGGATGGACGAGCGCCACCGGCAGATGTTCCTCGAAGGCCTCGACGTGCTCGGCGCATCGCTGAAACTGCTGCCGCAAATCGAAGCGTTCGAAAAGCGCCATCGCGCGGAAAACCCGTGGGCGATCGTGCTGCCGTTGCCGGAAAACGCGACGTGAGTCACCTGAGCGGCAGCCCGCTGTCTACCTGCTAGAAACCACATGGAGAACACCGCAATGAAACCTCTGATTGGCTTGATGCTCGGCGACGTCACCGGGATCGGCCCGGAGCTGGTCGTCAAACTGCTGTCGCTGCCCGAGACGCGTAAAAAGGCGAATGTCGTGATCATCGGCGACGAGCGCGTGCTCGAACTCGGCATGAAGGACGCCGGCCAGCGCATTCCGTACGCGAAGATCGCCAGCCTGAAGGACGCGGCGCACGATGCGGCCGCGGTGCCGCTGATCGACCTGCACAACGTCGATCCGGCGCTCTACCCGCGCGGCGAGTTGAATGCCGAATCAGGCCGCCTCACCGGCGAAACGCTCAAATACATGACGGACCTCGCGCTCGCAGGCGAACTCGACGGCATCTGCTTTGCGCCGCTGAACAAGGCCGCGCTGCATCGCGGCGGCTGGAACTTCCACGACGAGCATCAGATGTTCGCCGCATGGACAAAGCACGAAGGCTACTTCGGCGAAGTCAACATCATTCCGCAGTTCTCGACCTTCCGCGTGACCTCGCACGTCGCACTGCGCCAGGCCGTCGACATGGTCAAGCCGGATCGCATCGAAGGCGCGCTCACGCTCGCGCACGACACGATGCGCGCATTCGGCAAGACCGCGCCGCGTATCGGCGTCGCCGCGCTCAATCCGCATGGCGGCGAGAACGGCCTGTTCGGCGATGAAGAGATCAAGATCATTCGCCCGACGCTCGAGGCGCTGCGCGCCAGGGGTCTCGCAAGCGAAGGCCCGTTTCCGTCGGACACCGTATTTATCAAGGCACGCCGCGGCGACTTCGACGCGGTCGTGATCATGTACCACGACCAGGGGCAAATCGCGACCAAGCTGCTCGGCTTTTCACAGGGCGTCACGCTGACGGGCGGCCTGAAGACCGTCTATGCGACGCCCGCGCATGGCGTCGCCTACGACATCGTGGGTCAAGGCAGCGCGGACGTCGGCGCGACCGCCGCCGCCTTCGACGTCGCGACGCGCACCGCCACCGCCCGCAAAGCCGCGCGCGAAGCCGTCGCGCACTGAAACAGCCGGCGCCGCGCGCGAGCACGCAGCGCAGTATTCGCGGCGCCCGGCAACCTCGCGCATCGATCAGCGTCAGCCCGCATCGAACACCGCTGCGCCGCCTGGAGACGGCGCGCGCAGCGGATCTGCAACAGGAAGACACGCAATAGTCTGGAGCCAGCCATGCCCATGTTTGAGAATTTCACTAAAACCACCATTAAAACGAGCGGCGCCGAGATCGTCACGGTCAAAGGCGGCGAAGGCCCGCCGCTGTTGCTGATGCACGGCAACCCGTTCAACCATCTGTCATGGCACAAGATTGCGCCGCGCCTCGCGAAGGAATTCACGGTGGTGTGCACCGACCTGCGCGGCTATGGCGACAGCTCGAAGCCGCCCGGCGGCGGCGATCACTCGAACTACTCGTTCCGCGCGATGGCGCAGGACCAGGTCGAGGTGATGGAGACGCTCGGCTTTACGAAGTTCTACGCGGCCGGTCACGATCGCGGCGCGCGCGTGCTGCACCGGATGTGCCTCGATCATTCGGCCAAGGTGCTGAAGGCCGGCTTTATGGACATGCTGCCGCAACACCATCTGCTGAACAATGTGACGCGCCAGTGGGGCAAGTTCTCGTGGCACTGGTTCTTCATGGTCCAGGACTACCCGACGCCGGAAACGATGATGGGCGCGGACCCTGAGTTCTTTATCCGCCGCAAGCTGTCCAAGACCGATCAGGGCACGAGCTTCTTCGGCCCCGAAGCGCTGCAGGATTACATCCGCTGTATCAGGAACCCGGAGGTGATTCATGCGATGTGCGAGGACTACCGCGCGACCTTCGGCGTCGACCTCGACATGGACACCGCCGACTTCGACGCAGGTAAGCGCGTGAGCACGCCGTCGCTCATTCTATGGGGCGCGAAAGGCGGCGTCGGTCGCAATCACGATGCGGCGCAAGTGTGGAGCCGCTATGCGACGAACATCGTGAAAACCGCGACCGTGCCGTCGGGCCACTACCTGCAGGAAGAGTGCCCCGATGAAACCTATGAAGCGTTGAGCAGCTTCTTCCGGCCATAGCGGTCGGCCCGCCGTCACCCAACCTCTCGCAGCAGCACCCGCGCGACGCCGAACCGCCTGTTGCATCACGCGACGGCGCCGCGTCAGCCGACCGCCTTATAAGAAAATGGAGGAAGACATGTCCCCTTCGCAGCCGCGAAGCAGGGCAAGGATCACGTTCGTCCTGCTTTGCATCATGGCCTTCATCATGTACGTCGATCGCACGAATATTTCGGTCGCCGCGCCGGTGATGAGCAAAGAGCTGGGTTTCAGCAACACCCACCTCGGTTTTATCTTTTCCGCTTTCGCGCTCGCTTATAGCTGCTTCATGATTCCGGGCGGGTGGCACAGCGACCGCATCGGTTCCCGCAAGGGCCTGTTGCTGTACGGCTCGCTGTGGGCAATCGCGACGATCGTCACCGGCCTCGTCGGCAGCCTGTTCGCGTTGGTGGCCGCACGGTTTTTCGTCGGCATCGGCGAAGCGCCGATCTACCCGACCGCGGCGCGGATGATCGCCCGCGTGATTCCCGAAGACCGCCGCGGCGCCGCGCAAGGCGTGATGCACGCAACCGGCCGCATCGCGAACGCGCTGGCTCCGCTGATCGTCACCGCGCTGATCGTGTCGTTTTCGTGGCGGCTCACGTTCATCATTCTCGGCGGCGTCACGCTCGTCTATATGGTCGTGATGTATCTGGGCCTCAACGAGGCAAAGAAACATCGCGAAGGCGAACCCGTCAGACAGCCGAGCGCGCCCGCGCCGGCCCGCACGCCGGTCAACTGGCCCGACATGATCCGCCGCGTGTGGCCTGCGACCGCCGCATGCTTCTGTCACGGCTGGGTGCTGTGGTTCTTCCTGAACTGGATTCCGTCGTTCTTCTCGCAGCGTTACGGCATGAAACTCTCGCACAACGCGATCTTCTCCGCGCTCGTGCTGCTCGGCGGTTCGCTCGGCACCGCCGCGGGCGGCATGCTGACCGACTGGCGCTTCAGGTGCACCGGCAACCGGCTGCGCGCGCGGCGCGAGATGATCGTCTGCGGCTTTCTTTCATCGATCGTCTTCCTGGTGCCGCTGCTCTTCACACGCGACATCACGATCAGTTCGATCTGCCTCGGCCTCGCCTTCTTCTGCTCGGAACTCGCCGATTCGCCGCTGTGGGTCGTCGGCACGGAGGTCTCGCGCGAACACTCGGCCACCTCGAGCGCGTGCACGTTCACCGGCATGGCGCTCGCAGGCGCGGTGTCGCCGATCGTCGTCGGCATGCTGCTCGACATTTCGCACGGCCGCTGGGTGGTCGCATTCGCCGCGTCCATCATCGTATTGCTGCTCGGCCCGCTGTTCACGATGAAGATCCGGCTCGACGACGAACCACCCTCCACCGGCAACGCCCATCAGAGAGTGACGGCGCCCGAACCGGACATCGCGCCCGCGCCGTCCCGCTAGCTCACCTCCATCCGCCATACCGAAGTCGTGAACGCAGATGCGCGGCACTGCGTTCACGAGTCCCGCGCGACGTGCGAGCGCGCGCGAAGGACCGCGCACGCCTGTTGATTTCATCGAAACGGGCCGGCGCCTTCAGATAAACGACGTCGATCCGTCGCGTGATCGGCGCCGATCCGGACATACCGCGAGGCAGACCGCTGACCGTTAATTAGAGGAGACGAAAATGAGTACCAGAAAGAGTGCGACCATCATGAAACCGCTTCTGTTCGGCGTTTTTTCAGCATCGGTGAGCGTCGGCGCTTACGCACAATCGAGCGTGACGCTATACGGAATTGCCGATGCCGGCATCGAATTTCTCACCGGCGCGCCCAATGCCCAAGGCAAAGCGTCCAATCTGCTGCGCGAGGAATCGGGCGGCGCCAAGAGCAGCCGGATCGGCCTGAAGGGATCGGAGGACCTCGGCGGCGGCCTGAAGGCGATCTTCCAGCTCGAGGGCGGCATCGACCTCACCAGCGGCAAGTCGCAGCAAAGCGGGCGGCTGTTCGGCCGGCAAGCGTACGTCGGGCTGAGCAGCCGCTACGGGGCGCTCACGTTCGGCCGGCAACGGGTTCCGATGTACGACTTTTCAGTGGCGTACGACCCGCTCGCGTACAACATCTACGGCCTGAAACAGACCGACGGGCAGTTCACGGGCCGGGCCGACAACTCGGTCAAATACAAGGGCCGTGTCGGCCCGGTGAGCTACGAGGCGCTGTACAGCACCGGCTTCGATGCGACGATCGAGAACGGCGGCGAGGTGCCCGGCGCATTCAAGGTGGGGCGCGAAATCGGCGCGGCCGTTCAGTATGCGAGCGGGCCGTTCTCGGCGATGGTGGTCTACGACCTGCGCAACGGCACGTCGGTGCTCACGCAGTCGGAGAAGGAGCAGCATCTCGCGGCCGCGGCGACGTACCAGATCGGCAAGGCCAAAGGATTCGTCGGCTACCGCTGGCTCAGCAGCACGCTGCCGCTCGACCCCACCACACAGGGGCATGCGGATGAGTTCTGGGGCGGTGTGTCGTATCGCGTCATCGCCCCGCTGACGGTGGCCGGCGCCGTCTTCTGGACTGATATCACGTCCGCGGGCCAGCGGCCGATCTACCTCGCGGCAACCGCCAAGTATTCGCTATCCAAGCGCACCGTGCTGTATTCGGAACTCGGCTACGTGAAGAACAGCCACGGCTCGAACCTCGGTCTGAATGGCTACGACACCGATGTCGTCGCCGACCACAACCAGACCGGCGTGATGTTGGGCGTCACCCACTACTTCTGAGTAGACGGGCAGGCATGACCCCGTTGCGCCGCGGCGCACGGGGACAGCCTTTTTCGATCCGCACGAGGGACCTGGCGGGCCGCGTGGCGTAAAATACGCGCTTTCCTGACTCTCTCGCCACCATGACGCTCGCCTCCACCCCCGAGATCATCGCCGAACTGAAAGCCGGCCGGATGGTGATTCTCGTCGACGAAGAAGACCGCGAAAACGAGGGCGACCTCGTCATCGCCGCGGAATTCATCACGCCGGAAGCGATCAACTTCATGGCCCGCTACGGGCGCGGCCTGATCTGCCTCACGCTCACGCAGGAACGCTGCCAGCAGTTGAACCTGCCGCTCATGACGTACCGCAACGGCACCCAGTACGGCACCGCGTTTACCGTCAGCATCGAGGCGGCCTCGGGTGTCACCACCGGCATCTCGGCGGCGGACCGCGCGCGCACGATCGCCGCCGCGGTCGCGCACGACGCGCGCGCCGAGCACATCGTGCAGCCGGGCCACGTGTTTCCGATCATGGCGCAGCCGGGCGGCGTGCTGGTGCGCGCAGGCCACACCGAAGCCGGCTGCGACCTCACCGCGCTCGCCGGTCTGACGCCGGCCGCGGTGATCTGCGAGATCATCAAGGACGACGGCACGATGGCGCGCCTGCCCGATCTCGTCGAATTCGCACGCGAGCACGGCCTGAAAATCGGCACGATCGCCGATCTGATCCACTATCGCAGCCGCACCGAATCGATCGTCGAGCGCGTCGCCGAACGCACGATGCAAACCGCGCACGGCGCGTTTCGCGCGGTGATGTATCTCGATCAGCCGAGCGGCCAGCCGCATATCGCGCTGGTGCGCGGCACGCCGGCGCCGGAGCGCGACACGCCGGTGCGCGTGCACGAGCCGCTGTCGGTGCTCGATCTGCTGGAGGTCGGCACGTCGTGCACGCACTCGTGGACGCTCGACGCGGCGATGCAGGAAATCGCCGCGCGCGACCTCGGCGTGATCGTCATGCTGAACTGCGGCGACTCGAAAGAACATCTGGTCGACCTGTTCAAGGCGTTCGACCAGCAGGAGAAAGCGGAGGCGCTCAAGCGCCGCCCGGTCGACTTCAAAACCTACGGAATCGGCGCGCAGATCCTGCGCGAACTGGGCGTGGGGAAAATGCAGGTGCTGTCGAATCCACGCAAACTCGGCAGCATGTCAGGCTATGGGCTCGAAGTCACCGGCTTCGTGCGCATGCCGGGCCTCGCAGCCGAAAAGCCGTGTCCATGAGCCGTTGACCACCGCAATGACCCGCGCATGCAGGATACTGCGCCCACCCTTCACTTCACGGACCTGATATGGAAATCGGACAATACCAACCGAATCTCGATGGCGACGGGCTGCGCATCGGCATCGTGCAGTCGCGCTTTAACGAACCCGTGTGCAACGGCCTCGCGGATGCCTGCATCGAAGAACTCGAGCGCCTCGGCGTCACCGGCGAAGACGTGCTGCTCGTCACCGTGCCGGGCGCGCTGGAAATTCCGCTCGCGCTGCAAAAGCTCGCGGAAAGCGGCCACTTCGACGCGCTGATCGCGGTCGGCGCGGTGATTCGCGGCGAGACGTATCACTTCGAGCTCGTGTCGAACGAAAACGGCGCGGGCATCACGCGCGTCGGCCTCGACTTCGGCGTACCGATCGCGAACGCGGTGCTGACCACCGACACCGACGAACAGGCTGTCGCGCGAATGACCGAAAAAGGCCGCGACGCGGCGCGCGTCGCCGTCGAAATGGCGAACCTCGCGGTCGCGCTCGAGCAGCTCGACACCGATGACGACGAAGAAGACGAAGACGAGGGTGACGAAGAGGAACGGGCATGAAGAGCGCACGCCGACGTTCGCGCGAACTGGCCACGCAGGGGCTGTATCAGTGGCTGCTGTCGGGTGCGCCCGCCGGTGAGGTCGATACCCAGTTGCGCGGCGCGCAGGGCTATGACAAGGCCGATCACGAGCATCTGGAGGCGCTGCTGCATGGCGTGATTCGCGAAGGCGACGAACTGTCCGCCGCGATCGCGCCGTGCCTCGACCGGCCGCTCGATCAGCTGTCGCCGGTCGAGCGGTCGGTGCTGCTGGTCGCCGCGTATGAGCTCAAGCACCACCTCGATATTCCATATCGCGTCGTGATCAACGAAGCGGTCGAGCTCGCGAAGACATTCGGCGGCTCGGATGGCTACAAGTACGTGAACGGCGTGCTCGACAAACTGTCCGCGCAGTTGCGCGAGGCCGAAACGCAGGCCGCCGCGCGCAAGCGCTAAGCCCGCGGGCACGGCACGCGCGCCGTGCGCAGCATGTTTAGAACTGGACTCGACGAATGACCCGCGTGAGCGAATCCTTGATGCGTCTGGCCGCTCGCGTCGACGCGATTGCGCCGTTCCATGTGATGGAGATGATGAAGGAAGCCGCGCTGCTCGAGCGCGCCGGCCGCGACGTCATTCACATGAGCATCGGCCAGCCCGATTTCACCGCGCCGCAACCGGTGCTCGACGCGGCGGCAGACGCGCTGCGCCGCGGCGACATGCATTACACGAGCGCGGTCGGCATCGATGCGCTGCGCGACGCGATTGCCGGCCACTACGCGCACGCGTATGGCATCGACGTCGATTCGTCGCGAATCGTCATCACGGCGGGCGCATCCGCCGCACTGCTGCTTGCGTGCACGGCGCTCGTCGATCGCGACGACGAAGTGCTGATGCCCGACCCGTGCTATCCGTGCAACCGGCACTTCGTCATCGCGGCCGAAGGCAAGCCGGTGATGGTGCCAAGCGGTCCCGCCGAGCGTTTCCAGTTGACCGCCGACGATGTCGAACGGCTGTGGAGCGCGCGCACCCGCGGCGTACTGCTCGCATCGCCGTCCAATCCGACCGGCACGTCGATCGCGCCGGACGAGTTGAAGCGCATCGTCGAAACGGTGCGGGCCCGCGGCGGCTTTACCGTCGTCGACGAGATCTATCAGGGGCTCAGCTACGACGCGCCGCCGGTCTCCGCGGTATCGCTCGGCGACGACGTGATCACCGTCAACAGCTTCTCGAAGTACTTCAACATGACCGGCTGGCGCCTGGGCTGGCTGGTCGTGCCGCCGTCGCTTGTCAGCGCGTTCGAAAAACTGGCGCAAAACCTGTTTATCTGCGCGTCGGCGCTCGCGCAGCGCGCGGCGCTCGCGTGCTTCGAACCCGCGACGCTGGCAATTTACGACCTGCGCCGGCTCGAGTTCAAACGCCGGCGCGACTTTATCGTGCCGGCGCTCGAATCGCTCGGCTTTGCGGTGCCGGTGATGCCGGACGGCGCGTTCTATGTGTACGCGGATTGTCTGAACGTACCGCATGCGGCGGGCGGCGACAGCACCGCGCTGGCGAACGCGATGCTGCACGACGCGGGCGTCGTGATGGTGCCCGGGATGGATTTCGGCACCGCGGCGCCGCATCAGTATGTGCGGGTGTCGTATGCGACCGCGTATCCGAGGCTCGAGGAGGCGGTGCAGCGGTTGCGTAAATTGTTTGGGCGGTGAGAACGGCGCGCGGTGCGCAGATTGGTGGTGGAATGGCTTCACAGAAGCCCCCTGTGGTCGTCAATGACCTGAAGGGGGCTTTTTTCGTGGAGACAACTGAAACCGGCGCCTCCAATCCGTCCCGATTGATATTTCATACAGATTCGCGTTTTTTATGACATACCATACAGACGACGCGGGATCACTTCGCTCGAGGAGTGTATAATCTGTTAAACAAACTTGGCGAATAGTATGAAATATCATGTCCTTCCTGAGCCAGCTTAAGCAGCGTATCGCGCAACGCAATACGCCGGCGGCGCGCCTTGCGGCACTCGTCGGCATGGCGCGCCCCAATCTTGTGACAACCCTGTCCGGCAAGCACGACACGCGCGGCTCGACCCTTGACGCCATCGCCAGTGCGCTCGATGCCGCATGGGTGTTGATCCCGAAGGAACATCTCGCAGCCGTCCAGCAAATACTGGAAGGACGCGACACCGGGCCTGACCGCGCGGCGAAAAGCGCCGTCGAATTGTTCCTCGAGGCGAAGCAATGAGCGACGGCCCGCACCCGCGATATCTGGAAGTCCATCTATATGGCGAGCTGTCCGGCTACCTTTGCGAGCTCGAAGGCAATTGCCGGTTCGTCCCGTCCGAGCGATTCAAGGCCGCGTCGGGACAACCGACCTTGAGTCTGTCGATGTCGATTCCGGGCGCGCCCGAAGTGGCTGCCGCTATCTTCGCCAACTCGTTTCACCCTGCCCTATACAACACCGGTGGACAGCTTCCGCCGTTCTTCGCGGGGCTCCTGCCCGAAAGCGAGCTGCGTCAACGCCTCGAGCACACGCGACATAACCCCGAAGACCGCGACGACTTCGGTGTGCTCGCGGCCGCGGGAGCCGACCTTCCCGGAGCGGTCGTCGTTACGCCGCCCGCCGACCCTCACGCTATTCCGGAGTACGCGAGGACGTTCGGCGCCACCGGCGGCGCAGACAATCTCGAAGCGGCGGTCATTGAGGGCGCCACGGAGGGCGCCGCGTCGGTATCAGGTGTGCAGAACAAGCTCGCGCTTTCAACGGTGAGAAAAGGCAGGCGCTACACGATGCCGGCGCACGGCAAGCTGTCGGACATCATTGCGAAGCTGCCCGCGCGCAACGACGATACGCAGATCTTCAACGAGTACGCCGCGATGCAGCTAGCGAAAGCCGCAGGCGTCGACGTGGCGGAATGTGAGCCGATGCCGACCGCCGCGCTCGACATACCCGGCGTCGTCGAAGCAGCGGGTACCGCGCGATCATTTCTGGCCGTGCAGCGCTATGACCGCGTCGACAACGTCCGCGTGCACGCGGAGGATGCCTGCCAGGTGCTCGGCCGGATGCCGCGCGCGAAGTACGGCAAGGTCGAGCACTTTCAGACCTTGGTCAGACTGCTCGATCGGCTGAGTCCCAAGGGCGTCGAAGACGTGCGACAGTTCTTCATCCGTCAGGCCGTCAATACGCTGATCGGAAACAGCGACGCGCACCTGAAGAACTTTTCCGTGCTCTACGTCGACGGAAAGTTTCCGCAACTGACGCCCGCGTACGACATCGTCTGCGTGGCGTCGCTGCCGGGCTTCGCCGGATATGGAACCAACCTCGCGATCGACAGGATGCAACGCGCGCAAACACTCGACGACTATAAGATGATGGCGCGCGCGAGCGGTATTGCCGAGCGGATCGTGACCGCCGCGGTGAGATCGGCGGTAGCGGCGGCGCGCTCGACATGGCCTCAGGTGCTGGATCAGCTTCCCACGCCGCCCACGATGAAAAAGGTCGTGCTCGAAAGGCTTGCAGGGCTTCCTTTGGCCCAGGTCTGAGTCGCGCGTCTGCGTCGTGTTTCGCGGCGATTTTTCGCCGCCTGCACAAGACGTGAAAAAGCCCCTGTCAGTCACCGACCGACAGGGGCTTTTTCAACGATGCGTTCGAGCCAATCAGGCGCCCAATTGCTCCGACGGGTTGACGTGCTTTTGCGGGGCGCTCGCATCATCCTGTGCCGGCGCGCCGCTCGCCGCGCCCGTCGTCTTCGTCGCGGCGAGCGCGTGGCCGCCGTCGAGCGTCACCTGCACGCGCTTGTTGCCGCCGTTGTTCGTGGCAGCGGTCTGCGCCGGCGCGGACGCCGTCACCGTGGCGGGCGCCTGCGGCGCATTGATCGGCACCTTGCGGCCGCGTGCGACGTCGCGCAGACGCCCGCGCTCGGCCATCACTTTCGCGCCGTAGCCGCCGTCGTCCTGCGTCGACGAACCGACATAGAGACGCAGACCGCCCGGCAGCGAACCGCCGCGCGCAATGCAATCTTTCAGCACCAGCGCGCCGACCTTGATGTTCGGAAGCGGCTCGAGCGCCGCGCTCTGGCCGCCGAAGTAGCGGAATTTGTCCGAATGGACGGTGGACATCACCTGCATCAGGCCTTTTGCACCGACGCCGCTTTCCGCGTACGGATTGAAGCCCGACTCGATCGCCATCACCGCCAGCAGCAGCAGCGGGTCCAGACCGACCTCGCGACCCGTATCGAAGGCGGCCTTCACGAGTTCGCTGACCGGCTCCTGGGCGACGCGATAGCGCCGTGCAAGAAACGTTGCGACCAGATCCTGCTCACGCGACGACACGAGCACGCGGTCATCGCGCGCATCGGCACTCACGCGTTGCGCCGGAATCAGCCGGGCCAACGAGCCGACGCTCGGCAGCGTGCGCGGATCGAGCCCGTTGAGCGCCGAAGAAGAACCCGCGCCGCCACCGGGATTCGACCCGTTGTTCAGACCCGTGCCCAGGTCGAGCGCGTTGTCGAAGCCGTTCACGCCGGTCAGCGTGACCGCCTGCGACTCGGCGCCGTTCCCGTTCGTGTCGCTCGACAGGGTGTCGTCGGCCGGTGCGCCGCTATGGGCGCCGGGCGGCGCAAAGGACGGCAGCGGATTGCCCTGCAGCAGCCGCGCCGGGCCCGCCTGCACTGCAGCGGACAATACCGGCATCAGCTTCGCGGCGAGCGTGCCGCGCCACGTCGGCATCAGCCACAGTGCGAGCGCCAGCAATACCGCGACACCGCCCACCATGCTGAAAAGATGATGACTCATACGGGTCCCGCGACGTAAAACAGCGCGCACAGCTTGTGCGGCTCGCTCATCGGGACGCCACGATAACCAGGCGTTCATTCGGATCTCCCATGTTGCATGAGTCTGCGCACCCCGCCGATGAACCGGCTTCGACCACTTTGTACGCAGAATCAAGACGTCGCGCGCTCTGGTTAAGGCGGCTGCGGCGTCGGGAATGCAGCGAGGAACGGCAAAAAATACCGTCCTGGGAGCCCAAAACCCGAAAACGGTCCGGCCGCATGCAGTAAAGCATGCAACACGGCGGCTCCCACACGAAAAACCAGCGTCGAATTGCGCTGGCGAGGACAACATAAACCGTCAGTGCCGAGCAGGGAGGCGGCAAATGCGACGCGTTGCGTCTGAAGGACCGGGGGACGGTGGTAAAAACTATCAAGCCCTGCAACCAATGGAGCGGATTCTAGAGCACCCTTTTATAGATCGTCAACACTATAAAAATCCAAATCTATAACCAATTGTAATTATGAACAGCGTTCAGTCGGTCAAGAACCGCGCGGCAAGCGCCTTTCGGGCCATATGACTTTCTGTAACTCAACGTGCGCCAAGTAACGCATGTAAAATCGACAATTCAAAGGACGCGGTGTTCCTGCGTTTTTTGTTGCAGTTTGTTGCTGCTCGCCTGCGGCCGCGTCGAAGGTTTCGCACCTGATGGCGCCCGTCCTCTCAATGCGCCGTGCATCGGCCTTCTCACCGGACACGATGAAATATAAAGACCTGCGCGACTTCGCCGGACGTCTCGAGACGTCAGGCGAATTGCGCCGCATCGCGCAACACGTCTCCCCTGTTCTTGAAATGACCGAACTGTGCGACCGGGTACTGCGAGCCGGCGGCCCGGCGCTGCTGTTCGAGGCGAAGCAAAGCCACGCGTTTGCCGTGCTCGGCAATCTGTTCGGCACGCCGCGGCGCGTCGCGCTCGGCATGGGCATCGACACGGCGGGCGAGGACGGCGTCGGTGGCGAACGCGCGGCGCTGGAGTCGCTGCGCGACGTCGGGCGGCTCCTGTCCGCGCTCAAGGAGCCGGAACCGCCCAAAGGCCTGAAGGACGCCGGCAAGCTGCTGTCGCTCGCAAAGGCGGTCTGGGACATGGCGCCGAAGACAGTCAGCGCGCCGCCGTGTCAGGAGATCGTCTGGGAAGGCGGCGATGTCGATCTCGCGAAGCTGCCCATCCAGACCTGCTGGCCCGGCGACGCCGGCCCGCTGATCACCTGGGGCCTGACCGTCACGCGCGGGCCGAACAAGACGCGCCAGAACCTCGGCATCTACCGGCAGCAGGTCATCGGCCGTAACAAGGTGATCATGCGCTGGCTCGCGCATCGCGGCGGCGCGCTCGATTTCCGCGAGTTCGCGTTGCGCAACCCGGGGCAGCCGTATCCGGTTGCCGTCGTGCTCGGCGCGGACCCGGCGACCACGCTCGGCGCCGTGACGCCGGTGCCGGACACGCTGTCTGAATATCAGTTCGCGGGTCTGCTGCGCGGCAGCCGTACCGAGCTGGCGAAATGCCTGACGCCGGGTGTCGACACGCTGCAGGTGCCCGCCCGCGCCGAAATCGTGCTCGAGGGCTTTATCTACCCGCAGCAGGGCGAACCGGACGCGGCGCCGGCCGGCGCGCCGCCGCGTCCGTCGAAGGGCCCGGCAAGCGCGTACGAACACGCGCTCGAGGGTCCGTACGGCGACCATACCGGCTACTACAACGAACAGGAGTGGTTCCCGGTCTTCACGATCGAGCGGATCACGATGCGCCGCGACGCGATCTATCACTCCACGTATACAGGCAAACCGCCCGACGAACCGGCCGTGCTGGGCGTCGCACTGAACGAAGTGTTCGTGCCGCTGCTGCAAAAGCAGTTTCCCGAGATCACGGACTTCTACCTGCCGCCCGAAGGATGCAGCTACCGGATGGCGATCGTGCAGATGAAGAAGAGCTACCCCGGTCATGCGAAACGGGTCATGTTCGGTGTCTGGAGCTTCCTGCGGCAA
Organism: Paraburkholderia solisilvae; assembly: GCF_902859875.1. GTDB lineage: Bacteria > Pseudomonadota > Gammaproteobacteria > Burkholderiales > Burkholderiaceae > Paraburkholderia > Paraburkholderia solisilvae. Next base: position 43,477 of record NZ_CADIKF010000023.1, on the reverse strand, counting down.
TTCATGTATACGAAGTTCATCGTCGTGGTCGACGAGGACGTGAATATTCGCGACTGGAAGGAAGTGATCTGGGCAATTACCACACGCATCGATCCGTCGCGCGACACGGTGCTCGTCGATCGCACGCCGATCGATTACCTCGATTTCGCATCGCCGGTCGCCGGCCTCGGTTCGAAGATGGGACTCGACGCGACCAACAAGTGGCCGGGCGAAACCGATCGCGAGTGGGGCCGTCCGATCATGATGGACAATGCCGTCAAACAACGCATCGATCAGCTCTGGAATACACTAGGTCTATGACCTCATCCGCCGGCGCCAGGATGAATGGCGCCAGCGGATGTCCTGATCGCGCGTTCGGTTGAGCTTCCTGCAAGAACATCCGGAACGCATCCGCAAGACGTCACTCAAGGAGTTTACGGATGACTCAAGCATCGACCCCGGCCGCGACCCGGCTCGCGCAACTCAAAGACACCAGCCTGTTTCGCACGCGCGCCTATATCGGCGGCGAGTGGTCCGCGAGCACCGGCACGCAGGACTTCGCGGTGCTGGACCCGGCCGACAACAGCGAAATTGCCCGCGTGCCGAACCTCGGCGCCGACGACGCAAAACGCGCGATCTCCGCGGCGCATGCCGCGCTGCCCGCGTGGCGCGCGAAGACCGGCAAGGAACGCGCGGCGATCCTGCGCCGCTGGTACGACCTGATCGTCGCGAACGCGGACGATCTCGCCGCGATCATGACTGCCGAGCAAGGCAAGCCGCTTGCCGAAGCGCGCGGCGAAGTGGTCTACGGCTCATCGTTTATCGAATGGTTCGCGGAAGAAGCGAAGCGGGTGAACGGCGACGTCGTCGCGAGCCCGATGGCCGACAAGAAGCTCGTCGTGCTCAAGCAGGCGATCGGCGTATGCGCATCGATCACGCCATGGAATTTCCCGATCGCGATGATCACGCGCAAGGTCGCGCCGGCCATCGCCGCGGGCTGCACGATCGTCGTCAAGCCGGCTGAGCAGACGCCGCTTTCGGCGCTCGCGCTGGCCGAACTCGCGCAACGCGCGGGCATTCCGAAAGGCGTGTTCAACGTGATCACCGCGGATTCGGCAAACTCGATCGCGGTCGGCAAGGTACTGTGCGAAAGCGATATCGTCCGGCATCTGTCGTTTACCGGATCGACACCGGTCGGCCGCATCCTGATGCAGCAGTGCGCGCCGACCGTGAAGAAAGTCGCGCTCGAACTCGGCGGCCACGCGCCGTTTATCGTGTTCGACGATGCGGATCTCGACGCCGCCGTCGAAGGCGCGGTGATTTCGAAATACCGCAACGCGGGGCAGACCTGCGTCTGCACCAACCGCTTCTACGTGCATGAATCGGTGTATGACCGCTTTGTCGAGAAGCTCGCCGCCGCGACGCGCGGCATCAAGGTCGGCAACGGCTTCGACGATGGCGTGAACCAGGGCCCGCTGATCGACGACGACGCGACCGCGAAAGTCACACAGCACATCAGCGATGCGACCGCGAAAGGCGCGAAACTCATCGCGGGCGGCAAGGTGATTGCCGGCCGCTTCGTCGAACCGACCGTGCTTTCCGAAGTCACCCGCGACATGCTGATCGCGCGCGAGGAAACCTTCGGCCCGGTCGCCGCGGTGTTCAGGTTCCGCGACGAAGCCGAAGTGATCCGCCTCGCGAACGATACCGAGTTCGGCCTCGCGTCCTACTTCTACAGCCGCGATATCGGCCGCGTGTGGCGCGTCGCCGAAGCGCTCGACTATGGAATGGTCGGCATCAATACCGGCATCATCTCGACCGAAGTCGCGCCGTTCGGCGGCGTCAAGCAGTCGGGACTCGGGCGCGAAGGCTCGAAGTACGGCATCGACGAGTATGTCGAGCTCAAGTATCTGTGTATGGCGGTGTGAGCGCGTCGAGCTTTGATTGACGTCGAGCAGCAGCGGAAGTAAAAGCATGGACGGCCGCGGCGCGCATTCAGCGCCGCGGCCGCGTCGCTCACGGTTCGTCGCGTGGTCCGGTTTATTCAAGCGTGCGCGCACATCGTTTCAACTATAAGAATTCAGGGAAGTCGCGCGGATGCATGCGTTGTCGTTGTTGTCGGATGGTTTTTTTCTCTCGCTGTCGTTGTGCCTCGATATCGGCCTCGTCAATGTCGCGATCATTTCGCTGACGTTGTCGCACGGCTTCCGGCCCGGCTTCTGGCTCGGCCTCGGTTCCTGTTTCGGCGATCTGATCTACGCGGCGCTCGCGCTCGCGGGCATGGCCGCGCTGCTGCAATTCGATGCGGTGCGTTGGGTCGTGTGGATCGGCGGCGCGGCGATCCTGCTCTATCTGACGTGGAAAATGGCGCGCGAGGCGTTGTTTCCGGCCTCGGCGCCGCCGGTGGAAGGGGAAGCCGATGCGCGTGCACCGCATTTGAATGCGTGGCGCGATTTCGCGCGCGGCGTGCTGCTGGCGGTATCGTCGCCGAGCGCAATTTTATGGTTCGCCGCGGTGGGCGGCGCGCTGATCGCGAAAGCCGGCGCGACTTCCGCCGTGACCGCGCCGGTGTTCCTCGGCGGTTTCTTCGCCGGCGGCCTCGTGTGGACGCTATTTATCTGCGGACTCGCGAGCCATGGTCGCAAACGTGCGGGGACGGGACTGCTGCGTGCGTGCCACCTGCTGTCGGCCATCCTGTTCGCGTACTTTTCGTACAGCGTGATGGTGAACGGGTATCACGATCTGATTGTGCCGAACGCGCATGCCGCGCCGTAGCGCAACAGCGGCGCGCGAAGCGTAACGCGCTCGCGCTGCGGCAGCGGACGCGCGCCGCGTGCGGACCTCGCATCGTTTAGCGTGACGCACCGCGCAAGCATCCGCCGCCTCGCCCGCACGCGAGCGCGCGGCGGCGCGCGTCAGCCCAGAAATTCCGCGAGGCGCGCGAGATCCACGTTGCCGCCGCTCACGACCACGCCGACGCGTTTGCCCTGCACCGGCACGATGCCGTTCAGCACGGCGGCCGCCGCCAGACACCCGGTCGGCTCGACGACGATCTTCATCCGCTGCGCGAAGAAGCGCATCGTGTCGATCAGCTGCGCGTCGCTGACCGTGACGATCTGCTCGACGTGGCGCTGGATGATCGGGAACGTGTAGTGGCCGAGATGCGTCGACGCCGCGCCATCCGCGATTGTGTGCGGCACGTCGATCGTGACGATCTCGCCGCGCGCAAGCGACTGTTGCGCGTCGTTGCCCGCCTCCGGCTCGACGCCGATCACGCGGCACGCCGGGCTCAGCGCGGCCGCCGACAGCGCGCTGCCGCCGATCAATCCGCCGCCGCCAAGACAGACAAACAGCAGATCGAGCGGGCCGGTCTCGTCGATCAGTTCCTTCACCGCCGTGCCCTGCCCCGCAATCACATGCGGATGATCGTAAGGCGGAATCAGCGTCATGCCGCGCTCCTGCGCGAGCCGCTGGCCGATCTCCTCGCGGTTTTCCTTGTAGCGGTCATAGGTGATCACTTCGCCGCCGTAGCCCCGGGTCGCGGCCACCTTGGCGGCGGGCGCATCGTGCGGCATCACGATCGTCGCGTGAATGCCGGCAAGACGCGCCGACAGCGCGATTGCCTGCGCGTGATTGCCCGACGAGTAGGTCAGCACGCCCGCCTCGCGTTGCGCGCTGTCGAAATGGGAGATTGCGTTGAACGCGCCGCGAAACTTGAACGCGCCCATGCGCTGGAAGTTTTCGCACTTGAAAAAGAGCGATGCGCCGGAGCGCTCGTTGGCGGTCGTGGACGTGAGCACAGGCGTGCGGTGCGCGATGCCCTCGATGCGCGCGGCAGCATCGAGGACGTCGTCAAAGGTGGGAGCGGGCAGCGATGACATCGACAGAAGACTCCGAAGCGTGAGGAAAAATCGCATTTTCCCAGCTTCCGTGTCGCCATGGAAAGCAAAAAGCCGGCGCCGAATGAATAACGGCGCAACCAGGTGATTAACCTGTGTTGCGCCGCTCTATTGCACTGCTACGCCGGCCGGCTGCGCGAAGCACGCGACCGCCGCGGCATTACACGTAACCGCGCGCAATTACACGCGCAACTACACGCAACTACGCGGCGCGGACCAGCGTCCGCTCGCGCCTCAAAATAACGCCTCCGGTCAATGACGGTAGTAGCCGTGCCCGTAGTAACCGTGTCCGTAATACCCGCGGTATCCGTACGGGCGATAGTAACCGCGATACCCGTAGTAGCCGCCAACCACGACCGGCGGCGCGTACACGACAGGCGGCGGTGCATAGACAACAGGCGGCGGCGGATAGTACGCCGGTGCGGCGTAGACAGGACCCGGCACGCCAATACCGATACCCACGGACACATGTGCTTGCGCGGCGGACATCAGGCCAACCCCCAACGCGGCGGCAACGACAAACGGGACGATCTTCTTCATTTGTTCTCTCCTGGCGGTACATCAAGCCGGTGTACCGCATAACGACATCCTCGATACCAATCTAACGAAAAAGACCAAGGGTCGTCGTATGCATTTGTTGCAAATTGCAATCGAGACTGGCGCGGTGTTTCATGTAGCGCGCCATTCATAGTTCAGAAGTTGGCGCAGGCCGTCGGAAATCAAGGGCTTGCACGCGTTCCGCAGCGCGAACGACAGTCTTTACCGGTCGGCAAACAAAGGGACAGGCCGCGCCGGTAATCTTTGATTACAAATTCGCTGCAGGCATGCGGCCGACTGCGGCGCCACCAAAGAAAATGCCCGGCGTCGAGCCGGGCACAGGTATCGCGGGTACTGTCGTCAATTCAGATCGTCATCCGACTTTCACGTACGTGAACTCTCGGGTGACGCTCGGCGGTACATACGCGCCGCTGATCTTCACGCGCGGCGTTAGCCGTTTTTTCTGATCCCACCAGCGGCGCCGTTGAGAGTGGGTCAAGAACCGCAAGTGCTTTCGGTAAGAAAAGATGCTCATCGCGACCTCCGGAATCTGACTGCAACCTGAAAAATCGACCGGGAATTGCCATTCACTGTTTGCGCGACGAATCAGCAGTTTTCGCGCCCGCGCCTGTCGCGCCGCCTGCACCATCACCTTTTTAACCGGCACCGATAGCGACCATCGGTACGACAGCGAACACAGTGCGTCGGGCACGGTCCGCCGCCTCTCCGATTTCCTCTGCTGCCATTCCTCTGCGTTATCCCGCGCCGATCTGCACTCAACGGCCGTCAAATCCACTTTACCTGTTCGGCGTGAAACTGGCAGGCACGTTCCGCGATGCCCGGTGGATAAGGCCGCCCGCGCCAGCGACGAGGAAAGCGGTGCAACCCGCGCAGGCGACGGACCCGCGCGGCGAGCGCGCGGTAAAAGTGGCTCGTGGCAGAAAAGCAACTACGATGTAGTTGCGCCCGGCCTTGCAACCGGCACCCCGGCCGACAGCCGGTTGCCGTGCAACGAAGGCGCAGACCGACCAGCACGCGAAAACGAGTTCGGCGATCCGCCGGACCGCGTACCCGCAAGTGCCGGCGCCAAGTAAGCCATGGTAATGTGACGACCGGCGCGCAGCGCGACGTCCGCGGCGCTCCACTCCGGGACTAACCGACGAGAACGCACAATGATCAACGTCTACCTGTTCTATCCGTATCGGCCGACCGGCCACTTCGATATGGACTATTACTGCGGCACGCACATGCCGCTGGCCGCGAAGCTGTTCGGCACGGCGCTCAAGGGCTGGTCGGTGGACGCGGGGATCAGCGGCGGACCGCCGGGAACGCCGCCGCCGTATTTCGCGGTCGGACACTTCCTGTTCGACACGGCTGACGCGTTTTTCCAGGTGTTCAATCCGGTAGCCGACCAGCTGCTGGGCGATGTGCCGAATTATTACGACGGCGGCAATCCGCAAGTGATGATCGGCGAGATCAAAGTTTCAGTCTGATCGCGCGGAAAAAGATCAAACACGCGCACGGCGCAACTGGCCGTGCGCCGCTCGCTGTCGGCCGGCGCCGTTGTTTTGTTTTGCCGTATTCAGGTTGTCGCTCACGCAGATCGGGGACGTGAACGGCGGCCTCGTGTGACGCAATCGCACGCCGGACCCGCATGTTCGAGTCCGGCGCCAGGTCCGCACTGTGCCGGACGCATTCAGAAGGAAGGACAACAAGATGTTCGGCGATATCGCCCGTTTTCTGCTCAACACGATCTTCACGCTGTTCGGCGCCGCGCTGCTGCTGCGCGCATGGCTGCAATTCGTCCGGATGCCGCCGTATAACCCGGTGTCGAGCGCGGTGCTGCAAGTCACGAACTGGCTCGTGCTGCCGCTGCGCAAGATCCTGCCGAACGCACGTCGGGTCGACTGGGCAAGTATCGTCGCGACGGTGATCACGGCGCTTGTCTATGTGGTGCTAATGGTGGTGATCGTCGGTGTGGATCCGATCGCGTTGATGCCGTCGCTGCTGATCGTCGCGCTGCTCACCGTGATCAAATGGGCGCTCAATCTGCTGATCTGGCTGACCATTCTGATGGCGCTGCTGTCGTGGCTGAATCCGCGTTCGCCGGCGATGCCGATTCTTTATCAGCTGACCGCGCCGTTTCTCGATCCGCTGCGTAAGATCATTCCGCGCCTCGGCGGCATCGACCTGTCGCCAATCCTGTTGTTCGTGATCGTGCAGGTATTGCTGATGGTGGTGACGCGGGCTGCGGTGTCGCTCACGTTGTTCGGAATCTGAGTCTTGCGTGAATGCGAGGCGTGGCGGCCGGCGATACGGCTGGCGCCGCGCCGTTTGCCTAATTGATGCGAATCCGCGTAAAATGGCGCGCTCCGCGGGCGTCGTATAATGGCTATTACCCTAGCTTCCCAAGCTAGAGACGTGGGTTCGATTCCCATCGCCCGCTCCACTGCGCGTTTCGCTTTATGGCGTGGCGCCAGGCGTCCGCTGACATGGTTGGCAAGCATGCGTGTCCACTGCGCGGCGCGGCCAGACGCGCAAATCAGTCACATTCGCGGCTGACGGTCACGCGTCAAGAGCCACCCAAGCCATTCGCCCAGGTGTCGGTCTTGGATTGCAGCATCCACTCGCCGCACCCGTCGCCCAATGTGTTTGCATCCGTCGCTGCGAATCCATCCACTTGATCGCGACGCACTGACCGTTTCCTGTTGCGCTGCCGTTTAAAGTCACACCCGCATTCACCGACGATGATTCACGATCCGAACGAAGCCGGCTTGCCGCACGACGCTACCGCGCAGTCCGCAAACGACAGTAACAGTCGCACCGGCGCGACGGCGCACGACGCAGACTACGCGGACGAACTCACGAGCGCCCGGGAAGACACAAACGACGCCGATCTCGCCGCGTCGCCGTCGCCGCAAGCGCTGCATCTGCGCCGCATCCGCAGCTTCGTCACGCGCGCGGGGCGCGTCTCCACCGGCCAGCGCCGCGCCATCGATGAACTCGGGCCGCGCTTCGTGCTGCCTTTCGCACAACACCGGCCAGACTGGGACACGGTATTCGGCCGTCGCGCGCCGCGCGTGCTGGAGATCGGCTTCGGCATGGGCGCCACCACCGCCGAAATCGCGGCGCACCGTCCGGACGACAATTTCCTCGGCGTCGAAGTGCACGAGCCGGGTGTCGGCGCGCTGCTCAAGCTGATCGGCGATCAGAATCTGTCGAATATCCGCATCATTCAACACGATGCGGTCGAGGTACTCGAACAGATGATCGCGCCGGAAAGTCTCGACGGCGTGCATATCTTCTTCCCCGATCCGTGGCACAAGGCGCGTCATCACAAGCGCCGGCTGATCCAGCCGAAGTTCGTCGCGCTGCTCGCGTCGCGTTTGAAGCCCGGCGCGTATCTGCATTGCGCGACCGACTGGCAGAACTACGCCGAGCAGATGCTCGAGGTGCTCGGCGCGGAGCCGGCGCTCGAAAACACCGCCGAGAACTATGCGCCGCGTCCGGACTACCGCCCGGTCACCAAGTTCGAGCGGCGCGGCCTGCGCCTTGGCCATGGTGTCTGGGATCTGATCTTCAAACGCCGCGTCCCGGCCGGCTGATAACGGACGAGGCCCACATGCACGTGCATGTGGGCCTCGTCCATGTGTGCTTCCTCAATCGTGACAATCGGCGCGAGCCGCAAGCGACCCGTCATACACGGCCGAATCTCGTAGCGGCCGCGCCGCGTGCCTACTCCGCCCAGCTCAACCCGCCGCTGTACCCGATCACCAGAACGAGCAGGCCGAAACCGATCCGATACCACGCGAACGCGGTGAAATCGTGCGACGCGACATAGCGCAGCAACCAGCGCACACAGCCGAACGCGCTGATAAACGCCGCGATAAAGCCGACTGAGAACATGCCGAGCGTATCCGCCGACAACACGTGCCAGTCCTTGTACATTTCGTAGAAGGTCGCGCCGAACATGATCGGAATGGCGAGAAAGAACGAGAACTCGGTCGCGACGCGCCGGTCGAGCCCGAACAGCATCCCGCCGATAATCGTCGAACCGGAGCGCGACATGCCCGGAATCAGCGCGAAGCACTGCGCGAGACCGACCTTCAGCGCGTCGAGCGGGGCAAGATCGTCGATTGAATGAATGCGCGCGTGCACACCGTTGCCATTGCGCTGACGCGCTTCAACCCAAAGAATGATTACGCCACCGACCGCCAGCGCAACAGCTACCGGCACCGGCGCGAACAGCGCCGCCTTGATGGCCTTTTCGAACAGCAGGCCGAGCACGATCGCGGGAATCGTCGCGATGATCACGTTCAGCGCGAAGCGCCGCGCATCGGCACGCACCGGCAAGCCGACCACCACGTTGACGATGCGCCGCCGGAATTCCCAGCACACGGCGAGAATCGCGCCCAGCTGGATCACGACGTCGAACGTCTTCGCCTGCGGCGCGTTGAATTTGAGAAGTTGCCCGACGATGATCAGGTGCCCCGTGCTCGAGACCGGCAAAAACTCCGTCAAACCCTCGACGATGCCGAGAATCAGCGCCTTGCAGGTGAGTATCCAGTCCATCCGCGACCCTTATTACTGTTGACGTTCGTTTGCGCATCGGGCCAGCGGCGCATCGGCACGCGTGCGGCCCATCCGGCCGCCGCGCCTCCCGTCACTTTTCGACGATCTGCACGCGTATGCCGTTTGTAAGGACCGTGATTGTACCGGGTTCGTACGATACGCCGGCAAATTGCAGCTGTTCGGGCTTGAAGGTGTAGACCGGATAGTTGGCAAGCAGCTGGGTCGCCAGCACCCCGGCGCCCGCGCTGATCTGCTGCGCGTAGGCCTGCGCGTCGCCGCTCACGGCGACGTTGTCGACATTCGGCGACCTCAATACGACCGAACGGCTCGCCGCGTCGTATTCGAGCTGGCTCGACAATGTAAATACCGCTGTCACCGGTTGCGCCAGAAACGGACTCGCGAAACGCGCATCGAGCCGCACCGACACGCGGTTCGTATCCGGCAGCAAGCCGACCACCGGGTTCGTCAGCACGACATCGAATACCTGCGAAACCGTGCGTTGATACGGAAACTTGCGCTGCACCGCGTCCTGCACCTGCTGCTGCGAGAACGTGTAGTGATCGGGAATGAACGGAAAGATCGATGCCGCGCACGCGGACAGCGACAATGCGACAGCGCCGAGCGCAGCCGACGCAAGCAGAAAGCGGCGCCTGATCGACGCTGCGGGTTGGGTCATGCGTATTCTCCTGTTCGGATGTTGAAGCCGGATTCGAGGTCGCCTGGGCGTTTGCACCCGTCAAGCGGTACGGGCCTGTGCGCGAAACTCGGCCCGATCGGCGCTCATCATGCCGCATGCGGCCGCGTGTCGTTCTCGAGCCGCGTCAGCCAGATGAGCGCGTCGGCACGCGACACGCCGCACATGTCCGCCTGCGGTTGCAGCCCGGAACAGCACGCCGGCCGCTCCGGCTTGCCGAAGATCGCGCAACGCAGATCCTCGCCGAGTTGCACGCAGCGTACGCCGGGCGGCTTGCCGTGCGGCATGCCCGGTATCGGGCTCGAAATCGACGGCGCGATGCAGCACGCGCCGCAGCCAGGGCGGCACGCGTGACCGGCCGCATCGGTTGCGTCGGCCGCATGAAGCGAAACGTCGAGCGTCACTGCATTCTTCCTGAAACGTTGAGTCTGCGCCGGCACTTGCACGGCCCACCGCCCGCACGCATACCGGACCCCGCATTGTGCCATTGCGCCGCATGTGACCTTTTCACGCAACGCGCTGCGCTGCCGGCCCCGTACACTCGGTACTGACCATGACACGCTCGAAAGGCGCCTGGAATTCGCCGATGCCGACCGCCGACTCCCTCTTTCGCCCCGATCTGCTCGCCCGATACAGCACGAACGGCCCGCGGTACACGTCCTACCCCACTGCGCTGCAATTTCGCGAAGACTTCGATGCGGCCGACTACCGGCACGCCGCTGCCGACGCCGGCGCCGCGCAGACGGACCTCTCGCTCTACTTCCACATTCCGTTTTGCGACACCGTCTGCTTTTACTGCGGTTGCAACAAGGTCGTGACAAGGAACCGTGCGCGCGCCAGACCGTATCTCGAGCGCCTGAAGCGCGAACTCGCGCTGCAGGCGGCGTGCTTCGACACGTCGCGCGCGGTCTCGCAGCTGCATTGGGGCGGCGGCACACCGACCTTCCTGTCGCACGACGAAATGGCCGAGCTGATGGCGGCCACGCGCGAGCACTTCAGGCTGCCGCCGCCGGCGCAAGCCGATTCGCCGTTGGATACGCAAGCCGAAATCTCGATCGAAGTCGACCCGCGCGAAGCATCGCCGCGCACCATCGAGCACTTGCGCTCGCTCGGCTTCAACCGGCTGAGCCTCGGCGTGCAGGATTTCGACCCGGTTGTGCAGCGTGCGATCAACCGCATCCAGCCGCTCGACATGACCCGCTCCGTGATGGACGCCGCGCGCGCGAACCGATTTCATTCGATCAGCGTGGATCTGATTTATGGCTTGCCGCATCAGAGCGTCGCCAGCTTCGAACGCACGCTCGACATGATTGTCGAGCTCGCGCCGGACCGGCTTTCGGTATTCGGTTACGCGCATATGCCGCAGCGCTTCAAGATGCAACGGCAAATGGACCCGGCGACACTGCCGTCGCCCGACGAACGCGTCGCGATCCTGCAGCGCGTCGTGCAGCGGCTGACGGACGCGGGATATGTGTACATCGGCATGGACCACTTCGCGCTGCCCACCGACGAACTCGCGCGCGCCCAGGCGCAGCGCACACTGCACCGCAATTTCCAGGGCTACAGCACACGCGCGCAATGCGATCTGATCGGTTTTGGCGCATCGTCGATCGGCAAGGTCGGCGACGTGTACGCACAGAACGCGACCGATCTGCAGCGCTACGCGGCGGACATCGACGCGGGCCAGCTCGCAATCCGGCGCGGCCTGCGCCTCACGGCCGACGACCGGTTGCGCGGCGACATCATCATCCAGCTGATGTGCAATCTCGAACTGCGTTTCGACGAATTCGAAGCCACATACGGCATTCGCTTTACCGAAACCTTTGCGCCGGAACTGGACCGCCTGCGTGGATTCGAAGCCGACGGTCTGGTGTCGATGGGTAACCGCAAACTTGAAGTGAATGTGGCCGGGCGGATGCTCGTGCGCAATGTGGCGATGGTGTTCGATCGATATCTCAGCGCGGCGGCACCCCTCCAGCAGTTTTCCCGAACGGTTTGACCTGGCGTGGCCGGGCGGCGCGCAACTTGCCCGGCGCAACGTTTTCAGCGATAATCGGCGTCTTCGCTGCGCGCGGTTTTGCCTTCGTCCGCGCCGCAATGCATGCCCAGGTGGTGAAACAGGTAGACGCAGGGGACTCAAAATCCCCCGCCGCAAGGCGTGCCGGTTCGAGTCCGGCCCTGGGCACCAGCAAGTGTTCTCGGCAGTTCCTTAGAATTCCAAAAACCCGCCACAGCGCTCGGCTCGGCGGGTTTTTTGTTTCCAATGTATTCCGGCCAAGCGCAAGGACAGCCGGTGGTATCGGGTGGTACATTTGGTGGTATTCGGCGCACTCTTGCCCACTTCCGCTGGAAATACCACCATGCCGCTCACCGATGCTCAGGTCAAGAATGCCCGGTACAACCCTGACGGCGAAGGTAACCGTTTGTCCGACGGCGGCAGAATGTATCTGCAGCTCGACAAGTCGGGCGCGAAATACTGGAGGCTCAATTACAGGTTTGCTGGCAAGGACAAAACGCTGGCGTTGGGCGTCTATCCCGACGTGTCGCTTGCGGCCGCACGCAAGAAGCGCGACGTAGCACGCGAGAAACTAGCGGACGGCGTCGATCCGGGCGAGGCAAAGAAAGTCGAGAAGCGTGCGACGCTACTTGCCGCCTCCAATTCGTTCGAAGCCGTCGCTATGGCATGGATGGAAGAGCGCCGCTCGTCTGTCGAGCAGGCCCAATACGACAAAACGCTCGCGCGTTTTAAGGTTGATGCCCTCCCGTGGCTCGGCAAGCGGCCTATTACCGAAATTGACGCGCCGGAAATTCTGGCTGTGCTCAAACGGGTGGATGCGCGGGGCGCTCGTTTTACCTCCCATCGGCTCCGCAGCGAAATCAGCCGCGTCTTTCGTCATGGCATCAAGGAGGGGTACTGTAAGTACGACCCCGCCCGCGACCTGGTCGGAGCCATCCCTCCTTCTGTCACCAAGCATTTTGCGGCCATTACCGAGCCGGACGAGGCAGCGGAGCTACTTCGGGCCTTCGATGGCTTCAAGGGCACGTTCGTCGTACAGTGCGCACTCAAACTGTCTCCGATGCTGTTTCAACGGCCCGGAGAACTGCGCCAGATGGAATGGGCGTCTATCGACTTCGACCGCGCGCAATGGTCATTTTTCGTCAACAAGACGAAAACACACCATCTGGTTCCGCTACCCACCCAGGCGGTTACCATCCTTCTGGAACTCCATGCCCTCACAGGCGACGGACGTTATGTGTTCCCCGGCGCCCGCGACAAGAAACGTCCAATGTCCGATGCGGCCGTCAATGCTGCGTTGCGCAGACTAGGCTATGACACGCAGGAGGAGATTACCGGTCACGGATTCCGTGCGATGGCACGCACTATCCTCCATGAAGAACTGGAACAACAACCCGATACCATTGAACACCAGCTTGCGCACAAAGTGCCGGACGCGCTGGGCACAGCCTACAACCGCACGAAGTTCCTCAAGCAACGCCGAGCGATGATGCAAAAGTGGGCCGATTATCTGGATAAGATTAAAGCCGGCGCTGAGATCATCCCCATCAATGCGGCGCGGTAACGTCCCATTACTCTGCATGTCAACGGGTAGGAACTGAACCCCAGTGGCCCGTAGGAGCGAAAATGCCATTCGAATTGCTATCTCAAGAAGACCTGTGTCGCATTAGTGGCAAGAGCCGGCATTCCGCTCAGAAAGCCTGGTTCAGATTGCATTTTGGGATCGAACCGGTATGTCGTAGCGATGGGTCCATCGTGCTTACGCGCGACTCGTTTGAGGCATTGCTTGCCAAGCGTTTGAACGTGCTCCCAGCGACCAAACAAGGCGAGAGCGCCAAAGAGCGGCCGAAACTCATTCCGCTCAATATTTCGAAGCGCCGCACTTAGAGTTCTTGCAGTTGCGGATAAATGGTTTGACGGCGAAGATCTCGACGGACGAGGATAGACCATGGCGTTGCGGCGCGAAGATAACCGCCCCTCATTGATTCCCGCGTTTTACGCCCGACCGAATTTTCGTAGCGGCCTCAGTCGTTGTCAGTTATGCCCGTACCAAGCATCGGTCAACGGACCAACCGTCACAGCATCGAATTCCGGACGTGCGTGAAGCCATACCAGGACCGCCTGTCGTTGCTGCTCTGTCGCGGAGCCTCGACGCGTATCGGACGTCACGAAGCCATCCAGCATTTCGTTGATGCCGCCGCCGAAGAGCAGCCCATTTCGCTCGATGCAGTCATCAAGCAGCACATCGATCAGCGCGTCCCGATCAGAATCGTCTAGAGGTACGCGTAACGCCGCAGAGACGGAAAACCCGAGTTCCTGGAACTCCCCGATCCGGAGCTTCTTGCGTTGGCGACGGTTGTGCCGGTTTGCCATCATGTCTTTCCCGCAGCGCGCCGACGGTTGGTATGTCCGGTATTCGGTGGAGGAGGCTGGTCCGAAACGGGGCGCACTTCGGCCCATTCATCTAGCTCTCGCACAAGCCATCCGACACGACGCCCGGATAGCAGGCGAGGCTTCGGAAAGCTTCCTTCGCGCACGAGCAACTGCACCGTTGCCTGAGACAGCGATACGGCTTCCGCCGTCGATTCAAGGCTCAGAAAAATCGGACGCATGAAAACGACCGGTTCGCGATCCCTTGCCCGTTTCGTTGGAGTTTGCTTGGTCAAGTCTGTGTGTTTCCCACGTGCATTCAGTGCGGGCCGCGCGTCACCGCTTCTAACTCTTTTCTTGCAGCGACGCGCCGCTCGTCGATGTAGTGCGCCAGATCCTGGATATGGACGCCTTTGGCGCTCTTCTGCGATCGTTCCATGCGCTCAATCGGGAGACGGATCTCACCGGCTTTGATCTTTTGCAGCAGCTTGTCCGGCGCCAGGTGCGCGAAGTAATCGCGGCACACAGCCTCGAACGGAACGACGGCCGTCGCACCGTGTTGCGCCATCAGCAGGAACGCGGTGTTCAACGAGCGTCCGATAGCTTGATTTCTCAATCGGCGCACTACCACTGCGCAAGCCATGAGGCTCTCATCAGTCGTCAATCTCGTCAGGGTCGCCTCCCAACGCGCGCGCCAAATCTCGAAGGAAATCCTCTTCAACGGCAAACCACTCAGGCGAACCGGGCGTGCAGTCTTCGGAGTTTTTTTTCCCGCGCGCCTTTCGTACGGCGCGTACCGAATTTTCGAGCGCCAAGGCTTCAGCGTATCGGGGATGGTCGGGGCCGAACGGGATGTCGTTTGAATTGCTCATTGCCGGGTTGTCGGCATGTCTCAGCTCGATCTTTAGAGGGACATCGATATAGCGTTTCGCACCGATCCAAGGTCCGCGAAAGTTAGACGCTGTGCGCACATCAGTGAACCCGATCAATTTATGCACGGCATCACCTTGATGTAGAAGACGTTTATGCAATTTGGATATGAATCACAGCACTCATGTTGTTCAGCATACAGCCGGGTTTACCACTGCTTTCTTTTAAATCTCCCTACGTCATTATTTCACCGCACTTCAACCAGTGAGAGGGACCTATGACAGACAACCTTAAAATCAAGCAGCCTCAGGATCCAAAACAGGTGAACGTCAACGAGCCGTGGGAGCTGAACTACTGGAGCAACAAGTGGAGCGTCACCCATGCTCAACTGAAGGATGCCGTGAAAGTCGTGGGCCCGCACGTCGACGCTGTGCGTGTGAAACTGGGTAAGTGAGATCGGCGGAACGATGAAAGCGATATTTGCTCTGGTTCTGTGCGCCGCCGTTGTAATGCCGGCGACGTCATTCGCGCGAGGTGGCCACTATGCCGGCGGCCATGGTTCATCTCATAAGGGTGGCCACTACAAGAATGCGCGGACCGGCGACCACTATGAAAAGAGGTCGTAACGCGTCAATGCCAATGGCGGCGCTTGCGGTTACTTCGATCGACGCGCCGGCTACAACTGCTCGCTCAAGAACTCTTCACTGGGCAAAGAACGAAGCACCCCGCGGCGGCTTAAATGGCAACCGCGGGTGCCTGTAGCGAATGATTAATCGTCCAACTTCGTGACTGAACCTAAAAGGCGTATCAGCGTACTGGTGAATATGTCGACCGATAGACCAACGAAGGATGGCACACGGAAAACAATGCCGTTTGCCGAGCGCGCCCCGGAGGCATGGGACGACCTGCTGGATTTTCTGATCGAGCGCGCCATCAGCAGATCGCAGAACCCCGACGTACCAAAGCAGAACGACGAAAAAGACTGAGCTCTAGGCGATCTTTAGGGGAGCGCATTCACGCGTTTGCGCTGTTCTAAGAGTTGGACGACGTTTCCGATCGGTATGCGCTGTATTTCGGAGATTAAGGAAGATTGGCGACATGACGATGCGCACGTCGGGACTCTCCGTTGTGCGGTGGCGTGATGCTGGCACGAAGGGATACTACGTGAACACGCTCTGATCAGAACTTGTGATCGCTTCCGATCGTTTTGAGGATTCCGTTGGCGGTGTGGCGCGACTTGAGATGTCGCGGCACCGTGACTGATTTGCCGAGCTTATCGTTGCGCCATATCACGTGCCCGCGAATCACCGTCGCGCGTTCGCGGCGAGCAGGCCGACCGCTCACGACATTCGAATACTTACGGCTCGATATGGAATCCACAACCTACACGAAGCGCGTCGCAGTCTTTCTAGATATCTTGGGATTCAAAGAGCTGATCAATGCGAATCGAGAAGCCGATATTGTCAAAGCGCTGACGCTTACTAAAGAGGCAGAGTCCGGGCCGTTTCATAACGCCCCGCATATGCGCCTGACCGCTTTTTCCGACTCCGTTGTGGTGTCCGACGAGATCGGGAACGGGTTCGGATACGCGCGGATCCTGCATTTCGCAAGCTATCTTTCGTGGCAATTGCTGGCGATGGGTATTCTCACGCGGGGCGGAGTCGGACATGGACCTCTTCACCATCGTGAAAACGGAATCGTCTTCGGACCCGCGCTCATCCAGGCATATGAGCTCGAAAGTAAACAGGCCGTCTATCCGCGCATTCTCGTTCCCAACGATATTGCGACGGCCTATATCGAAATGGAGGTCTCTCAACGTGGTGAGCAAGCCCGGGCGATCGTGTCGAGCCTTTTCCGCACCGATTTCGACGGCAACGTCCACCTTCACATCCTTGGCCCGTTTGCGCACGCCCCGTCGCTATCCGACGCGCCCGGGAAGTCGGCCGGACAACGCACGCGCACCTCGCAAGACATGGTGTTATCCAAATCGGCCTGCTTATTGAAAGCATTGGATGACAATTCGCCGCCTGCAAATCAGCCTTCTGCCACGGCGAAGCATTACTGGTTTCGAAACTACCTGCGTGAAACGCTGCATGCCTACGGTGTGCGGCAGTGACCACGATTGAAGAGCCCGGCCCGGAAAGATCGCATGCCCGTGAAGGTGCTACGGTCATGCGAATCGACAATCGGACGAGTGCGTGTGCCAGCCGCTCTCAGCGAATGATGATGCCGACTGCCTCGAGCTGCGTGACGCCTTCGGAGATCTGTGCGGCCGTGGCGCCGGTCGGCCAGAAGAGCTCCGAACCGTTCACCTCAGCATCGCGCGACACGATCGTGCCGGGCTGATCAGCCGCGGTGACGTCAACATTCGCAAACGAGAGCGCGACGGCGATCTGCGAACCATCTGTGGCCGCGAGGTTCAGCGGGATATATGCGTTCGATAGTGCGGACACGGTCACGTCGAACTCGTCTCCGACAACAAAGTCCGTGGAGCCATCCCCGATAAAAAACTTGATCTGATCGTTGAACGTGGTGCCGACCGCGACATCGCCGAGTACATCGCCACTCGGATCGAAAACGCGGAACGTACCACCGTTCACCGCGGCCACCGTGCAGCGCACCACGTAGACACCGAGCTGCGCGTTGGCCACCAGCGGCGTGATGGCGTCGAGCGTGAAAACGCCATTGCCAGAATTGCCGGCTTTGGCCGCGGCGGTGACCGTGCCGCCGCCCTTACGGCCGAGGACCTGGCCGGCATTCATCTTTGCGCCACCGCTCAGGGTCGCGCGATCGCGCGATCGATGCCCGCGTGCTTCCGAAACAAGAAAACCAGCATCGTGACGTGCTTCTGTGAGAATCGTAGGCATTGCAAAACTCCGCATGGGATTGAAGGGGGCAGGCGCCTGGCGCGGAACGAGCTGGTAGGGCTCCCAGTGAGCATCCGCTTACGCTTCATCGCCTGCTGCCGGTGTTTTTCCCCACCGCCGGCCGGGGGATGCATCGAACATCTAGGGCGAACGGTCCTCAAAGAAGCTGCCGACATCCCGCCGTGCGCTGGCCTGCAGCTCGTTGATCACGCTTCGTATCGCGGCAACGCCGCCGGCGTCGGCCGCGGCGAAGCGAGCACACAGGTCGTCGCCCAGCTGGTCGAGTCGCTTCCCGATGTGCGTCAACATGATTGTGGTGATGTGCCTCACGTCCTTCGTCAGCACGAGCTCTCCGCGATCGCGGCGTAGCTTCTCCTCGAGTATCTCGGCCTGAACTACATCGCGCCGCTGGCGCGCAGAATGTTCGCCCGCGTGCGTGACTGCCGGTCGTTGCCTTGCCGCGGACGCAGCGTCATCGCACGCGTGGCCCGGTTCGCGCGGCATCCCCTGCTCGAGGCCGATGTCGCCCTGCAGGTAGTCGAGCACCGCCGCGGGATCGAACCGCCAGCCACCGCCCTGCGCGCCCCGCTGCAACACCGGAAAGACGGCATCGGTCTCGAGCCGTAGATCCAGCTTCGGCCTCGACCAGCCGAGCAACCTGCACAGCGCGCTTTTGCCGACCTGCGAGGCCGACGATCCGGACGATTCACCGGTCGCCATGTGGCTCCTCTGCAACCGCGCTGCCGACCTTTGCGCCAGCGCCCAGTTGCATGAGCAGCGCCTCGACTGCCTGTCGCAACGCCCGCATCTCGGAGAGCTCGCGCCGCAGTTCGCCCGAGACATCGTCAGGCATGCCGGCGCGACTGCCCGCTGCCGGCATCCAGCGTCGCTCGGCCGATTCGCCAGCGGCCTCCAGATGCGCGACCACCGCATCGAGGTCGAACTGCCACGGGCCGCTCCGATTGCTGCGCCACAGCACCGGGAAATTTTCATCAGTGCGCAGGCGCCGGTCGAGCTTCGGACGTGACCATCCGAGGCGCTCGCACAGCTGCTTTTTGTCGACGATTTCGCCGCTTTTTGAGGGCCGACTTGTAAGTCCTGGCGTTACACCGTCGGCGCGCGTTACGGGTTGCATGCCGTTGCCTCCCTGCTTTGCGGCGCGGGCGTCTGCCGCGATTCTGGAAAATTCATTCCGTCATTCCTTACAACGGTTTTGCCCCGACTTGTCAGGTGTTTTTTTTGATCAGAAGAACGGGAGAAACGAGCGCGCGCAGTGCCCGTGTCTTTGGGCTCTCCCGGAAGGACCCGCACCATCATGGCGCGGAGCCCGATGAAATTGTTACCTGATTCATCGCCTTTCGACGCTCCCTGACGCGACAAGTTTTGGAGCTTTTTACAACGCATTCGGGCCGTCCAAGGCCGGCGCGCCGTGCCACACTGCACAACTCCCGATAAAGGCAGGCGCATTGCTGCAAACGCCTGTGCGCGGTTTTCTCGCCACTCGTTCGCCACTGACCGCGCCGTCATTGCAGACCACCTTGTTCAGCGATCCGGGCCTGTGCATGGGCAGCATGTGACAGGTCGGATTCGAGGTATCCGAGCGTTGTGCGGACGTCTTTATGGCGCAAGACACGCTGAATCGTCTGGACCGGCGCACCGTGTTCGCTAAGCAGCGTCGCGAAAGTGCCACGTAGCCGGTGCGGGGTGATGTTTCCGATGCCTGTTCGAGCACTCGCCGCTTTGATGGCAACGCGGGTGAAGCCACGGGCGAATGGACCGCCATCGGCATGCGAGACGATCAAGCCTGCGGGCTTACGCAGCGGCCGCAAATAGTCCATCAGCCAACCAGGAACGGGCACTGGATCGGCCTCCCGCCCCTTGGTCTGGCCGGGCGTGTAGGTCTGTCGAACCGCGTCGAGCCATTCCCACCGCGCGCTGCCGGCCTCAGACTCGCGCAGCCCCATGCCGAACATCAGCCGGACGGCGATGCGCACGGGTTCTGAGGCGACGCCATCGAGCGCTTCGAGCCACTGGCGCGACAGGTCGATTGGCAACGTCGCCCGCGGCTTGCGTTGGACCTTCAGCATGCGGACCTTGAAGGGGATCTCGACAATAAAGCCTCGATGCATCGCCCAGCGACATAACAGACGAACCTTGCGCGACCAGTGGTTCGCCGAGCTCGGGGCATGGGTCTGCAGATGCTCATTGCGCGCACTTTCGACGAGCTCGGTCGTCAGTTGGTCAATGCGGACCTCGGCGAGGACGCCGAGGTGCAGGCGGCCGAATGTCTCGATACCGGCGCGATGCGACGCACTGGCGGTCAGCTCGGTTGCGGCAAGCCATAAGCCCGCCAGTTCGCGCAACGTTGGAACTACGCGGCCGCATCTCGACTGCAGTGATGCCGCCCGATAGGCGCGCTCAGCGACAACGATCGCGCGAGCATGTGCTGATTCGCGCGTCGATCGTTGCGTACGCTTCTTGTCGATGGAGAACCGGTAGTGCCAGACCTTGCCGACACGGAACAGGGAAACATCCTTTCGCATCAGGCGATGTCCCGCATATCGGTTACTCAGCGTCTCAACTGGCCGGAGCAGCAGGTGCCGCAAACGACCACGACCCATCGGCAGCCTGCGTCGCAGACCAACCCGCGCAGACCAATGCGAGGTCCTCTGTGCGTTCGACGTAGTAGCCCCATGTCGGATCAGGTTGAGTTTGAGACGGCATGTAACCATCGGCATCGAACGCAGCGACGTTATACACAGTGCCGTCCTTGATTAGAATCAGATCGACTTCGCGCGTCATTACATGTACTCCCAAATAATAAGTTTCCCCTTATTGCCAGCGCCGCCAAGGTTCGCGGCCGTTGACTGCCCAATGCCGGCGCCTGAGCCGCCGCAACCGGCGCCAACGCCTGGTTGACCCGCCGAACCGTTAACCGAGCCGCCGCCGGCAGGGAAAATTCCCTGTCCGCCATATCCGCTAGTCAACGATTGAATGCTCCATGCAACGCCGAATCCGCCGTCCTGTCCCGAGCCCGCAGCAATCATGCCGGTAACGTTCGCGGGCAGCGCGCCGCCATTGCCTTTGCCCGCATATGGCGCAGCACCAGTAAAGGTAACTGCGCCACTAGCAGGGCCGCCAGTTCCACCGGGGCACGACATGCCGCTAAACTGCGTCGCGCCACCAGTGCCGCCAGTTGAACCCGATGTAGGCGTGCCGCCCGACCCGATGCTGACAGACTGAACGCCGGGATTCTGCATATAGAACTCGCACCATGCGCCCGACCCGCCGCCGCCGCCCATCGCAATCTGTCCGCTTCCGGTAACTGGACTAGAGCCGCCCGCTCCGCCGCCGCCAGTCATTTTTCCGTAGATAGCCTTCGTGCGCGGATCAGGCGTCCACGTGCCTGTGAAGTCGATCGACGTCATCTTGATCAGCACACCGCTAGGCAGGCAGCTACCGCCGGTTGCGTCCCATTGATTTGCGCTGTGAACGGTGAGTTCGAGATCAAGACCCGGCGGCACCGTCATCGTGGTAACGCTCGACGGGCCGAACTGGATCGAATCGCCCGAAGCCACCGCAACAGTCAGCATCCCGGTGCCGAGATTCGAGATACGCACCTTCTCGCCAACGCTGAACGTCGATGCATCTGCAAGCGTCAGCGTGCCAACCGCGCCCGTCCATTCGACGATCTGATTGACAACTGCGTTGGTGATCGGCGAACTCGTATTGAACGGTGCTATGGCGCTATAGCCGCCAAGCAAAGCCATCAGCTGCCCCAACTGAACCGCATGATTATTCGCGGTCGCCGCGGCAATGATGAGTGGAATGTTCGCGCCAACCGCGAGGCCTTCGGCAAGCCAGGTTGAGGACGAGGCGCGCGTCAGCCTGACTGCTTGCCCGGACGGAACGCTGATCGTGGAAAGCGACGCCGATCCCATCTGGATCTTGTCAGTGCCACTTGTGTTAATAGTTGTGGCGCCCCCAGCGCCTGCCGTGCTGATGATCGAGAGCGACTCACCATTGGTGAGCGTGCTCAGCGCCATCAACGTGAGCGTGACGTTAGTCGCACCAATCAGCGGGCCGATGTCCGAGGCCGCAAGCGCCGTACTGGTCGAATGACTAACAAAGCCGTCGTACGTATTCAACGAATTCTGCAACATCGCCTGGATTGCAGCCAGAAGCTGGTTCCACGCGTTGCGATTCGGTGTCAGGCCCGCGGCGACGATGACGTTGTAAATCTCGTCCTGTAGTGCATTGAACGCATAGGCCGGCCACAGGGTTGCGGGAATAGCGGCCGCTGGGTTACCGTCGGTCGCATATTGCGGAGTCCCGCTTGCTGGAGCGGTATCCGCTTGCGCAAGCGGGACCGAGTTCGAGGCAATCAATCGATCCATTATTCTTCACCTTCCTTCAGTTGTTCGTTTGCGGACATGTCGTGTTGCGTGATGCCGAACGCCTGACCAAAGCCACTCGCACCGAATGCGAATGGCGGCTGTTTGATGTCCTTGGTCGCGGCATTGCTCGTCTCGAGCTCCGGCGCTTCGTCTTCAGGTTTCATTCCGCTTCTCCGTAGTGCGCGGTAGCGCCGGTTGTGGATTGCTGCCATTGTTGATTGCCGTTTACGGCGTGCCTCGACCGGTATGTTTGCTCGGTGCGCCCCCATCGAGTTGGCTCCAGTCGTCAGCGAGCGGGCCGGATGCATGCATTACGTTGACCTCGCTGGCACGCGAAGTGTGGGAGCCGCCGACGCGGTGGGTGTAACCGCGCTCTTTCGATGGTTCTTTCGCGCGCTCCTGACGCCGGTCGAATTCCTCTTCCGCGAGGCGAATGCGCTTGGCTTGCTCGTCATATCTCCGCTGATCAGCCGCCGATCTCGGTGGCGCTTCCGGCTGCAGCGCCTTCGGCAGTTGAAAATTCTTATGCTGGCTGAGCGCCTTCGAAATGGAAACGATCTCCTGTATCGCGGTTGCAGCGCCAACCGGCAGATCCGGCAACGAGCCATCGCCGGCAAGCAGATCGGTGCCGTGCACACGGACGTGGCCCGAGAGGTGATCAGAGCGATAGTCAACCGGGCTGATCAGCTTGGCGCAGTCGAGCCAGTCGCGCGCGAGGCCACCGTTGGGCATCATCCCGTTCACGGCGGCCACCGCCTGGATAACGGGAATCAGCGGCGAACAAGCCTCGATGAGATCCTCGTTAGCCGCGCATAGGATCTGATTGCAATAGGCCCGCATATCCGTCTGAAGCCGCTTTTTCAGGCTGGAAATCGTTTCGTCAATCGCTCGGGCTTCTGCATGCAGGTGTTCAACCGCCGCAACGCGCCTCTCGTGGATCCGTCGCACATCCGCGAGATCGGCAGCAGCTTTATCGGCCGCTTTCGCTGCCTTCCCAGCGTCGCTTTTCAGGCTGATATCGCCGGCCGCCTTTGCCTCTGCCATGACGGCGCGTGCGTCGAGCTCTTTCGATGCTGCCTCGAGTTCAGCGATACGGAGCTCGCCGGCCGCGATTGCGTCCCTGTTCGCGATCGCGGCCCGGTCCGCATCTGCACGTGAGTCGAGGGCACGTTTGATCTCATCGAGAAGAATCCGCAGCTCAACCGGCAGGTCACTTACTGCCTTGTAGATCCTCATGGCAGTATTCCCGGTCAACCGCCGCTTGCGCGCCGAAATGCAGCATCCCAACCGGCATGCGGCTTCGCAGCAGCGTTCTGCCGACGTCGACGCAGATGCGGATCGGCCGCTTCAGCAAACGCACGTTCCCAGCCATCCGCGACAGTCTGTAGTCTTGCAGCGTTAGCGATAGCGGCCCCGTGACCGGCCAGATGACCAAACGATTGATGTGTAGCGCGCTTCGATCGATTCTTCACAGTGTTCTCCTCCAGCCGGCTCGAGCGAAGTACTCGAAAGCTCCGGTGGGTGACAACAGGATGACGGGAGGTAGCTGGACATGAAACCGGACAATTGCGTGCCTTTACGGGCAAGCCTTTGCCGCATCATCGAGAGAATTCATCCTAGCTGCTGGACAAACCATTTGCCGGGGTGGCGGGGAAGATGGCTGAGGACGCGATTGCAATACGAAGATTCTTCAGCCTCTGTTTTTCCGCATTTTGGGTCGCTCTTTTGCACCGATACTTGACCTGACTTACCGTGATGCCGTACTTCTCCGCGACTTGCTTGTTGTGGCGCCCCTTCCTGTTACCCCCTGCGTTTTTTAGCTCCTCAACTTCCCGAAGGATTTGTTCGTCGGACAGGTGGCCTAGAGGTACGGACGTCACCTCGTCGACTGGCAAACTAACGGCATAGCCGGATGCCGATAACCACGAATTCACATCCACCGCGGCGATTAGCGCGCCGCCAAAGGCAATCGCCGCGAGCAGACAACCTGGGCGGATCTGTCGCAGATTTTCGGGATCGCGGCCGACGACTCGCCCATCGTTGAGAGCATCGTAAAGCTCGCCGAAAAAATTGTCGGCTATAGCACGCCGTCGATCAGCGTCGTTCGGCTCGAGCTCGAGCGCGGCCAGATCCGCGGCTTCCCGCCTTTTGTAGAAACGACTCATTGATGCTCCCGTAGCATCCCGGTCGAGGATCGCGCCAGCGGGCCCGGGTAGCCCGCCTTTCGCCTGGCCGGGCTAGGCGCGACCGAGATATTGTGCATGCCGACGGGATCGTATACAACGTCCAAGTTCGAACGAATGCTCAACGCCTGCCTAGCGCAGCCCTCACTGAGGAACATCTTCATGGCTTTGGACCCGTCAAACGCAGTCGTACACCTCTCGATGAGACGTGGCGAACACGAACTGTCGGTGGGAACCGGTATTCTGTATAGCAGGAACGGAAAGGTCTTCATTGTCACTGCGTGGCACAACCTGTCTGGACGACACGCCATCACGATGAAACCGATCAGTAGCGTCCTGGCGTTTCCCGATACCGTGGTTGCGACGGTCAGCTGCCGGACAGATCTGAACGGAAAGACATATGGCTATTCGAGACTGCCGTTTACCATTCCTCTCGAAGTCAATGACACGCCGACCTACCTTGTGCATGCCCAGGCCTTTCCGCGGGTTGACGTAGCCGCAATACCCTTCGATGTGGGCATCCCGTACCAAATAGAAATGCAGGTATCAAACGGCGGGGTTGCAAAGATGACGTGGTTGCCAAGAGGACCCATTTCTGCCAATGGGATGACGAGCGACGTCGAATGCATTCAGGACGTTGAATCAAGTTATGCACAACCGCAGTCATTTCCCGATCTATGGCTCGGCGACGATTTGTTCATCATGGGATATCCACGCGCGCTTTCTGATCTCTTCGGACAGCCGCTTTGGAAACGCGCGACGGTCGCTTCATCCCCGCAATCCGGCACGCGGGTAAAGCACTTTCTTGTCGACTGCGCATCCCGTGAAGGGATGTCTGGGGCACCTGTCGTTTCGTACAATCGAACGGGACTAACAATGAATGGGGGCGCCATTCAGGTAGGCACCCCCACGACCATTTTCCATGGCATCTATACGAGCCGTGTTGGCAAAGCCGATCTGTTTGAGGCACAGATCGGCACGGTCTGGCAGCGGACCGCTGCCGATGAAATCATTGACGCCGGGGTTCCAGCATCACCATCGGAATCGCTTGAAGCGTATGCAAGCGAAATCGAGGCCGTGATTGAGCAATCGTGGCATACGGATGCCGGATTCGCCGAGAAGATGGTCGAATGGGAAGCTCCGAGAGAGTACTTCTTGCAAAGCGTTATGGAAGCTCTGCACGGCAGGGCGGACCCTTCAGATGTCCGCGAAAGAATCCTTGACGCGGCTCGTCGCAAGCTCGGCGCTCTTTCGGCGAAACAGGCCTCATAAAAAAGCAGCCTCTCGTGCAATGTGCATGAGAGGCCTTCCTATGGATGAGTGCTCGTACGAGGAGCCGAGCAGTTTCAATGTAGGCATACCCACATACATTCCAAAGCGTGTCAGACGTGTCGGGCGCGTCAGGTCCTTATCCAGCAACGGTTTCAGAGCTGACATGAGCCGTTACAGTCATGTCTGTCGCGTCAGGTTTCCGGGTTCCTGACATAAATGACATGCGATATGCAATTCATGTCAGGCGCAAAAGCATTGATGCACAAGGATCTGACACAAATGACATGCATGACATAGGAATATCATCTTCAAAGCTTCATCAATCGCACGCGAGCTTGGTAGAAGTAATGCGGTAAAGTCGCTTCGAGTCCTTCTCGTCGGCAATCCAGACAGTCTTGGGATGGCCCTTATCATCGAGATTCAGCACTGCGCCTGCCTCCCTGAGCGCGCGCACTACGCGATTGATGTCGTACCCCTTCGTGGCCTCCCGCAACGCACCTGACGTGAATAAATACAGTCGTCGGTCGCCGTCCTGCTCCCACCAGCCTGCGCGATCGCGGATGATTTCGGCGCTCCCGTCGCGGTTCGAGAAGCGCGCACTGCCATGGCGGTCGATGAAATCGGACACGGCGCGCAGTATCGCGGCGTGTTCAGCTCCGAGCCCGTTACCGCTGCGCTGTCGTCGCCAAAGATTGAACGCATGGTGCGCCGCTGCGATCGCGACACCGGGCTTCCATAGGGCAATCTCCCACCGCGCCGCCAACTCGCCGGCGAGCCCGCAAATCGCGAATGTACGGGCCGCGCGGCGCTCCTGGCCCTCGACGCCAAAGTCATCGAGAATCGGCCGCAGTTCGTCGGATAGCTGCATTCCTTCGCGCTGGGCCTGAACCAGCGCCTCGACGAAGCGTGGCCCGGCATGGCCGTAGTGCCGCGCAGCGATGTTTCGTACCTCGTCGGACAGTGCGGCGCCCGTTGCGCGACCGTGCAGATCGTCAAACAGCCCATATTTTCCCTGCACGGGGACATCGAGAATCCGCAGTTCCTGTCCGGCCTTCGACTCAATGCCGCCGGCGCTCATACGTGCCGAGATTGTCAGCTCGCCCGTCGACAGCAGGAAGACACGCCAGCGACTCGCCTGACGCGCTTCACCGTGGCGGTTGGCCCGCGTCTTCCCCGTACCGTTAATGAGCGCATAGGCAGCCTCGTAGAGCCCTTTGGGGTCAATTTCACCGAGCTCGTCCAGCGCCAGCAACGTATCGGAATGAAGCGAGCCGGCTCCCTCGAGGCCATTCGCGGTCGCCCGCCATGTCCGCTTGAACTGCGGACCGCCCCAGACGCTCACCGCGGCATGCAGCGCGGTCGTCTTGCCCGACGAGGAATCTCCGTAAAGGTGCGCGCCGCCGCCTTCGACGTTCAGTGGACCGAGCAGCGGCCCAGCGAGCGCCGCCGAAAACGCTAACATCAGGAGCGGATTGCCGACGGCGAGCATGGCGAGCTCACGCCATTCGTCGAATGTGCCCGCCACCGCATATGGCGCGGTGCGGCCTGATGCTTGAAACCAGATGTCGTCGGCGCCAATTACTGCATCCGGCAGCACGAAGGCATCGCCACTCCAGCCCGTCACACTCGCCGCGCGCATCCTCCTTTCTGGGATCTGGGCAGTGATGTAGCGTAGGATCGCGTTCTTGTCGTTCATATCAAACACCAACCCTTCGCTGAGCAGGACGCTCCGGACTTCGCTTCCGTCCCCAGCAAACGCCGCCATCGGCACAGCCCAAGGCTTCCATCTCCCAGCCGGCGACCAGATCTTGAGGAGTCGGCCGTACTCGGCATCCTCGCCATTGCTGGTCGTGGCCAGCACGTGGAGTGGGGTCGAGATCCACTTGTCGATCAGCACAGGCGGCGCATCATTCTTTTCGGCCTTGGTGCCATGCCAGTACACCCCCGGCTTCACCTTCCGGCCGGCGATCTCCTGCCAGCCCTCGTACACGCGATAGCACGGCCGCTCCTCGAGACTCGGGAACCCACTCACTTCCGATCGAAGATCGGCGTGCTGTGCACCCATGTCGACCGTGGTGGCCGACTCGATGGTGCGCTTCACCGCCTCTTCGCCGCGCAGCTGGTGCAGGTCATTGAAGTCCGTCATATCGCCCAGGTGATCGGGACCGAAATCAGGCAGTGCCACCGCGCCGCCGACGGCCTGTGCGGCCTGCAGCGCCTTCTCCTGACCGTTGCCGATGTCCGCGAGCACGACGATCGGCACATCTGGGAAGCTCTTGCGGATTGATTCAGCCACTTTCTTGAGGTTGCCGCAGGACAACGCCGCGACGGCCGCGTCGCCGGTGCATCGATGCGCAGACAGCACCGTGGCGCACCCTTCACCAATCAGAATGCGTTTTGAGGCCTTCGTCGGCTTGGCCGCAATCCAGCAACCGCCCGACTTCACACCGAACGACAGCGCGGCCTTCCTGCCCGCACCGTCGATCATTTCGACCGTCGAGAGCTCCCCGGCTATGTGTACAGGAGCGATCAGAACCCGGCCCCCGAGCTCTTTTCCCAGAGATGCGGGACGGTAACCAATCAGCGCTGCCAGCTTGTCGACGTCGATTTCGCGCAGCGTGCCAATCGCTTCGAGGCCCTTGCTCATGAGATATGGATGATCGTCGCGCGCGTTGCCAGCTTTGGACCAGATCTCCGTTGCGATCGCCGCGGCATTCTTCGCGGCCCTTTGGCGCTTTTCCGTTTCAGCCGACGCTGAGGCCTCCCGACGCGCGCGCCGCCGCTCGATTTCGGAACTGTCGATCACCGGGGCTTTATGCTGGCCCGGGTCATAGCCGTATTCCTTCGCGATCGCGTAGAGCGTGCCGATGGTGACGCCGCCGCCCGATTTGACAGACTTCCATGTCGTGCGCGCCGCCGCAGCCTTGTAGGTCGATCCTTCCGAGCTCCATACGTCGAAAATCTCGAAGCCGTCGTCCCCGAGTTCGCTCTTGATCGCCATCGCAATACGCACCCACGTGTCGCGCTCGATGTCCGGCGGGATGAATGAAAGGGCAGACTGGATCCGTTGACGCTCGTCGACAACTGCATTCACAGTTCGCCCTCCGTCGACAGGCCTGCGTGCCGCAGAATTTCGACAAAAGTCTGCACGTCGCCGACGGCGGCGGCCGCGTCGACAGCAAGCTGATACACACGCGGCGACTTCGTGCCGTTCGCCAGCAGAGTCTCGAGGACGTCCGAATTCGGAAAGCCGCGTGCGGTCGCGGCGCGCAAGACTGCGGTGAGAATGCGCCGCGCAGCGAGGCGCGCAGTTGCCGGCGCGCGCGGCGCCTCATATACGAGAAACCCGGCCATCAACAGATAGTCGGCCGGCGTTGTGACCTCGCCGCCACCGAGGTCAATCCCCGACCGAAGGCCATCCGACGTGGTTGAAGTTCGATTAACCAATGGCTTCCTCCACAACAGCACTGGCTCGACGGCTATCCGACCCGCTACGCGCGACACCGCGCTCGCTGCGTGCCGGCACGCTATGCTGGTTGGTCCAATCGGCGATGTGCTCGATCTCGTCGACCACCAGATCGGATGCGACGCGGGCGAGCTCGAGCAGCGCGCCCATATGACCGTCGCTCAGAGGTGGCTCCATTGCTTTACCGCCTTCACGGTCGGCGTACAGGTCGCCGCGGATCCAGTTCAAGCGGTGCATGCGCAGCACCTCGGCGACGCCGCGCCCGACTACATATGCATGGTCGAGCACGCGCATCATCGGCTCGGCATTCAGCTCGCCGAGCTCGCCAGCCTTTCGTGATGCGTTGTCGAACAGCGACGCAATGCTGTCGCTCTCGAGAAAGTTTTGTTCGTTATTCACGTCCAGCCTCCGGCCGTTCAACAGCAATGTCGATGCGCCGCACGATCTCGGCGAGTTGGGCCTCGATCTCGCTCGCGCCGTCGTTCGCCAGATACACGCTGATACGCGCGAGACGGCACACGAAAGCGCCCTTGTTTTCCGCAAGACTATTGATCGCTTCGCCAAGTGCTGCGGTGTCTGCAAAGCGGTCGAGCGCCGCCGTCCGAACCTCTTCGATCAATTCCCGAAGCTCGAGCAGCGTTTTGGTGTTCGTTTTCATTGCGAATCCCCCGATCTGACCAACGGCCTAGACTCCGAACGGGCTTCCCGAATACCGACGATCGCGAGCAACATGACGTCAAGGAAACGGTCAGCGTCGTATGACTCGATCTGCCAGTCGAAGCGGATCTCGTCATCGGTTCCGATCTCAATATGGAGGTGAGATGCACGTGCGGCCACGGAAGGCACTTGTCGGCACAGCACGCGCTTCATGCGATACGCCTGCAGGTCGGAAACCGAAGCGATGGTGGCCAAAGTGATGTGCTCGCTACTCATGGCGCACCTCGGCTTTCACGATGGCTTCAGCGATGCGACGAGCGAATGCGTCGTTGAACGCGACGCGGCGCGGCTCATCGCCCGGCAGCGTCGGCATGCCGGCCATGAGGTAGTGATAGCGCAGATCTCGAAACTCGCCGGCGCTCATTGGCGCTGCGGCGAGCCATAGCTCGGCCGAGCGACGACCGGCGAGAGCAAATAGCGGAAACTGAACGGAACGCATGGTGACGTCAGCCATGGCACGCCTCCATCCTCGACATGCGGTAAGCAATGCCGGTGAAGGTGCTGTCGAGCGCCTCTGACTGGGAACTCACAAGCGAGCGGCCGATCAGCGCGAGCTCGTTGACGGGCTCGTCGGTGTCGCGCGTCAGACGATCGATTGCAGCGAAGATGCAAGCTGCGCGCTCGAGCGCGCCCAGCGTTTCATCGGCGACGCGTTGGATGGTGCAGAAAATCTCGCGGACCGGTGCCTGTTCGCGCTGGGACGGCTGATCGTCGCGCGCGAGCTGCGCAATGTCGATCAGCGCGGCGCCAGCGACGTCCAGTGCCGCGGCGAGATCAGGGGCGAGCGCTGCAGTGCGCAGCGCTTCGCGAACGATGGTGGAAAGGGATTCGGGTTGCCCAGGACGAGCAGTAGCTTGGCGCAGCATGGTGCGGCCTCCTATTCGGGTCGAACAACCCGGCTCCCAACGCCAATTGGGGTGGCCGGGCACATGACGAGGTTGGCGTACCGGCGAATAGGAAACCGGCGAGCCCGAGGGCTCCCCCGCCAAGGCCCGACCATTAAAGAGGGCGCGCGCTGGCGTGCGGACGTAAAAAAACCGCTCAGCGGCGGTTGTCCGCCTATTCCTTTCTGGACGCCAATCCAGGTTCCCTGTTGTTTCAGGGACGAACGAAGTATAGGCGCTCGGGTTTACCTCGTAAAGGCCGATTTTTCTAGGGCCGCGCGCATACGTTCCCCACCATGCCGGCTCTGAAGCGGGCACGCGATCGATGCATGGCGACATGTCATCGATCTCCCTGCGGAGTTGCGGCGCGCGCCGCCAGCTCAAGGCCTTGCATGAGCTGCGGAATCAGTTGCGGTTTCAACGTGACGCCATTCTTTGTCGGTCGATACTCGCCGGCCGCGTCGACATACCACGTCCGGATGTTGACGTACTCGTGCCCCTTGTATTGATCGATGCTGATACGCACACGCTCGCGTGAGTTCTTCTGCACCTCAAGGATCAGCGTGCCGGGACGCTCATCGTGCCCCGCCTCCGTGTTAACATCGGCTCGCAAGTCTATTTGGCTGGCCTTCAGGTCGGCCCTTTTTTTTGTCCGCATCTTCTACCCTTCCGCACGATAATTGGCAGGGGAAGCGAGAAAAGCGTCGATATCGCCAGCTCGCCAGCCGACCGAGCGCGGACCAAGTTGGATCGCAGGAGGAAATGTCTTGTTGCGAATGCGGGCGTAGATTGTGGAGCGACTGAGCCCCGTGACGGCTTCGACCTGTTTGCGACGCAGGATAGTAAGCGCGGTTTGGATTTGTCCGGCCATGTCTCACTCTTGGTGATCGCTCCCGGCCCTTCCGGGAACACTTGGCCATATTTGCTCCTAGTGGTGTCCATTACGAGCCTCGGCACTGAGTGTAGTGCGCTGTACAGTGAGTCCCGTACACGCAGCACTCACTGTGGCGTGCGTTCTACTCAGTAGATTGCAAAGTGAGCTCGTTTTTCTCTGACTTCTTCTCAGCTCGAATCAGGTCATAGACCTGCCGATACGGAACGCCAATGTTGTCCTGCACCAACTTTTCCGCAGCGCGTGTGGCCGCCCTCGGCTTAGGATTCATTGCGCGATAAGCCGCGAGCACCTTTTCCGCGGCGCGACCAGCGTTACGTTTGTTGGCATCCTGAGTTTTGCGGCCACCCTTCCCTGTTTTATGCTGGGCTAGTCGTAGCTGCCTAAGGTCGGCTTCGGCTATGCCGATCGCGCGCGATGCAGTCACAGTCGAGCTGATTGCCTCTACCAGATCCCCGGATTCGAGTGCCTTAATCGCGGCAGTCAAACAAATGGAAACGAGCGAGAGATCGTTGAGGATCATCTGCTTCGCCGCCTTCGCCCGGTTCCCTGTTTCGATGAGTGCCTTCGCACGCTCCTCCCCTTCGAGCGAACGTGCCGAACTCTCGCGAATCACGGGGCCTCCCAGCGCGACGCTGCATTCGCTCAAGAGAGTTGTAAATGCATGCCCCAATGCAGTTTTATCTTCTTCCAGCTTCCGGCCGAATACCTGCTCGAATATCAGCAACGCTTGGCCATCTATCCACTCGATGTTTTGAGAAATACCCTGTTCGATATCCAAAGTGCCCCCAACGAAGTCCCTGTCAGTCAGACACCGCGCCGGCTGTGTCAGCAACCCGCAGCTTGAAAAGCATCAATAGAACGCGGCGGCGAATCATTCTATTTGATCCCGTACGTTGCAGGAAAGGCCAATATGTTCCGGAAACCAACATCTTCAACTTGGTGGTATTTTTGGTGGTATCCGCTCGACAAAAAATAGACATTCCCTTGTCCGTAAAGCGTTCTACGCAGGTATTCCATTCCGGCCCTGGCACCAGTCATTTCGCGTTCGCGAACGTCGCGTGTCGATCTTCTCCTGCAAGTACACGCAATACACGGTCAGGGCGTCGGCTCAGCTCGCATGAGTCCGATTCGCAGACATCCGCCTACGCGCTCCATCGCACATCAAATGCACAAGACCCGCGACATGCGCGGGTCTCGTTGATCCTTTCGCTCCTCGGAATCGCACCGAGCGATTTCAGCCGACCGCAGTACGCAGTTGTTCTTCCTGCTGCTTGAGCTGCAATAGCAACGTTTCCGTTTGCCGCCGCTTCAGGTGAACGCGCGCGAGCTCCGCAGCCGGCACACGTCCTCTGCGCGCCCAACCTTGTTGCATGCTTTTGCGACGCCGCATCAACTCGGCTTTCGTCTGCCCTGAAAGAGACGATTCTTCGCGTAGCAGCGTGTCGATCATCGCCACGGCATCTTCCACCTGCTGCTTCAGCTCGCGGTCCAGCATCGACGCACTCGCCGCCGCGAGACGACGCTCACGCGCACGCGCCTCATACCGCAAATACAACTGCGTAGCTACCCAACCGACAGCCATCGTCACGATCACGACGCCGTACTCTCTTGCAAATTCGATAACGTAGTTCATTTCGGCAACCTCGCTTTCCACTCCGTGAGCACAGCCCCAAGCAGATAGTAGACACTCGCACCCATTAGTGGGTAGAACGGAATTATTGCGCGAACCTTGTCGCTGAAGGAAGCAGCCAAAAGATATATCCACGCCGCCACACCGCCGACCGCGAACCAGACCCCGGTCTTTGCGACCAGCGCCTGTTGACGGTAACGCTCCGCGCGTTCCTTGCGCTCAACCTGTTCCACTTCACTTTCCCGCGGCTCGGACTGTCTGGGCGCTTCCGGCAGAATCGTCAACGCAACAAAGAGCCCGATGCCCGCGACGATCAGCGAGATGGGAAAGAACTCATCCTTGCCCGGCTGATCGAAGCCCACACGCAGGGTATATTCGATTGCGCCCATCAACAAGGGCAAGACGAACACCAACTGCCGCGCGGTCGCATCGAGTCCGTGTCTCATTCGATTTTTCCTAACAGCGCGCAGCGTTACTCAGACCGCGACCGGTGCGCGCCGCGCCTTGAGCCTATAGCCCGCCCACATCACTAAGAGCCATACAGGAACAAGCGTGACCGACATGTTCAATCCGGGCGTCATCGCAAGAATGACCATCACCATTGCCATGAACGCAAGGCAAATCCAGTTGCTCACCGGGAACCACAATGACTTGAACACGAGTGTCTGCCCTTC
This sequence comes from Paraburkholderia solisilvae, assembly GCF_902859875.1. GTDB lineage: Bacteria > Pseudomonadota > Gammaproteobacteria > Burkholderiales > Burkholderiaceae > Paraburkholderia > Paraburkholderia solisilvae. The sequence continues at coordinate 9,554 of NZ_CADIKF010000023.1, read as the reverse complement.
TTCCAACATCGCTTTACGCGATTTCAGATGCGTGAGGCTGATCAATGCCCAGTTGAGCACAAGTGCGGCGACCACGAGCGCCATCAACACGTCGAGCGCCTTTGCCGGAATCAGATAGTTGACGATCACGCACGAGAACGCCGCGAGCGCGGACACGCCGATCGCCAGATACGGCACGCCGCGCCGATCGACCTTGAGCAGCGCCTGCGGCGCATTGCCCTGCTCGGCAAGCCCATACAGCATGCGACTATTCGCATACACGCAGCTGTTGTAGACGGAAAGTGCCGCAGTCAACACAACGATGTTAAGTGCGTTCGCAGTCAAACTCGATCCCATCTGCGAAAAGATCATCACGAACGGACTGCCGCCTGCGGCGACCCGACTCCACGGATACAACGACAACAGCACCACCAGCGAGCAGATATAGAAAATCAGGATGCGATAGATCACCTGATTGACGGCCTTCGGAATGCTCTTTCGCGGCTCAGCGGCTTCCGCCGCGGTAATGCCGATCAGTTCGAGTCCACCGAACGAAAACATGATGACCGCGAGCGTCATGAAGAGCCCTTGAAACCCATGCGGAAAGAAGCCTCCGTCGCGCCACAGATTCGTCACCGACGCGTGCGGCCCGCCCTGTCCGCTGAAAAGCAGATAACCGCCGAACACGATCATGCCGATCACCGCGGCCACCTTGACGATTGCAAACCAGAACTCGGTCTCGCCATAGGCCTTCACGTTCGCAAGGTTGATCGCATTGATTGCGACGAAGCAGACGAGCGCCGATAGCCACGCGGGCACGCCGGGCCACCAGAAGTGCACGTACTGGCCGACCGCGGTCAGTTCCGCCATGCTCACGAGCACATACAGAACCCAGTAGTTCCAGCCGGACAGGAAGCCGGGGAAATCGCCCCAGTACTTGTATGCGAAGTGGCTGAACGACCCGGCAACCGGCTCCTGCGCGATCATCTCGCCGAGTTGCCGCATGATCAGGAATGCAATGAATCCGCCGACCGCATAACCGAGGATCATCGATGGTCCCGCCGACTGCAGTACGCTCGACGAGCCGAGAAAAAGGCCCGTGCCGATTGCGCCGCCAAGCGCGATCAACTGGATATGCCGGTTTTTCAGACCACGCTTGAGACCGTCGTGATGAGTTGAACTATGCAAGATGTCTCGCTCTATCGTGTGAATTCGGATCCCTGCCGAATAGGTGGTTCGTCAGAAAAAAAGGCGCCATTGTACCGTTCGTGCGGGCTCCTGCATGTCGGCAGATTCACCCGGCGCCCTGCATCACGCCACGGGTAGCGGTGAAGGACCGCACGCTGATCGACGCATTAGCGGTTGCCACCCATGGCCCGGTTAGGTATGTTGCCGTAATCCCGGCCCAGAAAAGGAGCCAACATGTCGACGAAACGTCTGCTTTGCGCCGTTGTCCTGTGTTTATCCGCTGCGATCGCGCTGGCGCAAGCGCCGCGCGCGCAAACCGACATGCAGCCATCTGAAGGGCGAATCCGTAACATCGTGCTGGTGCACGGCGCGTTCGTCGATGGCTCGAGCTGGAACGGCGTGATTGCCCGTTTGCAGAAGAAGGGCTACCACGTGAGCGCGGTCCAGAACCCGCTGACGTCGCTCGCCGACGATGTCGCCGCCACCCGGCGTGTGCTCGCGCAGCAGGACGGACCCACGGTGCTGGTCGGCCATTCATGGGGCGGCGAGGTCATCACCGAAGCGGGCGCGGACGATCCAAAAGTGGTCGGGCTGGTGTATGTGACGGCCATCGCGCCGGACGTCGGCGAATCGCCGATGGACATCCTGAAGCGCGGCCCGAAAATGCCCGCCGGCGACAATATGATTCGCGACGCGGACGGCTTTCTGTGGCTCGACCGGGACGCCTATCGCGAGAGCATCGCGGCGGATGTGCCGCCGAGCCTGACGCGCGTGCTGTCGGCGGCTCAACAACCGATCGCCGCGGCCGCGTTCGACGAAAAGGTCGACAAGGCGGCCTGGAAGACGCGGCCGTCGTGGTACATCGTGACGACGCAGGACCGCGCAGTGTCGCCGGACATTCAACGGTCGATGGCCAAACGCATCGGCGCGACGATCGTCGAAATTCCGTCGAGCCATCTCGTCACGGTCGCGCACGCAGGCGCGACCGCCGATGCAATCGACAGGGCGGCGCGGGAGTTCAGCAAGCAATAACGGCGCGAGCGCGACGGCGCATAGCGATATGTGCGCCGAGCGGTTATTCGCGGCTTGTACGCGGCGGCGCGAGAGCGCATCAGCTGCGCCTCGTCGCCGGCGCCGGCCGGTGGATCAGCGATAGATCGCCGTAACAGGCGCAGCACCGACGTGCGCAAAGCCGCGATACATTCCTTCCGTGTTGAACGGCAGCGTAACGTTACCCTTCGTATCGACCGCAATCAGCCCACCTCTGCCATCGATACGCGGCAAGCGGTTCATCACGACGTCGGCCGCCGCGTCTTCGAGCGACACGCCGCGGTAGGCGATCTGCGCGGCCACGTCGTACGCGGCGACCATCCGGATGAACATTTCGCCGGAGCCGGTCGTCGATACCGCGCAGGTCGCGTCGTCCGCGTAGCAGCCTGCGCCGATCAACGGCGAATCGCCGACGCGGCCGATCCGCTTGTTCGTGATACCGCCGGTCGAGGTCGCCGCCGCGAGATGGCCGTGCGTGTCGAGTGCGACCGCGCCGACCGTGCCGAACTTGCGATTCGGATCGATCGGCTCATGCGGCAGCGGCGCTTCGCGCGCGACGCTTGCAGCGCCTCGCGGCTGCGCTTTGGCTGCGAGCGTGGCGCCGTCGTGATCGAGCATCGCGCGTTGCTGCTCGCGCGCGAGCTGCCATTGCCGGTAGCGTGTGTCTGTATGAAAGTAAGCCGACTCGACGAGTTCGAGCCCCTGTGCAACCGCGAATGCTTCCGCCCCCTCCCCCGCGAACAGCACGTGCTCGCTGCATTCGAGCACCCGTCGCGCGGCAAGCACCGGATTGCGCACGCGCTTCACGCAACACACCGCGCCGGCTTCGAGCGTGCGGCCGTCCATGATCGACGCATCGAGTTCATGCGTTCCATCCGCGGTGAGCACTGCGCCATGGCCCGCATTGAAGAGTGGACAATCCTCGAGCAGACGCACCGCTTCGGCGACGGCATCGAGCGCACCGCCGCCGTCGGCCAGCACGCGTTGACCGGCCAGCAAAATGTCGCGCAAGGCCTCGTGGTATTGCGCTTCAGCTTCCGGCGAAAGCGACGTGCGCAGGATCGTGCCCGCGCCGCCGTGAATCGCGATGACAGCGGTTGAATTCATGGTGTCTCCTGGTTCGGTCCGAAAGCGGCACGGTCCGCGCGGACCGTCGCTGATGGTAGGCGTTACGTCTCGCGTCTCGCGTCTCGCGTCTCGCGTCTCGCGTCTCGCGTCTCGCGTCTCGCGTCTCGCGTCTCGCGTCTCGCGTCTCGCGTCTCGCGTCTCGCGTCTTCAAAAGGATGTTCGCATGAAATGCTCACGATCGGCGCACAGCGTGCACCCCCGCCCCGCATCGAACTGGCTGTCCGCCCGGCAATTGCGGCGCGCCGCGCGACAGACGACATCACCGCATCGATCGCCTCCTCGTTGCTTCGTTCGATGAGTCCATCGTCGCGATTTGCCCGCGCCACCGTGCTCCGGTTCTTGCGATTTTCATCCGGTGAGAACAGGTGAGCGGCCTGCGGGCACACACAGGTAAAATGCACGCTTTCGCCGCGCAACGTGCGCGCCGGTGCGGTCCCGCACACCGTCTATCACCGGTTCATGTATCTCGAAAGCATTCTTTTCTCGCAGGGTTTCGGCTCGCGCCGGCAATGCCGTGCGCTGATCGCGGACGGCCGCGTCGCGATCGACGGCAATACGCTCCCGGACCCTGACGCCGACCTCGACGTTGCCGGCCTCACATTCACGGTGGACGGCGTCGCGTGGCCGTACCGCGAGTTCGCTTACCTCGTGCTCAACAAGCCGGCGGGCTACGAATGTTCGCGCGACCCGCAACACCATCTGAGCGTATTCAGCCTGTTGCCTGCGCCGTTCGCGACGCGCGGCGTGCAACCCGTCGGCCGGCTCGATCAGGATACGACCGGCTTGCTGCTGCTGTCCGACGACGGCAAGTTCGTTCACGCGTTCACGTCGCCCAGGCGCAAGGTGCCGAAGGTCTATGTCGCAACGACAGGCGATCCGCTCGACGACGCGCAACTCGACGCGTTGCGCAGCGGTGTGCTGCTGCGAGGCGAAACGAAGGCGATCGCGGCGGTCGCGGCGCACGCGCGCAACACGCACACGCTCGAACTGACGGTGCTCGAAGGCAAGTACCATCAGGTGAAGCGGATGGTCGCGGCCGTGGGCAATCGGGTAAACGCGCTGCATCGCGAGCGCGTCGGCGGCCTGCCGCTCCCTGCGGGTTTGCCCGAAGGCGCATGGCAATGGCTCGATGACGCCGATCTCGCGGCACTTCGCAACGGCTGACGCCGCGCAAATGCACGCGATGCGCTGGAACCGCTTCTATGTTGGACTCCGTACCATTTAGCCGAGAAATGCCACTGTGGCGTTGCGACGCAGCATGCCGTCGAACGGCTCGCCTCCTATACTCGTCCCATAAAGAATAGAAAGACGAAGGAGGGGCGCCATGATCCACTACGGCAATTTCACGATTTCCTACGTGATGCTTGGATTCGTCTGTCTCGTCACACTGATGTTGATCGGCGTGATCGCCGCGATGCACGTCAGGCAGAAATACGACCCGAACCTGGTCGCCGCGTTGATCGGCGGCTTTCTATGTTTCCTGCTGCTTGAAGCGCTGCCCGCGCTCACCTGACGTTGCGCACGGCTCAGTGGTGAGACTCGGTCGCGTGCCTTAGTTGCGTGCCTTAGTCGCGTCCTTCCGGATGCGCGTGCGTCGTGCGCAAAAATTCATCGACATCCGGATAGCGCAGACGCAGCTTCAACTCGCGCTTGAGCCGCTGGTTCGCCAGACGCCGCGACTCGCGCATGAACGACAGCATCATCGGCTCGAGCTGCCGCTCCGCTTCGCTGCGCGACACGCGCGGCGCGCGCGCAAGCCCATACGCGTCGGCGACGCGATCGAAGTATTCCCCCATCTTCAGCGAGCTATCGTCCGATGCGTGAATCACGCGCGACGGGCGGCCGTGCGTCGTCATCCGCAACAGGATCGCCGCGAGATCGTCCGCGTGGATATGGTTCGTGTACACGTCGTCTGCGTCGATCAGCGCGGGCGTACGTCTTTCCAGCCGCGCGAGCGGCAGCCGGTTCGCCGCGTAAATGCCCGGAATGCGTGCGATGCACGCGCTCACCGCGCCGCGCGCGGCCGCCTGCCTCAGTTGCCGCTCGGCCGACACGCGCCGCTTCGCGCGCGCGTTGGCCGGCGCAACCGCTTGCGTTTCATCGATCAACGCACCGCCGCAGTCGCCGTACACGCCGCTCGTGCTCGCATAGACGATACGCAGCGGCGCGCGCGCGCGTCGGGCTCGCGACGGCCCGTCGGGTACAATAGAGGCTTGTGCAGACTGGCTTGGCGTCCATGCGGCGCGCAGACGGCGTTGCCTGCCCACGGGCATGTGCGCCGCCGTGTGAGCAGCCATATGGCCACGCATGCGTCGTGCGGTCAGCGTCGCAAGCAGCGCGCGCGTACGCGTATCTTCGTCGCCGGTTTTGGGCGGCGGCGCAAGATGCAGCACCGTCGGCGCAAGGCTTGCGATGCGTGCGAGACTGCGCCGCAGGTCGAGGTCGCCCACGAGCGGCGTCGCGCCGGCCGCGCGCAGTTCGGCGCGGCGCCCGGCGTGGCTGGTGAGCGCAAAGACATGCGCGCGGTGCCGCAGTTGCTCGACGCAGCGCGTCCCGACATCGCCGCACCCGACAATCAGCACGCGCGGTCGGCGCAAGGTTCGTGTCACATTCATCGTGCACGCATTGTAGCCGTCAGCGGCAGCTTGCATGGTGCGCGGCGGCGGCCGGTCCCCGGTGCGCAGGCGGCGTCGTCGCGAGCGCCCCGGCTCACCGGACGCGCTGCGACGGCATGCGGCCCGACGGTCGCGGCCAGCACGACTTACTGACTTTTCGAATTCGATTGATCTATGGCTTTTAACGTGACGATCCGGCAAAGCGGCCGGCAGTTTCAGGTGGAACCGGATGAACCGGTGCTGACCGCCGCGCTGCGCCAGGGCATCGGCCTGCCGTACGGCTGCAAGAACGGTGCGTGCGGGTCATGCAAGGGCACGGTGCTCGCCGGTCAGGTCGAACAGCGCCCGCATTCTTCGTCAGCGCTGTCCAACGATGAAAAAACTCGCGGCATGGCGCTCTTCTGTTGCTCGACGCCGTGTTCGGACCTCGAGATCGACGTGCGGGAAATTGCCGGCGTCGGCGATATGCAGGTGAAGAAGCTGCCCTGCCGTATCAACTCGATCGAGCGCAAGGCCGACGATGTCGTCGTGCTGAAGCTGCAGTTGCCCGCCAACGAGCGTCTGCAATATCTCGCCGGCCAGTACCTCGAATTCATTCTGAAGGACGGCAAGCGCCGCAGCTATTCGATGGCGACGCCACCGCACAGCGACGGTCCGATCGAACTGCACATCCGCCACATGCCGGGCGGCGCATTCACCGATCACGTGTTCGGCGCGATGAAGGAGCGCGACATTCTGCGCTTCGAAGCGCCGCTCGGCACGTTCTTCCTGCGCGAAGATTCGGACAAGCCGATCATCCTGCTCGCTTCGGGCACCGGCTTCGCGCCGATCAAGGCGATCATCGAACACGCGGTGTTCAAGAACCTGCAGCGGCCAATGACGCTCTACTGGGGCGCGCGCCGCAAGCAGGACATCTATATGCTCGAGCTCGCCGCGCAATGGGCGAAAGACATCCCGAACTTCAGGTTCGTGCCGGTGCTCTCCGAGCCGGACGCGAGCGACGCGTGGACCGGCCGCACCGGCTTCGTTCATCGTGCGGTCATCGAAGATCTGCCAGACTTGTCCGGCTATCAGGTGTACGCCTGCGGCGCACCGGTGATGGTCGAATCGGCGCAGCGCGATTTCACGCAGCACCATCGCCTGCCCGAAGATGAGTTCTATGCGGATTCGTTTACGAGCGCTGCCGATCTCGCGCATCCGGTCTGATCGGCCGTTTCACATCACGAAAGCCGGCGCGCACGTCAGTTTCTGCGAATTTATGGTTTACAGCGCCGCCGGCCTTGTCGTATTCTTGCGCGCATGAACCGCATCCCGTCCGAACTCCGACGTCGCCGCTCGCCGCTCCCTTAGGGGCGCGTGGCTTCGTTATGAATTCGCGGCGGTGCATTTCGCGCGGTTCGGATCATGAAAGCCACGGCATGCCGTGGCTTTTTTGTTTGCGCGCCGTTTTAATGCTGGTCGCCTGACCGGTCTCTTACCGTTCCTCTTTTCCTGCTGCCTGGAGCCTGTCGCCATGAATTTCAATGAGTACCCGATCGAGTCGCTGATGTACATCACGAACCGGCCCGAAATCGTCTTTACGCATGGCAAGGGCTCATGGCTGCATGACAACAACGGCAAGCGCTACCTCGATTTCATCCAGGGCTGGGCGGTCAACAGCCTCGGGCATTGCAACGACGGCGTGATCGAAGCGCTGGACAGGCAGGCGCGCACGCTGATCAATCCGTCGCCCGCGTTCTACAACGAGCCGATGGCGAAGCTCGCCGGCCTGCTCACGCAGCACAGCTGCTTCGATAAGGTGTTCTTCGCGAACAGCGGCGCCGAAGCGAACGAAGGCGCAATCAAGCTCGCGCGCAAGTGGGGCAAGAAGTTCAAAAACGGCGCGTACGAGATCATCACGTTCGATCACAGCTTCCACGGCCGCACGCTCGCGACGATGTCCGCGAGCGGCAAACCCGGCTGGGACACGATCTACGCGCCACAGGTGCCGGGCTTCCCGAAAGCCGAGCTCAACGATATCGCGTCGGTCGACAAGCTGATCAACGAGAGAACCGTGGCCGTGATGCTCGAACCGATCCAGGGCGAAGGCGGCGTGATTCCGGCAACCCGCGAGTTCATGCAGCAACTGCGCGCGCTGACGAAGCAGCACAACATGCTGCTGATCGTCGATGAAGTGCAAAGCGGCTGTGGCCGTGCCGGCACGCTGTTCGCGTATGAACTGGCGGGCATCGAGCCGGACGTGATGACGCTCGGCAAAGGCATCGGCGGCGGTGTGCCGCTCGCCGCACTGCTCGCGAAGGCCGAATGCGAAGTGTTCGAAGCCGGCGATCAGGGCGGCACGTACAACGGCAATCCGCTGATGACGGCCGCCGGCTATTCGGTCATCTCGCAACTGACCGCGCCGGGCTTCCTCGAAGGCGTGCGCGAGCGCGGCGCGTATTTGCGTGCGCAACTGCTCGAATTGTCGAAGGAGCGGGGTTTCGAGGGCGAACGCGGCGAAGGCCTGTTGCGCGCGCTGCTGCTCGGCAAGGATATCGGCAACCAGATCGTCGAGAAGGCTCGCCTGCTGCAGCCGGACGGCCTGCTGCTGAACGCCGCGCGGCCGAATCTGCTGCGCTTCATGCCGGCGCTCAACGTCACGACCGGAGAGATCGACCAGATGATGGCGATGCTGCGCACGGTTCTCGATTCGCTCTGATCACCCAGGATATGTGCCTATGACCGCTGCCATACCGATGCCGCCGCGCGACGTGTCGATCCGCGCTTTCGCTGAAAGCGATACCGATCAGGTAGTCGCTTTGTGGCGCGACGCGTTTCCCGAATACCGCGATGCCACCCGGCCGCAGCGCAATCCGCATCTGTCGATTGCGAACAAGCTAGCGACCCAACCGGAGCTGTTCTTCGTTGCGATCGAAAACGATCGCGTGATCGGCACGGTGATGGCCGGCTACGACGGGCACCGCGGCTGGATGTACTCGCTGGCGGTCGATGTTTCGCAGCGACGGCGTGGTGTCGGCACGCAACTCGTGCGCCACGCCGAGGCGGCACTCACGGCGCGCGGTTGTCCGAAGGTGAACCTGCAGGTATTGAACGCGAAAGGCGATGTCCGCGCGTTCTACGAGCGGCTCGGCTACCGGATGGATGAAGTCGTCAGTCTCGGCAAGCGGCTGGGCGCGCTCGCGGATACCGTCTAATCGCGAGTCAGTCGAAGCAGTTCAAACAAAAGGGCTGCGTGCATGATCTGCACGCAGCCCTCTTTCGTATCGGCGCGCGGCACGCAAGCCGGCCGCGCGACGCCCCACTCATTCACCGAGATAAGCCGCCCGCACCTTCGGATCATCAAGCATCTGCTTTGCGTCGCCGGACATCGTGACCGTGCCCGAGTCCATCACATAACCGCGATTGGCCGCCTGCAGCGCGAGCCGCGCATTCTGTTCGACGAGCAGCACCGTGAGACCTTCCTTCGAGATCTCCCGCACCACTTCGAAGATCTTCTCGACCATGATCGGCGACAGCCCCATCGACGGCTCGTCGAGCAACAGCAGCTTCGGCTTGCTGATGATCGCGCGCGCCATCGCCAGCATCTGCTGCTCG
>NZ_CADIKF010000022.1 GCF_902859875.1 Paraburkholderia solisilvae | reverse complement strand
ATCCCGCCCGCAGAAGCTGAGGCAAACTACTATCGGCAACTTGAAACACCGGTCGCCGAACCCGCATTAACTTAAACCAACCAGCCTCCACGATTCCCGGGGCGATTCAGTTCTGGAGGATGGCTGATCCTTTGCCAATGGCAGTTATCGACCTGCCATATTGAGCCGCGCTATGGGATGGGGCGATTACATGAGGGGAGCCGACCAATTTGACGATCAGCCGGGCGGTATGCCGCGCAGTGTTATAGCGCGACGTCGAGACGACCGATTCTAGGCGGCAATCCGACGTCGTTCCGTGCGCGGGTTTTTTCCGGGAGCAGCAGTCTATGCCGGCTTAGTCGTCGACCGCCTGCGCTGGCGGTGGCAGAATCCAGCCGTCGGACTGTAGGACGTTGAGTACGTCGTTGTACTTGTCGGTGCAACGCATACGGCGAATGTGTTGATAAAAGCGGTTCCGTGCGTCTGCGGTCGGCAGATCAGCAGGCGCCGTGTTGCGGAGCACACCGAGAAGAAGCGTATCCGTCTCAGCGGCATCCCAGTTCTGCCCATTGGCGGTGACAGCATCGAGGAGCTGGTCAAGCTGTTCGCTATGAAGGCGGCCGGCGAATGGCGCAATGAGGTCTCTAAAGTTCGCCTCTGATCCGCGATAGCTGCCAGACTCTTGATACTCTCTGGCGGCTGCTGGCCACAGCTCGGCAAGTGGCTGAGAGGCGATGGCGTCGGTTAACTGCTGTCGAGTGAGACCGGCGATTAGTGTCAACACCGCGTCGCGGAATTGCGGAACGGCCACTCCCGCTACGATACTGTAATCAGTGATCGCTGCGGGGTCGGCATTATCAATGGTCGCCTGCAGGGCTGTTCGCGTCGGCTCTTGAAGCTGCTGCCAGAAGTCCGGAAACGCGGCGATGAAGGCGATCGCGCGAGGCCGATTGGGCGGCTCGAGGTTGTCTATCAGCCTGACGATTGCCAAAGAGACGTCCGGCCAAGCGTGAGCCGCGCGGTCGCGTACCGCGAGCAGCGAGGGAATGATCTTGCGATGGAGCGCTTCCCATTGTGCTGGCACGCCCTTGAGAAGAGATTTTGCGAGCACCATGCCAAAGTTGCGGACGTTCTGAGCACGGACGCGCGCGAGGTAGCGTTGCTCGACGTAGTCGAGGATGCGTTCGTGGACCGTAGGAAAGCCCGGCGACTGTACATCGATGTCATAGAGGTCGAAGATCGCTTTGCCCTGCAGGGGTTCCTGCGATAGCACAAGATTTACCGCATTGACAAGGTGAAGTCGCACCAACTCGGGAGATGGTTCGAATAGATCGGCCTCGGCTGAGAACGCTGGGTGCGCGCAAAGATGTCTATCTTCCCGAAGGCGATCTAAATGAGTTCGAGCGATGCGATTGACGACCTGAGTGTTGGCCGTTGCATCTTCGAGGATGCCTCCCTCAAGCTGAAGCAGCTTGGCGATGTCGCCTGCGGTAGTCGCGTTATCCCAAGACTGAAGAAATGCAGTCGCGGCCGCGTCGCCCATGGCGCTTAGCTCACGGTACTTGGCGATCAGATCGTAGACTAGAGCGACCCAGGCGGAGGTAAGCGCGCCACGCAACGCGCCCGCTTTATAGGCTTTCACGGCGTCAAGAAAGTACACCTTCGACTGGGCGTGACGAATTCGCGTGATGAGTATGTCGAGATCTATGAATCCAGTGTCCACGGTTATGGCTCTATAAGGGCATATGAAATATGGAGAAGCGATAAAACCCAAGATGCTGGACGCGCCTTTCTACACTCGCAGCATCAGTCTGCCCGTACCTTTCAAGGCGAACGCGAAGACGCCTTGCTCGCTCGCGGAATGCAGCTTCCCCTCCTTCTAGAATGTCACAGACCGCCTTGCGAATGTCCGCATTTTTCAGTCCGCCAGCCTGGTACGTGATCGGAGGAAGTTCGCCAGTATGGTACGGCCCCCAGTTGAAAAGAGGGACGGCCTGCGCTGTCGTGCTCCGCATCGAGCCTTGCTGCGCGGGGCTCGCCCCCATTCGGGCTTCCATCGCTGACGCCTCCGGCCCGGATAGTGGTGAGTCGCCTGTCCAGCCGTCTTTCCCGACTTCATTGCCTTGTCCCCGACTGTAGCTCGCTACTGGGTACCGTCAAGGCGCGCTCGGCCGTGCCGCACGCGTCATAGCGGCGATTGCTGGACTCAGCTCAACGTACCTGGTCACATGCTCATCCCGTGTTCCGGCCCGTCGCGGTCACGTGATAGGTGACGGTTCTTCTCCTTAACCTTCGCCATGGCTTTCACGCTGTCGAGGTAGTGTTCATGAACCTTCGTCCGCAGCTCCATGACACGCGGCTCGTCGGCGATTGCGATAACGTGAAGGTACTTGGGCAAATGGCGAGCGTCACCATTACCTAATGCAGCGAATGCTTCTTCGACTGTATCGAAGGATTGGCCGACTTGTGAATCGGGATTACATAGCCCAAAGCTGACGAAGCTGGCCCAGTCCCAGCCCATCGTGCGCACGTTCAGAGGCAGATGGACGGCGTCGATGTCTTTGCCGAATTGCGTGACCTTGTCCGCCAATTCATGCGCTGTGCATACCGAGGGCGCCGGTGCCATCACGGGATAGGTTGACTGGTGATAGAACAGGTAAAAGCCAGCGCTCGGGCGCCTAGACAATTTTGAGAGCTGCCCTGCATGACTGCCGACGTCCGCTATGCCATGCTTGCTCTTTTTCGCCTGGAACAAGGCGATTTTTTTGCAAGCCAGATCACCGATATTAAGGTCCACGATCAGTCCGATGTCTGCGCCAAGCCGGGTTTCCTCGATAGTGGTGGCAATTTCTAGGGTGCCAAGGTACGACCGAACTTCGGGATAACCGAACTCTCGGATTCGCTCAGTGGCCCATCCGGCGAGCCATCGGTCTATTTGAGCGGTTACTTTTCCGGTGAAAACGTCCTCGTGAGCATCAGACTCAGACGCTGCGTCGGCAACCCATTGGCCACATTGATACATGGCCCAATAGATGGCCCAGAGGGCATCCGTACGGAATCGTTGGGGATCGGCGACAAGCGCAGAAAGTACCTGCCATTGATCGGCCGGGTGGGCGTGGGCGGTCAGAGCGGCAGTCGTCTGCTTTCGTAGTGTGGGAGCAGCGAGTTGAATCGAGTGTTGGGCAATCTCGGTGTAGGCGCCTGAGGCAGCCATGCCCGCGTATTGGTGGTACGCCTTGCTTCGCAATGCGTTCGCCTCGCGATGCCATTGTTCATAGAGCGAATCCGTCGGCCGGCGCTGGAATACCAACGTCGACAGCCAAGCTGTCGCACGATTGATATCGTTGTTTTCCACGAGGGTGGCCAATCGTCGGAACCGCTCAGAAAAATCTTGGGCCAGCCAGCCGCTGTCGCGTGCGGCGCGTATCGCGTCTACAGCCGTGCGATGCAACTGATCGATGGCCGACTGCTCAGTCTTGAGGAGATCCTTTTGACGATTCAGCCCCGGCAGCCGGGTGTGCTCAGAGTCAACTCGGTGATTGTGGTTGGCGATACGCGTGTTTCGCGCCGCCTTCGTTTCGGGCGCATCAAACGCTGCCTCTGCGATTTCGTGAGCAGACCGTGCGCGTTTGACCGCTCGCCAGTGCTTTAAGGTCTCGATCGGTGTTCGCAGACCGCCAAATCCGTCCGTTTTACGGATCTCCGCCAGAAGTCGCTCTGCTTGCGTAAGCGAGGCCAGACTTTCGGCAAGGGCCTTCGAGCGCTCTTCGCCTTCGCTTAGGCGAGTCAAAGTTTCGATGCGGGCGATATCGTGCCCCACCAGGGCGATGCGTGTTGTCAGATCCTTCGCCTTGGAGGTTAGGAGGCGTTCTAAGTCGTTGGCGAGTTCGGTTAGGTCCTTGGATTCGCTTGCATGGCTCAATGTCACAGACTCTCCTAAGATGGGGCGATTGAATTGTCGTGTCACCCCAACGATTTATGAAGGACGGGATTGCCCGCTGAGTGGCAACGGGCCGGCACATCTTATATATCGGCGCCGACAACAAATTTCTTCAGGGGCGCACGGGATGGCTGCTACAGGCAGCTTGGTCACTTATCGCAGCACCGGAGTGAATCAGGCACGCGGGGCGCTGGTATGATAATCACAGATTGATATGGTGTCGCTGGAGTCGTCGCCTCGCAAATTGCTCCGTCTCCCACGCCAGCAAAGGCTGTACACGGTTGACGGTAAAAGCGACGGTAAAGGCCCATGTCGATCAGAGCCAAATCCTTTAACCATGCGGGTTTGGGCGATTCGTTGATGATCTGATGGTCGCCCGACGGGCGTGGCACGGGTGGTCTATCAAGGTGAGTTGAAGCTAGGCAAGTACCTGCGCGCGACGCTGCCGTTACCTGCCGGTGGTTTGCAAGGAAAAATCCGGTTGAAAGCGACCTTTTGCTATGCCTCGCCAACGGACCCGCAGGATGCCGTTGCCTATACTCGAGCTGGTCTGGAGATCGTGTTTCGGCCCAGCGGCAAGAAGGTCAAGGAAGGCAAGGCCAATGCCGTCACAAAGGGCTTCTTCGACATGAAGAAGTACGCGACCGAGGAAGAGCGCCGTTCTGACATGGGCAAATGGGAGACGGTCCTGCACGGCAATAAGTCGATGTACGGAAGCAGCTTGGATAACCCCGTGTTCGACATCCATTACAACGCGCGCGAGGCGGGCGGTCCGACGACGAGCGCGGAAAAGATTCGCTATGCGCTAATTATCACGGTCGAGGCGCCCAAACACGCAGACTTGTACAACGACATTTTGCGCGCTTACGCCAAGATGTTGGTGCCCATTCAGCCGAAGGTCACTCTGCCTGTTCGCGTGTAGTGTTTGACGCAGATATGAAAATTAAATTGACTCTATGAGCGACTACTTCAGCGATCGTCAGAACGGTCCACGCGCACGCACCGAGCAGGTGATTTCACCCACGGTCTGGGCAGGCCTTGTGGCAACAGTGCAAGCGTTGATCAATAGCGGTGCATTCGGCTTACGCTTTCCCGAACGCTGTCCGGATGGACAAGCCACTTGCGGTGGCGATTCGGACGCCTTGGCGGCTTCCGTAAGCGCAGAAATGCCCGGTCTGGCTTGGCCGTTGGAAACCGTCTCTGTTGAGGGGGAGGGTTACTTTTCTAAGCGTCAGCCGTTCGCGCCGGACACGTTACTCGTTTTGGACTTCATAGAATTCGTTCACGCATTAGTGGCAAAGCCGATCCCCGGGAAGTATCACGATTTCTTCAGTCACCACCACCTGACCTTCGATCAGGAGGCGGGACAGGAGGAATTCCGAGCGACCGTCAATCGCATATTCGCGCGCAACGGCGTCGCGTTTGAGATGCTGCCAAACGGCCGAATTGAACGGTTGCTTCCGCCGGTGCTTGGTGAAGAACTGAAAAGAACGCTCTTTAATACCGGGGATCGCACACTCGACAATATGCTCGATGAGTGCCGAGCCAAGTTTTCTGATCGCAATCCATTGGTACGTCGCGAAGCCTTGGAGCGGCTGTGGGATGCGTGGGAGCGACTCAAATCACTCGCTGATCCGAGCGACAAGAAGCGCTCGGTCAAGATCATCCTCGACGCAGTGACTTCCGTGCCGTTGCTACGGGAGAGGCTGGAAATAGAAGCGACAGAATTGAACTCCATAGGAAATTAGCCATCTCATTCGGCATTCGGAGATCAGCCAGGTGCCGGTGATCGATGTGGATCAGGTCGACTACCTGTTCCATCGCCTGTTCGCCATGATTCAACTGATGCTGAGAAAGAAGTAGAAGTACGAATGCCCGTACGTTGTGCGGCGATGCCGACGGTCGGTAAGGCGTCATGCCACGTTTGTGATGCCCTGTTAAATGGAAAGATCAACCGGGGAGAGACGCAATGCTTGAGTGGTACTTGGAGGTAAATGCCCTGTTTCGGGCAATGCGTCAGAAAGCGATCGATGCGCAAGGTCTCCTTGTGAGCGGCGATAAAGCAGGGGCCAAGTTGATCAATGGTTATTTGAAAGCCGACTATCAACTGCTGCGCAAGCTGTGGACCGGCGCAGGATTCCCCGAGCAGGACATGGGAAATCTTGGGAGGCATATCGGATTTGGCGACGCCAATGACTACGACGACATCCTTGCGCGCGATTTACCCCAGGTACAGATCAGGGCAGAAGCGCACGTGCGCGATGCCACGGGCACCAACCCGAGCATAGGTTTCGAGGAACTGCTGCATCCGGTTATCTTTGCGCATGCCTTCCAGCACTATGTGGACGGACACTACCGCGATGCCGTGTTGAACTCGGTCGTTGCAATCTTTGATTTGATGCGAGAGCGTACCGGCTTGGATCTCGACGGCGCGGCTTTGGCGGCACAAGTGTTGAGCTTGGAGAAGCCGCACTTGATCCTCAGTGAACTCGATACGGAGTCCGGCAGAAATGACCAGAAAGGGTTCATGCAAATTTTGGCCGGTACTTACCTTGGTATTCGCAATCCCAAGGCCCATTCGCTAAATCATGATCTCGATCCGGAGAAGGCCGCGCAGTATCTGATCTTCGCCAGTCTTCTAGCCCGGCGGATCTACGAAGCGAAAGATGCGCCGAAGGCCTGAGTGGCAGCGGTTGAATAGGGTGAGCCAGAGGCCCAATATCAGAGGGAAAGATGGCCAATAGCAACTCGTCGCTCGAAAGCGAAATTTCAAAGTGGCTCGTTGAATTGATTCAAGATGAGTCTTTGCCCGAAGCCATTGGTGAGGTGGCACGGATCGACGCTGCCATCGAGTCGTTCGATCAGCGCGTTGGTATTCCCGCGTTCGGGTTTGATCATCTATCGCGAAGGGCAAACATACGCGCAGCAGCCACTGTGCTAAATAACCTGAAGTTGCTCGATATCGTTTCAGTCGACAAAAGCATTTCCTTGACCACCGGGGAAGTGCTGCGTCCTGATATCCTGTGCTTCAACCCGGAGTCGAGGACACTGATAGTCTTCGAGATTAAGCGAGACAAGCTGACCGAGCGGCAAGCGATTACCGAGCTCGCTGGGTACGAACAGGAGCTGAGGAACGCGTTTCCTTTCCTTGGCGACTTTGACGTGAACTTCGTAGTGGTCTCTACACATTGGGACACGCTGCTGAGTCATGCGATCTCGAACTTCAACACGTGGTCCGGCAAGCATTGCCTCGCGCTTAGGGTGTCCGCTGACGAACGGCCGTTCACTCTGACTTGCCATGTTCCTGATGCTTGGCAGCTTCGAGGTGGTAATGGTCTGCCTCAAGAGGCGCTTCAAACTATCGATGTCTGCCTCTACGAGGAAGGTGCACGCGACGATGGAGAGGAGGGCGAGCAAATTCCAGCGGCGCTGATCACCGCGATTAACATTATCGCAAGGTCAGGCGACCGCCACGAATCGCACGGCTTTGTCATGCTATGGAAAGATCATGCCAACTTTGGGAACGGTCAGTGGAGCTTGACGCTGTGCGGTGTGGATTCGTTCGCAATGTACGAATGGTGCCGCAGACATGGGCTCCCAATTCGGTCGTCTGATCTCACTGAGTACTTGACCCAGCATGCCTCAGATATGTCTTCGCAGGCTCCCTCATCGATATACAGGATCGCGAAGGATTCTTTTCCAGTCCTTCGCGGGAAGTATCGTCCAATGTTTGAGACCGCATGCGCGTGGGACGACAAGATGTCCCTCCTTAGACGCAGGGCGTCGCCCATTTACTTCGAGTTCTGGGGAGCCCTCGGCGACTACGCACGTGAGTTCGTTTGTCATCAAGCTGTTCGTGAGAGATATATTCCGTATATCGAGCTGCATGGACTGGATTGGACCCACGCAGATGTTGCGTTCCCGCTGATCGGGAACATCTGCGGCGACATCCCTTTTCCGGATGGGGTCGTTCGATGCAGCGATGCTTTTGAGGCAGGTATCCGATTGGGTTTGCACGAAGCGATTGCCAGAATATCGGATGAGTCGGTGGACGAGGAGCAAAAGCTGGCTGCCCTGATGCAATGGACTTTGTTGGAAGCTACGCGCGTGGCCATTGAGATGGCCGAGATTTATAGGACCGTTGCGGAGGTTGATGTGCCCCCTCCGCCACTATCATCTGCGAGAAGTATTCGTGCATCTTCGGTGTCAGATCTGTGTACATGGGTTGTGGACCACCTGATTGGAGACGACCACCCCGTGCATCAGCAATGTTTCGAGCTAGGTCGCTGGGGGGCAATTTACTTTAGTGATTGGCTCGATGTGCAGGAGCAACAGACGTTTGTGCACGCGCATGCAGATGCCTTGGCAGATCCCCTGCGTGAAATGTTGGAGTCGCTTTTTAAAATCACGAATCCGTTTGATATGGAGGGCGCTAGGACAAGCGCGCTGAGAGGTTTTTTGCGCCAAGTGGCCGTCACTTCATCTTCTGAGTTGGATGCGCAGCCATCACCGTTTCATGGAATTCCGGCGGTCGACCTTCTATCTGCGTTTCGGGACTATGGCGCAAGAGGGCTTGATGAAATCGTTCCTGCCGTCTTGCATACCACGGGTGAAATGCCCGACATGGCACTTGACTGGGACGGCATACGGGAGAGCGCTCGCAGGATTTTTGAGGGCGGTTGCCAATGGCCGGCGGTCTTACTGAGCCAAAACGGCAGATGGGGTGTGGGTGAGGTAGATGAGCAATACAGAAAATTGTTGTTGCCTATAAGTGATCCCGATGTAGAGATCTACTTCGTGGACCAAAAGGCAGTGGCGAGCTTTTCGGTAAAAATGACTTGGCCCGAGCTGCGAGAAAAGCTGACTTTGTCTCCTCCGGCAACAAGTTAAGGGTATTTTAAATGCGGCGAGGGCAATCAGCGCGCGCCGTCGCCGTCTGCGTTTCGCGCGGTTAATCGCGATTCCGTAGCACAGGTCTATATCGTCAAGGGCCTCATGTACTTCACAAAAATCAGTCTCAACAATTTTGGACCATTCTCCGACGCGAAATTCGATTTTGAACCGCATGCGATAAACTGGATCATTGGAAGCAATGGATCAGGTAAAACGCAAATGGTTGGCGCGATGCTGGCCGCCATTGTTGGGAAGCCCGCGTTGTCGATGACAGCGGGGGGCGTCGGACCTTCCTCGGTTATCCTGACCATGGAAGACGGGGACATCTCTGAGACAGTCGAACTTCACATCGCGGAATCATCGAGGGGTAAGCCGGAAGTATCGAAAACGACCGGGCCGTTAGCGCTTCACGCGCTTACGGCATTGTCTGGATCAGATAGCCAGCGCCTCATGATCGGGCATGCCAACGAGACTAAGCTTGAGCCCCTCGATTTTCACGAAATGGAAACCTTGCTTTCGGACGCAATCAAGGACCATCCACGGTGGGCAGATTTTTTGCGGAACAGCAGTCGCGCGCGCGACACCGGGTCAGGCGCACAAAGGTCCGCCGCGGAGTTAATCTCCCAGTTCGTGGTGCGACGGCGTGCTCGATTCAAGCTTCCTCTCATTGTTGACGAGGTGCTTTGGCGTTGGCCTAGAGACGAACACGACTTTCTTCTTCGACTTCTCAGCGAAATTGCGCGTGATTCGCAGGTGTTTCTGCTTTCCCCACATCGTCATGAAATCGAGGTCGGCCCAGGGCCTGTGACGCAGATTTCCGGAATGCGAGGGCCCGCATCACTCGCAGCCTTCAATTCGTGGTACGAAACACCAAAGTCTAACTTTCGGCCGCAGCGTCAATCAAAATGGGTCAAGGGGGCGAAATACCCGGCGCTGGAGAATCGAACCTGTGAATTCAAAGAAGTCAAGGGTGGTAATCCGCTTGGCGCAATTAAGGGGGTTGTAGATCAGTACGCAGTTGCGTTCATGAATGCTGGACTGGCGCAAGAGGGCGCCATTTTCTGGGGTATTCGTGACACGGATCGAGCCATCGTCGGTGTTCAACTTCGGCCGCAGGATTGTGATGAACTGCGACGCATTGTCACGGAGCGGCTGCACCAGATTGTTCCTCCTATCGCTCCGACGGCCTATCGGATCGACCTTCACCCTGTGACTAACGGCTCTACCGTGA
Organism: Paraburkholderia solisilvae; assembly: GCF_902859875.1. Classification (GTDB taxonomy): domain Bacteria; phylum Pseudomonadota; class Gammaproteobacteria; order Burkholderiales; family Burkholderiaceae; genus Paraburkholderia; species Paraburkholderia solisilvae. The sequence continues at coordinate 100,615 of NZ_CADIKF010000022.1, read as the reverse complement.
TCGATGATTTGTATGTCGTGGAAGTTCGCGTGCCCTCGGTCAGGCGCACTCTGCTTTTCGCAACGGGTGGACAGGAGGTGTATGTCAAGACGGACGCCGGCAAGCGAAAGCTTTCTGCTCTTGAGCTGCAGCAGGAGTTGATTCAAAGGTTAGGCGTTGATCCGGGGCTTTGAGATGGCCGACGTCGGCGCCCGAATACCTTTTCGCCAACGTAAATTTCGAGGCGCCCGGTACTTGGGTCTTGACGTACTGATCGGCAAGTCTGGAGTGCCGGCGGGATGTTTGCTGATTGTGAAATTGAGACGTGCGGCGTCCTCCGTGGTCAAGAGTGCTCTGAATGGATACCATACGATTTGGTTGACTATGGCGTTGTTGGTGTCGTCACCCCTCAAATCGCTTCGTTTCCCGCGCGGGAAGAAGACGGGGGCTCCTGACGGTAAAAGCGACGGTAAGCACCTAGGTCAACCACATCCAATCCCTTTAACCACGCGGGTTTGGGCGGTCTGTTGATGACCGAGTGGGGTGATCTGGCAGGTCTCACGCCGTTTCATAAAGTATCAAAAACAGCACGAAATCCAGGCGTGAGAAGGACTTAAGCGTCTCCGGGCCCGCGGCGATCAACGGGCGCACAACGCGGGCTGCGGCCGACATCGAGCGCGTGCTGAACGAGCAGCGCAGACGGGTGCTGGCGTGCGCTGAGTGGCTTCTGCTGGACCAGGGACATCACCTCGACGTCGTGCCGACCACCGGGCGCTGCCTGTTCCGTTCAAGACGCCCGAGTGTTGCGCAACTGCGAGCCGACACCGGATCAGCAGCTTTACCCGCGAACATCCTCGAGCTTCGGTCCAATCGCCTCGAGACCATATTTCGGTTGGATCTGACTGAAGTCGTACTTCTCCAGGCCGCCTGATTCCGCAACGTCCACCCCAAGCTGCTCGAAACCGCCAGGGGAGAAGATGGCCAGCATCCGCAGCGGCTTGTCGGACCGATTGATCCACACATGGGGGACTTCGCGGGGCAGGGTGGCAGACTGCCCGGGATGGAGATCGGTCGGTACACCATCGATAACGACATGCGCCACGCCATCGAGAACGAAGAAATGCTCGTCCTCCTTATGATGGATATGCGTGATGGAGCCCACACCGGGTTGCGCAATACTCTCGACGACCGCGTAGGCACCCCCCGTCTCTTTCGACGACACGATCACCTTGAACGTCATTCCCGGTTCAACCTCATACCAGCCAGGCCCACCGGACTCCAACGTTGCAGCACCCGCATCGTTTGCACTTTCCTGAATTGTCATTCACCGCACTCCTTGATAGGCATCGCTGAATTGGTTTCATTTACTCCGCCATTCAGGTTAGCACCGCGCTCAACAACCGATAGCGCACTAACCGTCATCAATTTGATGTTTACTGCCACAGTTCGTGCATCCGGTTGACCGTTCGCGGTCGAATTGCGGCTGCATTAAGGCAATCACATTTCCGCATCGGGATCCGTCGCGGCATCTGCGGCGACGCTGCGCTGCTGCGCCGCGTAATCGCGAGGCGCCATGCCGTGCTCCTTTTTGAAGCTGCGGCTGAAGTGAGCCAGACTCGTAAATCCGCAATGCGCGGCCACTTCCTGAATGCTGACGTGCGAGGTTCCGGACAGCATGTTCTTCGCATGTTCAAGCCGCAATGAATACGCGAAGCGCATGGGAGACATTCCCCGGTCTCTGAACGCACGGAACAGCGAACTGCTGGACACATGTAGTTCGTCGGCAATCTCGGACAGGCTCAGATTGGGGTCGCCAAAGCGGCGCGCGACTATCTGTTTAGCGCGCAATAGCATGCCTTCCGTCGAACGACCGCTGTGCGACGCATCGCTGCTCTTCATTACGATGTCCATCAGGTCGAGAAATTGAAGCCCGACACGCTCGCGCAACGCGTTTCCGGCACTGCCCGCGTGCGCGCAAAAGGTAAGAAACAGATCTCTGACCGCTGTGACTTCCGGATTCGCATGAACCGGCTGGCAACCCGACGAGAATCGGACCGGGATACCGCGGTCCGTCAACACCCGCGGCGGAATCTGTACGGTCGAACATAGCGCTGGATGGTTAAAGTGCAGCGTATGGCTCAGTGCGTCGTCGAGCATAACCATATCCCCGGTCTTTAACGATAGCGTCTGATACCGGTCTTCAATGACCAGCGTGCCGCGTTGAACGGCCAGCACGGTAATGTGCCGCTCAACATGGCTTTTCGCGAGCCCCATGCCTCGCTCCATAGCTTGCCAGCCCATTTCCACGTTTCGGACGGCAATTTCTCCGGCCTGCTCGTGTTCCATGCCGCAATGGGCTTCGCGGCTTATATCGAAACGGGCGCGGCTGCCGCATTCGGCCGTTAGCATGGCCCATAGACCTGGGTCATAGGACGTGATGCCGTGCCACATGGGTCTCATAGGCGGTGTAGCGATAATTTCCGACGCTTTCGTCATGCTTTCGCTCCAGTTGTTCGTGATACCGTTACCTCATAAAAAGCAACGCGATAGCGTTATGCAGGATAATCCGGTAACCCGTTTAGTTATGTTAAGAATATGGGGAGGAAAACGTTATGGTGTCGACTGCGCAGCGCAGCTTCAAGGCAGCCGTCGTAGCGACGCGGCGGAAACGAACACTAACGCCGCGTTCGACCCGGATGCGTCCGACCGGAAATTCATCTGGACAGGTCACAATCTTCAACATGTCGAATCATATGTGATGGGCCAAATGTATGCCGTCAGAATTGCCAGCCGAGCGCCGATGGTTCCCAGCTGCTGAGGCGATACGCGTGGGCGCTTCCGGAGAACCTGCAACTCGACGAAGACGGCTCGATTGTGACCCGCAGCACGGACGCGGAATCGGGAGCTTCGTCATGAGCGAAGTGGTCGACCTTTAGCAGCATCGCGCTCTGAAGATGCCGCGCGAGCGCGAGCAGCCGTCGTCTAAGCAGTTGGAATAGTTCCTCCATCAATGACATACTCGGTGCCGGTTATACCGCTCGCGCGAGGCGACACAAGGAATGCAATTAAATCCGCGACTTCCCGCAGCTTGGCAGGCCGGCCGAGTGGTATGCCTCCAAGTCCTTTCATGATGATCTGCTTTCCGCCCTCGTAATCCGTGCCTGCCTCGTCGGCCAAACGCTGAGCCAGGCGCACGGCGGCTTCAGTTTCGATCCAACCTGGGGAAACGCGCACAACGCGAATGCCCTTCGGTGTGACCTCTTTCGAAAGACTTTTGCTGTACGTTGAAAGCGCCGCCTTCGCTGCAGCATAGGCTGTTGTGGATTCGGGAAGCGGCAGCTTATTTTGGATCGACGTCACATGCACGATGACACCTGATTTCTGTTCGAGCATCAGGGGTAGCAACGCACGATCGAGTCGGACAGCCGGCATGAGATTCCGATCAAACGCTTTGGTCCACTCGTCATCGCGTAACATGGCAAAACCACCTGCGGGTGCATTGGAGCCACCCAGAACATTGACGATGATGTCGATGCCCCCAAGCCGTGTCTTGACTGCCTCTGCGACAGTCTCACAGCCTTCCGCTGTTGTGAGGTCGGCGGCAACATATAGCGGCCCCCCAACCGATTCAGACGGGACCGAACGCGCCGACGTGAGCACCCGTGCGCCGGCATCAAGCAGTGTCGCGACAACCGCAGCACCGACGCCTTGAGTACCACCGCTGACCAACGCACGCTTGCGATCGAGATCGAGACTAAAACTCATAGACCGGTTTCGGCAAATTAAGCACTTTCATTCCCATCCTTTGTTTTTGGTTTTGTGAATCCGTCTATTAGAGTAAGAACACCTGACTCCGCCGCGTTACCTCGACGTTCACTCGCCGTCTTCGGACGAAGTGCGTTGAGCAAGATCCGGGGAGCGTTGTTGTGCGCGTATTTTCCTTATAGACTCTCAAATCATCAAGAACGCACTGAAAAGTAAGTGACGTACCTATGAGAAAGGTATATACCCCCGACACGGCTGCTGTTGGCGTTGAAGCCGTGCTCAAATTGCTGGAAGGACGCTGGAAGCTGGTCATCCTGTTCCATCTGTTCGATCGCAAGGTGCAGCGCTTCTCCGATCTGGAAAAGCTCATCCCCGGTATTTCGCAGAAGATGCTGGCGCAGCAGTTACGCCAATTGGAAGCGGATGGCATCGTGGCAAGAAAGCTCTATCCGCAGGTTCCGCCCAAGGTCGAATACCGTTTGACGGCCTGGGGGCAAGCGTTGTGTCCCGCCTTGGATGCAATGCTGAAATGGGCGGAAAAGCGTGACGTTTTGTTGCCCGAGGATGCTCCATAATGGGCTCACCTGTTTAGCGCCGCGTTGACATCGCGATCATGCACGACACGGCAACGGGTACACGTCCATTCTCTTATTCGCATGTCCTGCGATAGCTTTCGGCCGCGTCGCGCTGTCCGGGGTATCGATGAGTGCAGGCCGACGCCCTGTCTTACCACGGATTCCTAAAACTGCTGCACCTACGTTTCTTCATCAGCGCCCGCAAACGTGAGTCGTTACCGCCGACGCAATGTCCTTCGTCCTTTCTCCTCTGCCATCACCAGTTCACGCGCGTCCAGCACGTAGTCGCGCGACCCGGCCAGCCGCTCCACGCTGAGGTCGATAAACGCCCGGACCCGCGAAGGCTGCGCTAGCCGGCTTCCGTAATAGAGGTAGATGCTCATGTGATCGGTGGCGTGCGCCGCGAGCAGCGGCACCAGACGTCCCGCGCGAATCAGCGGCGCCGCCGACAGCCCCGACAACAGGCCGATTACATGGCCCGACAGGACAGCCTCGGTCTCCAACTGGGCGTCGTTGGTCGACAAGACCGGCGGCAGGTCATGACGGATCACCTCATCGTCGACGCGCAAAAGCCAGGGCAGCACGCGGCCGCTGCCAGGATGCCGGAATACGCTGCAACGATGCGAGGCCAGTTGCTCGATCGAACCCGGCGCGCCATGTTTGGCGAGGTATGCCGGCGCGGCGCAGACGATCAGTTGCAGCGCAAACAGGCGCCGCGCGGTGAGATCGTCCTCCAACGTCGCACCGATTCGAAAACCAATATCGGTTCGGTCCTGTACCCAGTTGCCAATGCGATCGTCGAGTTTTATGTCGGGCTGAACCTCGGGGTGGCGCCGGCAGAACTCGTCGACCAGCGGCCAGAGCACCGGCAGGAAAGAGTACTTCGGCGCAACGATGCGCAGCGGCCCCGCAATCTCGTCCTTTGCAATGCGCACGCGATCGATGGCGCGTTCCAGCGCCGCCAGAGCCGGTTGCGTCGCTTCGAGGAATTGCTGGCCTTCGTGCGTGAGCGCAATGCTGCGTGTCGTGCGATGCAGCAGGCGCACGCCTAAGCGCTTCTCGAGAGCCGCGAGGGCCTGACTGGCGGCCTGCGGGCTCACGCCCTGGGTGGCTGCGGCGCGCCGGATGCTGCCGAGCTCGATGGCCTTGGTGAAGATTTCAATCGCACGAACGTCGCTGATGGACACAGTGCCTCCCGAAAGTAGCGTGCGCTCAGTATCAACCTGAACTTGCTATTGGAGCAAGCCAGAGACAGCTACCGGATTGACTGTCCACTGCCTAGAATCTGCCCGAACTATTGAATACAACCGGGAGAACTCCATGAGCGGCAACGTCGACGGCAAAGTCATTGTCATCACTGGCGCCAGCAGCGGCCTTGGTTTGGCAGCCGCAGGTTTCCTCGCCGCGCGGGGCGCGCGCGTGGTGCTCGGCGCGCGGCGCGTCGACCGTCTGCAGGAGGTGGCCGAGGAACTAAACCGGCAGGCGCCTCGCGCGCTGGCCATTGCCGCCGACGTGACGGTGCGCGACCAGGTGGTACAGCTCGTCGATAGCGCGGTGCAGACTTTCGGCCGCGTCGACGTCATTATTAATAATGCGGGGCTCATGTCGCTCGCGCCGCTGGAACGCCTGAGGGTCGAAGACTGGGACCGCATGATCGACGTGAATCTCAAGGGTGTGCTCTACGGCGTCGCGGCGGCTTTGCCACACATGCAGCGCCAGCTATCGGGGCATATTGTCAACGTGTCGTCCGTGGCGGGCCACAAGTTGATGCTCAACGGGGCTGTCTACAGCGCGACCAAGCACGCGGTCAGGGCCGTTTCGGAGGGGATGAGGCAGGAGGTCAAGCCTTGGAACATCCGCACCACGGTGATCTCGCCAGGTGCCGTGGACACCGAACTACAGGGCGGCGTGAGCGAGCCGGATATTGCGCAAGGTCTCAGCGCTTTCTATGAGGCAAACGCTATTTCGGCCGAGTCTTTTGCGCGCGCTGTCGAATTCGCCATAACTCAGCCTGAGGACATGGATGTCAACGAGATCCTGTATCGACCAACGCGTCAGATTCCTTAAAAGGGCGAGAGCCTGATTTTCGAAACATGATCGGGCGCCAGGATTTGCGCGAAAAGCGACAAGGATGCGGGTATACCGGGTCGAACCTCAAACAGTAAAAACATTGGCATTTGAGGAAGCGGGGACGAGGCCTGCAAGTCGCTGAGAATCGTGCAGGTAGTCCTTTCGCGACACCATGACGGTCCACGTAATGATGGCGCTCGTCGGGGCTTCGGACGGTGCTTGCCTCGCGTGAGAATTGGCTATGACGCCGTGATCCGAAAGCGCCAGACCTGAATCGCTTGACCCTATCAGCGCAACTTTCCGACTACTGTCAGCCAGAAGCTCCGAAACGCAGCGGCATATCAGGCGATAGCGTGCGCCTAAGCAGTAGGGCGGTTATTCCACCCGCCCGCTGCTAAGGAGGATCCCTTATCAGGGAAGGAAAGGCTTTTCGTCAACCAGTCGAATCTGAAGTCGATCAGCTAGCGCGACAGCATCGGGGAAGCGGCCCGCATCCAGCTCAATCAGTACTTCCTCGGCACCGCCGGGTGTGGTGGTGGCCAGCATGCGAAGCGGCGTTTTGCCGGGATTGCCCCATGCATGCGGGACGTTACGCTTAAGCGTGAGCGAATCACCAGCGTGAGCATCGAATACTTTGTCACCGTATTTGATTCTCATTGTGCCTTCAAGGATGACGTAGTGTTCGTCAGCGGTCTCATGAACATGCGTGGGTGTGCTGTCGCCTGGGGTAGAGACAATTTCAACAACGGAGTACGCGCCGGCGGTCTTCGCCGCGGGAATCAATATCGTACAACGTTCGCCAGGTCGGGTCTGCAGCCATGTGAAATCATCATGGGTGTTCAGTTCCAAGTTATCCATATTCTGCCGTTCCTGTTAGGAGAATTACAGATCAGATGCTCGGTCTGTGCTACATCCGCTGCATCCGCGTAACGGTGCTCGTCGCACCGCATATACAAAACGCCTACCGTGACCAAAAATTCCGGACGCAGTGACCGGTAATCCAGTGGAACGTCTTGTCGGCGAAGGAGTAAGTGGGACAGCGCGTCCGGCGACATATCGTCTTGATGGTCTCGCTTCCCCGCATAGATGCAAGGTTGTTGCGCCGCGCGCGGCGCTCCGGCATCGATAGGTGCAGGCCGTACGACTGCACCTGCCTCACTACCGTTAGAGACGACGTTGATTGCGCACAACCCCGATCGCAAGACCACCCATCCGCTTCACATTGGCGAGACGCCGGCCGCATAGGGAGCGAACATCCGTCGGTACTCTGTCGGCGTCAATCCGGTATGCCGTTTAAAGAGCCGACGGAAGAACGCCGTCTCCCTATAGCCGATTTCATTGCTGATTTCGTCCAGCGATTTATCGCTTGTCTCCAGCTGACGCTTGGCACTTTCGATTCGCAATCTTTGCACGTATTCGATTAGCGTCGTCTCTGTCGCGGCGAGGAACCGCCGCTTGAGCGAACGTTCGGGAATGCCGGATGCCCGTACTGCCGCGGCAACCGCTCCCTGAGAGTTGAAATTCTTTTCCAGCCATCGTTCGCAGGTTCGCACGACGGTATCCGCGTGATGGCGGCGACTCAGAAGGTTTGTGTAGGGAAGCTGACCTTCGCTGTGCCATCTGAGCAGATAGGTCTTGGCAATATGGATGGCTTCTCCGAGGCCGCAATGCCGCGCGATGATATGGATCGCAAGGTCGTGCCACGACATCACGCCGCCAGCAGTGGCAATACGTCCCTCTGCACTGGCAAAACAGATGTTCGGGGTGCTGTGAAATTTGACCTTTGGATACTCCCGTCGAAACAGTTCCTCATATCCCCAGTGCGACGTCGCATCACGGCCATTCAACAGGCCAGACTCGGCCAGCAGGATCGAGCCTGAGCAAGCCGAGTAAATAGACGCGCCCCTGCGATAACAGACGCGCAACCATTCCATCAAGTCGTCGTACCGCCCTTTGATGGAGTCTTCCGGACGCAGCCAGATTTCCGGCAAGATCACCACGTCAGCAAACGGATTGTCGTGAACTGAACAATCAGGCGTGACCGGAATGCCATGTTTGCAGGAAAACGGTGTGGTCGAGCGTCCAACGATGCGCGTGGTGAACAGTTGGCGCTCTTCGCCTGAGCCGACCATCACTTCCCAGAGGCTGCCCGAGACCGAAAGGACGTCGACCATTCCGTAAAGAGCAGAGCCAGCCGTCTCCGGCAGAGCAACGATTAACACGCTTACCGGATGGTTGCGGCGTTGGACCATAGGCGGGTCTTCCACGACAAAAGAAGAGGACTTGCACGGGATGGGATGCGTGATGCTGTCGATCAGATTTTACCCGTCATCCGTTCCCATGCACGACACCCTAACATGCAACCAGCAGTCCGCGGGGAGGTAAGCGGCGGCTTGGCCGCCATTCGCTACGCGAGTTTTTCGATCGTGGCGAAAAACCGTTCCTTCTGCGCGTGCGTGGTGAGGCGACTGAGTACCTTGACGAAACCGGCATGGCGTGCACCCGAGAGAATGTACTGCGAGCGGTACGCCTTTCGCAGCAGTGTCTGCAGATGCGCTTCCTCGGCATCGTCTAGCGGGCGCGCGCAGCTCATTTTGAAGTAGCTGCAATCCGCGTTCGCCTGGCTCTGCACGATGCCGTCGACGGCCAATATCAGTTCGATCAGTTCGTCGACCGCGATATCGCGCGCCTGCTCGGACAGGGCGGAGTCGACGCGCACCCATTCGAGTTCGTCAAGAATGGCATGCTGACTCTCTTCTTTCCAATGAAAGAGAAAGACATCCTTGAACAGCGGCGATAGCTCGACATCGGGCTCTATGCTCTCGCGGTAGTGAGCCTGGCTAAATAACTCGATGAGCAAAGTCAGGCCAAGGACTGCCCAGGTGCTCTTGCTCAAAACGGACGCACCGATTGTATTGGGGTCCCAGGCGAACGAGTAACCCGCAGGCATACCGTCGGCGATCAGCAATTCGATGCGACGAAACAGCTCCTGGTGCTTAAGCTCCTCATCGCTGAAGCGCACGAGTGCTTCGAGCGCAGTCTGATCGCCGAGCCAGTGATGCTGGGTTATCTCAAGTATTTTCGCGTCGATGAACCGTTCGACCAGCCCGAACATATTCGCGTAAGTTCGACCTTGAATCTGGCTCAGGTGGCGCTTTTCTTCCGCCGAAAGCCAATGCGCGCCCCCGAGAAGCGTGAGTCCATCAGGCAGGAACTTCTGTGTGGCATCGAAAGAACGCCCGCGAATCACGTCTGAATCGATATCCCATCGCACACGCTTTGAAGCCGCGATACACCGATCATATCGGTCCGTGCTGACATCGGAAGGGGATGCTGTGTTCATTTTTTACTCTGATATGAAGATCAATGCGGCTAGCCCGCGCTGCTGTACCGAGGGAGCCACTGTTAGCGACAGGCCAACGATTTTCGACAGCAGTACGGCGGTCGCTGGCTTGGCTGGGCGACCGGATCTTTCGCGACTTGATGGCGGTGTGGCTGCCATGACGGCGTTCGACTGATCGACACACTACGCGATGAAGTATCGAGAGTCGTGCGCGCGGGCGTAAGGCACGCTTTTACCAACATTGCATACGTTCATGCCAATTCGTGACGTACCGACCTTTGTCGCAAGTGGGCCTTCGGTGAGAACGCACGCAATGCTCAAAACTTCCTTTCGCGCTCGGCCTTTTCGTTTAAGTATTGCCGTCTTCGTATTCGTCAGCTGCTGCGCGCCATTCAGGTTGACCGCGGTCAACGGAGGTCGGCGCGCAGATCGCGTACGCCACGCCCGAGGCGGGCGATCCCTGCCGCGAAGGCAGCCTGAGAAGCGTCGCCCGATCGTGCGGTGATCTCCCGCAAGCTCATCCGCATTTGTCCGCCATCAATAATCGAGTAGAAATCCCGAATTTTTCTCGATTTGCATCTTCCGTCATCCATCCCGTTCTCTCACATTTTTCCGAAATTCTCTCTAAGGATTTAGGCTAAATCCATCTACTGTTACTTCTAATTAGGAATTTTCTCTTCGCAAAGTGAGAAATAAAGTTTCCGTTTTTTATCAAGCTACCTATTGAGTAGGTTTTCGAGATAAGAATGGATGATCTAATCCGCAAAGGGACGCGGGGAATGCGAAGAGTAGGGCTCGCCTGTTGCAGAAGCGGCTATTCCAAAAGGCTGGCCGCTTTGCATGCATGTCGTGCGCCGGCGTACCGTATCCGTGTGTCGCACGAGCCCGCGATCTGTTCGGTCAGTGAAACGTCGAATTCAGATCGGCTAGTCAATGCCGTTTTATCAGGTCAAATCTGTCGCAGATGTCATTTGGTTGGTTTTTATTCTAAATAATGGCGAATACGTTTTAAATAATTTTATTGCTTACGATAAAAACAATGCGAGATCAAAAAAATTCAGACTGCGCGGTACTCGAACTGGATGAAACAGCACTACGGGCCGATCACCTGCTGGCTTTGTGCCGAGGCGACACACTAGCCATACGCATTCCCGGGTTCGCGTCGCCATCCGTCATCCGCTGCGCCGAGGAGCATCTGCTTGCACACCCTGAACGGGGCGCACTCGGCCATGCCACCGAGTTCACCCGACTCGGCATAGCGTATGCCGAGATTCGCTCGGACGAGGTCCGGCGCGCCTATCACCAGCACGCACCTGGCAACATCCAGCGGGTGCGCAGGCTTTTCGGCGACCTCGCGTCGCCGGTCGATCGGCTCCGTACGCTTCTCGACGACGTATGGCCCGAGGGCGCACGACTCCTTAGCGTCGATGGTCAGAAATGCTTCGTCGGCGTTTGCCGCTACCTGACGCCAGGTATCGATCTCGAACCGCATATCGACAATCTCGAGTGGACATTGCCGAAAGGTATCCGATCGACGCTGCGTCACCAGTTGTCGGCCAACGTCTATCTGCAGGTTCCAGCGCGCGGCGGCGAGCTGGAATTGTGGAACGTCGCGCCCGGCAAGAGCGAATACGCAGCGTTGCAGGGCGACCGGCACTACGGAATCAGCCGCAAAAACATGCGCCCGCCCGACGTCGTCGTCAAGCCCGATACCGGAGACCTGATCTTTCTCAACCCGCGTTTCGTTCATGCTGTGCGCCCGGTTCTGGACAAGGACAGGGTCACGCTCAGCGCCTTCATCGGTATGACGTCCGAAGCCGAACCCTTAGTCTATTGGAGCTAACTGTGTACAAAGTCTCTTTGCAAGCCCAGGGAAAATTCCAGTCGCATCAGTACGTCGGCAAGAGGGCGCTGCTGCTGATCAGCGTTGGAAAGGATTATCACGAGGGCAACAAGTTATCGGCGACCATCGACAAAATTAACGCGGCAGGGTTTGGCGAATGCGTCATCGCGGTCGCCGACACGCTGCAGCGGCACAACTACGCTGACGGCTGCGCCGACAGCAACTACCGGCGCAGTCTCGACCGGGGCGATGCATGGCTCACGCAGAACGAGGGCATCCTCTCGAGGCTGTCGATGCAGCGTGAAATCGTACGATGGGACGAGCTGTTGCGGCGCGTTGATTATGCGCAGTACTACCATATGATCACCAACGAGTATTACTCGAACCATGAATACCGCAGCGCGATCAACGACACGATCGGCGTGTTTGCCGAGCGCAACGGCCTTGTGCCCGGCACACACGAGCACGAGGCGGCGTTTTATCGTTCGCTGTTCTACATTCTCGAAGAGTGCCCCATCATCATGCCGATGTGGGCGCGCGACGGTATCGACTTCATTCTTTACCCGAAGCAGATGACAGCCGCGATGAGCAAGACGCGGGAACTCTTCGTCCAGAATGACGGCGATGAACGTGCGAACTGGCTGGCGATCAAGTTCAGAAAGAGGAGTGCCGCGCACAACGAACATGAGGAAACAGAGGGGGAAATTGCATGAGTTGTGCACCTGACAGCCTTCGAAAGTATCTGGGCCTGACCGGTATCTGTATCGCGAGCTTCCTTGGATGCATCGACCTCACGGTCGTCAATACGATCCTGCCGGCGATCGGCCGGGATTTCTCCACTCCGCTTCAGACGACGCAGTGGGTGACGTCGATCTTCATGGTTGCGTTGTCGGCGTTCATGGTGCCGGTCGGCACGCTTGCCGACAACCTGGGCCGCAAGCGGCTGCTGATCGCGGGGCTGGTGATTTTCGGCGTCGCGTCGCTGCTTGCGGGCATTGCCAGCCAGTTCTGGGCGCTGGTGTTGTACCGTTTCGTGCAGGGCGTCGGTTGCGCGATCCTGTACACGGTGTCGGGTGCGATTATCAGCTATACGTTCGACGAGCACGAACAAGGCAAGGCACTCGGCATTCTGTTCGGGGCGAACGGTGTCGGGCTGGCGCTCGGTCCGATTATCGGCGGCATTTTCGCCGGCGCGCTGGATTGGCGCGACGCGTTCCTGATCAACATCCCGTTTATTTTGCTGAGCCTGACACTGTGCGCATGGGCCATTCCGGAGTTCAAGGCAAGCGAGCACAAACGTCTGGACGTAACCGGCTGCCTGCTGCTCGTGCTTGGACTGACGACCCTCGTGAGCTACCTGTCCCTTGACGGGACCGGATTTCACCAATGGCTGCTGCCCGTTTCAATCGTTGCACTGGGGTTGTTCGTCCGGCACGAACTGGGCACGCGCGATCCTATCATCGAGTTTCACTTCTTTCGCGAGACCCGGTTCCTGTCCGCACTGCTGGCCACCTTTTTTCTCGCGTTTTACTACTGCATCGTTTTGCTTACCTTGCCGATATTCCTCTCGAATCAACTTCACCAGAGCGACATGGCGGTTGGCCTGTTCCTGCTGCCGGCGACGGTGACTTTTTCGATAACGTCGTCGTGGATCGGTAGCCGGAGCGAACGTGTCGGGCCGTCGCGCATCATCACGGCCGGCTTCGCCCTGTTTGCGGTCGCATCGGTACTGCTTGCAACGGCTGCAACGAAACTGGACGCACGGTGGTTCATTGTGCCGCTCGTCCTGTTCGGTATCGGCTGGGGGGCGATTCTCGGACCGTCGACACTCGTTTCGCTGAGCGCTTTGCCGCGCGACAAGGCGGCCGTTGCGATGGGCACATCGTGGACCGTGCACAACATCGGCGGCGCAAGCGGCATTGCATTCGCCGTATACCTGATGCGGCACGTCGACGACTTCCGCAACAGCTATCGAACATTGATGTTCGCACTGGCGGCGATCATCCTTGTGGCGGGCGTGTTGTATCGGGTGCTGTCGCGCAAGCCCGCTGCAGGTGCGACGCATGATGCGCGGGAGAAGCAAAGCGAAGTGTGCATCGACTAGATGCATGAAGCGCGAGGCGCGCGACGCCGCGTCGAATGCGACTGCGTGGCGCGTGAGATCGCGGTTCCTGGTCGGGCCGCGGGATCTGCGATCAAAGCACTCGGTTGCCGCTATCAAATACCGCGCAGGCTCAACTGAACCCACGCGGTTGAAACACGTCTGCACGATCGATGTCATAGTTCAACCGTCGCTGCCTGGCCGGCCGGCTCGAACCATACCGGGCAGCGGAACCTCTTTCTACGGGCCGGGACGGGATAGATACCGCACCTGTCCTGAATCCGCTTTTCCCATCCCGTCCACCACCATAACGATTGGCAGATTGGTATATCTGCAATGCTTCGAAGCTATGGCAAGACCTCGAGAATTCGACCGCGACGAAGCATTGGAGCAGGCGATCGAAGCCTTCTCCGAACACGGTTACGCGGGCACGTCCACTGAATATCTGCTGAAGGCGATGAACCTGAGCCGGCAGAGCCTATATAACGCGTTTGGCGACAAGCGCGGCTTGTATCTCGAAGCGCTGCGCTCTTACGTCGCGAGCAGTCTGTCGGAGTATTTGCAGATTCTCAATCGCTCGACGTCCGCACGCAAAGCTATCGAGCAACTGTTGAGCGATGTCGTGGATGGGCCGGCACGAACCTGTCTCGGCACGCATGCGGTCTGCGAATTTGGCCGTTCCGATCCCGAGATCACGGCGCTTTCCGAAACCTCCGCGCAGACGTTGCACAGCGCGCTCGAGCGTTGCATCGCCAGGGCAAAAGCGGACGGCGAAGTCGCGATCGATATCGATGAGCGCGCGGCCGCCCGTTTTTTCGGCGCGACGTTATCCGGTATCCGGGTGGCGGCGCGCGCCGGCGCACCCGCGGACGTGCTGCGCGATATCGCGCAGATGGCATTGCGCAGTCTCGGATAACGGACGCGCATTGAAAACGCGCACGTGAGCGACGCCCGCAACGGGAACCGAAGCGAGGTCGCTTCAGTTCCCGAATCGGTCATCCGTTATCCGTTCATGCCTGCAATCGCAGCGGACACAATCCGCATGCCTGCACTCCACTCGTCAATGCTTGAGACACGTATCCGCGTTCTGCCACGTGCACGTATCCAGCCCCGTGTGGATCACCGGCTTGACCGACTTTCCTTCCGCGAGGTCGCGCATCACCATTGCGGCCTGATAGCCCATCTCCTCCGGCCGCTGACCGACCAGCACATTGACCTTATGGTCCTTCAGCGCCTGCAGTTCAGGTCCAAGCGTATCGGCCGACACGATCACGAACTTGCCGCTCTGAATCTTGTCCATGATCGGCGCGACGACCTGCGAATATGCCTGCGGCGCAAACAACGGCCAGCCGCCTTCGAGCACGAATGCGTCGAGTCCGGTCGCATTGGCGGTCAGTGTGTCCTGCATCATCTGGTTCGCCTTCGCGGCGTCGTCGTTCACATAGAGCGGGCAGGCGCTGATTTCACGCCAGTTGTTTTCGCCGGCCAGCTTCTTCGTTCCCTTCTTGCCGGAGAGGGCGTCGCGCGTGCCCTGAGCACGCTGGTTGATGTTTTCGGCCGCCGGGTTGCCCATCACGAGGCAGATATTGCCGCCTTTGGGCATCAGCAGCTTCAACTGTTCGCCGAGCTTCTGGCCCAGTTCGTAGTTGTCGGTGCCGACATAGCTCTTGCGCAGCGACGCGTCCTTCGGCAGCAGATCGGCATCCGCGGTGATCACCGGAATCTTCGTGTTGCGGCGGCGAATCACCTCGGCCACAGCCGGTGCGTTCGATGGCGAGATCGCGATCGCGGCTACACCCTTGGTGAGCAGGTCGTCGATGATCTGCACTTCGGCGGTTTCATCGGCAGCCGTCGCCGGGCCGGTGTAGTAGCAGGTGTAGCCCTGCTTGCCGAGTTCCTTGTTGGCCCGGTCGCAACCCTGGTGCATCAGGTCGAAATACGGGTTGTCGAGGCCCTTCACCACCAGCGCCAGCGTCTTATCGGCCGCAAAGACGGGGGAGGCCAGCGTAGCAAGGCCTGCGATCGCGGCAAGACACATCCACACTTTCTTCATTATTTCCTCCTGTTCGGCGCCGCTTTGACGGTGCCCAAGTCTCTCGCTCAGTTTTCACGACGAGCCCACGGCAAGCCCGGGTTCGAGCGCGAGCCCTCCAGCGGAACCGTGCGGTCTTGCGCACCCCTGCGTCCGGCTGTTCCGCGTCTCGCCCGGTCGCGCCCGCCTTGCGTGGCACCCGCCGCCTCGCGGCCGGTGCATCCGAAGACATATCAGTCGTTTTGCCGCTCGCCGCCGAGCCGGTTGAACAGCACCGCGACGATGATGAAGGAGCCCACGACCGTTCCCTGCCAGAACGAGTCGACGCCGAGCAGAATCAAACTGTTGCGGATGACTTCGATCAATGCGGCGCCCACGACGGTGCCGAACGCGCTGCCGATGCCGCCCGTCAGATTGGTGCCGCCGATCACCGTCGCGGCGATCACGCGCAATTCGTCGCCGGTGCCGAGGCCCGTCGTCACCGCGCCGAGCCAGCCGACTTCGAGGACCGCCGCGACGCCCGCCATCAGGCCGCCCAGCACATAGACCGAGCAGATCACGCGACGCACCGGCACGCCGGTCAGATTCGCCGCATGGCGATTGCCGCCGACCGCGAACACATAGCGACCCCAGCGCGTGAAGGCGAACGCGAACCAGAAAAGCACGGCGAGCACGACGAGGAACCACACCGGGTTGGCCACGCCGAGCGTCGAGCCGCCACCGAGCGCGAGGAGCTTGCTGCCGTCCGGACCGAAATCGAAGATGGTGCGGCTGCCGGAAATCACGAGCGCAAGGCTGCGGCCGACGCTCAGCATGCCGAGCGTCACGACAAACGGCTGCATGTTCAGATAAGCGATCAGCACGCCGTTGACGAGGCCGACGCCGGCGGCGGTCAGCAGCGCGAGGCCGATGCCGGCCCAGATCGGATAGCCCGCATTCATCACCACCGAGAGCACGATGCCGCTCACGCCGATGGTCGACCCCACCGAAATATCGATGCCGCCGGTGACGATCACCGCCATCATGCCGAGCGCGACGATTGCGACAAACGCGAAGTTGCGCGTGACGTTGAAGAGGTTCTGCGAGGTGGCAAAGGTGGAGGTGGTGAACGACAGCAGCACGCACGCGACGATCGTCGCGAGCACGACCCAGAACACCTGGCTTGCGAGCAGGCCGCTCCAGCGCGTATGCGTCTTCGCCGACTGCGGATCGTCTAGCAGCGTTTGCAAAGGCGTAGGCCTTTCCGGCGCATCGTTCAATTTCGGTCTCCTCTGCGCAACAGCCAGGTTCAGGCGGTTTCAGGCGGCGGCGATGGCTCCGGTAATCAGGCCGGTGACTTCTTCCGGCGACGACGCCGCGGTTTGCTTGTCCGCGACCTTGCGCCCGCGCCGCATCACGACCACCCGGTCGGCGACCGCGAACACGTCGGGCATACGGTGGCTGATCAGAATGACGGCGATGCCATGCGCGGACAGGCGCTTGATAAGCTCGAGCACCTCCGCCACCTGGCGCACGCTGATCGCGGCGGTCGGCTCGTCCATGATCACGAGTCGCGCTTCGGAAAGGCGCGTGCGCGCAATCGCCACCGCCTGCCGCTGACCGCCGGACATCTGCCGGACGAGATCGCGTGGACGCGTCTCCGATTTCAGCTCTTTGAAAAGTTCGCCCGCGCGCCGATACATCGACGCGTGATCGAGAATACGGATGGGTCCGAAGCCGATGCGCGGCTCACGTCCGAGAAAGACATTCGCGGCGGCCGTGAGGTTGTCGCACAGCGCAAGATCCTGATAGACGACTTCGATGCCCTGCGCGCGCGCATCGAGTGGCTTGCCGAAATGCACCGCCTTGCCGTCGATGCGGATTTCGCCGTGCGACGGCGGAAAGTTGCCGGCGATCACTTTCACCAGCGTCGATTTGCCGGCCCCGTTGTCCCCCATGAGACCGACTACCTGACCCGGTTCCAGATCGAACGTCACGTCGGTCAGCGCTTGAATGGCGCCGAAGTGCTTGGAAATGCCGCTGAGTTCCAGAAGACTCATGGCCGGTCGCGCTCGCTCCAGTGATGCCGCCCGCTTCTTCACTGTTTCTTTGGCTGTTCGCTCGGCCGGGCGGCCGGTAGAGTAGACATGCTAGTCAGCGTGTCTTTATAAAACAATCGCGGGTTTTTCCGGACGGACGCCCGCGTTGCGCGTCTCGATCGCTAGCATCATGCGTGTCGCCTATCATGGCGTTTCTGCGTGGGATTCAAGGTCACGTCACGGGAGAAGGTGTGAGTCGCGTTAGCGCTGGAGCGTCGATGGGCGAAGAGGGGGATCAGGTCGATCAGGTTGCGGTCCGCGGCGCGAAACGCGGCGACGCGACCGGCACGCAGCTTTCGCTGCCCGGTTTCGATGCGGTGCCGCTGCCGACCGACGGTCTCTTTTTCGCGCTCTTTCCCGACACGCGCAGCGCCGCTCGCATCGAACAGATCGCGCAACACGTATGCAGTCGGCAACAGGGCGCGCACGCGCCGGCGCCGCTCGGACTCGAGCGCTATCACGTGACGCTGCATCATCTGGGCACCTACGCGGGCGGCTTGCCGCAAGCGGTGGTCGCAAGGGCGATTCGTGCGGCATCGACGGTTAGCGCGAATTCGTTCGCGGTCGCATTCGATCGCGCGGAAAACTTTCACGGCCGGCCGCTCGTGCTGCGCGCGCACGAAGGCGGGCTGGCATTGATCGCATTTCGCTTCGCGCTCGGCAAGGCGCTGGAAAGCGCAGGATTCGCGGGCCGCAGCAGCGCGCCGTTCACGCCGCACGTGACGCTGGCCTATCGCAATCCGCGTGAGGCAAAGCGGCGTTTCGTCGAACGTCTCGATGAACCGGTTAGTTGGACTGTGCAAGATTTCGTGCTTGTGCACAGTCTGCTCGGCCGCTCGCGCCATATCGCGCTGGCGCGTTGGCCGTTGCATGCCACGACGTGAGCCGAAGGGCTTGCGTCTCGATGCTTGCGCAAGCGTCAGTGCGATGTGAACGCGGCGTAGACCGCCTCGCCTAGAAGCGAACGCCGGTCGCACATCCGCCCGCCATCCCGCCGCCGCTTCCGCCCGCCAATCCGCACAGCGTGCTGCATCCGGACAGCGCGACAGTCAACGCAATGGCGCCCAGCAGGACCCGAATGCGTGAGCGCCGCGCGAACGCGGCGCGCGGGGCGCACACCGACACGGTTGTACTCGGCGCACTGATTCGTGAAGCAGTCATAGGCTTTAAATCGGGAGAATTTACGGAAATATGCAAACGCGAACACAGCAATATGTTTGGGTATTGCATATTCGGCGCACCCAAACTGTGGACCGTAATGTCCCTGCAAGCGCATTCCAATAAGAAAATTCTCAATCTAGGTCGATCCGATTATGTTACGGATGAAACATATACGCCTGGTGCTGTTAGAATGCCCGAGCCGCAACGTAGTGGATTGCAAATGAAATTGCTTGATGCGCTAGTCGAACAACGCATTGCCGCCGCAGCCGCGCGCGGTGAATTCGACGAATTGCCAGGTGCCGGCGCGCCGCTCCATTTCGGGGACGACCCATTGGTCCCTGAAGAAGTGCGAATCGCGAACCGGATTCTGAAAAATGCCGGCTTCGTGCCGCCAGCCATCGAGCAATTGCGGGCGCTGCACAGCCTGCAGGACGAGATGGCCGCGGTCAGCGACCGCGCGACGCGCTGCCAGCTGCAGGTGAAAATGCTGGCGCTCGATATGGCGCTCGAATCGTTGCGCGGAGGCCCGATGCTGGTGCCGCGCGAATACTGCCGCCGTATTGCGGAGCGTCTGTCGGAGCGTGTCGCCGGCGACGCGGCCGACGATACGACGTCGTAGTGGTCGCGGCGATCAACAAGCCCGTCACCGCGCCCGCGTGTGGCGTGGCGGATAATGCCGCTGTGGCCAAGTCTGATAAATCAACGAACGAGCTGGCAGCCGCAACGGGAACCGTCGCGGAAGGCGTCGCTGCGTCACTCACCCCATTGCTCGCCGATATCGATACTGATAGCGCCGCCGGGCGCGACCGCTATTTCATGCGGCTCGCGCAAGCCGCGGCAGAAGAGGCGCGCGCGGCCGGTGAAGTGCCCGTCGGCGCGGTGCTGGTGCGCGGCGGCGAGGTGATCGCGACGGGGTTCAATCATCCGATCGGCGGACACGATCCGTCCGCGCATGCGGAGATGGCCGCGCTGCGAGCCGCTGCCGACAAACTGCAGAACTACCGCTTGCCCGGCTGTGAGCTGTTCGTGACCCTCGAGCCGTGCCTGATGTGCGCGGGTGCGATCATGCATGCGCGCATTGCGCGCGTCGTGTTCGGCGCGCGCGATCCGAAGACCGGCGCCTGCGGCAGCGTGGTCGACGCCTTTGCGAATACCCAGCTGAATCATCACACGATCGTGCTCGGCGGCGTGCTTGAAGAGGAGTGCGGCGCGGCACTGAAGTCGTTTTTCGCGGACCGCCGCCGCGCGGCGCGTGAAGCGCGCGCGGGACTTGCCGAGCCAGGCGCCGCCGAGCGAATGGTCGACGGCCGTGACGATCCCGGCACTCGCTGGCCGCTTTGAACGCCGTGCAGTCGCCATGGAGCCGGCCACGTAGTCGGCCATGCAGCCGGCCGCGCCGCCGCATCCCATCACAACCCGCCTGCACCTGAATCGCAGCCGCTTATGATCGCGCACCGCAAGAACCGCAAGATCGAACTGATCGCGCCCTCGGGCTATCCGCATGATCCGACCGCACTGCACCTTGCGCTGCAGCGCTTGCGCGCACAAGGACATCACGTTGAAAACATTCCGGCGACGCAGCGGCGCTATCAGCGCTTCGCGGGCACGGATGCCGAGCGGGCCGCGGAGCTGAACCGTCTCGCGGACCCGTCGCGCGAACTGCCCGACATCGTGCTGGCGGTGCGTGGCGGTTACGGCGCGGTGCGTCTGCTGCACGGCCTCGATTACGACGGTTTGCAGCGCCGCTTGCAGAACCAGCCGATCGCGTTTGTCGGACATAGCGATTTCACCGCGGTTCAGCTCGCGTTGCTCGCGCGCTGCGGCGTGACAACGTTCTCAGGCCCGATGCTGGTCGGCGATTTCGGTGCACCGGCCGTCAGTGAATTCACGATGCGCCACTTCTGGAGCGCGTTGACGACGCCCACTTTCACGGTCGCGAGCAACGTGCCGCAGGCGCAATCGGCGGACGTGACGGGCACGCTGTGGGGCGGCAACCTCGCGGTACTGACCTCGCTGGTCGGCACGCCGTATCTGCCGCCGGTGGAGGGCGGCATCCTGTTTATCGAGGACGTCAACGAGCAGCCATTCCGTCTCGAGCGGGCGATTTATCAACTGCAACTGGCCGGCATCCTCGAGCGGCAGCAGGCGCTTGTACTCGGCGACTTTTCCGGCGGCAAGCAGTTCGACTACGACAATGGCTACGACCTGCACGCGATGATCGAGCAGGTGCGCGCGGTGATCGGCATTCCGGTGATCACGGGGCTGCCGTTTGGCCATATTCCGGACATGGCGACCTTGCCGGTCGGGGCGGACGCACACCTCGCGTCCGACGCGCACGGCTTCCGGCTGACGGTGTCCGGACATCCGGTACTCGAATAAGCTGACGAAATCCGCTGAAATCCCACTGAATCCACTTCGTGGCGGAGCCCCTGGGCTCCGGTTTTTACGCGGGCAGCAGGCTGTACACCGTCACCCCGGCACACAATTCTTCCCATAGAACGCCTTGTGCAGCGCTTTTCCACACGGCATGCCGAAGCGTTCGTCGCAGACGCGCTGGCGCACATTTTGTTGACAAAATGTGCGCGTCGCGCGCCTCGCTGCGCTGATTGAAGTAAGCCCGCCCCTAACGTGCGCCGCTCTGTCAGCCAGACCAGGCAAGCCCGCCGCGCCTGCTTCTGACTAGGCCTGCTTAAGAATTGTCGAAAATAAACGTCAAAAATTGTTGACAATTATGATTGGCCTTCTAAGATCTATCTCAATAAAGCGCAGCCCGATCATGTCCGACACGTCCACCGTCCCGTCGAATGGTTCGAAACCCGAAGCGATCGCTGAGCGTATCCGCGCGGCGATTCTCGAGCATCGTCTGGCGCCCGGATCGAAGTTGACCGAAGCGCAGCTATGCGACGTGTTCGGCGTGAAGCGCGGACCGATCCGCCAGGCGCTGACGCTGCTCGCGAACGACCGGCTCGTGGACCTCGAACCGAATCGCGGTGCGTTTGTCGCGAGCCCGACGCTGCAGGAAGTGCATGAAGTGTTCGAGATGCGCCGCATCATCGAACTGGCTGTGGTCGAAAAGATTTGCGCGGGCGGGCACGGCGTGAAACGTCTGAAGTCGATCGGCGCAATGATCGGCCGCGAACGCAAGGCCTTCGAGACGCGCGACTTTCCCGCGTGGATCCGGCTCTCCGGCGAATTCCACACCGAGCTCGCGTCGCTGACCGGCAACACGGTGTTGTGCGGCTGTTTGAGCGGACTGGTTGCGCGCTCAACCTTGATCTCCGCGCTGTATGAATCGCTCGGACGCAGCCCGTGTTCATTCGAAGACCACGAAGCGATTCTCGGCGCGCTGGACGCGGGCGACGCGAAGAGCGCGGCCGCCTTGATGTCGCGCCATTTGCAAAGCGTCGAACTGAAGATGCTCGATCGGCCGGCAACCGGCCCGGCCGATCTGCATGAAGTATTCGGCACGCGCGCGAGCCAGCGCGCGTCAGGATGAAGCACGCGGCGCCTGCGCGCTCACGCGCGGTGCGCGCTGCACTGAATTCGAACTGAATGATCGCGACATGGGTGCCGCCGCAAGGCGACGCCCATCTACGCGGCGACGTTCCGGTAGAGGTCCGCGGCCTCTGCCGAAGCCATCAGAACAAGTACGTAAGTACGGAGACAACCGCGGCAAAGCGCATGCACAACGCATCGGCCGTGATGGTAGAAACGGCGGCCGTGTGACTGGCATGCACGATGCAGTGGCCAAGCGGCTTTGAAACCGCGTTTCAACGCGGCTTTCGACCGATGGTCCCAATCCTTGGAGGAGTTCATGGCTCAGTTCAGCGCAGCGCCGGGCAACCCGGGCATCCCCGCATTCGACGACAGCAGCGCCGACGCGGCGGCAGCGGACATCTCGCTGCCCGCCGGTTACAGCGAACGTTTGTATAACGAAGATCTCGCGCCCTTGCACAAGCAAACCTGGGGTGCGTACAACATCTTCGCGTTCTGGATGTCCGACGTGCACAGCGTCGGCGGCTACGTCTTCGCAGGCAGCCTGTTTGCGCTCGGCCTGACGAGCTGGCAGGTGTTGATCGCGCTGCTGGTCGGCATCACGCTCGTCAACCTGCTGTGCAACCTGATTGCGAAGCCCAGCCAGCAAAACGGTGTGCCTTATCCGGTTGCGTGCCGCGCGACGTTCGGCGTGCTCGGCGCGAATGTGCCGGCGGTGATTCGCGGCCTGATCGCCGTCGCGTGGTACGGCATCCAGACGTATCTCGCGTCGAGCGCGCTCGTGATCGTCGTGCTGAAATTCTTCCCGCAACTGGTGCCGTATGCGGATGTGCATCATCACGGCTTGATGGGCCTGTCGACCGTCGGCTGGGCCGGCTTCATGCTGCTGTGGGTGCTGCAGGCGCTGGTGTTCTGGAACGGCATGGAGACGATCAAGAAGTTCATCGACTTCGCGGGTCCGGCGGTCTACGTCGTGATGTTCATTCTGGCCGGCTACATGGTGTGGCGCGCGGGCTGGAGAAACATCGGCATCAATCTCGGCGGCGTCAAGTATCACGGCATGGAGGTGTTGCCGGTGATGGTCACCGCGATCTCGCTCGTCGTATCGTACTTCTCGGGGCCGATGCTGAACTTCGGCGACTTCTCGCGCTACGGCAAGAGCTTTCGCAGCGTGAAGCGCGGCAACTTCTGGGGCTTGCCGGTCAACTTTCTCGCCTTCTCGCTGGTGACCGTGATTACGACCGCCGCGACGCTGCCGGTGTTCGGCGAGCTGATTACCGATCCGGTCGAGACGGTGGGCCGCATCGACTATCCGACCGCGGTGATTCTCGGCGCGCTGACGTTCACGATCGCGACGATCGGCATCAATATCGTGGCGAACTTCGTGTCGCCCGCGTTCGATTTCTCCAATGTCGCGCCGCGTTTGATCAGCTGGCGCGCGGGCGGCATGCTGGCGGCGGTCGCTTCGATATTCATCACGCCGTGGAACCTGTTCAATAATCCGGCGGTGATCCATTACACGCTCGACGTGCTCGGCAGCTTTATCGGACCGCTGTATGGTGTGCTGATCGTCGACTACTACTTCGTGAAGCGCCAGAAGATCGTGCTCGACGACCTGTACACGGTATCGGCGCAGGGTACGTACTGGTATCGCAACGGCGTCAACTATCGCGCGGTCGCGGCGCTGTTGCCGGCCGCGCTGATCGCGGTGCTGTGCGTGATGGTGCCGGCACTCGACGGCCTCGCGAATTTCTCGTGGTTCGTCGGCGCGGCATTGGCTGCGGTGTTCTATTTCGCGATCGCGCGCAAGTAAAGTCGCCGCATCGTCATGCAGTCACGCGCGAACTCGCGTATTTGCGTATTCGCGCGGCAACAGGAGTCGATATGCGTATCAAACTGATCAACCCGAACACGACGCAGCGCATGACCGATGCGATGGGTCGTTGCGCACGCAACATTGTCGCGCCGGGCACCGAGGTGATCGCCGTGAGCCCGACAATGGGGCCGCCGTCGATCGAAGGCTACTACGACGAAGCGATGGCGACGCCGGGTCTGCTTGCCGAAGTCGAGGCCGGCGAGCGTGCAGGCTGCGATGGCTACGTGATCGCCTGCTTCGGCGACCCTGGCCTCTATGCCGCGCGCGAGCTGGCGCGCGGCCCGGTAATCGGCATCGCCGAGGCGGCAATGCATGCGGCGAGCGTGCTCGCGCCGGGCTTCTCGGTTGTGACGACGCTGTCGCGTACCTGCGGGATGGCGTGGCATCTTGCCGAGCGTTATGGCATGACGCGCTTCTGCCGTAACGTGCGCGCCACCGACGTCGCGGTGCTCGATCTCGACCAGCCGGGCTCCGCCGCGCGCCGGCTGATTATCGACGAATGCCGGCGCGCGCTCGACGAAGACGGCTCGGACGCGATCGTGCTCGGCTGCGCGGGAATGGTCGAACTGTGCGCGGAAATCGAGGATGCGGTGGGCGCGCCCGTTGTCGAAGGCGTGACCGCGGCGGTCAAATGGGTCGAGGCGCTGGTCGCGCTGCGGCTGTCGACGGCCAAGCGCGGCGACTACGCACGGCCACTGGCGAAGCGCTATGACGGCGCGTTTGAGCGCTTCAGTCCGGGCGAAGCGCAAGCGCAGCGCGGTTCGACAAGGGTAAACGCGAACCTTGCGTCCGATCCGGCGCAAAGCCCGTCGGCGGTCACGGCGTCGAGTTCCGCCGGGCACGACGCCGCATCGCATATACACCCGGTGTGACCCGCACTATCGGCCCGGGTGTATGCGCGCGCCCGGGCGTTTTCGCTACACTGGCTCGATCCTGACGCGCGCGTATGAGCGCCTTCGCGTGAACGCGAAATGGTCGCCGCATCGCGTGCCCGATTCAACCTGCTTGCCATCCAATCATGCCATTCGATCCGAACTACCCACGCGACCTGATCGGTTACGGCCGTTATCCGGTGCATGCGAACTGGCCCGGCGGCGCGCGTGTCGCCGTGCAATTCGTGCTCAATTACGAAGAAGGCGGCGAGAACTGCGTGCTGCACGGCGATGCCGGTTCGGAGCAGTTCCTGTCGGAAATCGTCGGCGCCGCGTCGTTTCCGGCACGCCATATGAGCATGGAATCGATCTATGAATACGGCTCGCGGGCGGGCGTGTGGCGCATCCTGCGCGAATTCGAAAAGCGCGGCTTGCCGCTCACGGTGTTCGGTGTCGGCATGGCGATCGAGCGCCATCCGGAAGTCGCGCGCGCGTTCGTCGAGCTGGGGCATGAAATCGCCTGCCATGGGTATCGCTGGATTCACTATCAGGACTTCACGCCGGAGCGCGAAGCCGAGCATATGCGCCTCGGCATGGAGGCGATCGAGCGTGTGACCGGCGTGCGGCCGCTTGGCTGGTACACCGGCCGAGACAGTCCGAATACGCATCGGCTGGTGGCGGAATATGGCGGCTTTCTGTACGACTCCGACTACTACGGCGACGACCTTCCGTTCTGGATGGACGTCGACGTGACGGGCGGCGCAACGGTGCCGCAACTGATCGTCCCTTATACGCTCGACACCAACGACATGCGGTTTGCGACACCGCAAGGGTTCAACACCGCGGAGCATTTCTTCACCTACCTGCGCGACACGTTCGACGTGTTGTACGAAGAGGGCGACGAAGCGCCGAAGATGATGTCGATCGGCATGCATTGCCGGCTGCTCGGGCGCCCCGGGCGCTTTCGCGCGCTGCAGCGTTTTCTCGATCACATCGAGCAGCATGATCGCGTGTGGGTCGCGCGCCGGCTCGATATCGCGCGGCATTGGCGCGAACATCATCCGTACCAGCAACCGGAACGCGGGGCAACCGCATGAAAGCGATGCAATATACCCTTGACCAATTGAACCGCATTTCGAAAGATGCATTCGTCGCGGCGTTATCGGGCATCTTCGAACATTCGCCGTGGGTGGCCGATACGGCCGCCGGCATGCGTCCATTCGCGAGCATCGACGAACTGCATCGCAAGATGTCGCGGGTGGTCGAAACAGCAGGCGAGGCGAGGCAGCTCGCGTTGATCAACGCGCACCCGGAGCTCGCCGGCAAGGCCGCGGTACGCGGCGAGCTGACTGCGGAATCGACCCGCGAACAAAGCGGCGCCGGGCTCGATCAATGCACGCAGGAAGAGTTCGATCACTTGCAGCAGTTGAACGCCGCGTATCGTGACAAGTTCGGATTCCCATTCATTCTCGCCGTGCGCGGCTACGACCGGCACGGCATTATCGAAAACTTCGAGGCGCGCGTGAAGCACAACCGCGCGGACGAGTTGCGCGCGAGCCTCGATCAGATCTACCGGATCGCGCGTTTCCGGCTCGACGACCTGCTCGGCGGCTAAAGGCGCACACACGAAGAATGCGTACGTCCGGTACGCTTCATCAGACTTCAAGGAAGACAACGATGGCACTCCCGATTCTCGATCCCAACGCACCCGATTTCACGCGCCGCTATGTCAATCTCGCCGACCCGCGGCTTGGCGCGCAGGCGCTCGAAGCAAGCGACGAATTTTTCGCGCCGAAAGACCGGATGCTGAACCCGGAGCCCGCGGTCTTCATTCCCGGCAAATACGACGAACACGGCAAGTGGATGGACGGCTGGGAAACGCGCCGCAAGCGCACGACCGGCTATGACTGGTGCGTCGTCAAACTCGCGCGGCCGGGGGCGATCAAGGGGCTCGACCTCGACACGAGCCATTTCACCGGCAACTTTCCGCCCGCGGCATCGGTGGAAGCGGCGCGCGTGACTGACGGCAAGCCGAACCCGTCGACGCAATGGACGCAGATCGTCCCGTCGACGACGCTGCAAGGCAACAGCCATCACTACCTCGACGTGACCGACACGAACGCGTACACGCACGTGCGCGTGAACATCTACCCGGACGGCGGCATTGCGCGCTTGCGCGTGTACGGTCAGCCGCAGGTCGACTGGGCGGGCGCGAGCCGCACCGAACTGTTCGATCTGGCCGCGATGGAAAACGGCGCGTATCTGGTTGCCGCGAACAACCAGCACTTCGGCGCGGCCTCGACGATCCTGATGCCGGGCCGCGGCGTGAATATGGGCGACGGCTGGGAAACACGCCGCCGTCGCGAGCCCGGCAACGACTGGGCGATCGTCGCGTTGGCGCAGCCGGGCGTGATCAAGAAGATCGAAGTCGATACCGCGCACTTCAAGGGCAATTTTCCGGATCGCTGTTCGATTCAGGCCGCGTATGTGACCGGCGGCACCGACAGTTCGCTGGTCACGCAGGCGATGTTCTGGCCGGTGCTGCTCGGCGAGCAGAAGCTGCAGATGGATAAGCAGCATGGCTACGAAAGCGAGATCGAGGCGCTCGGCCCGATCACGCATGTGCGCTTCAACATCATTCCGGATGGCGGCGTATCGCGTCTGCGCCTGTGGGGCACGCTGGCATGAACGCGTTCTACACGATGAAAACGCTGCCGATCGAGCCGCTCACGCGCGCCGCGTTCGCGCCGTTCGGCGACGTGATCGAACTCGAAGGCGCGAAGCAGATGCCGATCAATCTCGGCACGACGATTCGCTACCACGATCTCGCGAAGGTGGATGTGAACGACGCCGGCGGCCGCACGCTCGTCAATCTGTTTCGCGGACAACCGCGCACGCTGCCGTTCGAGGTGAAGATGCTCGAGCGGCATCCGCTGGGCAGCCAGGCGTTTATTCCATTCGACGACCGGCCGTATCTGGTGGTCGTCGCGCCGGCCGGCGATCTCGACCCGGACGCGATTCGCGCATTTGTCACGAGCGGCTGGCAGGGAGTGAACTACGCGAAGGGCGTATGGCACCATCCGCTGATCGCGCTGGGCGAAGTGAGCGACTTTATCGTCGTCGATCGCGGCGGCGACGGCGTGAACCTTGACGAACAGGATCTGGCCGAATCGCTGTGGCTGACCGATGATGCGCTAAGCGTCATCACGTACTGATCTCGTTCGGGGCGGCCTGCACAGGCATGGGCCGCCCTTTCTTTTGCCTGTCGCGTTTCAATTCCCACCATCGTTTCTACATGGTCTGCTGAGGCCGAGGTCGAGATCGGCCGACTTCGCGCAGTATGCGCGATTGTTGCCGAGGCTTTTGTCGCACACCGGACATCCCATGAAAAAGCGGTCTCACGCTGACGCGCGAGACCGCTTTTTGTCACGTCGCTTCGCGCCTATGCGGGTCGCTCGCGAGACGCGCTTGCTTCCAGCCGATGAGCAGGCAAAAGCCCGCGCACCCGCAGCCGCCGCGACCTGCGCGGCCACAACTTATTGCAACGCGCCGCCCTGGAACCATGCGGCAATCTTCTGCCGCTCGTCGTCGGTCATATGCGTGACGTTGCCAAGCGGCATCGCCTTCAGCGTGACCGCCTGCTGATAGATGCGCTGCGCGTTCTGCGAGATTTCGGCCGGCGTATCGAACATCACGCCGGCGGGCGCGCTGCCCATCAGCGTCGGATGCGCGGAGTGGCACGCGGCGCAGCGCTGCTGCAGCACCGGCGCGATATCGGCCACGCGCAGCTTCGGCGCGTTCGCGGCCTCGGCTTGCGGCACGACCGGCTTCGGCATGGTCCAGACGAGCGCGCCCACCATCAATGCGACGCCGCCAAGCGGCAGATACCACAGCACCTGGCCGCGATGGCGCATCACGAAGAATTGCCGGATCAGCGCGCCCGCGAGCATGATCACGACCAGCACCGCCCAGTTGTACGGATGCGTGTACGTCATCGCATAGTGATTCGACAGCATCGCGAACACGACGGGCAGCGTGAAATACGTGTTGTGCACCGAACGCTGTTTGCCGCGCTTGCCGTAGATCGGGTTCGGCGTGTCGCCCTTGAGCATCGCATCGACCATCTTGCGCTGACCCGGAATGATCACGAAGAACACGTTCGCGGACATGATGGTCGCGAGCGTCGCGCCCATGATCAGATACGCGGCGCGCCCCGCGAAGATATGGCACGCGAGCCACGCGCCGATCAGCACGACGAGGCCGACGCACACCCCGAGTACGCGGTCGTTCTTGCCGAGCAGCCGGCACAACGAGTCATAGATGATCCAGCCGCCTGCAAGAAAACCGACCGCCGAAAAGATCGCGACCACCGGGCCCATGTCGAGCACATTCTTATCGATCAGATAGGTGTTCGGCGACCACAGATACAGCACCGTGAAAAGGCCGAAGCCGGAGAGCCACGTCGTGTAGGACGGCCACTTCGACCAGTGCAGGTCGTCGGGCATTTCGGGCGGCGCGACCGTGTATTTCTGCATGTTGTAGAAGCCGCCGCCGTGCACGTGCCACAACTCGCCGAACACGCCGCGGCGGCGCTGGTTCGGATCCTGCGGCGGTTTGAGGCTGTTGTCGAGCGCGACGAAATAGAACGACTCGCCGATCCACGCGATGGCGGCGACGACGTGAAACCAGCGGATCGCGAGATTCAGCCAGTCGGTGATAAAGCCTTCCATGAAACTCCTCCACTTCCAATGCGTCGCATGCGCGGTGTCTTCGGGCGCGTTGCGCGCGTCAATCGAAGCATCGCGCCGATTGCGGGGTGATGCACGTCACGCGATCGTGTGCCGGTGTGATGCGTGGCATGCCTGATGTTGTTGTTAGCCGGAGCCCCGCGCGGCAGGAGCGGGGCTGTTCCGTCACGAAGCGTCGTCGTGCGATGCTCGCCCGATTGCTGCTTCGCCGCAGTCCGATCAGCGCTCCGTTGCCGCCTGGTTGCCGTTCAGCTGCCGCGGTACG
Source organism: Paraburkholderia solisilvae (assembly GCF_902859875.1). Taxonomy (GTDB): domain Bacteria; phylum Pseudomonadota; class Gammaproteobacteria; order Burkholderiales; family Burkholderiaceae; genus Paraburkholderia; species Paraburkholderia solisilvae. Next base: position 70,412 of record NZ_CADIKF010000022.1, on the reverse strand, counting down.
TGCTATACGACCATGGCGAAACGAGCAGCGGCACGTGATAATGCGCAGCCGCATCGGCGACGCCGAAGCGCAGCACGACCCGGTCGACGAAAGGCGGCGTCGGCAATGGCGTGCCGGCCGCCGCGAAATAATCGCCAGCATGAAACACGAGCTCGTATTCGCCGGCGGCAAACGCGCCGCCTTCGAGCAGCGGCTCGTCGCAGCGGCCGTCGCGATTCGTGGTGGTGGTTTTCAGCGCGCGGCGCGTGTCGCCTGCGAGCGCGAAGAGTTCGATCTTGATGCCCGCGCCGGGACGGCCGTTCGCGGTGTCGAGCACGTGGGTAGTGAGCTTGCCCATTCGCGATTTTCCTTGTGTCAATGCGAGGTTTCAGCGGCGCCCGATCCTCTGCTGTGCGGCGGATCGAGGCTCCACGTCAGTGGCTACATACCCGTCGGCGGATCAAGCGAACGCCGTGACGTGCATTGTAGAAACATTGGCCAGGCTCGCGCGGCCCGATAGGCAAGATAATGGCTGACACATAGGCGAAGGCTTGCGCCGGCTGCCGTACCTGTTGCCTCGCACGTCCACGCCGCGTCCAGCCGGCCGCGATGAGCCCGTTCCTGGCCGCTATATCGGCCACTATATCGGCGCAATGAACCGCGGTATCGCTGCGGCACGCATTGCCAAGCCGATTTTGACCGCCGAAGGTGACGTCGATCAAGGAGAAACGTATGACGGCGACGCAGCGCAACATGCCCCGCAAGACGATGCTGGTCAAACACGCGGACGTGCTGGTGACGATGGACGATACCCGGCGCGAACTGCGCGATGCCGGCCTGTATATCGAAGACGGCCGGATTATCGCGGTCGGCGCAACGGCCGAACTGCCGCAGACCGCCGACGACGTGCTCGACCTGCGCGGCCATCTGGTGCTGCCGGGGCTCGTCAACACGCATCATCACATGTATCAGAGCCTGACGCGCGCGCTGCCGGCCGCGCAGAATGCCGAGCTGTTCGGCTGGCTCACCGCGCTCTACGGCGTGTGGGCGAATCTCACGCCGGAGATGATCGAGGTATCGACGCTGACCGCGATGGCGGAGCTGCTGCTGTCCGGCTGCACGACGTCGAGCGATCATCTGTATATGTTTCCGAACGGCAGCCGGCTCGACGACAGTATCGAAGCCGCGCAGCGCATCGGCATGCGTTTTCATGCGTGCCGCGGCAGCATGAGCGTCGGCCAGCGCGATGGCGGCTTGCCGCCGGATGCGGTGGTCGAACGCGAAGCGGACATTCTGAAGGACACGCAGCGCGTGGTCGAGACCTGGCACGATGCCGGGCGCTACGCGATGCTGCGCATTGCCGTCGCGCCGTGCTCGCCGTTTTCCGTGAGCCGCGACCTGATGCAGGAATCCGCGGCGCTCGCGCGGTCTTACGGCGTGTCGTTGCATACGCATCTGGCCGAGAACCTCAACGACGTCGCGTATAGCCGCGAGAAATTCGGCATGACGCCGGCGCAGTACGCGGAGGAACTCGGCTGGCTCGGTCGCGACGTGTGGCACGCGCACTGCGTGCAGCTGGACGACGCGGGCATCGACCTCTTCGCGCGCACCGGCACGGGTGTCGCGCACTGTCCGTGCTCGAACATGCGGCTCGGCTCGGGCATCGCGCCGGTCAGGCGCATGCGGCTCGCGGGCGTGCCGGTCGGGCTCGGGGTCGACGGTTCGGCGTCGAACGACGGCGCGCAGATGGTCGCCGAAGTCCGGCAGGCGCTGTTGCTGCAGCGGGTCGGCTTCGGCCCGGATGCGATGACCGCGCGTGAAGCGCTCGAGATTGCGACGCGCGGCGGCGCGGCGGTGCTGGGCCGCGACGATATCGGCGCGCTCGCGCCGGGTATGGCGGCGGACTTCGTATCGTTCGATCTGCGTCAGCCGATCTTTGCGGGCGCGCTGTCGGATCCGGTTGCGGCGCTGGTATTTTGCGCGCCGTCCCAGGTGGCCAATAGCGTGATCAATGGCCGGCACGTGGTGAAGGACGGCGTACTCGGTACGGTCGATCCCGGTCCGTTGATCGAGCGTCACAACCGGCTGGCGCGGCAACTCGTCGACGCAGCCTGAGCGCGCGATGCAGTGCGTCCGCAACGGGCAAGCGCCTATTTGGCGATCAACGTGCGCGTCGCTTCGCCGACGAGGCTGCGCAGCCAGCGCACTTCATCGGAGTAATGCACACGCTCGTGCCACAGCTGGTAGTACTGCATCGGCGGAAAGTCGAGTGGCGCGGGCATCACCGTCAACGGCAGAAACTTCGCGTAGTAGTCGGCAAACAGGCGCGTCGTGGTGAAGATCAAATCGGATTTGATCAGCACATACGGCGCGAGATTGAAGTAGGGCAGCGTGACGACCACGTGGCGCTTCAACCGCTCGCGCGCGAGATGCACGTCGATGGCGCCGCGCTGGCCGACCGAATAGGGCGTCGGCGCGAGGTGCGGCGCATTCAGATACTGCTCGAGCGTGATCGAGCCGCGCCTCGCGAACGGATGCGTATTGCCCATCAGGCAAACGATCTGATCGACGAACAGATTCGACAGATGCAACTGCTCGGGCGGCTCGGGCCAGTTGCCGACGACGATGTCGAGCTTGCCGTCTTCGAGCGCGAGTTCGTAGTCGAACGCGGGGCCGAGCGAATGAAACTCGAGCGTCGCGTTCGGCGCCGCTTGCCGGAAGCGCTCGACGACCGTCGGCACGAACAGCACGTTCAGATAGTCCGGGCAGCCGATGCGGTAGCAACGGATCGACGTCGCGGGATCGAAGTTGTGCTGCTGGAAGCGGATGCGCTCGATTTCGCGCAGCGCGTTTTGCGTGGGCTCGAGCAGACGCAGCCCGTATTCGGTCGGCACCATGCCGGATTTGCCGCGCACCAGCAGCGGGTCGCCGGTGATGTCGCGCAGGCGGCGCAGCGCGGCGCTGATGGCCGGCTGCGACTGGTTGAGCTTGACGGCCGCGCGCGTGACGCTGCGTTCCATCAGCAGCGTGTGCAACACGCGCAGCAGATAGGTGTCGATCGCCTCGCGTTGCTGACTCATGACTTCTCCGGATTATATGACGGGGCTGATCGATAGGATGTGGGGGTATATCGTTTTTAATATAGACGTTTCGGGTCGTCAAGGGAGGCTTACCCGCAGCGGCGTTGGCGTTGAGCGTATGACTATCGCAAGGCGGGTTGCGCGGCGGCTTGCACGGCACAGTGCAAAAACGCCGCAATAGCGCGGAAAAGGAGGCGCCGCGCGTGGCAGGGCCGGCCAGTGCGGGCGAGAGAGATGAGGACGCGCAATGCGTACCGCGACAGGCGCGGCGCGAGAATCAGCGGAGCGAAATCGAGCTGCGCCCGCATGGGCGCATACATGTCGTCGATCGGTGCGGCGTAAGGTGTGCCGCGTCAGTCTTCGAGGCGCAGTCCGACCTTGACTGTCACCTGCCAGTGCGCGATCTGGCCGTTATCGATATGGCCACGCGTCTCGACCACCTGGAACCAGCACAGATTACGCAAGGTTTTCGACGCCTTCTCGATTGCGCTGCGAATCGCGGCGTCGCTCGATTGCGGCGAGGAACCGGTGATTTCGATCGTCTTGTAGACATGCTCGCTCATGATGCACCTCCAGTGGGGTCGAAAAAAGTATAGGTAACGCGCTTGCCGCGAATCCCCCGGATTTGCACGCACTTGACGTGCCCGGCAATACGCGCCGCATCGTGCGTAAGGTGCGTGAAACGTGGGCGTTTTCGCCGCGCGTGCCGATGCGCGGCGCTATGATGGGCGGCCGGGTATGGCCTGTCGGGCATAAACGGTGGGACACCAGCGGCAAGACACAAATGGCAAGGCACACGGCGGCAACGCGCAAGCAGCGAGGCGACCGCAGCCAGACGATGCGATCGGGGCGATCGAGGCGAGGCGACTCCGGCGGTAACGCACATCGATCGCTGCGCCGCCGCGAAGCCGTGATCCAAACCAAAGCGATCAACCCAACCAAACCAATCAAACCAGCAAACCGACAACGAGGAATCGAAACAATGGAAGTGGGTTTTTGCGGCCCAGGACTGATGGGCGCACCGATGATCCGGCACCTGCTGCGCGCGGGCCACATGGTCCACGTGTGGAATCGCACACCGGACAAGGCGCAGGCGCTGGCGAAAGACGGCGCGCGCGTCGTGCCGACTCCCGGCGCGCTCGCCAGCAGCGTCGAGCTGATTTTCCTGTGCGTATCGGATGCGGCGGCAGTCGAGCAGGTCGTGTTCGACCCCGAGCACGGTATCGCGGCAGCCGCGCAACGCACGCACAGCGCGACGCGCGTGCGGCGCATCGTCGATCATTCGAGCATTGCGCCCGCCGCGACGCGCGGCTTTGCGCAGCGCGCGGCGCAGTTGGGTATCGGTTGGGTCGACGCGCCGGTCTCCGGCGGCGTGGCGGGCGCCACGGCCGGCACGCTCGCGGTGATGGCGGGCGGCGCGGCGGCGGACGTCGAAGCGGCGACACCGGTCATCGGCGCGTACGCCGCGCGTATCACGCATATGGGCGGCGCCGGCGCCGGCCAGACCGCGAAGCTCTGCAATCAGTCGATCGTCACCGCGACGGTGGCCGCGATCGCCGAAGCGGTCAGTCTCGCGCAGAACAGCGGCATCGATGCGGCCAGACTCACCGAAGCGCTCGCGGGCGGCTGGGCGGACTCGGTGCTGCTGCAAACCTTCGTGCCGCGCATGACGCGACGCGGCGATACGCCGATCGGCGCGATGCGCACGTTCCAGAAAGATGTCGACACGATTGCCGCGACCGCCTACGAAACCGGCACGCCAATGCCGGTCGCGGGCACGGTTCAGCAGATTCTGCGGCTGGCCGCCGCGATGGGCCTCGCAGATGCAGACTTCTCCGCGTTCGTCGACGTCTTGCAACCGGGCCGGCGCAACTGAAGTGCCGCCGGCCGCTCGCGCAATGCGGATCGGCGCACGCGCCGCCCGGCCGGGCGACACCATATGCTGCTAAAATATTGGGTTTTTCGGCGATCCACGTCGGATCACTATCTCAAAGGTACGCGCCGTGCTGTCTACTGCCAATATCACGATGCAATTCGGGCCGAAGCCCCTCTTCGAAAACATTTCGGTCAAGTTCGGGGAAGGGAACCGCTACGGGCTGATCGGGGCGAACGGCTGCGGCAAGTCGACGTTCATGAAAATTCTCGGCGGCGACCTCGAGTCGAGCTCCGGCAATGTGATGCTCGAGCCGAACGTTCGCCTCGGCAAGCTGCGCCAGGATCAGTTCGCGTATGAAGACGTACGCGTGCTCGACGTCGTGATGATGGGCCACACCGAGATGTGGGCCGCGATGACCGAGCGCGACGCGATCTACGCGAACCCGGAAGCCACCGACGACGACTACATGCACGCGGCCGAACTCGAAGCGAAGTTCGCCGAGTACGACGGCTATACGGCCGAAGCGCGCGCGGGCGAACTGCTGCTCGGCATCGGCATCGCGATCGACCTGCACAACGGCCCGATGAGCAATGTCGCACCGGGCTGGAAGTTGCGCGTGCTGCTCGCGCAGGCGCTGTTCTCGAAGCCGGACGTGCTGCTGCTCGACGAGCCGACCAACAACCTCGACATCAACTCTATCCGTTGGCTGGAAGACGTGCTGAACCAGTACAACTCGACGATGATCATCATCTCGCACGATCGTCACTTCCTGAACCAGGTCTGCACGCATATGGCGGACATGGACTACGGTACGCTGAAAGTCTGGCCGGGCAACTACGACGACTACATGCTCGCGTCGACGCAGGCGCGCGAGCGTGCGCAGGCCGCGAACCAGAAGGCGAAGGAACGCGTGGCCGATCTGCAGGACTTCGTACGGCGCTTCTCGGCCAACAAGTCGAAAGCGCGTCAGGCCACCAGCCGTTTGAAGATGATCGACAAGATCAAGATCGAGGAATTCAAGCCGTCGTCGCGGCAGAACCCGTTTATCCGTTTCGAGTACGAAAAGAAGCTGCATAACATCGCGGTGGTCGCCGAGAGCATCACGAAGAAGTACGACCGCGCGATCTTCAATAATTTCAGCATCAGCGTGCAGCCGGGCGAGCGTATCGCGATCATCGGCGAGAACGGCGCAGGCAAGACGACGCTGCTGCGCTCGCTGCTCGGCAATCTGGCGCTCGACCATGGCACGGTGAAATGGTCGGAAAACGCGAACATCGGTTATATGCCGCAAGATACGTACGAGGAATTTCCGGACGATGTCACGCTGATGGAGTGGATCGACACGTACCGCAAGGAAGGCGACGACGAGCAGATGGTGCGCGGCACGCTCGGCCGGTTGCTGTTCAACGCGGACGATATCCGCAAGTCGGTGAAGGTGCTGTCGGGCGGCGAGAAGGGCCGCATGATCTGGGGCAAGCTGATGCTCGGCCGTCACAACGTGCTGCTGATGGACGAGCCGACCAACCATATGGACATGGAGTCGATCGAGTCGTTGCAGATCGCGCTGGAGAAGTATGAAGGCACGCTGGTTTTCGTGTCGCACGACCGCGAGTTCGTGAGCGGCCTTGCCAACCGGATTATCGAAGTGAAGACCGACGGCACACTGAATGACTTCGGTGGCAATTACGAGGATTTTCTGTCGAGCCAGGGCGTAGCGTAAGTTGTACGCATTGTTGGCCCCGCGTAACTGACGTTCGCGACGGTATTCGCCGAATCTCAAGCCCGCTTCTTGCAAGCGGGCTTTTTTTCGCCGGTTCGTTGCCGACGCACGCGGGCGGACGCAAATCCTGCGGCAGTAGAATGAACGAACGCACTCAAAGGACCGCACCGACATGAAGACCTACGACCAGCTCTACATCGACGGCAAATGGCTGAAGCCTTGCGGTACGGGCACGATCGACGTGGTCGACTCGGGCTCCGAACAGCTGATGGGCCGCATTCCCGAGGGCATCGAAGCGGATGCCGAGGCGGCCATCGTCGCGGCACGCGCCTCCTTCGACGGTTGGGCCGCGACTTCTCCGCGTGAGCGCAGCGCCTATCTGCAAAAAATTGCCGACAACCTCAAAGCGCGCACCGATGAACTCGCGGGCCTGATCTGCGGTGAAGTGGGCATGCCGATCAAACTGGCGCGCGCGATTCAGGTCGGCAGCGCGGTGCAGAACTGGAATGCCTACGCGAAACTGGCCGACGAATTCCAGTTCGAAGACAAGCTCGGCAATTCGCTGGTCGTGCGTGAGCCCGTCGGCGTCGTTGCGGCGATCACGCCGTGGAACTATCCGCTCAACCAGATCACGCTGAAAGTGGCCGCCGCGCTTGCGGCAGGCTGCACTGTCGTGCTGAAACCATCGGAAATCGCGCCGCTCAATGCGTTCGTATTGGCCGAGGCGATTCACGAAGCGGGGCTGCCCGCCGGCGTGTTCAATCTCGTGAGCGGCTATGGACCGGTGATCGGCGAAGTGCTCGCGTCGCATCCATCGGTCGATATGGTGTCGTTCACCGGATCGACGCGCGCGGGCAAGCGTGTGTCCGAACTCGCCGCGGCGAGCGTCAAGCGCGTCGCGCTCGAACTGGGCGGCAAGTCCGCCGCGGTGATTCTCGATGACGCGGACTTCGCGGCCGCCATCAAGGCGACCGTCAGCGCGTGCTTTCTCAACTCCGGCCAGACCTGTTCCGCGCATACGCGCATGCTCGTGCCCGAAAGCCGCTACGAAGAGGCCCGCGCGCTCGCGAAAAGCACAGCCGAAAATTATGTGCCCGGCGATCCGCGCAACGAGCGCACGCGCCTCGGCCCGCTCGCCTCGGCCGCGCAACAGCAACGCGTGCAGCAGTACATCGCGCGCGGCATCGAAGAGGGCGCGGAACTCGTGACGGGCGGACCCGGCATGCCCGATGGCATCGGGCAAGGCTTCTTTGCCAGGCCGACCGTGTTTGGGCGCGTCCACCCCAAAGCGACGATTGCGCAGGAAGAGATCTTCGGCCCGGTGCTATCGATCCTCACCTACAAGGACGAAGACGAAGCCGTCCGGATCGCGAACGATTCGGTGTACGGCCTCGCTGGCGCGGTATGGGCGGGCAGCGATGAACGCGCGCTGCGTGTCGCGCGCCGCATGCGCACCGGGCAGGTCAATATCAATGGCGGCGCATGGAATGCGGCCGCGCCGTTCGGCGGCTACAAGCAATCGGGCCACGGTCGTGAGAACGGCACGTTTGGTCTCGAGGAATATCTGGAATACAAGGCGATGCAACTCGCCGGCAGATAGCCCGGCGTGAGCCGGCGGCGCGCGTCACGCGTGCTTGGGCTCACGTATCTGTACGGTTATACGGTTCACAGAAGAGCGCGTGCGGATCACTCCGCACGCGCTTTTTTTGTGCCGTTCGTTGCGCGACGCGACGTTCGGCCGCAGGTTCACGCACGTAGTTGCCATCGTTGACAAAGGTCAATAGCGGACATACCCCTACGCCCGACAATGATTTCGAGCATCAACAGTTCGAATCGACAACGGGGCAACACAATGAAGAACAAAATCGGAATGACGCTCGCCGTATCGTGCGTCATGCTCGCGGGCGCGCTCGCGGCCATACCGGCGCGTGCAGCGGACACGGACGCAGGCGGCAACACAGTGGAAGGCGGTATTCACGCGGGCGACGTACTGGTCCGTTTGCGCGGCATCAGTATCATGCCGCAGGTGGGCACGAGCAGTACGCTGTCGACCTTGAACGTCGATGTGAACAACGCGATCGTGCCCGAGCTCGACTTCACCTACATGATTCGCGACAGCATCGGCGTCGAACTGATTCTGGCGACCTCGCGCCATCAGGTGACATCGAACCTCGGCGCGCTCGGCGGGGTGAACGTACTGCCGCCGACATTGCTGCTTCAATACCACTTCAACCATCAAGGCAAGATTCGCCCGTATGTCGGCGCGGGCCTCAACTACACGTACTTCTACAACGATGGACTGCAAGCGGGCGGCGAGGGCATCGCGGTGAGCCACAGCAGTTTCGGCCCCGCGTTGCAGGCGGGTGTCGACGTGCAGGTCACGAAAAGGGTGTTTCTCAACGCGGACATCAAGAAGATCTGGATGAGAACCGATGCGACCTTGGGCGGCCAGTCGATCGGCACATTGCGCATCGACCCGCTCGTGGTGGGCGTGGGTGTCGGGATGAAATTCTGACGCGGCGTGCCGGCTGGGTCAGCCGTCCGCGCGCGGCGCGCGGCTCAAAGCTTGTCGTACTTGAAGCGCATCGCGACGCCTTCGCGTTCGATCCGTTCCCACACCGCATGTTTTTCGTCGTCGGTCATAAAGACCCAGTTCGCCACCTCGCCGGCGGTGCGCCCGCAGCCTTTGCACACTTCGTCGAAGAGCGTGGAACAGACGCCGATACACGGGCTGTCGGGAAGGTCGTGAAGATTCGAAGCCATCGGAAAGCCTTGCGCGCGAAGGTGCGCATGCGCGGAAAACAGGTGGAATGTGGGCGAGCGGTCCGTTATGTTAAACGAAAAGCTGGCGCACGCGTTGTGCGCGGCTTCGCGCGGCCTTGTTGGATCAAGGCACGCGGGCAAGAACACTCGAACCAGGTTATGCGAGCAAGGTCACCCGAACAGGTCGGGCGAACAGGTCGGGCGATCCAGGCCGCGCAAACCGGGCCATGTGAATCAGGCCATGCGAACTGGGCCATGCGAATAAATCCATGCAAACCCAAATCGCCCACGCACATGCGCGAACAAAACCGCGCAAGCAAAGGCGCGATCAAACCGCTCAGCGCGCAATGCTATAGCCGATGCGCGCAATCCAGTGCTGACGCACGTTGTAGTCGAGCAGATCCTCGCCATAGCCGTTGAAATAGCCCAGCCACACGTAGCCGCCCACTGAGCTGGTGCCGAGCAGCTTCGCGAGCGGGTAGGTGAGCTGCGCGTCGACGCTGCCGTACCAGTGCTTCGTGCCTTTGCGCAGCGTGGTCGCGAGCTGCAGGCCGTCGGGGCTGCCGTACTTGATGAGCAGATCCGCATAGCCGCGATAGTCGGCGATATCGGGGTTATTGCTCTTGCCCGCATACACGTAGATTTTCGGCGACACGACCCAATGCGCCGCGTCGAGGTCCCCGAATTCCCATGTCGGGCGCACGAACAGCAGGTTGAGGCTGCGCGAATCGGCGCCGCCTTTGCCGTTCGATTCATGTCCGATGCCGGCTGCGATGCCCATGCGGGCGAACCATGGCGCGCGCCAGCCGGTGTCGGGAACGTAGTAGAAGAGCTGCGGCTGGTAGCTCGTATCGCGAAACGGTCGCGACTCGGCGGCCAGATCCCAGATCGACGTTTGCGTGTACCCGAAGTAGAGGTTGTCGAGGAAACTTTTCGAGCGCAGATCATCCGGCATCCACAGCCGGTATTTGAAGCTAACCTGCAGGCGCGCATTGGTGTCGCCGTTGTGGCCGACTGCGAAGTACATCGGCTCGAAGTACGAGATGCGCGATGGCGAGCCGTTCGCGGCGGTGGATAGCGAATCGCCGGGCGGTGTCCAGACGGGCGTGGTGTCCGAAGCAGGTAGGGCTGCCGTTGCGGCGCGAGACTCGGTTGCGGGGACCGTGTGAGCCGCTTCGGGAGACGCCGATGTACTACTGAGTTGCGCAGGCGTGCCTTTAGAAGACGCCGGATTGGCGGCCTGCGCGGTGATTGCGTCAGAGGATGTCGAAGTAGCCGCCCGTGCCGTCGCTGCTTCAGAGGATGCCGAAGTTGCGGCGGCATGTGTGGGCGCGGCCGCCGCGGCAACCGGCTGCGCGATCTGTGCGGGAGCCGCCGCCGCATCCGGTTGCGCTGCCTGCGCGATGGGTGCCGCGCGCGGGCTTCGATCGATCGCGACGATCGCCGGCGACGCATCGAAGCCGACCGGATCAATGCGCACTTCGCCGCGCGCCCATGCGGGCCACGGCGCCGAATACTCGACCTTGCGGTATTGCCCGGCATCCAGCCGTAATGCAGCGGGCACGTCCGGTTCGCGAGTCAGGTCGACTGGTTGTGGCGCGTGATCGCTGTCGCTCACGGTGACACGGAGCGTCGCGGGCAGCGTGAGCGCAAGCGGCTGCCCGCCATCGGCAGAGTAGAGCAGCGTGATCCGCAAGGGTTCGCTGAATAGCACTTCACGCGGCGGCTGCAACATCGCGACGGCTGCGTGTGCGACGCTCGTGAAGAGGACACCGGACACGACGAGCCAACCCGCAATCGAAATTCGCGTGAAACGGCGGGCCGAACCGATCAGTCTGGCCAACGAAACAAAGCGACGTGGCGTAGCGGCGTCAAAGCGCATAGTCGAGACGTCCCCGCTTGGGCACCGTGGCGTTGCGGCGAGCGCCGCGATGCAGTTGTGATGGTAAGGGGCGACTTACGAAAAGAAAGGACACGCGACAGCCGGTGCAGTTCCCGACGTTCGATGCAACTGCGATGCTTTGTGATCGCAGCGTTCTGCGAAGCATGTTGCAGACGTGATTAGTGCACGGGCGCTGCGGTGCAGCAGCGCATCAAGGCATCAAGGCATCAAGGCAGAGAACGACCAGTGCTACCGTACGACAGCACGACAGCACGACAGCACGACAGCACGACAGCACGACCAGCACGACCAGCACGACCAGCACGACCAGCACGACCGTCCGCGCCAAAAGCATCAGCCAAGCATCAGTCAACCGGCATCAACGGCGCCGATCCCATTCAGCTACCGGCCGCAACCTGCCATACGAGCGCGCCATTCAGCATGATGATGCCCGCCGCAGCGAGCCACGCAAGCACGAGCGGCACGCGTTTCACACGCCAGCCGCGCATCAATTGCGCGTCGGACGCGAAGCGCACGAGCGGCACGACCGCGAGCGGCAATTGCAGGCTCAGCACCACCTGGCTTGCAACCAGCAACTGATTCGAGCCATGCTCGCCGAATAGCGCGACCGCGACCAGCGCCGGCCCGATCGCCAGCCCACGCGTGAGCAGCGCGCGTTGCCAGCGCGGTATCGACAGGTTCAGGAAGCCTTCCATCACGGCCTGTCCGGCGAGCGTGCCCGTCACCGTCGCATTCATCCCGCATGCCAGCAACGCCGCCGCGAACAGGATGCCAGCCCAGTGCGAACCGACCAGCGGTGCGATTAACGCATGCGCGTCGGCGAGATCGGTCACATCGTAGTGGCCGTGCGCATGAAATACCGCGGCCGAGACGATCAACAGTGCCGCGTTGATCAGAAACGCAACCGACAGCGCGCTGAACGTGCCGATATTCACGCTGCGCAGCACGCGCGCGATCTCGCCGTCATCGCCCGATGGCGCCGACTCTTTCACGAGCGTCGAATGCAGATAGAGGTTGTGCGGCATCACGGTTGCGCCGAGAATGCCGGCCGCGAGCCACAGCATGCCGGCATCGCGCACGATGCGTGGGTCGGGCACGGCGCCCGCGAGGGCAGCATGCCAGTCGGGCTGCGCGAGCGCGAGCTCGACGACGAAGCACATGCCGACGAACAGAATCAGCGTGACAACGAATACTTCGAGCGTGCGATGGCCATGCCGTTGCAGCGCGAGCATCGCGAAGGTGCTGACCGCGGACATCAGCACGCCGGCCGTCAGCGATACGCCGAGCAGCATCTGCAACGCGACTGCGCTGCCGACCACTTCCGCGACATCGCACGCGATGATCGCAATTTCGGCGGCGATCCACAGCAGGAACGAAACGCGCCGGCTAAAGCGCTCGCGGCACAGCCGCGCAAGATCGCGCGCGGACACGACGCCGATGCGTGCGGCGATCCATTGCAGCAGCATCGCGGTGAGACTCGACACGACAACGACGCCGAGCAGTTGATAACCGTAACTTGCGCCGCCGGCGAGCGCAGTGGCCCAATTACCGGGATCCATATAGCCGACCGCGACGAGCGCACCCGCGCCGAGAAACGACAGCCGGCGCGCAGGCCGCGGCGGCGCGCCGTCGGATGGACGGCGGCGTCCGGGGCGCATCGCAAACGGATTCGTGTTCATCGCGGGCCCTCGCCGCTTAAAGCAAAGTACGGGGCAAACGCCGTGCCATACGTGTGCGCCCAACTCGTCGTCGCGTGGGCGACGCGGTGGCCGGCAACCAACCGGTAGCGACCCCGCACAGCGTGGGGCAGCACCAAGCGAGAACCCGCACGGCGAGAATCGGCACGGCGAGAATCGGCACGGCGAGACCCGCACGGCGAGACCCGCACGGCGAGACCCGCATGGCGAGAACCTCACGGCGAGAACCTCACGGCGAGAACCTCACGGCGAGAACCTCACGGCGAGAACCTCACGGCGAGAACCTCACGGCGAGAATCCCACGGCGAGAATCCCACGGCGAGAACCCGGTGTGAATCCCCGCACGGTGTGCCCCCCCGCATAGCGTGAACCAGCACCGCGCACCACGGCGATCGCTGTACGCGAGCCCCCGCCTCTCGCCAACGACGCGTGCACCGACCCCGGGCGCAGGCTTTATGACAGTCTATAGTGTGGCGATTGGATCGCCGCTTCATCGGATGGATACGCCGTCGCGGCGCCCGTGCCCCGGCGTTTGCGAACGCGGCGCGCGCGCCGGCGCCGATCCGCCGCGCGGCCAGCCGGGCTGGTTTGTGGTGGACACACGCCGATAACCCGATAAAATTGCGCCCATTTTGTCGGTCACCGAGTCGGTGGGGTCCGCTTGCGCCGATCGCGCGCGGACGCGAAGCCGGCTGTACCGTTTGTGCGACATCGGGGGATTTTTTTTGTGGCGCACAACGTTTAGTGGTAGTTTTCGGGGTTTTCAGGGAAGTCGCGGGCGGGAACGGCCGCGGCATAAGCGGGGTAGACGGTCGGCGTCGGCCGGTCAGGATCGGAGAACGGAATGAACAAACTGGTGTTGGGCCGGTTGGTGGCGGTGCTCGTGCTGAGCGCGGCGCCCTGGTTGCCGGCAGCGGCAAAAGATACGCAATTGAATGTGTACAACTGGTCGGATTACATCGCCAAGGACACCATTCCGAACTTTACGAAGCAGACCGGCGTTCAGGTCAAGTACGACAACTACGACAGCGACGACACGCTGCAGGCCAAGCTCCTCACCGGCAATTCCGGCTACGACATCGTCGTGCCGACCAGCAACTACGCGGGCAAGCAGATCGCAGCCGGCATCTTCGCGCCGCTCGACAAATCGAAGCTGCCGAACCTCAAATATCTCGACCCGTCATTGATGACCCTCGTCGCGGGCGCGGATCCGGGCAACCAGTACACGGTGCCCTGGGCATACGGCACGACCGGCCTCGGCTACAACGTGACGAAGGTGCAGCAGATTCTCGGCAAGAACGTCGAGCTCAACAACTGGGACATCCTGTTCAAGCCCGAAAACATCTCGAAGCTGAAGGCGTGCGGCGTCTCGGTGCTCGACGCGCCGGACCAGATGTTCGCGGCCGCGCTGCATTACATGGGCAAGGATCCGATGAGCACGAACCCGAACGACTACCGGGCTGCGCTCGACATGCTGAAGAAAATCCGCCCGTCTATCACGCAGTTCAACTCGTCGGGCTATATCAACGACCTGGTCGGCGGGGACGTGTGCTTTGCGTACGGCTGGTCGGGCGACGTCGTGATCGCCAAGCATCGCGCGCTCGAGGCGAAGAAGCCTTACAAGATCGAATATTACATTCCGAAGGGTGGCGCGCCGGTCTGGTTCGACGTGATGGCTATTCCGAAGGACGCGAAAAACAAGGAAGCCGCGCTCGAGTGGATCAACTACATCGAGACGCCGCAGGTGCACGCGGCGATCACCAACGCGGTTTATTATCCGAGCGCGAATGCGGAAGCGCGCAAGTACGTGAACCCGGACGTCGCGAACGATCCGGCCGTGTATCCGCCGGCCGACGTGGTCAAGACGCTGTTCCTGCTCAAGCCGCTGCCGCCTGAAATCCAGCGGCTGCAGACGCGTCTGTGGACTGAGTTCAAGTCCGGCCGGTAGCGTCCCGATCAAGCGCCGCCGCCGTGCGGGTCCGCATTCTCCTTAAGCCCTCGGTGTTCACCGAGGGCTTTGTTCGTCACATGCAGCAGGAAAGCAGCACATCATGAGCGATCAGTCTGGCGCGCCGGCGGGGGCCGGCACGCTGCCTCCGGGCAATCCTGCCGCTGCGGATCAAGCAGCGGAAAACTTCGTGCAGATCGTCGACGTCGTGAAGAAGTTCGGCGAGACGGTGGCCGTGAAGGGCGTGAACCTGTCGGTCAAGAAGGGCGAGCTATTCGCGCTGCTCGGCAGTTCGGGTTGCGGCAAGTCGACACTCCTGCGCATGCTCGCGGGCCTCGAAACGGTCACGTCCGGCAAGATCCTGATCGACGGCGACGACCTTGCACAACTGCCGCCGTACCGGCGTCCGACCAACATGATGTTCCAGTCGTATGCGCTCTTTCCGCATATGACCGTCGAGTCGAACGTCGCGTTCGGCCTGAAGCAGGAGAAGGTGCCGAAGGCGGAACTGCGCGAGCGCGTGCATGCGGCGCTGGAACTCGTGCAGATGGGTCGCTTCGCGCAGCGCAAGCCGCATCAACTGTCGGGCGGTCAGCAACAGCGTGTCGCGCTCGCGCGCAGCCTCGTGAAGCGGCCGAAGCTGCTGCTGCTCGACGAGCCGATGTCGGCGCTCGACAAGCAGATCCGTCAGCGCACGCAGATCGAACTCGTCAATATTCTCGATCAGGTCGGCGTGACCTGCATCATGGTCACGCATGACCAGGAAGAAGCGATGACGATGGCGGGGCGCCTCGCGGTGATGAGCGAAGGGGAGATCGTGCAGATCGGCACACCGAACGAGGTGTACGAGTATCCGAACAGCCGTTTTTCCGCGGAGTTTATCGGCTCGACGAATCTGTTCGACGGCAATGTGGTCGAGGACGAGCCGGACCACGTGTATATCGACACGCCCGAGCTGCCGGTGCGGCTGTATGTGAGCCACGGCATCACAGGGCCGCTCGGCATGCCGGTGACGATCTCGGTGCGGCCCGAACGCATTGCGTTGACGCGCAAGCCGCCGGAAGGCGCGTTCAACTGGGGCAAGGGCGTCGTGACGAATATCGCGTACATGGGCGGCTATTCGCTGTACCACGTGAAGCTCGACAGCGGCAAGATGGTGGTCGCGAACGTGTCGAGCCTCGCGCTGCTGGAGATCGAAACGCCGACCTGGGGGGACGAGGTGTATGTGCGCTGGAGCGCATCGGCCGGCGTGGTGCTGACGTCATGAGCGCGCTGCAATCGATCGCGACCTGGCCGGCGCGGCGCTTCCGGCTGACGGGCAAAACGGCGGTGGTTGCGGGGCCGTTTATCTGGCTGCTGCTGTTCTTTCTGGTGCCGTTTCTGCTGGTCGTCAAGATCAGCTTCGCGGATCAGCGCCTGGGCATTCCGCCTTATACGGAGTTGACGGCGTTCAAGGACGGCGTCGTCAATATCGCGCTCGATCTGTCGCACTACGCGTTTCTGTTCCAGGACAGCCTGTACTTCGCGACGTATGTGAATTCGCTGCTGGTCGCGGCGGTCACGACGCTGATCTGCCTGCTGATCGGCTACCCGATGGCGTACTACATCGCGCGCTCGAATCCGGCCACGCGCAACATCCTGATGATGATGGTGATGCTGCCGTTCTGGACGTCGTTTCTGATTCGCGTGTACGCATGGATCGGCATCCTGAAGAACAATGGCTTGCTGAACAATTTCCTGATGTCGATCGGGCTGATTCATACGCCGATCGAGCTGTATCACACGAATACCGGCGTATATATCGGCATGGTGTATTCGTACCTGCCGTTTCTCGTGATGCCGCTCTACGCGCATCTCGTGAAGATGGACCTGACGCTGCTCGAAGCCGCTTACGATCTCGGCGCAAAGCCGTGGAAGGCGTTCTGGCAGATCACGCTGCCGCTGTCGAAGAACGGCATTATTGCGGGCTGCATGCTGGTGTTTATTCCGGCGGTCGGCGAGTACGTCATTCCGGAACTGCTCGGCGGCGCGAATACGCTGATGATCGGCCGCGTGATGTGGAATGAGTTCTTCGACAATGCGGACTGGCCGATGGCGTCCGCGGTCACTTGCGCGATGGTGTTGCTGTTGCTGGTGCCGATGGCGCTGTTCCAGCATGCGCAGGCGAAGGCGTTGGAGGAAGAGCGCGGATGAAGCCGAATCGCTGGTTGCAGTTTTTCGCGTTGGGAATCGGGTTTCTGTTTCTGTATATCCCGATCATCAGCCTCGTGGTGTATTCGTTCAACGAGTCGCAACTGGTGACCGTGTGGACGCGCTTTTCGACGCGGTGGTATGCGGCGCTGCTGCAGGATGATGAACTGATCGCGGCGGCGTGGCTGTCGTTGCGGGTGGCGTTGTTGACGGCGTTTGCTTCGGTTGTGATCGGTACGTGGGCCGGATTTGTGCTCGCGCGGATGGGGCGGTTTCGCGGCTTCACGCTCTATACCGGGATGATCAATGCGCCGCTGGTGATTCCCGAGGTCATTCAGGGCATTTCGCTGTTGCTGCTGTTTGTTGAAATGGGGCAGTGGCTGGGGTGGCCGGCGGGGCGCGGGATCGTCACGATCTGGATCGGACATGTGATGCTGTGTATGTCGTATGTCGCGATTATTGTGCAGTCGCGTGTGCGGGATTTGCATCCGGCGCTGGAAGAGGCGGCGCTTGATCTGGGGGCGACGCCGCTGCGGGTGTTTTTCAGCGTGACGTTGCCGTTGATTTCGCAGGCGTTGATTGCGGGTTGGTTGCTGTCGTTTACTTTGTCTATTGACGACCTCGTGTTGTCCGCGTTCCTCTCCGGGCCTGGGTCGACGACGCTGCCTTTGGTCGTTTTCTCGCGCGTGCGGTTGGGGTTGAATCCGGAGATGAATGCGCTGGCGACGCTGTTTATTGCGGTTGTTTCGGTTGGGGTTGTCGCTGCGAACATCTTTATGCAGCGGGCGGAAAAGAAAAGGATGGAGATGGCGGTTTAGGCTGCATGGGGAAAGGCCGCGCATCGCTGCGTGACCCATAAGCCGAAGGACGATTGCCTATATATGTCTGGCCGAGTCATGGTTCATATAAGTAGTGCCTCACATAGACATTCAGATAGGGGATCTTGGGAAAGTCCTTGCGCTCAGTGACCATCGCCTCGCCGCCCATGCCAATGACGAAGGTCGAGCCGTTTCGATCTTCGAGCATACCCTCGTTGGGGGTTTCCCAGCCGCAGCAGACGAACCTCAAACGCTTTACTTTGGCCAGTCGAACTAGCCAATTTTCTACCTTCGCGATATCTTTGCCTTCGACTTGATAGACGGCTTGCAACGCTTCGGGCCAAACGCCGGCGTCTTTCAGCGATTCGCAACTGACAAATTTGACATCGGGGCGTTGCAAGCCAAGTTGTTTGAGGAAATCGCCACATACCAATGGCGGTTCCGGTACCTGTTCGGCTTTTGCCGTGTTATTCAGGAAAACGGCAAGGCAAAGAGCAATGAGCGCTTTCACTTCGTTACCTCCAGCAGGGCAACATATTTCCCATTCGTATTCGGTAGCCGATGTGAAATGAGGAAATTATAGACAACGTTCCAAAGCTCAATTTGATGCACGGTTACGCATCCGTGCGACAAATGACCGATATGAACGTACCGTGTCGAATTACCGGTCGTCCCCGCCAGTTCGATCGGAAACCAGACATCGTTTGCCTTGATTCGTCCCGGGTAGGTGTTGCGATAGCCTTGCGTTGAAGTGCCTGCGTGGGAAGCATCTGGCGCCATGATACGGTGAGAGCCTGCGGGGATCGGGCTGTATTGACCGCTCCAGTCGCTATTGAGCGTGACCGTAATGGCTTGACCGCGTATATTCAATGTTGCCCATTGTTGAAGCAATGGGCCTTTGAAAGGCGAAACCTCTTCGTTGCGAGGCCCATACTTCACCTTCACGGTTTCGATCGTCGCGCTCGGTGGAGTTTTCGTCAGAAACTCTCTGGCATTCGCGTCGCTTAAGCTCGCTGTGAGTCCGACGGCGCTCCAGCCATCCATCACCTTGAAATAGGTGCGACCTCCTTCGGACTTCACCATCGTTACCTTGGTGTATTCGCAGATGTACATTTCTTTGGAAGACGTCGGTTGGATTTTCAGCCAACCGTCGGTGTTTTCACGTAACCGGACGTAGCGAGTATCGACGGTAGCCGTATGCGTGCCACCATTCTGATTCGTCGTGGCGCTGGAATTTCGGAGGAAGTTCGACATGCTTACACCAATAGTTCAATGGACAGTTGCATAGGGCCATCCGTGCGGACGCGTGTCGTTTCTCCTGCCTCGTTTGTCACACCCTCGAAAATCTGCCCGTCGCCGGTCCTGATTCTGTAGCGTTGATTGGCGACCGGATGACCTTGTTCGTCCTTCAAGACGATGAGTTCGGCGTAGCGTGAACGTGCCGGCGCGTCAGCACTGGCGAGCAAGCCTGCGTCTCTTCTCCACGCTTCAATTTCGTGCGGTGCGAACATCACTTTCATACCGCGTTCCGCGTAGAAGACGGGTGGCGGCTCGCAACCGCAGATGTTGATATCGCCGCTCAAGGCCCAGTCCTTGCCATTTGGGCCGGTTCCTTTCCGGCGTGGGCCTTTGGGTGCGATAAACCCTTCACGCTTGCAGGTCGTGCAATACGTTTTCATGCCCAGTGTCGCGATGTGAACAGGCGGCGGTGGATTCGCGCAGATCACGTATTCCAGTCCTTCGATGATCGTTGCGCCTTCTGCGCGGTCTCCCTTCGCGAGAAAATAGCGAATCATGGTGATCACTCTCCGTAAGATGCCTGACGCGGGTGTGCCGCAGTGTCGTGTGGATTGCTAAATTTTGATGAGAGGGCGCTGCGAGAGTCCGACATCATCGGCGATTCCGAACGCGCTGAATATCAGAAAGGTATGAAATTGGTGTCGGCCGATGACGTGGTCTGCGTAGGGGAGGGAGAACGCCACGCATCGTGGACGAAGTAATTCTTCAGACCAATCTGATATCCGTCAGTCCCCCGATTCAATACCCTTTCCAGATCTTCGCGGTTCTTATCTGAATAAGTAAGCATACCGAATGGACGTGTGCTGACGAGACCGCATTCAGAAGCTCTGGTAAGGGACGGAAAGATGACTGATCTGCCGCGTAGGCTCGAAAAGCGTGGGAGGTATTCAAAGCGTTTGACCGCGAGCCTGCGCCTTGCTGGCGGCCCGCTCACGACCCGATGAAGACCATAGTCGGCATTCTGCTGCTCGTAGCGGTCACCACTGCACGTGCGTCCAGCCTCGCCAGTCTCGCCAGTCTCGCAGGCGAAGCGCTTGCGGCCGATGCCGCGTTTCAGAGTGCGGAAGCCGCGTGGCGAGCCGCCATCGAAAAAGCGCCGCAAGGGCGGGCGGGACTTCTGCCGCAAATCGGTGCGCAACAGCTGATCTATCACAACGCGGTCAGCATTCCGGGCCAGACGATTCCGGGCTATTCCACCGTCGGTTTCACGCTTTCGCTCAACCAGCCGCTTTTCAATTGGGCCGCGTGGGAAACCTACGAGCAGGGCCAACTCTATGCGATGGACGCCGATCAGGCGCTCGCGCAGGCGAAGCAGGATCTGCTGCTGCGTGTGTCGCAGGCCTATTTCGATGCGCTGGACGCGCAAGAGGCCGTTACGCTCGCCATCAATCACCGCAAAGCCGTCGCGGAACAACGGGCGCTTGCCGAGCGCCGCTTCGCGCTGGGCGACGCGACTGTCGTGGACAAAAACGAAGCCCAGGCCGGTTTCGATGCTGCGCAGGCAGACGAAATCGCCGCGCAAACCCGGCTCGACACGAGCTATGCCGCCTTGCAAAGGATCGTTGGCCACCCTGTCAACAATGTTGACGGGTGGCGCGGTGATGTCCACCTTCCTGCCGTGGAGCCGTCTGACGTCGAGTCATGGGTCAATGCGGCCATGACATCGGGCTACGACGTGCGCAGAAAAATGATCGCGACGGAAATCGCCGGCCGCGAGCGCGGCAAGGCGCGAGCCGGACATTACCCTACCGTCGCCCTGGTCGGCAATGTCAACCATGGCAATGCGGCATTCATCAACGGTCAGGCGAATTTCTATACCGGCGGTAATCGCGGTACCGCGGGTGCAATCGGCATTCAGATTTCGATCCCGCTCACGGATGGTTTCATGACCCAGAGCCGGATTCGGGAGGCGCTCGCGCTGGAGGACAAGGCCGGGCACGATCTGGACGACGCACAACGTGGCGCCGGTCTGACGGCACGCGACGCCTATCTGGGTGTTACGCGAGGGCAGGCGCAGACAGCGGCGCTTGCGGCCGCCGTACGGTCTGCGAGCGTCGCATTACGGTCGAACCAGACCGGCTACCGGGTGGGCGTCCGGGTCAACGCTGACGTGCTCGACGCCGAAGACAAACTGTACCGGGCTCAGCGCGACCTGGCGCACGCGCGCGCGGAGACGGTGGTTCAAGGTTTGAAACTGAAGGCGAGCACCGCTGATCTCAGCGAGGCCGACCTGACCGCGCTCGACGCTCTATTGGCCGAAAGTGACCGGGCCAAGCGTCCTCAATCGGATACGGGGGCGGCGCGTCAATGAATCAGCTAATCAGACGTCATCTGTTTATCGCGGCTTTGTTTGGGATCCTTTCCAATCTGCTCGTACTTGCACCGACCCTCTATCTGCTCCAGGTCTATGACCGTGTGCTGCCAAGCCGGAGCATCGAAACGCTGCTGATGTTGATCGTCTTTACGATAATCGCGCTTGCGATGAATCTGACAGTCGATATCGCGCGCAGCCGAATCCTGTCCGATCTGGGGATGCAGATAGGCAACCGGCTTGACCGGCTGGCGTTGCAGGCGCAGATCGCAGCCCGCACGCATCATCTGCCGTCCCGGCCGATTGCGAGCCAGGGCGATATCAATACATTGCGTGCATTTCTGGCGGGGTCGGGTGTGATCGCGTTCTTCGACGCGCCGTGGTTGCTGGTCTATCTCGTCATCATCGGCCTGTTCCACTGGAGTTTGGCGCTGATCGCCGCGATCAGCGCGGTTGTGTTGATCTGCGTCGCGCTGCTCAATGACCGGCTCAGCCGGAAGGCCATCCAGTCGTACCTCGCGCGTCAACGCGAAGGCGATGCGTTCTATCAGCAGATCATGCGCAACGCCGAAGTCATCACCGTGCTCGGAATGGTCGGCAATCTGGTGGAGGCGTGGGATACGCGCAAGCGCGGATACATCGCCGCACAGCGGGACGTATCGGACAACAGCGCGCTGTATCGCGACGTCACCAAAGCGCTGCGACAGGTCATCCAGGTCATCACGATGGCCGCCGGGGCGGCGCTCGTGATCGCTGGCCACGCGACACCGGGCGTCATGCTCGCCACGACGATCCTGCTCGGCAAGGCGCTTGCGCCCATTGAGCAACTCATTGGCAACTGGAAACAGGCGGGGGAACTGCGCGAGGCATGGCCGCGGCTGAACGCGTTGCTCGCCGCTCCGGCCGATATCGAATCAGTGACACTGCCGCGGCCGGCAGGAACGATTCGCGTTGAACAGATTGCCTTCAGCGTGCCGTCGCGCACGACGGGAATGGGCAAGCTGCTGCTTCGCGGGGTCGATTTCACGCTGTCCGCCGGACAGACGCTCGTCATCACTGGCCCTAGCGCGTCAGGAAAATCGACACTGCTGCGCGTCATCGCGGGACTGTGGCGACCGCAGGCGGGCACGGTGCGGCTTGATGGCGCGGATGTGGCGCAGTGGCCCAGGCAGTCGCTTGGTCAATATGTCGGCTACGTTCCACAGGATGTCGAACTACTGGCGGGCACGGTTGCAGAAAATATCGCACGTACCGCAAAGCCGCTACCGCTCGACTCGGCTGCCATCGTACGCGCGGCACAGCGCGCCGCGGTTCACGAGATGATCCTGGCGCTACCCCAAGGTTACGACACGCCGATTGGCGATGCCGGCGAACGGCTCTCGGGCGGACAGCGCCAACGCATCGCGCTGGCGCGTGCGCTGTACGGCGAACCTGTCGTGCTGTTGCTGGACGAACCGAATGCCAGTCTTGACGCCCACGGAGAAGCCGCGCTTGACCGGGTGCTGAGGCAACTGAAAGAGGACGGCATAACCATCATTGCCGTTACGCACCGGCCGTCGCTGATCGAACTGGCTGATCGGGTGCTACGCCTGCGGGACGGCCAGGTCGAGCGGTTTGGGCCGCCGCCTGGTGCGCCTCTGCCAACGCCTGGTTCGCCGGGCAGCGATGCCCATCCGCCTCGCACAGGCGACGTACGGACCATCGATGTGGCGGCACTTGAAGCAAACCGTTCCTCGTTGCAACCGGTCCGGCAGCAAACCATCGGACCGCTGATGGATGGCAACCAATGAGACGATTCAATCCGCGACTTCGATTAACCGAAGCGGTGCGCCGCTTGTTGACTCTGTCAGCACCACCGGCCTGTGGCGCTTTGCCGCTGCCACGTCGGCTGATTGCTGTGAGCGCTGTAAGTGTCCTCATGGGGATTGGCCTGCTCTGCGGATGGGCGGCCCTTGCGCCGCTCTCAAGCGCGGTTGTCGCCGAAGGGGTGGTGCGTACCGAAGGTGAACGCAAGATCGTGCAGCATCAGGAAGGCGGCATCGTGAAGGACATCCTCGTTCGAGATGGCGACCGCGTAAAAACCGGCCAGTTGCTGATCGTGCTGGACAACGTGGGGCCGGCGGCTGAACTGTCCGCGTTGCAGGCCGAATCCGACTCGGAACAGGCGCGGATCGCCCGGCTGTCAGCCGAGCGCGATCTGAAAGACATCCTGACATTTCCGGACGCCCTTGCGCACCAGCGCAACGATCCGCGCGTGGCCGAACTGCTTGAGCGCGAGGCTGCGATTTTTGCTGCACGCCGCCGCGCGTTTGTTGATCAGAACGCCTTGCTACGTGCGGAACTCGCTCATACGCGGCAGGAGATCGAAGTCAGCGCGCAGATGATCGCCACGATGAGCCGCAGCTACAAGATGGCAGCGCAGCAGCGCCGGACCAACGAAGCGTTGCAGCAGGAAGGCTTCGTCGCGGAAACAAAGGTGCTCGACCTGCAACGCACGGAAGCCGATGCGCTGTCGCGGGTTCAATCAGGCGATGCTGACCTGAGCCGCGCGAAACAGCGGCAGGCCGATCTAGAACTGAGAATCGCCAGTTTGCGCAACGACTACGTCAAGGTGGCGGACGACGAACTCAAGGACGCCACCAACCGCGCCGTGCAGGTGGGCGAGCGGCTTCGCCCCGCCCATGATCTCTCTGCGCGTACTCGCGTGACTGCGCCGGTTGCGGGGCTGATCGTCGGGCTGAAGGTGCATACGATCGGCGCGGTGATCGGGCCGCGTGAACCGATCGTCGACATCGTGCCCGAGGGGGCGCCGCTCATCGTGGAGGCGAACATCCGGCCAGATGACGTGCGCGAGATTGCGCCGGGCAGTCACGCGGATGTCCGGTTGACCGCCTACAACTCGCGGACTACGCCGATGCTCGATGGACGGGTGACCTATGTGTCCGCCGACGCGTTGACCGATAGCGAGAAGCACGCCCAGTTCTATGTGGTGCGGGTCGAGGTGCCTGCCCAGGCGCTGGAAACGGCGAACCGGCTTTCACGTGAACCGATTGCGCTGGGGCCGGGGTTAAGGACTGAAGTCTATATCCGCAAACATGCGCGCTCGGCGTTTGACTATCTGCTGGAACCGGTTAGGGATGGGATTCGTAAGTCGATGCGGGATTGAATTGAACAGGTAGAGCGATTTGCTAGGAATTGGCCAGATTTTGTCATTTTCGTTTGGGATTCAAATGCTTTTGAACAGGCTATGGGTTGGTTTTGTGTTTATTTGCGTCGCGTTAGCGGGGCTCGTTGTTGTTCCGTTGGGTCATGCTGAAGAGATACCTCGTCCCGAGCTTGGATGTCAGGTGCTTGATTCGGGAGGTAATCCACTTGATGCGGCCGATTTGACTTCCCAGCAGCGGGTGCAGGTGATTCGTTGTATGAACGCTGCTGATCGTGAGAGGGAATGGCAATCGAGAGTGCAGAAAAGTCAGGAGCAAACCACGGAAATACTCAGGAATGCTCGTCGGGTTGAGATTGAAAATAACACATTAGGTTATGGCGTGCCGCCTAACCCATCTTGGTTGCCGCTTATACGGCCGCGTGTGGTTCCGTGATTAGGTTTTTAACGCAGTTTCTTTATAGGAGAAGTATGGATGAACCCTGCAACAACAGCGGCGGTGGTGATCGTCACAATGGCGAGCACTCTGAGCTACGCACAACCAGCGACTCCACCAGAACGCCAACTAAATTATGTGCAAGTAGCGAATCCATCCGCTACGCAGTCTGCTTTCGTGCGAGCTGGTGAAGAGGGCAAAACGATGATATTGCGACCAAAAAGCCCTGTTGAATTTGCCAAAAATCTCAACGCCATTTTTGATCAAAATGCCCTGCTAGAAGATAATTTTTATACCGAAAATAAACTGAAAGAGATTTTTGATCTGGATGAAATTCGTATCACTAGTGATGACATCGGTGCCGAACATCATACTTCTATCCGGGCGAATGTATCTGAATCAGTATTTCCAATAATTAAAACACGAGAATTTTTGGGTGGTTTAATTTCACCTGCCGAGTTAATGGGTGAAAAAGCAATCGATCAATCTGGGTCGATTAAGGCAACTATTTATTTTTCAATGAAAAAGGGTGGTCCGAATTTCGACCTCACCCAGAAGATATTTGGAAAAGAATTTTCTCATATTCTACCCAAACCGACACCCGATGGCGGACCGCCTATGCCGGCAATTCCTCACGCATTCGAAGCATGGCAATATAAAGAATTTGGTTACCATACTATACAAACTCTCACGATTAGATTTAACGACGAGGGTGAGCTCGCTCTAATTATGATTGATATCTATAAAAAATAAATGGTGCTAGAAAAAGCGGAATGGCCGTCGAGCTGCATATATTTCTACAAATGGGGAGTTGTGTCGAAACAAGCTTCCTGGATCGGCGTAGTTTTCTAGAGGAGCGATGTAAATGAAACCTGTAACAACAGCCGCTGTGGCGACTGCTGCAGTGGCGAGCCAATTGAGTTACGCACAACCTGCGATTCCGTTGAATCCGCTGGTCGTAATGGCAAGTCAGCTGAATTATGCGCAATCACAGAATAAACCGGAAATGCATTCTGCGATGGCGAGCGGTTTGAACGATTCCCAATCGGCCGGCCCACAGAGCGCGCCGTTCGTTTCGTTAAGCATGAGCAAAGAAAGGGATGAAATGATATCTCGGCCAAAAACTGCTACTGAATTTGTCTTGAATTTAAAGGTTATTTTTGATCAAGATCTTTTGCTAAATGATGATTTTTATAATGAGGAAAATTTAAAAAATGTGTTCAATCTTGATGATGTCGACGTCGATAGAGCCCGTAATCAAAATGGAGAGCACCAGATTTCTCTTATAACCAGTCGTTTTCATTCGATATTTCCTCGGGAGTATATTCCGGGAGTGACTAACCCGGTCGCAGGTGCTCAGATGGTTGCCGGAAAAACCATTCATAGATCTGGATTGGTTACGGCTGCCGTAAATTTCGGCACGCTCCACGGTGGCCCGGATTTCGATGAGACTACTAGAATATTCGGCCGTGATTTTGTTTATCTACCCCCGATGCCGAATCCGCATCGCGTAACACCTCCAGCCACTGCGCCTCATGGAAATGAGCACTGGAGATATCAGGAGGTTAGCGAGGGCACGGAAAGAACGATCACAATACTTTTCGATCCGGCGGGCAATCTTTCTGACATTCTTATTGAAATTTCACGCAAATAAGACAAAAAGGAAAATATAATGGCTGTGACTCTTACGGCGAATGCCCTGAAAAAATTGGTCGAGGGATTTGGGTTCGGCACGGAGCAATACAATGCGATTGTGTCGGCTGCGGCTCGTTCGGATTTTCTGGCTGGTGAACTGAATGCATTCGGTGGTAGCGCTTGGAAGTTCAAGGTAGGCCTCCCTGATAGTGGAATTAGCACTGAGTCAGATGGCAATTTAATCAGCATCGACCCCTCATGGAAGGAATCATCGGATGCTTTCGCCACCACGCTGGCTCACGAACTCGGACACGCGCTGTTACCTGGCGGCACCGGCGGTTCGCCAGCAAACAACCCCTACCAAGCCATCGCGAACGGGTTGAGCAACGAGGGCGTAGCGCTAGTTTCCGAATATATCGTCGCCATCCAGTTGGGTCTGACCGGCGGTCAGGCCGGGCACATGCACTCCGACGCAAACAGCACGTTGACGCAGCAATTGAACGCACTTGCGCTCTCGATGGGCATCAATGTCAACAGTGTTCTCTTTGGCTCCGTCTCAGCCCAGACGCTTGCCAATCCCAGCTCAACACTGGTCAGCGCAGCGGGGCAATTCTACGGCAAGCTTCCTCCCTCTATCGCCCTGAATCTGACGTACAGCGAATTCTACGCGGACTGGTGGATCGTCAGTCATTGCGGCATGGATCCTAACAAGGTCGACTGGAATAAGATCCAAGGGCCGACAATCACGTACACAAATACCACCACCAATGGCAAACAAGTATGTTCGATTGACACAAAGGCCATTCCACTGAAGGACGGTAGCTGGCTGATGATCTCAGGCGAGATTTCATTGAGTGGCGCGGTAACATCAACGCTGTTCGGCGCCAACGGCCAGATATCGGAGCAGGCGAAATTCGACTACTCCGGTTTCAAAACACAGGACATCTTTTTCGGCGCAAATGGCAAGGCAACGCAGCAATACAACTTCAACCTCGACCATAGCTACACGAAATACGACTTCAGCACCGATGGCTCGCAGACTGCGACCGTATTCGGCATCAACGGCCAGATAACCGAGTACGCGAAGTTCAACGCAAGCGGCTTCAAGATCGAGGACACCTTTTACGGCCAAAATGGCAAGGCCACGCAGCAGTACACCTTCAACCTTGACCACAGCTATATCCGCTATGACTTCAGCGCGGATGGTTCGCAGACGGCGACCCTGTACGGCGTCAGCGGACAGATCACCGAGTATGCGAAGTTCAACAGCAGCGGCTTCAAAACGCAGGACACCTTCTACGGCACGAACGGCAAGACGATCCAGCAGTACAACTTCAATCTCGACCACAGCTACACGAAATACGACTTCAGCGCCGATGGCTCGCAGACGGCGACTCTGTATGGCGTCAGCGGTCAGATGACGGAATATGCGAAGTTCAACGCAAGCGGCTTCAAAACGCAGGACACCTTCTACGGCACGAACGGCAAGGCAACGCAACAGTACAACTTCAATCTCGACCACAGCTACACGAAGTACGACTTCAGCACGGACGGCTCGCAGACGGCGACCCTGTATGGCGTCAGCGGTCAAATGACCGAATACGCCAAGTTCAATTCCAGTGGTTTCAAGACGCAGGACACCGTCTATGGCGCGACCGGCAAGGCAACCCAACAGTACAACTTCAATCTCGACCACAGCTACACGAAATACGATTTCAGCGCCGATGGTTCGCAAACAGCAACCCTGTACGGCGTCAGTGGTCAGATGACCGAGTATGCGCAGTTCAACGCGAGTGGCTACAAGACGCAGGACATCTTTTACGGCGCCAACGGCAAGGCGACCCAGCAGTACAACTTCAATCTGGACCACAGCTATACGAAGTACGACTTCAGCGCAGACGGTTCGCAGACCGCAACCCTCGTCAATGCCAGCGGCCAGGTGACCGAATATGCGAAGTTCAACATCTACGGCTCCAAAATGCAGGATGTCTATTTCGGCGCGGATGGAAAGGCAACCAAGCAGTTCGACTTCAACCTGGACGGTAGCTATGCGTCACACGTGTTTAACAGCGACGGTTCGCAAATTGCCGCGCTGTTCGGCAGTTCAGGGCAGATCACCGAGTACGCCGCATTCAATGCCAAAGGCTTCAAGACGCAGGACATCTTTTACAATCCCAACGGCACCGCGAAGCAGGAGTTTGACTTCAATCTGGACAATAGCTACGCGTCACATGTCTTCAATGGTGCACAGGAACTGGTTGGAGTCTTCGGCGCCAACAACGTCATTCACGATTTCTACCAGTTCACATCGAACAGCCTGACGGAGCATGACTTTTTCGACTACTTCGGCCGTCAGATCGAGGCCGACCGTTATAACTCAGGTGGAAGTCTGACGGGCTTTACCAAGTTCGCATACAACAATGACGGTTCATACTGGTCCAACAGCTATGACCCGACAGGCCACTTGACTGCGCAATCGAAATATTCCGGCGACGGTCTTCTGCTGCAAAACAACGCCGTCTATGAAGGTGGACACAGCGGAGGGTACTTCGTCAACGCTCAGTTGGTCTGGAGCATCCAGATGTGATCTGATCCAATGCGCATCCGGCGGTTTCCCGACGGGAGCGGTCGGCTCGTGCGCGGCGGCGTTGCACCTTCTACTTGTGCTTACTGCTAGTTCGAAGGTCGCTTGTACGAAAAACTACGTAACCCCTGCCGGCGATGTTTTAGCCCGTTCAGTTGCACTCCCGAAATTAGCGCGACTCTATACTCACCACGCCGTCGAAACAAACAACGACGGCCGGGTTTAGCAGCCTGATTTAACACATGGCACGCACGCCTGCTTCGGCAGGCTGTGCTTTCTTCTTCATGTCTGCTCTGTATGGGCGGGCCGTGATAGGGGAGCCGAAAGGCTCGCCGGGTTTGCCTGTGTTCTCGGTCTGCTAACCCTGTCACTGTGCCCGCTCACCTTTTCCAAACAGGTGCACGGGCCTCGCTCTACAGGGAGGCACCATGACTAAACCAATCACGTTGGAAAGCCTGCAATCGCTGACTCACGATCAGCTCGCAAGACGTTTGATCCTGCTCAACCGTGTAAACGCGACAGCAATGGAAAACGCCGAGCGATTCAGCGATGAAGCCGCGAAGATCGCCGCACTCGCGCGTGCAATCCGGAGGCCGGGTGTGTCACTGGTCGATCGCGTCGCCATGCTCGAGACCGTCGTGCAACTCGCCCATCACGCCGAGACGGAAGCCGCACTCGATCGTCAGTGCATCGAATATTTCTGCAACTGTCCGCCGGATGAATGGGATGTCATCGAGCAACAGATCAACGGCGCGTTCGATCCGGCAACGATGCACTAGCGCGCGTATCCGGCTAACTTGCGCGTTCGGAACAATAAGCGCGCCGAACGCGCCCATCGCTTGATCAGTTCAAGCCCGGCAGATAATGCGTGAGCTTGTTGTACCCATTGCGCACCAGCTCATTGACCGCGTCGGGCCCGGCCTTCCCCCACGAATACGGGCTGCCGTCGGCATCCACATAGATCCAGTGCAAAAGTCCGTAGCGATAGTTGCCGCCACTGGTTTTGCCGATCCCGTAGATCGCATTCCGGTACGGCAACTTGTTCGGGTCGAACTTGTTGGTGGTGGCCGTCGTGCCCTGGAAGTTCGCATTGGTGAATCCCAGGTCCTTGCATAGCTGGCTGACCGCCGCGGCCGTCATCGCGAGGCCGACCTCCCGGTCCATGGCGGTGTTGTCTTGCATCTTCTGCAGGACCTCGCCGACATTCTTGTACGCGTATTCGTTGCCGAACACGGCCGAGAAATTCAGAAGCTCCGGTGCGAGCTCCGAATGCCGCTTGCAAAAACTCTCGATCACCGGATACAGCGTCCCGTAGGTCGTGGCGCCCAGTGCAACACTCGTCTTGTTGTTCCGGATCGCGGCTTGCACCGCTGCCACAAAACCGCACACCCCCCAGTTGTTCTGGTCAAGCTCCGTTACGTTCATAGCCACTCCTTTCGCATTGGATTGATGCACACGCTTGACAGCCGTGCGCAGAAACGCCGCGGGCCGACGCGCGCCTGGCTGCGCGCGGCATCACGGTCAGGAAAAGGGTAAGGGCGGCTTGCGCGAATCAACTGTCAATTACTGATCGCGGTGCTTGTGCGGGTAACGGGCAGGGCGGGCCTGCGGAATCATGAAAGGGCTTCGTTGTAGTATCGCAGCCACGCCCGCCGGATCGGGGCGTTCACGTCATCGTGCGCAAGCACATCAATCTATGGGAAACGAATCACAATGAGCGTGTCAGGCTGGCAGCAACTGGTCCGCTTATGGGAGTTGATCGTACTGGTCTGCCAATTCCTGTGGCATCTACTGCGTCTGCTCGGCGGCGGAAGTTGATTGGCCATCCGGGCGGGGCCGAATGCGCGATTACACTAACTGAGGTAACGTAAGAATTCATCCCCCCAAGGAACACGCCACGCCATGCCGACGTTCGCCCATTCCACCGAGCGCTTTTCCGACCGCGTCGCCGATTACGTCAGGTTTCGCCCCACGTATCCGCGCGAAATCGTGACGTTTCTGCACGATACGTGTGGCGTAGCGCCTGCGGCGCCGGTTGCCGACATCGGCGCGGGCACCGGTATTTCGGCGAAGGTGTTTCTGGACGAAGGGCATCCGGTTATCGCAGTCGAGCCTAACGATGCGATGCGGGCCGCAGCCGACGCACTGCTCGCGAGCTACGACGGTTTTTCAAGCGTCTCGGGCACGGCCGAAGCCACCACGCTCGCCGACGCGAGCGTCGACCTTGTCATCGCCGCGCAAGCGTTTCACTGGTTCGACCCGGTCACCGCGCGCCGCGAATTCGCGCGCATCCTGAAACCTCGCGGGCTTGTCGCGCTCTTCTGGAATAGCCGGATGCTCGAGGGCTCGCCGTTCCTCGAAGGTTATGAAGCGCTACTGCAGCAATACAGCACCGACTATCAGGCCGTAGCCGAGCGCTATGGCGATGATGAATCGATGGCCGTATGGTTCGGCGACGCGTTTGCACACAAGGCGTATTTCCCGAACGCGCAGTGGCTCGATTTCGACGGCTTGAAAGGGCGCTTGCTGTCATCGTCTTATGCGCCGAAAGCGGGGCATCCGAATCACGAGCCGATGCTGACCGCGCTGCGCGCGTTGTTCGACCGCACCGCGCATGACGGCAACGTGGAGTTCGCGTATCAGACGCGGGTCTACGTCGGTTACGCGACGCCGCAACGCTGAGCGAAGCAAGCCACCGCTGCGCAATCTTAAGCACCATGAAAAAAGCCCCATCGAATCGATGAGGCTTTTCAGGTGTGGGTTCAGCGAGCCGCTAACGAACGGTGCATCCCGCTCAGGTATTGTCGCTCCATCCACCGGAATCGTCGCTGCCCATATCGACATCGCCGCCACCGCCGCCGCTGCCGTCATCCCAATCGTTCGACCCTTGACCGAAGTCGACCGACGAATTGTCGCCGCCACCGCCGCCGCGACGGCGCTCGTCATCATCGACGATCACGTCGCGTTCAACCACACGATCACGCCCTGAGTTCAGCGCTTCGCCGAGCAGCACGCCGGTCAGCAAACCCCCCATGCCTGTGCCAAACCCGCCGCCACCTTGCTGGATGATCACCGGCGGTTGCTGCTGAGGCGGATACGGGTAGGGCGCCTGCTGCCCCGGCGGCACTTGCCGGCCAAAGTTCGCATCCGCTTCGCGCGCATAGGAAGAATCGCCCGAATAATTCTGCGCGGCCGCCGCATTCGGATCGGGACGGCCTTCCGCACGCGCCTTCAAACTCGCGACCTGCCGTTCGAGCTCGTCGAGTCGATATGGCGGCACCGGATTCTTGCGATCCGACAGGCCTTCGACCAGTTCACGCAACTGCGCTTCCGCGCCTTCGACTTCCTTTTCGAGCTGTTCGTGGCCGGGCACCGTCGACAGACGAACGTCGAGCTTCAGCGATCGCACCGTATTCAGCAACTCCGTCGCGCGTTTCAACTGCTCGCGCCGTTCGTCATCCGCGTTGGTATCGCTCTGCGATTTCGCGCGACGCAGTGTCCAGCGCAGCACCAGCGCGATTCCGGCGATAACGATGGCAATGCCGATCCACATGCCGGTCGAGGGCCCGTGGCGTTGCGGCGCTTCCGATGCCAACGCCGTCTGCTGCTCGCCACCAGACGATTGCTGCACGAACGGATTGTGCGTCGTGCTGGACTGCGTAGCGCCCGCACGCGCGGCATCGCTGCGGATGCGTGCTTCGGTCTGCGCAAAACGGCCCGGGTCGGTGAAGCGCACTTGCGGATCGAGCGTCTTCGCCTGCTGGACCTGATTGAGCGCATCGGTATAGCGGCCTTGCTGCTCGAGCACCTGCGCGTACAGATAATGCGCGCGCGCATTGTCCGGATGCGCCTGCAGTACTTCCTGCAGTTCGCTGCCGGCCTTCTGCCAGTTCTGCTGCTGAATCGCCGTTTCGACCTGCGTCGCACTCGGCACAGCGGCAAAAGCGCCGCCCGACACGAGCATCAGCGAAAGGAATGCGGCTGCGAGAGTGGCTGTGAACGGTTTTTTCATGATGCAGGCCGGGCGTCTTGACACCCGTCTCCATATCGATCGGTTCATCGCGCCGTGCGATGAGCAGATGTTGTCACCCATCATTGCACGGCGCGCGCGGCCCGCCGTGGCCGCGTTGATTGCCGCCATTACTCGGCGGGCGTGTTCAATTGCTTCTTCAACGCAGCGAGACGGTCGTCGACCGACGGGCCGCGATTGAGGTCCGCGAGCTTGTCGTCGAGCGCCTTGCCGCTCTTCACGTCAGCCGAGTTCAGGCGCGCATCGGAGCGCGCGTTCGACAACGTGACCTTGTCTTCGAGCTTCTGAAAATCTTCCGACAGGTTCTTGCCGCCGATGCCGCCCAGCGCGGTGGCTGCCGTATCTTTCGCCTGCGCGATTTGCTGCTTCGCCTGCAGGATGTTCGAGCGCGCGCTGAGGTCATTGCGGCGCTGACGCATATCGTCGATCTGCGTTTTCAATTGATCGACCGACGGTTCGAGCGTGGCCAGTTCGCGCGCGAGTGCGTCGCGTTCGGTTTCCGCATTGGCCTGGGCGGTGAGCGCTTCGCGCGCGAGGCCTTCGTCACCACCTTGCAGCGCGCGCTTCGCGCCGTCTTCGTACTTCTTCGCCTTGTCTGCAGCCACGTCGCGCTTGCTTTGCTGCGTGGCGACCTGGGCCTGGATCTCGATCAGCGAGTTCTCCGCTTTGGCAATGCTTTCGTCGAGTTCGCGCACGATCTGGCGTGCATCACGCGACGGGTCCTGTACGGAATCGGCTGCGTCGTTCAGCAGACCTTTGAGCGTTCGCGAGATGCTGTCAAATAGCGACATGAAAAACCTCCGTTGATTGAAATCGGCGCTGAATTTCCGGCGCGCTGACCCGTTCGCCCGCTAGTTTACGCCGCTGCGCTGCGTACTGCGCATTGGTGGCGCATCGGGAGGCGCACTGGGCGACGTATGGGGCGCGACTGAACATCGGGGCGCGCATGCGCATTGCAAGAGTGCGGCAACCGGTTGCGCCGATCACATGGCGACATGCCGGAATGCCGCGCGTGCAATGCGCTCCACCGGCTCGCGGATATTACACCACGTGGTCTCTTAAAAAGCGCTTAAACACGTATGCCGCTGAGCGCTCAGAGCGCCGCTGCAGGCGGCGTTGCGCGCACGGCTCGCATGTGGCTGATCGAAGCATGAGGGCGCAACGCGACGCGCGTATCGAACGCTCGTGTACGAGACTTTCGGAACGCTGACGCATCGGTTTATCGCGTGAGGTCCGACGCGCGACGCAGGGCGGTCGCGCTGCGTAAGCAAAACTACGCAAAACGCCCGGTGCCTTCGGCGGGATCGATGAAAGGGCTCTCGTCGCACGCGCTCGCGCTGGTATTGGATTTTGCTTTCTTTTTGAGCGTCGCGGCTTTTGCCGCCGCCACACGCGCGGCGGCTTCAGCGGCAGCCTGGGCATCGGCGGCGCGCGCCGCTTCGCCGGTATCGCCCGCGGCCGTCGCGCCCTCCATCGCGGACAGCGCGGACAGCGCGTGCAGCGGATCGACCGGCGCCACAACCGGCACCGGCACCGGCGCCAGCGCCGGCACGCCCGTCATGTCGTGCGCCGTACTGTCACGCTGCGCCGCACGCAACGCCTCGCCGGCCGGTTGCGCAACTGCGTTCGCTGCCTTGAGCCCGGCCGGCAATGCGTCGCGATTATGCTTTACCGAGCGCGCCACACGCTGCAGCGCCGCGTTCAACGCATCGGGCTCGCGTGGCGCGCGCAGCCGGTCGACGATGCTGGCCGCTTTGACCTGTTCGCTGGTAGCGCCGAAATTGAGCACGGCGCGCCGCATCAGTTCGCTGACGCTGATTCCGAGTTCGTCGGCCGTTGCGGCGATCGCGCGCTTCTGGGCGGGCGACACGAAAACGACGATGCGTTCGCTAGGCTTGTTCATGTGGCGGCTCGCGTATTTGACGGCATGGAGTAGCGGAGGGTCCGAGCAGGCATGCGCGGCACGGCGCATGCAGTCCATCATAAAACGACTGGCCCGGATGCGAAACCGGGCACACGGTGAATCTGCTGTGACATCAACGCATTACGCGTTTTATAGGAACATTGTCCACAGGTCTGTGCACCCGTTCTGTTGATAACCGCACGGCCGCACGTCATCGTGCTTCGGATTTGCATGCCGTTTTTTCGTTTTCGGCGCAAGTTGGGCGCGATCGTGAGGGAATTCTTACAAAAAAATCCGCTAGGATGCGGCTGGACTTCTTTAAAATGCGCTGTTACGTTGCGCCAGGCGCTGTTCTGGCGTGCCGCGCGGCCCGCAAAGGCAGGCCGCGGCATCCGGCGCACCGCCCGTTGCCGCTTGTTTCCGCCTGTTTTTCCGCCCGTTTCCGCCTGCGCCGCACGCTGAATCGCGGCATGCGGGCGGCAGCGTCCGGTACAACGACGGGGTGATTCACGCCACGATCACGCTACGATCACATTCGCGCGCATCCGGACACACGCTTGCGCAGCGCACGAAGGACGTATATAGACGGCGTGCAGCGATGCGCCGATATTCCAAGTCATGCCTATCATTAAACGACCGCCTTCTTCGAACTCTTCGGATCATCCCGGCGACCGGGGCCACGATCCGGACCGCGACAATCCGTATCACCGCTACGACGACGAGCGGCCCGCGCGCCGCATGTCGCTCGGGGCACGTCTCGCGCTCGGGCTTTTCGGGCTGCTCGTCTCGCTCGGCGTGGTCGGCGCGCTGATCATCGGCTACGCGCTCGTGGTGATGAATCCGCAACTGCCGTCGCTCGAAGCGTTGACCGATTACCGGCCGAAAGTGCCGCTGCGCGTCTACACGGCGGACCACGTGCTGATCGGCGAATTCGGCGAGGAGCGCCGCAGTCTCGTGCGCTTCCAGGACATTCCGGACCAGATGAAAAAAGCGGTGCTCGCGATCGAGGACTACCGCTTTTACGAGCACGGCGGCGTCGATTTCGTCGGCATCCTGCGCGCCGGTTTCGCGGACCTGTCGCATGGCGGCGCGTCGCAGGGCGCAAGCACGATCACGATGCAGGTCGCGCGCAATTTCTTTCTGTCGAGCGAGAAAACCTATACGCGCAAGGTCTACGAAATGCTGCTCGCGTACAAGATCGAGCGGACCTTGTCGAAGGATCAGATTCTCGAGCTGTACATGAACCAGATTTATCTGGGCGAGCGTGCGTACGGTTTTGCCGCCGCGGCGCGCGTGTATTTCGGCAAGGATCTGAAAGACCTGTCGCTTGCGCAGGAGGCGATGCTCGCCGGCTTGCCGAAGGCGCCGTCCGCGTATAACCCGATCGTCAACCCGAAGCGCGCGAAGATTCGCCAGGAGTACATCCTGAAGCGGATGCTCGAGCTGCGCTACATCACGCAGGACCAGTACGACCAGGCGGTGAAGGAAGACATCCACGCGAAGATCGCCGGCAACGAATACAGCGTGCACGCGGAGTACGTCGCCGAAATGGTCCGGCAGATCATGTACTCGCAGTACAAGGACGAAGCCTACACGCGCGGCCTCGACGTCGTGACGACCATCGATTCGGCCGATCAGGATGCCGCATACCAGGCGGTGCGCAAGGGCGTGATGGATTACGAACGTCGCCATGGCTATCGCGGTCCGGAGGGCTTTATCGAACTGCCGCCCAATGCGGACGACCGTGACGAAACGATCGAAGACGCGCTCGCCGATCATCCGGACAATGGCGAGATCGTGTCCGCGGTGGTGACTGCGGCGAGTCCGAAAGAAGTGACCGCGCAGTTGCAGGACGGCACCGTCGCGACGGCCAGCGGCGACGGTCTGCGCTTTGTCGCAGCGGCGCTGTCGCCGCGTGCGGCGCAGGCGCAGCGCATCCGGCCCGGCTCGATCGTGCGCCTCGTCGCGGACGCGAACGGCAACTGGCAGATCACGCAATTGCCGCAAGTGGAAGGCGCGCTCGTGTCGCTCACGCCGCAGGACGGCGCGATTCGCGCGCTGATCGGCGGCTTCGACTTCAACAAGAACAAGTTCAACCACGTGACGCAGGCGTGGCGGCAGCCGGGCTCGAGCTTCAAGCCGTTCATCTATTCGGCGGCGCTCGACAAGGGCCTCGGGCCGGCAACCATCATCAACGACGCGCCGCTGTACTTCCCGCCATCCACACCGGGCGGCGACCCATGGGAGCCGAAGGACGACGATCAGCCGGAAGGCCCGATGTCGATGCGCGTGGCGCTCGAGAAGTCGAAGAACCTCGTGTCGATCCGCATCCTGTCGTACGTCGGCACGAAGTACGCGCAAGACTACGTGACGCAGCGCTTCGGCTTCGACGCGGACAAGACGCCGCCGTATCTGCCGATGGCGCTTGGCGCGGGCCTCGTCACGCCGCTGCAATCGGCGAGCGCGTACTCGGTGTTCGCCAACGGCGGCTACCGCGTCAATCCGTATCTGATTTCGGAAGTCACCGACGCGCGCGGTGTGGCGATTTCACGCGCGCAGCCGTTGACGGCAGGCCGCGACGCGCCGCGCACGGTCGATCCGCGCAACGCGTACATCATGAACAGTCTGCTGCATTCGGTCGCGACCGCCGGCACCGGCGCCGCATCGAACGCGCTGCACCGCTCGGATCTGCAGGGGAAGACCGGCACGACCAACGACGCGAAAGACGGCTGGTTCGCCGGTTATCAGCAATCGCTGGTCGCGGTCGCCTGGATGGGCTACGACCAGCCGCGCAGCCTCGGCAGCCGCGAATTCGGCGCGCAGCTCGCGTTGCCGATCTGGATGGACTATATGGGCCGCGCGCTGCGCGGCGTGCCGCAGGCGGAGCCGGAGATGCCGGCAGGCGTCGCGCAGGTCGACGGCGAGCTGTTCTACGCGGATGCGGAACCGGGCAGCGGCTTTGTCGCGAGCATCGGCATGGATGGCGCGAATCCGCTGGCGGCCGCGAGCGATGCGCAAGGCGGCGTGGGTCCCGCGTCGCTGACGCCGCAGCAGCAGGCTCAACCGCAGCCGACCGTGTCGTCATCGGAGAAGAAGCAGATTCTCGATCTGTTCGAATCGAACAAGCCCTGAGGATCGCTTAACGGCTGATCGAAGCCCGCTTGAGAAAACGCGTTTGCGCCAGATGGCCGAACGCGTTTTTTTATGGGTGCGAGCGTCACGGACGATGGCCGTGCACCACCCGAGCGTGGCGTGGCCGGGATGTAATGGCAGGCAGCACGTGCATCCCCCTCTTCATGGGAACGTGCGAAACCGGTCAACGAAACGGGAGGACATATGCCGGGCATTTATCCGGGCCATTTTCGCGTGACCTCCAACGGGACAGCCAGCGCGCACGGCGAAGCGGGTGCAACGGGCGCGCATGGCCCGGAGGCGGACAAGGCGCGCGTGCAGGTCGCCATCCAGGCGAAGCAGCGAGATCTCAACGCAAAAAAGGCCGAGCTGGACGGCGTGCGTGTCACGCAGCGCGACGCGCAGCGCCGCATCGCGGTGCTGGACAGCAGAAGACATGACGCGATGACACGACCCGCCAGAAAAGACGAGGCCGCGCGCGATCTGCTGAAGGTTCAGGACGAACTCGACACGGCGTGGCGCGACAAGGTGCATGCCGACGACAGGGTGTCGACGCTCGAACTCGAGGTGGCGTCGCTCGAAAGCGATCGACTCCGCTACGAGCGGCAACTGGCGCAACTCGCGCGCGAGCGATCCGGCCTCGATCCGGCGTTTCGGAGCGCGGCGGTGTATTGACGTGCCGAACAGATACGCCGATGTCGAACCGCGCGTCAATCGTGCTTGTCGCGCGATGCGTCGGCAGCGCTTTGCGCATTCGTCGAATCGGGCGCGCTTGCAAGCGGATTACCCATCGCCTGAAACAGCGCCGCGGTGTCCGCGAGCCGCGCGCCGGTATAACGGATTTCGTCGAGCCGCGCGTTGCGGAACTGCTGTTCGCTCGCGCGCGCGGCCGTGACCGGCACCGCGCCGAGCCGGTAGCGCGCCGAGGTTTCGTCGAAGCCGGCCCGCGCGGCGAGCGCCGCCGCGTTCGCCGCATCGAGCGACTGCGCGTCGTGCTCGAGCGCGGCAAGCGTATCGGCTACGTTCTGAAATGCCGTCAGCACCGTCTGCTTGTACTGCGAAACTGTCGCGTCGTAGGTATCGAGCGCGGCGCGCCGCTGTGCGACCAGTGCGCCACCGTGGAAGATCGGCTGCGATAGTGAACCCGCGATGCTCCACAGTGCGCCCGCGCCGGACACTGCGGCCGGCCAGTTGAAACCGCCTTGTCCCATCGACGCATTCAGCGTGATGCTTGGGTACAGTTGCG
This sequence comes from Paraburkholderia solisilvae, assembly GCF_902859875.1. Taxonomy (GTDB): domain Bacteria; phylum Pseudomonadota; class Gammaproteobacteria; order Burkholderiales; family Burkholderiaceae; genus Paraburkholderia; species Paraburkholderia solisilvae. Next base: position 30,699 of record NZ_CADIKF010000022.1, on the reverse strand, counting down.
CGGTGGCGACGCCGACATCCGCGGCGGCGGCCTTCAACGCCGCATCGGCGGCCTGAATGTCGGGGCGCGTTTGCAGCAGGTCGGACGGCACGACCACCGGCACTTCGTCAGGCAGATGCAATTGCGCGAGATCGAGCGCAGGCGGGGCCGCATCCGGCGTGCGGCCGAGCAGCACCGCGAGCGCATGGCGTGTCGTGAGCGCCTGCTGGCGCAACGCGGGCAAGCCGGCCGCAAGACTCGCCGCCGATTGTTGCGCGCTCAACCAGTCGCCGTGCGCGACGGCGCCGAGCGCATAACGCCGCTGCGTATCGGCGGCCTGTTCGTTTGCGAGCGCGACGAGCCGTTCAGTCGTCTCAACCTGCGCATCGAGCGTCGCCGCGTTGATGGCCGCCGCCACGATATTGGCCGCGAGCGCGCGCCGCGCCGCGTCGAATTGATACACCTGCAGATCGACGCGCTTCGCGAGCGCCGCATTCGCATACCGCACCGCGCCGAACAGATCGAACGTGTATTGCGCCTGTAACTGGCCGACGAACACGTTGTAAAGAAACGTATTCGGCCCGATCTCCGGAATCGCCAGCGCGCGTTGCCGCGAGACCTGTCCGCCCGCATCGATGGTCGGCAGCAGCGAAGCGCCGATCTGCGCGCGCAATTGCTCGCGCGCGGCCGCGAGATTTTTGTCGGCGGCGGCAAGCGTCGGACTGTTGCGCAGGCCTTCGTCGACCAGCGCGTTCAACGCATCGGAGCGGTACAGGCGCCACCATTCGGGCACCGGTTGCGCGCCGCTTGCGAATCGTTGTGCGACACCTTGCGCGGCGACCGTTTGCTCGGGCTGCGCGTGCGCGCCGTAGTGCGCGGGTTCGGGCATCGCGGGCGGCGTGCCGGTCGGGCCGAACGCGCAAGCAGCGAGCACAAGCGTTGCGACGCCCATCGAAACGGACACGCGCGTGCGATATAACCCGTGAACGTTCATGATCAATTCCCCGTATGCGTGGACGCATCCGGCCGCGGATCGCGCTCGTTGTTGCGCACCCGGAACCAGATCGCGTACAGCGCCGGCACATAGAACAGCGTCAACACCGTCGCGCTCGTGATGCCGCCCATCAGCGCGGTCGCCATCGGCCCGAAAAAGTTCGAGCGCAATAGCGGAATCAGCGCGAGCACCGCGGCGGCCGCGGTCAGCGTGATCGGCCGGAAGCGCCGCACGGTCGCGCCGACGATCGCGTCGAACCGCTTGTGACCGGCGGCCATATCCTGCTCGATCTGGTCGACGAGAATCACCGAGTTGCGCATGATGATGCCGAACATCGCGATCACGCCGAGCATCGCGACAAAGCCGAACGGCTTGCCGAACAGCAGCAGCGTCACGACCACACCGATCAGCCCGAGCGGCGCGGTCAACACGACCAGCAACACGCGCGCAAAGCTTTGCAGCTGGATCATCAGCAAGGTGAGCACGACGATCACCATCACCGGCATCTGCGCGTTGATCGACGTTTGTCCCTTTGCGCTTTCCTCGACCGAGCCGCCGATCTCGATGCGATAACCGACCGGCAGTGCCGCGCGCACATTCGCGAGCGCGCGGTCGATGCGATGCGTGGCATCGATGCCCTGCGCGTTGGCGCGCACGTCGGATTGCACGGTGATCGTCGGCTGCCGGTCGCGTTCCCAGATCACGCCGTATTCGAGATCGTTGCGCATCGTCCCGAGCGTGCCGAGCGGCACCGGGCCGTTCGGCGTCGGCATCGCGAGCGACAGCAGACGTGCCGGATCGACGCGTTCGTCCTTCGGCGCACGCAGATCGACGCTGATCAGCTTGTCGCGCTCGCGATACTGCGTGACCGTGTAGCCGGATAGCGTCATCGCGAGAAAGCTCGAGATGTCCGTCGATGAAACGCCCAGTTCGCGCGCCTTGCGCTGATCGACCGCGAAACGCATCGAGCGCTCGGCCGGTTCATCCCAGTCGAAGTGCACATTGGTCGTGCTGGTGTCGGCGCGCATCGTCGCGGCGACACGCTCGGCAATCGAACGCACCGTCGCGATGTCGTCGCCGCTCACGCGGAACTGCACCGGATAGCCGACCGGCGGCCCGTTCTCGAGCCGCGACAGGCGCGTGCGGATCGCGGGGAACTGATCGCGCAGCATCGGTTCGAGCCAGCGCGCAAGCTGTTCGCGCGCCTTCACGGTTTTCGCGGTGATCACGAACTGCGCGAAATTCGGCTGCTGCAACTGCTGATCGAGCGGCAGATAGAAACGCGGTGCGCCGGTGCCGACGAAATCGATCAGATGATCGATTTCCGGCCGGCCTTCGAGTGCTTTCTCGAGCCGCTGCGCCTGGCGCAACGTTGCGTCGAACGACGCGCCTTCGGGCAGCCGCACGTCGACCAGCAGTTCCGGCCGGTCGGAGCTTGGAAAGAACTGCTGCGGCACGAGCGTGAAGCCCGCCAGCGACACGACGAACAGCGCGACCGTCATCGCCAGCACGACGAAGCGCCGCTCGATGCACCAGCCGACCCAGCCGCGCAGACGCCGGTAGAAACGCGTGTCGTAAATCTCATGCTCGTGATCGTCGGCTTCGTGCGCGGCGCGCTTGCGCTCCGGCAGCAGGTGATAGCCCAGCAGCGGAATCAGCACGACCGCGGCAAACCACGATGCGATCAGCGCGATCGCCGACACTTCGAAGATCGAGCGCGTGTACTCGCCGGTGCTGGACTTCGCGAGTGCGATCGGCAGAAAGCCCGACACCGTGACGAGCGTGCCGGTCAGCATCGGAAAGGCGGTGCTGGTGTACGCGAACGCCGCCGCGCGCGTGCGATTCCAGCCCTGTTCGAGCTTCACCGCCATCATCTCGACCGCGATAATCGCGTCGTCGACGAGCAGACCGAGCGCCAGCACCAGCGTGCCGAGCGAGACCTTGTGCAGGCCGATGCCGAACAGATACATGCACAGCGCGGTCACTGCGAGCACGACCGGAATCGAGATCACGACCACCATGCCGGTGCGCAGGCCGAGCGACACGAGACTCACGACCAGCACGATCGCGACCGCTTCGGCGACCGCTTCGAGAAAATCGTCGACCGACAGCGACACCGCATGCGGCATGCTCGACACCTCGACGAGTTTCAACCCGGCGGGCAGGTGCGCACGCAGGTCGGCGGTCTGCGCATCGAGCGCCTTGCCGAGGCGAATCACATCGCCGTCCGGCTGCATCGTGACGCCGATGCCGAGCACCGCACGTCCTCCGTAGCGCATCTGCGTGACGGTTGGGTCGTCGTAGCCGCGTGTGATGGTCGCGATGTCGCCGAGGCGAAACGACCGGTTGTTCACACGGATCAGCGTGTCGGCAAGCGCCGCGATGTCGGCGAACTGGCCGCTCGGGCGCACGAACACGCGGTCGTCGTAGGTGGTCAGCGTGCCCGACGACGACACGTTGTTCTGCGAGTCGATGGCTTGCGCGATCTGTTGCGGCGAGATATTGAGGCGCGTCAGTTGGGTGTTCGAGATTTCGACATACACGTGCTGATCCGGGTCGCCGAAGTAATCGACCTTCGCGACGCCCGGCACGCGCAGCAGCACCGTGCGCAATTCGTCCGCGTAGTCGTGCAGCTGCGCGGGCGAGAAGCCGTCGCCTTCGAGCGTGTAGATGGTCGTATAGACATCGCCGAATTCGTCGTTGAAGTACGGACCTTGCACACCGTGCGGCAGCGTGTTCGCGATGTCGCCGACTTTCTTGCGCACCTGATACCACGTGTCGGGCACCGTCGACGCCGGCGCGGAATCCTTCATGTTGAAGAAGATCAGCGATTCGCCGGGCCGCGAATAGCTGCGCAGAAAATCGATCGACGGCGTTTCCTGCAGCTTGCGGCCGATCCGGTCCGTCACTTCCTCCTGCACCTGACGCGCGGTCGCACCGGGCCAGAAGGTTTGGATCACCATCACGCGGAATGTGAACGGCGGATCTTCGGACTGCGCGAGACGCGTGTACGCGAGGATGCCGAATAGTGTCGCGAGCGCGATCACGAACACGACCAGCGCCTGATGGCGCAGCGCCCACGCGGACAGATTGAAGCGGCCTTCGCCTGCGTCGTGCGTTCCGCTCATGAAGCGAAGTCCTCGGGATGCAGCGGTGCGACCGGGCGCACGCGCTCGCCGGCGGTGACCGTATGTACGCCTTGCAGCACGACGCGTTCACCGTCGTTCAGCCCTTGCGAGATTTCGATCGTGCGCTCGTCGTAGCGCGCGACCTGCACGCGACGCAACTCGAGCACATCGCTGCCGGCTTTCACGACCCACACCGCGGCTGCGTTGCCATCGTGGAACAGCGCGGTGGCGGGCAGCGTGAACGACTCGGCCGCGCGAGCGGACGGGGCGCCGCCATCGCGCGCGAACGACACATTCGCGGTCATGCCGAGCCGCACATCGGGCCCGGGGCGTTCGAGCGTGAGCTTCGCGCGCCAAGTGCGGCTTTGCGGATCCGCGGCCGGCGACAATTCGCGCACACGCGCGGTGAACGTACGGCCGGGTAGCGCCGCGAGCGCGATGTTCGCGTTCTGGCCGATACGCAGTGCCGCCAGCGCGTTTTCCGGCACATCGCACACGACGTCGACATCGCCGCTCCACGCGAGGCTGTAGACGGCCTGTCCGGCCGACACGTTTTGCCCGGTGTCCGCCTGCTCGGCGGTGATCACGCCGGCGTGACCGGCGGCGAGCGTTGCGTACTGCAACTGGTCTTTCGCGAGCGCGGCCTGCTGCGCTGCCTGCTCGCGCTGCGCGGCGGCTGCCGCATACGCGTCTTCGGTCTGTTCGAGCTGCGCCTGCGCGATCAGGTTTTCGCGCGCCTGCGCGCGGTCGCGATCGAGCTGCTGCTTCGCGTACACGAGCCGATGCTGCGCGGCGTCGAGTTGCGCGGCCGCGCTGGCGGCGTTCTTCTGGGCATCCGCCGGATCGAGCCGGGCGACGATCTGGCCGTTTTGCACCGTGTCGCCAAGCCGCACGCGCCGCTCGATGAGCTTGCCGCCGATGCGAAACGACAGCGGGGTTGCGTAGCGCGCCTGAACCTCGCCGGGCAACGTGGCCGCGAGCGGTTGACCGTCCGCCTTGACCGCGCGCGCGACGACCGGCTTCGGCGTCGGCGCGGCCGCGTTCTGCTGATGGCAACCGGCGAGCGCGAGCATGCCGGCGAGCGCCAGTGCGCACGCGGCGGCGCGGCGCGTGGCGGCAAAGGCGGCAGACACACGCAATAAGGAACGAACGGACGAACGATGCAGCAACGCAGCGGGCAACCCAGCGGGCAACCCAGCGGGCAACCCAGCGGGCAACCCAGCAACCCTACGGCGACCGAAGAACGCAGACTGCTTGCGCCTCGCGGACGGCACGCGACAACCGGAACGATTCACGATGATCCCTTGACAGAAAAGGGCTGAGGCGGCGAAAGCATTGCGTGTGGCGGCCCGGAAACCGGCGCCGGCCGGGACGGCCGACCAGGGCAACCCACCGTTGCTTCGGATATTGGCGTGAATTCTAATACAACCTTGTATCTGAGTACAAAGATGAATCGGAATGTACGATGCTAGACTGCCGCCCATGAAACGCAAACGGCTGACACGAGAACAGAGCAAGGACCAGACGCGGCTGCGGCTGCTGGACGCCGCGCAGGTCATTTTCATGAAGAAAGGCTTCGTCGGCGCGAGCGTCGAAGATATTGCCGAGACCGCCGGCTATACGCGCGGCGCGTTCTATTCGAATTTCCGCAGCAAGCCGGAGCTGTTCCTCGAACTGCTGCGGCGCGACCACGAGGCGATGCAAGCGGACCTGCACGGCATCTTCAGCGAGGGCGCGACGCGCGCGGAGATGGAGGCGAGCGTGCTGCAGTACTACAGCCGTCTGCCGTTTCGCAACGAATGCTTTCTGCTCTGGGTCGAGGCGAAGCTGCTCGCGGCGCGCGACGCGCGCTTCCGGACGCGCTTCAATGCGTTCCTGCATGAGAAGCGCGAAGAGCTGACCGCGTATATCAGCGAGTTTTCGGCGCGCGTCGGCACGCCGTTGCCGCTGCCGGCCGCGACGCTCGCGATGGGGTTCATCGGTCTCGTCGACGGCGTGCAGTTTCTCTACACGATCGACCCGCAGCACGTGAGCGCGGAAGTCGCCGAGTCGGTGCTGGCCGGGTTCTTTGCGCGGGTGGTGTTCGGCCGGGAGTCGGAGGAAGGCGCTTGATCCTGCCGGAACCTTGCGCGTGCGGGTTGCACGCGCGCAGCACGCACGCGGCACGTGTCATGTCCTGATACCGCATTTTGCTGATCCACGCTGATGTAATGAAAGCCCGCGCGCCGGTTGCGCGCATCAGCCCACGGGAGGTACAGCACATGCCCAGCACCCACATTGGCGGGTCGTTTCACCCCACGCTGCATCCAGCGGACGAAGGATTTCAGCCGCGTGATGCGTCCGGCGCTGATGCCGCGCGACCCGCATCGTCGTATGCGGCGGGTTCCGCGCAGTCCGCGCAATCCGCGGCGGCGCCGGTGCGTGCCGACGGTGCGAACCTGGTGCGGCACGCAGGTGCGCGCTCAGTCGATCCGGCGAACGAACCCGTCTTGCGACTGCGTGGCGGAGGCAACGCGCATCCGTCCGGGGGAAAAGACGATGGCCGGGAGCGCCTGTTGCCGGAGCAAGCGGGTTCCAGCCGCGAACACATGTATCACGGAACACAAAGCGGGTCGGAGGCGCAGCGCGCCACCAACGAGGCGAAGCGTCACGACCTGCGACGCGAGCTCGAGTTTGTCAACCGGAAGCTGGACGATACGCGTCAGAAGCGCGAAGCCACGCTCGCCGATCTGGACAGGATCAATGCGCTGATGAAAGACCTCGAGAATCAGAAGCGGCAAGACGGTTTGGACCCGGCGCGCCGCGGCGAGATCGGCGCACAGTTGAGGACGGCGCAAGACGACTTTTGGGCGAAGACGCGTGAGATCGGCGACAGCGGCAGGCAGATGCAACAGTTCGACGAGCTGCGCCGTCAACTCGAGCGCAAGCTCGATAAACTCCGCTGGACCTGAGGCGAGCGCGACGGCGAACCATCCGTGAAGCGTGAAAGGTGAACCGTGAAGCGTGAGCCGTAAAGCGAGTGCCGTAAAGCGAGTGCCGGGTGCCGCTACGCGCCGAGCCCCGGCCCGAAGTTGCTGCCGATCAGCTTCGTCACCGCGGAGATGTCCGCGTAATCCTGCTCGGGCAAGCCGTCGAGCATCGCGAGCACCTCGTTGCTCGCGCCGGCTTCGCGCGCGGCGTCGACGAGCGCATCCTTGTTGGCCGGATAAGCCGCCGCGCGCAGCACGTCGGCGATTTGCAGGTCAATCGATTCGCGCGGCACATCGTGCGCAGCCGGTCGGGTCATGGGTGCATTCCTCGCAATGAAGGGGGCGGTCAGGTTTAACGCGGACTGCGGCAGAACGTGGTGCGAGCGCGCACCGTGCAAAAGCGGGGCAACCCAGGCGGCAAACGGCACGCACCGCCAGACAAAAGCGCCAGGCGCCGCCGCGTTACACGGTCACGTCTGCAAATGCTCGTTGCGCGCGGCGAAGCCGCGCTCGAGGTGTCTCGATTTCGGCAGCGTAATGTGCTGCCAGCGATCGGGTCGAATGTCGGACTGCGCCGCGACGTCCGGCGCAGGCGGAGCAACCGGCGCCGCGTTGATGCGTTGTGTAGCGATGTCGGACAGGCCATCGGGCGCGGTGTGAACCGGTGCGGCGAAGCACGATGCCGACAGCGTAACCATGATCAACAGCGTCGAGGTTTTCATCGCTCGACCTCCTTTGCCAGGCAGCGCAGGAACTCTCGCAAGCGTTATGCCATTCGCGCGTCGCAGCAACGGCGCCCGTCCGGCATGGCCACGCCTGAAAAGCGCCACACCGATATTCCCATCTTAGACGGTAAATTTTTCAAGCGCCTTGATGAGCCTCAGACCCGCATCGGCGTTCGGTTAGCCGACGATCCGTCAGCATCGCGCCGGCCCGCGCGGCCGATGCTGTGGTGCAGCAATGCGGCAGCGTCGGATGATGTGCCTGACGACTGCGCCGCTCAGCGCAGCGTTTCGAAGCGCGTCCACGGCCAGGACGGCCGGTCGCGCATATACCCGTTCAGCCAGTTCCACTGCGGGTGCCGTTTCATGAACGCCTGCGCATCGAACGGCCGGCCGCACGGGTGGCCCCAGCGCGCGTAGAAGGCCATGTCGCGCGCCATCTCGCTGTCGACCACCTTGCCGTCGTTTGCGCCCCACGGGTTGAACGGTCCGTGATCGGAGCCGCCAAAGCGTGCGTCGTCGAGTTCGAGGTGTCCGCAGATCGTGCGCGAGCACGGGTTGTCCGGGCGATCGAGATAGACGTCGTGATGGTCGGCGATCATCTGTTTCGCGAGCTCGAGATCGATCGTGCCCTGATGCATTTCCGCGAGCTGCATGAAACGCAGCCGGCGCGCCCCGTTCTTGCGCACGTCGGTGAAATCTTCGCCTTCATCGACGCACTCCTGATTGCGGATCTTCAGATCCGACGCGGTGTTGTAACCGCAATAAAAGCCGTTTTTCGTGCTTTCGAAGCCGCTGTAGCGCAACCCGAGTTCGTAGCGCGCAATCTCGCCGGTCTTGGTATCGCCGAGCAGCCAGCTGTTCGCATAGCCGCCGTTGTTCGCAACCGCGAACCGGTCGCACCAGTCGCGGATGCTGCTCGCGTACTGTGCGGCGTGCCGCGAACGATAGAACTCCGGCGCGCCCGCCGCGTTGTAGCCGGCGAAGTTCGAGATGGTCGTTTCGGTGATCATCAGGCCCGCGGAGGTCACCCAGAAGTCGGTGAGACTCGAGATGCAGCCGGGCAGTCCCTGCATCAAAATGCGGTGCCCGGCGTCCGGCACGATGTCGAACACGACGTTGAACGCATCGCCCGCCGCATAGCGGTCCCACGAGTTGTGCGCCATCACGATGCGGCCGTCGCGCGTCGCGTCGCCGGTCGCGATGAACGCGCTGCAGTGATGGCCGCGCCGCCCGCGCCAGGGCTTCAACCCGGCACCCGGATGCTGCGCCGCGGCGAAGCTTGGCCACCAGCTTTGCAGCAGGTCCATATAGCCGTTCCACGCGAGCACTTCGGCGAACGGCAGCTTTGCGCCATCGGCGATGCCCTGGATTTCGTCGGCGAATTCGGTGTCGAGGCGCGGCGCGAACTGGGCAACCGCTGCGTTGACGAAGGTGTCGAAGTCTTCGCCGGTATCCCATTTCGCGAGGTAGCGGGCGGTGTGGATCGCGTTGCGGATTTCGCTGGCGAGCAGTTGCCCGTGTTGTTCGCCGCGGTCGTACGGTTCGCCTTCGATATGCACGAAGATCCAGCCCGCGTGGTCGCGGCGCACGGCATCGATGGACGGTTCGCTCATCTTCGCTCCCGGTCGAAGGGCACCGCGGCTTCCCGGACGAAGCGCTGCGCATTGGCGCGTGGCGCACGCCGGCAGCGTGGCGCGCGCGGCTCGCAGGCCGCCCGCGGGTCGCTTTCTGGTCAATCCATTTTAGAGAAATTGCCGCGCTTTGCACGAGGCAGGTTGTGACCGTTCGTATCAGCGGTTCAGCGTGTCGGGTTCATCCGGAAGTACGCGTCGAGCAGCGACGACTTGTAGACGACGCCGGTCAGCCTGGGTTGCGCGACGCTTTCGATCACCGGCAGCCGCTCGCCCTGATGCACGAGAAAGTGCTGCAGCGCGACGCCGAGCGACATGTCCGGCGTGAGCACGTCGAAGTGCGGTTGCAGGTAGTCGGCGGCGGTGCGGGTGGACGTATCGCGCCGGTCGATCAGATCCGACGTGATGTCCTTCAGCGCGACGACGCCGAGAAAGCAGCCGGCTTCGTCGGTGACGTACAGGTACTTCACCGGATATTCGAGGAACACGCGCGTCATGTCCTGCACGGTCGCGCTGGGCGACACCACCGTCTGCGGCGGGCGGATCAGCTCGCGCATCTGCGTCGCGCGCGCGCGCATGCGCTCCTGGTCTTCGCGATTGCGATGCAGCGTGATCTCATACATCGACGCGTTGCCGATCGCGCGCGACACGAAATAGGCGACCACGCATGAGAGGGCGAGCGGCAGCACGACCTGGTAGCTCAGCGTCATCTCGAAGATCAGCATGATCGCCATCAGCGGCGCCTGGGTCGCGCCGGCGAGGAACGCGCCCATGCCGACCATCGCGTACGCGAACGACGGCGAGGTGGCGTGCGGCCACACCGCATGCATCGCGATTCCGAACAGCGAGCCGAGCACCGCGCCGACGAACAGCGTCGGCGTAAACACGCCGCCGACCGCGCCGGAACCGACGGTCGCCGCGGTCGCGATAATCTTGAACACGAGCACCAGCACGAGCGCGGTCCAGGTCCACGGCGAATGCAGCACGGAGTTCACGACGCTATAGCCGTTGCCCCATACCTCCGGTGTCCAGACCGACAGGATGCCGACCACCAGACCGCCGATCGCGAGCCTGAACGGCAGCGGCAGTCTGATGCGCGCGAAGGTGGCCTTCGATACGCCGATGAGCCGCAGGAATTGCGGCGCCACCGCGCCGCACAGCAGGCCGAGCCCGACGAACAGCAGCACCTCGGGCCCGGTGATGATCGGGAACGCGGGCATTTCGTACGGCGCGTGGTAGCCGGCGAACGCGCGCATCGTGATGTTGGCGACCACCGATGAGACCACGACCGGCCCGAAGCTTTCCATCGCGATCGAGCCGAGCACGATTTCGGTGACGAAAAACGCGCCGGCGATCGGCGCGCTGTACGCGGACGTGATACCGGCCGCCGCACCGCACGCGACCAGCAGGCGCAGTCGCGGCGGATCGAAGTGCACGACGCGGCCGATCAGCGATGCGCACAGCGCGGCCAGTTGCACCATCGGCCCTTCACGGCCGATCGAGCCGCCGCTCGAAATCGAGAATAGCGACGATACGGTGCGCCACAGGCTCGCCTGCACCGGCACGACGCCGTCGCCGATCACGACCGCTTCCATATAGTCGGTGCTGGCCTTCTTGTCCTGGCCGCGCCGCGCGAGCACCAGCATCACGCCGGCGATCAGGCCGCCCGCCGCCGGCAGCCAGATGCGCGTGGTCCACGGCAGGCCGCGCGCCATCTCGACGAAGCTGCCTTCGGTGCCTGCGAACGCGCGCTGCAACAGCGCGATGGCTTCGCGAAACGCGGCCGTCGCGAGCGCGCCCGCGACACCGACGACCACCGACCAGACGAGCATCGTATGCGCGTCGGAGAGCCGGAAGATTCGCGCGGCGCGGGTGCGCAGCCTCAGCAGGAACGAGAGCACGGAATACGCGGGTTGGTGGGTATCGGGCGCAAGGATAGCATCGCGCGGCGCCGGCGCGGTCGCCGCGGCGGGCGAGCGCGCCGGTGCGGCGCCCGGGGCGTTCGCGAGGTCGTTCGTCGGGTCGTTCGTATTGTTGTTCGGCGAGGCTTTCGTCATCGGTGAGGGAGGCTAACGGGTGTCCTTGTCGAGTTCCGGGTAGTGCCGGAAGATGCACGCTTCGTTGTGCGCGATGCGCCGGTCGGAGTCGAGATACGCGTCGATGCGCGGCCGTTCCAGCACCGCGTCGTGCAGCGCGGCAAGGCGCGGGTAGTGCTTCGGAAAGGTCTTCATCGCGCGCGGGAACGCGTAGTACAGGCCGTCGATCAGCTGGAACATCGACAGATCGACGTACGTCAGCGCGTCACCGACGAGGTACGTGTCGCCGGCCGGGTTCTGCTTCAGCACGCGCTCGAAGTAGTGCATGAACTTGGGAATGCGGTGGTCGATGAAGTCGTGTGCGCGCACCTTCGCCGCGTCTTTCTGATCCTCGTAATACAGATTCGACGCCAGCGGATGATGCGTGTCGTGCGCTTCGGTGACCATGTCCGCGATCGTCAGTTGCAGGCCGTTCACCACGTAGCGCAGGCTCTCGACGGCCGGCGCGAGTCCGTGCCGCGCGCCGAGATAGAACAGGATGTTGGCGGTCTGCGCGATCAGCAGATCGCCGTCTTTCAGGAACGGCGGGGCGAACGGCGGGCAGGGCTCGGACTTGCTGTCCATCACGGCCATCATCGCGCCGGTGCCGAGTCCGTCGCGCGCATCGCCGCGCGCCACTTCGACGTACTCCGCGCCGGCTTCTTCGAGCGCGAGCCGCACGAATTCGCCGCGGCCTTGCAGACCGTCCCAGTAATAGAGTTCGTAGGTCATCGATCGGTCCTCATTCGGTGGTTACCCGGGCCGCGCGTCGCCCACGCGGCGCGCATGCCTCGAGTATGCCGCGATGACGCACGCAGGTTGCGGACCTGAACGGCGCGGGCGGTTGCGTCGCGGGTGGGTTGCCGGTGCGTGCGCCGTGCGCTTTGAGCGGCGCTCGGCCGGTGCTCGGCCGGCTCCTGATCGGGGTTCGACCAGCATTCGACCCACGCCCGATGCGCTCGGCCAGCGCGCCCCACCGCCTGCCATACTGTTTCGCTCATGCCGGCTCCATGCCAGATGCCGAAAGCCTCGCCGGTCGCGAGGCTTGTCTGGGAGGCGGGCAGGAGCGGCCCGTGGCCGTGCGGACCGGCCGCCCGCCGGTCGCGGCATACGCGGCCTAGCCGAACAGACGCTCTACGGCCCATGTGATCCCGAGACCGCCGGCGAACAGCCACACATACAGCACGAGGCCGGTCATCAACGCGCGCGGTCCGGCTTCACGAATCTGCGCGACGCGCGTTTCCATGCCGAGCGCGGTCATTGCCATCGTCAGCGCAAACGTATCGAGCAGGGTCAGCGTATGCGTCGCCGCATCCGGCAACACGTGCACCGAATTCACACCGACGCACGCGAGAAAGCCGAGTGCGAACCACGGCACCGCGAGCTTGCGCGGCGCATGCGCGTGGCTGCCATCAGCCGTGCCACGGTGCGCGGCTGCGTGGCGCGCCGGCCGGTTCACCCACATGCCGACCGCGAGCAGCACCGGCACGAGCAGCATCACCCGCGTCATCTTCACGATCGTCGCGATATGCGTCGCCTCGGGGCTCACGTTGCTCGCCGCGCCGACCACCTGCGCGACTTCGTGAATCGTGCCGCCGAAGAACAGGCCCGCGCCGACCGTGTCGAGATGCAGCCAGCCGGCGCGCATCAGCGCCGGGTACAGGAACATCGACAGCGTGCCGAACAGCACGACGCTGCCGACCGCCATCGCGCTCTTGTGCGGTTTCGACTGCAGCGTCGATTCGAACGCGAGCACAGCCGCCGCGCCGCAGATCGCGCTGCCGGCCGCCGTGAGCAGCGCCGTGTCGCGATCGAGCTTCAGCAGCTTCATGCCGGCCCACGTGCCGATCGCGAGCGTGCTGACGACGATCAGCACCGATTCCGCGAGGCCCGGCAAACCGACTTGCGCGATTTCCTGCAGGCTCACGCGCAGGCCGAAGAACGCGACCGCGATGCGCAGCAGCTTGCGCGCGGAGAAATTGACGCCGGCCGCCCAGCTGGCCGGCATGCCGTCGCGCAGCACATTGCCGTAAATCGCCCCGGCGACGATGCCGACGATCAACGGACTCAAGCCGAGCGCGGCGACCGTCGGCAGCGATGCGACGCTGGTCACGGCGGCCGCGAACAGCGCGACGAACAGCACGCCGTTCAGTTGCCCGCGCGTCGAGGACGCGGCGGCCGTAGCGGGGTGAAGATGGGCGGTGGTCATGATGGATCAGGCTTCGATGAGTGGGCTTCAGGGTGTCCGTTACGACATGCAAAGATGTCCTTTACGGAACGTCTGAACTGTGGCTAATCCTAGTTTGGATATATAGATATGAAAAATCGTCATTTGTGACGTAAAATATTGGCTGGACCGATATTTCCAGCCCCATGACCCCCGATCAACTGATAACGTTCGCCGCCGTCGCCGAGCACCGCAATATCAGCCGCGCGTCGGTTGCGCTTCATCTGTCGCAGCCGGCGGTCTCCGGCCAGCTGCGTCAGTTGCAGGACGAATTCGGCGAGCCGCTGTACCTGCGCGATGGGCGCGGCGTGCGTCTCACGCCCGCGGGCGAGCAACTGGCGAGCTATGCGGCGCGTCTGCGCGATACGTGGCGCCAGGCGCACGCGTACCGCGATGCGCTGCGCGGGATGGAGCGCGGCACGTTGCGCATCGGCGCGAGCACCACGCCGGCCAGCTACCTGCTGCCGTATCTGATCGCCGAATTCCAGCGGCGCTATCCGGAAGTCACCCTGCATACGGCGGGCGGCAACACGTCGGAGATCGTCGGCGGCCTCGGTTCGCTCGATATCGCGCTGATCGAGGGCGTCGCCGGCCCGGATCTGCCGCCCGATACGGCCGTGCACGCGTGGCGCGAGGACGAGATCGTTGCGATCATGCCGCGCACGCATCCGCTCGCGGCGGCGGGGCGCAAGCAGGGTGTGTCGCTCGCGCAGTTGCGCGACGAACCGCTGGTGCTGCGCGAGGAAGGCTCCGGCGTACGGCAGCTGGTCGAACGCGCGTTTGCCGACGCGGGCTTGCCGATGCGGATCGCGCTCGAGATCGCCGGTGTCGAAGGGGGCAAGGAATCGGTGCGCGCGGGCATGGGCATCGGCTTCGTGTCGGCGATGTCGATGCGCCACGAGGACGACGCGCTGTGCCGCTGCTCGTTCGCGCCGCAACTGACGCGGCGCTTTTCGATCCTGGTGCCGCATGCGAGCGCGCCGTCGCGGCTGGTCGGCGGGTTTCTGGAACTGTGTCTCGCCGAAGGCTGATCGGATTGGCGCGGCGCGCGCGACGTGATCGCGACGCCTGGCCCGCGCGGCGTTTGCCTTTCGCACGGCAACCGTCGTGAGCGCGACTGCCGCGCGGCAACCGGAACGGCGCATTGCTGATTCAGACGATCGGCGATGCACATCGAAAGACCGCGACCGTCAGCCATCTGAAATGGCGCAATAAGCGCGGCTTTGGCATCCTACGGGTTCGTCGGCGCGGCGCGTCGCCGCCGCGGCCGTCGCGGCGGTGGCGCTCACGCTTGCCGTATCGCCGCAACCGCGCGTCATCGCTTGCGAGCGCTTGCAAGCGCGTGCTCATATCACCCCAACAAGGAAAATGAATCGATGAAAAGCAGGATCGTCGTGTACAAGCCGGTGCCGGAAGATGTGCTCGCCTATCTGCGCGAGCATGCGGAAGTGGTCGAAGTGGACGGCGACCGGCACGACGCCTTCGCCGCCGCGCTCAAGGATGCGGACGGCGCGATCGGCTCGACCGTCAAGGTCACGCCGGCGATGGTCGAGGGCGCGCCGCGGCTCAAGGCGCTGTCGACCATTTCCGTCGGCTACGACGCGTTCGACGTCGCCGATCTGACGCGCCGCCGCATCGTGCTGACGCACACGCCGGACGTGCTGACCGAGTCGACCGCCGACACCGTATTCGCGCTGATTCTCGCGACCGCGCGCCGCGTGGTCGACCTGGCCGAGTGGGTGAAGGCCGGGCAGTGGACGCATGGCGTCGCGCCTGCGCAATTCGGCGTCGACGTGTACGGCAAGACGCTCGGCATCGTCGGCATGGGACGCATCGGCGGCGCGGTCGCGCGCCGCGCGACGCTCGGCTTCAACATGAACGTGCTGTACACGAACCGCTCGGCGAACCCGGAGGCCGAGCGGCAATACGGCGCGCGCCGCGTCGAGCTGGCGGTGCTGCTGAAGGAAGCGGATTTCGTGTGCCTGCAGGTGCCGCTGTCGGATGAAACGCGGCATATGATCGGCGCGCGGCAACTGGCCGCGATGAAGAAAAGCGCGATCCTGATCAACGCGGCGCGCGGCCCGGTGGTCGACGAAGCGGCGTTGATCGACGCCCTGCGAGCCGGGACGATTCTCGCCGCCGGCCTCGATGTGTTCGAACAGGAACCGGTGGCCGCCGATTCGCCGCTGCTGTCGATGCGCAACGTGGTCGCGCTGCCGCATATCGGCTCGGCGACGCACGAAACGCGGCACGCGATGGCGCGCTGCGCGGCGGAAAACCTGGTGGGCGCGTTGAACGGCACGCTCACGCGCAACATCGTGAATCGCGAGGCGCTCGCGCGCTGAGCGTACGGGGCCGGCAGCGCGCCGCGCCACCCGGTTCGCGCGTGGCCTGACGGGCGCATGATGCGCCGCGTGCGGCTGCGTGCAACTGCGCGTGCGGCACGGAGAACGGCTCGAACGCGCGTCGACTTCGCGCTGATCTGCGATGATTCGGGCTGCGCCGCGCGATCCGAACGCGCCGCGCGGTCCGGCCGGGCCTGGTGAGCCGGACCGCCCACTCCCGAATCTGATAAGGAAGCTCATGCCCGTTGCACCGTTTACGCTCGCCTGTCTGGTTGCCGCAACGCTCCTGATGGCCGCGTTGCCAATCGTTCTGTATCTCCGGCTGCGCAAGCCGCTCGGGTTCGACCGGCGCCCCGCGATCGTCGGCATCGGCGTGTTCGCACTGTTTGCGATGTTGATCGAGCGCGGCTTGAACGACCTGCTGCTGAGGGCGAATCCGACGCTCGCCGGCTGGCTGAACCAGCCGACCGTATTCGTGATCGCCGGCGTGCTGTCGATCGGCATCTGCCAGGAGGTCGGGCGGTTTCTCGCGATGCGCTGGCTGGTCAAACGGCCGTCGTCGAAAGCGCTTGCCGCGACGCCGGCCGGCGAACCGCGCGAGCCGCATGCGCTCGCATACGGTCTGGGTCACGGCGGCGCCGAGTTGTGGTTCACCGGCGTAATCGTGCAGGTGCAATGGATCATGTTCGCGTGGCTCGAAGATCGCGGTCAGCTCGGCAGTGCGCTGTCCGGTCTGCCGCTCGATGCGCTGATGCGCATTCATCTGCTGGTCGTGAGCCTGACGCCGGCGGCGGCCGGCGTGTTTATCCTCGAACGCGGCGCGGCGCTGGTGTTCCAGATCGGCCTGTCGGTTCTGATGTGGCGCGGCGTGCGCGCCGGGTCGATCGCGGTGCTGCCGTTCGCGATCGCCGTGCATGCGCTGCTCGAAGTGCCGGCCGCGTTGTCGCAGACGCAGGCGTTGCCGCTCGCGGTCGTCGATACGATTTACGTGCTGCTCGCAGTGCCGCTCGCGATCGGACTCATCCGGCTGTTTCGCCGCGAGGCGCGCGGCGCGCAGCCCGTTGCGTAGCCGGCGGGCGCGTCCGCCACGTGATGCGTGAGCGTCGCTCCTTCAACCATTCCTCGACGACATGGAAGCCTATCAGTACGAGTGTGCGAGCGCCGATATCGAAGAACTCGCGCGCGTGATCAGCGATCTTTTTCCTGATCAGACACGGTTCGCCGAGCGGCTCGCGGAAGAAGGCGGCACGCCGGTTCTGACCGTTCAGTGGGTTGCGATGCGCTTTGGCGCGACCGCGCGAAAGATCACGATGAGCGTGGTGTTTGCGCCGCTTGCGCTGGCCCGTTACCGCGCGTTGCCGGCTCGTGCGCGCGGCCGCAGCTTCGCGGTGCTGCGCGCCTTCGTCGAAGCGTCGTTGGGTTCGCTCGAAGAGCAGTACGCGAACGGCGAGGCCGTGCCGCGCGAAGTCACCGTTGAACTCGGCGACGAGTTTGCTTGATGTGCGGGTGAGCGCGGGGTGTGCGGTGCGCGCGTAATGCGTTACGGCGCGCGGCGATATACCTTCGCAAAGCGCGCCGCCTGCACGACGCCGTAATCGCCGGGCGCGTATTGCATCACCCAGTCGCCGGCCGTGCCGTGCAAAACGTCGCCGCCCGCGGCCGTGCGCGCGAGGGTAAAGGCCTCATGCATCTGCTTCGCGAGGACCACGGCGGGGCGGTTGCGATAAGAGCCCGGCGTGCCGTGCGCCGTCGCGGCATCGAGCGGCGTGTACTTCGCATCGAAGCGCTCGCGCGACACCACCCAGCGCTCGCCAGTCGAACCGGTGATCAACGCATCGCCGATGCGATAGCGGTTCGCTCCTTCGAGACTCATCAGCTTGCCGTCGCCGCCGGCAAACTCCACCGTGACCGTCTCATCCTTCACGACACGTTGCGCGTGCGGATCGGTGCGTAAATCGAGGTTCTTCAGTTCGGTCATGACGGGCTTTGCAAGGAAGGGAAGCCAAGGCCGCGCGACGCGCAGCCCCAAGGACCCGCATGATGCCAGATTGCAGGACGACACTCGCAACGCTCGCGATACTCGAGCCACTCGCGCCATTCGCGTAAAAGCAAAAACGCCTGCCGTCGGGGCAGGCGTTCGGATGTCCCGCGTTCCGCAGCGCGTATTACGCGGCAGCGGGGCGCGTTGCCGTCAAGGCTTGACCGTCGAATCGTTGGCCGGCGCCGCTTTCTTGCCGCCGCGCTGCGAATGGCGCGGGCCTTGCGGCGGCGCTTCGCGGAACGTTGCATCGGCAAGCTTCTTCTGGTCCGCCGGCATGCTGTCGTAAAGCGGCTGGAAGGCATCGACAAGCTTCTTCGTGCCGTCCGCGTTCGCTTGCGCGATCTGCGCGTACTGCTTCATGTCGTCGATCGCGGACATGTCCTTGTTCGCACGGCGCTCTTCGAAGAGCTTCGCCATCGTCGCGCCGTTATCGCGCATCGCGTCGGCGAACGTGTTCCACTGCGCATCCTGCTGCGACGTGATTTTCAACTGCTGGTGCAGATAGGCGATGCGGTCTTCGACACGCTGCTCATGGCGTGCGGACCTGTCCGCGCCGGAAGCCGCCGACATCGCGGGGCTCGCGGCCGGCGTTGCGGTCTGCGCGAACGCGCCGCTGATCGAGAGTGCAGAAACGAGCAAAACGAGCGTTTTTTTCATCGAGACTCCTGATGTGCTGTTGGTATCGAGGTACGGCGGCAAAACGTAAACCGGGTAGCTCGCAAACCGGAGCGGCGCCGCGCGAAGCGATGCGCGCAACGCGTGCGGTCGCTCAACCGGTTTCGCGAGAAAGCCGCGACGTGCGACGCTTATTAATACCACGATATCGATGCAATGCGACGTCATTGCGACAACTGCTTACAACCGAAACCGCCGGGACACGCCCGGACAGGTGTTCGTCAGCGTTTGTCAGCATGCGGGGGCGCACCGGTGAGGACCGGCCCGCTCAACGGCTGATGCGCTGGATGTCGTGCAATGCCGCGCGTTCGCCGCGCAGGCCGTTGAAGATCAGATTCAGCACGACCGCCGATACCGCGGCGAGCAGAATGCCGCTATGCAGGAGCGGCGACAGCGCGGGCGGCAGCTTCGCGAAAAACTGCGGCGATACGACCGGCACGAGGCCGAGCCCGATGCTCACGGCAACGATAAACAGGTTGTGTTGATTCTTCACGAAGTCGACTTCCGACAGCACCTTGATGCCGTTTGCCGCGACCATGCCGAACATCACGATGCCGGCGCCGCCCAGCACGAAGGCCGGAATCGAGGCGACCACCTGCGCGAGCTTCGGCACGAGGCCGAGCACGATCAGGATCACGCCGCTCGTCGCGCAGACGAAGCGGCTCCTGATGCCGGTGATGCCGACGAGTCCGACGTTCTGCGAGAAGGACGTATACGGGAACGCGTTGAACACGCCGCCGATCAGCGTGCCGAGGCCGTCGACGCGCAGCCCGCGCACGAGCGCCTTCTGATCGACCGGCCGGCCGACCATGTCGCCGACCGCGAGGAACATGCCGGTCGATTCGATAAACGTGACGAACATCACGATGGTCATCGTGACGATCGACAACGGGTCGAAGCGCGGCATGCCGAAACGGAACGGCACGACCGCGCCGAGCCACGGCGCGCCGCTCACGCCGTCGAGATTCACACGGCCTAGCAGCGCGGCGATCGCAAAGCCGGCGACGATGCCGAGCAGCACCGACACGCTCGCGACAAAGCCCTTGCCGAAGCGGTGGATCAGCAGGATCAGCACCAGCACGACGAGCGAGAGCCCGAGGTAGACGGGGTTGCCATAATCGGGATTGCCGACGCCGCCCGCCGCCCAGTTGATGCCGACTTCCATCAGCGACAGTCCGATCACCGCGATCACGCTGCCGACCACGACCGGAGGAAAGAGCCGCAGCAGCTTGCCGATCGCGGGCGCGAGCAGAATGCCGAGCACGCCGGAGGCGATCGTCGAGCCGAAGATATCGAGCAGGCCGAGGTTCGGATTCGAGCCGATCGCGATCATCGGGCCGACCGCGGTGAAGGTGCAGCCCATGATGATCGGCAGCCGGATGCCGAAGATGCCGATGCCGAGCGTCTGGATCAGCGTCGCGATACCGCACGCGAACAGGTCGGCGCTGATCAGGAACGCGATCTGGTCCTTCGGCAATTTCAGCGCACTGCCGACGATCAGCGGGACTGCGATGGCGCCGGCATACATCACCAGCACGTGCTGGACACCCAGCGTCAGCAGACGGC
The DNA here is from genome assembly GCF_902859875.1 of Paraburkholderia solisilvae. Taxonomy (GTDB): domain Bacteria; phylum Pseudomonadota; class Gammaproteobacteria; order Burkholderiales; family Burkholderiaceae; genus Paraburkholderia; species Paraburkholderia solisilvae. The sequence continues at coordinate 10,344 of NZ_CADIKF010000022.1, read as the reverse complement.
CTGCCGGCAGTCGTTCGTCGCACGGGTGGACCGTGGTCGCGTGCATAGCTTCTCCTTTTTATCAACGGCAGAGGGGCGCCCGGCATCGAATGCGCGTGCGCGGCGCCGATACAACACTTGTTGCCGCCGGATATTCCGCTCGGACCGCATGAAGTCTCAACGGCCGCGTGCGCGCCATCGCGCCGGACGGCGACGAGGGCGCGCCGCACGGGGAGCGCGATCCCGCGCGCGATAGCAGCTTACGCCCATCCGTCGCGCATCGGCTGGCGCTATCACGGCGCAATCACGGCGATCGGGTGGCGGATTCTGCCGCGGGCCGGTTGCGAGCACGGTGTGCCATTACGTCGGACAACGATGCACTTCGCGTACTCGTTACGAAGCCACGCAGATTTAATGCAGATACTGCGCAGTCCACAGAAAGTTTAATGAAAATGCGTGGCCGCCAGTCGTTCTGCCCATACGACGCGCGCATTCACGACGCGTCGCCGCGTCCATGCCGCGACCGGCACGCGCGCGTATTCGACGAAGCCGCGCGCGCCAGCCCGCCGTGCGGCATGGGACACTCCACAGAGGAATCATGTTGGCGACTACGACGGAACTGGCCGGCTCACTGACCGACCTGCTGCCGAGGCTATGGGCATTCGCATGGCGAATCACCGGCGACCGGCTCGAAGCGGAAGAGCTCACGCAAAAGACCTGTTTGTGCGCGCGCAAGCACGTCGGACCGGGGCCGCATCGCATGCGGCCGTTGTGCAGGCTTTATACGATTGCGTATCGGATCTGGAGCGACGATCTGCGCTCGCGAAGCACACGCGAGCGGGCGAATGCGACGCCGCTCGCGGATTCGCCGGCGGGGCCGCCGGTGCAGCGCGGACAACACGGCGCGCATCCGGCAGCGCCCGATCCGTCAAGCGACGCGCTGAGTCAGCGCATCGTCGCGGCGGTCGATCAACTGCCGCACGCGCAACGCATCGCGATGCTGCTGGTTGCGATCGAGGCGCTCAGTTACGCGGAAGCGGCTCACGTGCTCGATGTGCCGGTCCATACCGTGATGAGCCGCGTCGCGCGTGCACGTCAGGCCCTTGGGCGGACGTTCGCGGCCCAGCCGGACCGGTGCGGCAAGCATACGGTGCGGTAGCGGGGCGGGTGCGGGGTGCAGGGAGGGTAGAGGGCGGCGCCGACCGCAGCGGCAAGCAAGCGGCATAAGCGGCGTAAGCGGCACAAGCGGCACAAGCGGCACAAGCGGCACAAGCGGCACAAGCGGCACAAGCGGCACAAGCGGCACAAGCGGCACAAGCGGCACAAGCGGCACAAGCGGCACAAGCGGCATAAGCGGCATAAGCGGCGGCCGCGAACGCGGGCATAATCGCGAAGACGCCGATGTTGCGAGCGGATGCCAGCGTCGACGCATGCGTCGCCGGTCCGCTCGCGTTGCGCGCAGCAGCGCGCCGGCGAACGGCTCCCGTCAACCTTCACTGCAACGCTTCGTTTTCAATGAGACCACCGCGCCTCGACCAACTCGACGACCTCGACCGCAACCTCGTTGCGTTGCTGCAGAACAATGCGCGCGAAAGCGTCGCGAACCTCGCGCGCCAGCTCGGCGTCGCGCGAACCACGGTGATCGCGCGCATCGCGCGGCTCGAAAAAACCCATGTGATTGCCGGCTATGGCGTGCGGCTTGGCCAGGACGTGCTCGATGCGAGCATCGTCGCGTATGTCGGCATCATCATCGCGCCGAAGTACGGCCCGGACGTGCAAAAGCGTCTCGCGAAGATGCCTGAAGTGCAACTGCTGTGCGCGGTGAGCGGCGAGTTCGATTACGTCGCCTGGCTGCGCGCCGATTCTCCGGACCGCCTCAATGAACTGCTCGATCAGATCGGCGGCCTCGCGGGCGTCGAGCGTACGACCACGTCGATCATCCTCGCGCGGAAGATCGATCGCGGAATGATCGGCGCCGCGCGCGGCTAGGCTCGGCTTGGCGCGTGTGCGCGGCCAGCGCGGATGCCGGCTGCCCGCACATGTGCCTCCCGCGCGGACGCCGCTATTTACGCCGTTTTTATGTTTTTTCGTCGATTCGACTGACCGCGCCGTCAAAACGTCGAGTTCCGTGGTCGATACGCAGCATTCTGCGCGTAGGAACCGTTTGTCCTTCTCCTTAAACTGTGTCCAGGGTTTGCCCGCCGGGCGCCGCGCGCGGGCTTGCAAGCCGCGCCGCGCGCAATCCCGCTCACGACACTCACAACAAAGGAGAAGCGCATGAACATCGCCATCGTCGGCGCCGGTCTGATTGGCCATACGATCGCCCACATGCTGCGCGAGACCGGCGACTATGACGTGGTCGCGCTCGATCGCGACCAGCACGCGCTCGACAAACTCGCTGCTCAAGGCATTCCAACCCGCCGTGTCGATTCCGCCGACGCCGCCGCGCTGCGCGCCGCGTTGCAGGGCTTCGACGTGCTCGTCAATGCATTGCCGTATTACCTCGCGGTGAATGTCGCCGCCGCGGCGAAAGGCGCGGGTGTGCATTATTTCGACCTGACCGAAGACGTGCGCGCGACTCACGCAATCCGCGCAATTGCCGACGGCGCCGATCATGCGTTCATGCCGCAATGCGGACTCGCGCCGGGCTTTATCGGCATCGCCGCGCACGAACTCGCGAACCGTTTCAGCGAAATCCGCGACGTGAAGATGCGCGTCGGCGCGTTGCCGGAGTTCCCGACCAATGCGCTGAAGTACAACCTGACGTGGAGCGTCGACGGGTTGATCAACGAGTATTGTCAGCCATGCGAAGCGATTCGCGACAGCCGCACGCAGTGGGTGCAGCCGCTCGAAGGACTCGAGCATTTCTCGCTCGATGGCATCGAGTATGAGGCGTTCAATACGTCGGGTGGGCTCGGCACATTGTGCGAGACGCTGTCCGGCCGCGTCGAATCGCTCGACTACAAGTCGGTGCGCTATCCGGGTCATCGCGATCTGATGCAGTTCCTGCTCGAAGACCTGCGCCTGTCGACCGACCGCGATACGCTGAAGTCGATCATGCGCCGCGCGGTGCCGTCCACCGCGCAGGACGTCGTGCTGGTGTTCATTACGGTGACCGGCATGCGCGATGGCCAACTGGTGCAGGAAGTCTTTACGCGCAAGATCTTCGCGAAGACGGTATGCGGGATGCCGATGAGCGCGATCCAGATCACCACCGCGGGCGCGATGTGCGCGGTGCTCGATCTGTTCCGCGAAAAACGCTTGCCGCAAAGCGGATTCGTGCGGCAGGAGCAGGTGCCGCTGCGCGACTTTCTGGCCAACCGGTTCGGCCAGCTATACGAAGGCGAGCCGCTCGACGCGATGGCGACCGTCTGAGGCCGGACTGTACGTCTCACGCCGGGCTGTACTTCAGGCGCTGCGGCGCGACTGCCAACGGGCGGCGCGGCGCAGCGCCTGGTTCATTTGCGCGGAGCGCGGCACTCAATCGGACCCGCGCTCGCGCTGGCCGATGAGTTGCCGCAGCAGCGCATCGTAGTCGGCCGCGGCGGGCGCCGTGTTGTCGAACAGCAGCACGCCGTCTCGCTGGCCTTGCGTCAACTCACGCCATGCGAAGCGGCGCTGCCGGTATTCATCCCAATGTGCAAGCTTGTACGCGTCGGCCGGATCGTGACGCGCGGCGATCCGTCTTCGCGCAGCGTCCTCGTCGGTCGCGACCCATACCACGCGAATCTCCACATCGTCACCGACGCCCAGCCAGTCACGATCGAATAGCCGCCGCTCGCGCACTTCTCGCGACAGCGGCGCGACCACCAGCACGCTGACGCCGAGCGCGAGATTGTCGCGCGCGGTATCGATCAGGCCGCGGTACTCCGGATCACGCAGATGCTGCAAAAAGAGCGGACTGTCGCGGTCATCCGGATCGCCGGTCAGTGCGCGCATCGTCGCGGCGCCGGTGCGGCCGTAGAGCGTGTCCTTGTCGAGCAGACAGAAGGGCGTGCCGCGTGCCTGCATCAACGGTGTGAAGATCCGCCGCGCGACGGTGGTCTTGCCGGCGCCCGCGTGACCGCAAAAAAACACGAGCGAGGTCACGGTGCGCGCACGGCCGGCAAAAGAGTGCCGGGCAATACGTTCACAGCGGCGGGTCCGCGGCGGGCGCGGGGTCGGTGGGGGCGCTTCCGGCAGCGGGCGCGGCCGGGTCGCGCGTGAACCTGCCGTTCGTCTCGAGCCACATCACGTTGATGATGCCGAAGCCCAATGCGACTCCGATGCCGAGGATCCAGCTGAAGTACCACATGAACGTCTCCCAGTTCAATTTGCCGATTGGACGATCTTCGCGGCGCGTTTTATCTATGGCTTACTGACGTCTGTGCGCAACCCTCACGGTGGCTTGGTTCAAGCAAACACCGGTTGGCTGTTGCGCCGATCATCACCCGGAAGACCGGGCGACGCAAGCGTCGCCCGAGCGTCGGGTTATCCAGGCTTTTTTCTTTTCTTGGGAGGTGATAGCATTGATAGCATGTCAAGTTATGGAGATACCTATCATGCCCAATCTGCTGGTTCGGGGCCTCGACGAGGCTCTTGTGCAGCGCCTGCGCGAGCGGGCGGCGGCGAACGGACGCAGTGTCGAAGCGGAGCATCGGGACATTCTGGCGGAGGCGTTGCATCACCCGAAAAAGCTCAGCTTTGCCGCACTGCTGATGAGCATGCCCGAAGTCGGCACAGACGCTGATTTCGAGCGGATCAACAACGATGACGAAGTCGAGGGAAAACGTGTATTTGATTGATACCAATGTTATTAGCGAGATGCGCAAGCGCGGCGGCGCGCATCCCGGTGTGCGCGAGTTTTTCAGCCGCGCGGCGAAGGAGCAGCTCAAGCTGTATCTGTCGGTGATCACCATTGGCGAACTGCGCCGCGGCGTCGAGGTGATCCGTCACCGCGGCGACGTGGAGCAGGCAAGCCAGCTGGAAGGATGGCTGAATACCATCCTCACGTCGTTCGCGAATCACATCCTGACGATTGGCGACGACGTCGCGCAAACGTGGGGTCGTCTGCGTGTGCCGCATGCCGAGCATTCGCTCGACAAGCTGATTGCGGCCACCGCGTTGATCTACAACCTCACGGTTGTCACGCGCAATACAGGCGACTTTGCGGATACCGGCGCGCGCGTGGTGAATCCGTTCAATGCATAGCGCGGGGCTCGCGCGATGCGCTGTGATCGCGTTTGAACTCACACGTGACGCATCGGTGGCTGGCAGAAGCACACAGCGAAACGAAGAAGGCAGCGAACAAGGCAACGAACAGGCGACGGTCGTGCATCCCATCGGGAGACCGATTGTGGAATCGATCATGCAACAGTTCGCGCAGAACAGAGCCAACGGAGACGACTGATGCGGCCACAGCTGCGGCTTACTGTTTGTCAACACAGTCGCGACGCGCGCCGGCGCGCGTCGCGGCATGTGGAAGGCCGCGTCAATGCCTTACGTGTGCGCAGCGCGTCAGTCATCGCCGCTGTATGCGTGGCTGTGTGCCTGACCGCATGCGGCGCGACGCCCGCAGAACCGGTACCGTTCAAGGCAGTGCCGGCCGAGCGCGTGGTCAAGCCGACCTACACGGAGCCCGGCAACGGCAAGATCGCGGTCGACGTGCGGCGTGAGCGGACCGACAATGTCATCGTGCGTTTTCGCGATGCACTCGTCTATGTGGATGGCGAGCAGGTCGCCGATCTGATGAACGGCGAGCACATTGTGTTTTATCTGAGTCCGGGCGTGCACCGGCTCGCCGTGTCGACGCAGTTCGACCCGGTACGTGAATTGCAATTTCTCGTGACCGCCGACCCGCGCTACACGAACCGCGCGAGCGTCACGTTCGATCCCGACCACCGGATCGGGTTGCGGCGCGTTGCGCAATAGAAGCCCGCTGCATCCAGCGGCACCCACGACAACCTGCGGTCCAACCATTCGACACATGACCCGACAGACCATTCAAGGCACCCCACCATGCTGATCAATTGCGCCGCATATCAGGACGGCCGAAAACTCGCCGATATCGAAATCGACGACATCAGCGTCTATGTCGCGAAGCCCGAGTGCTTCGTCTGGGTTGCGCTGAAAGATCCCGGCCCCGGCGAACTCGATGTGATGAAGCTCGAGTTCGGCTTGCACGAACTGGCGCTCGAGGATGTCCGCAACGGCCACCAGCGGCCGAAAATCGAGGAGTACGGCGAGTCGCTGTTCGCGGTGTTGCACACGCTGGAGATGGACGACGACGGCGAGATCCTGATCGGCGAGGTCGACGTATTTGTCGGCAGCAACTATGTGCTGACGGTGCGCAACCGTACGCGGCACGGCTTCCAGGAAGTGCGCGCGCGCTGCGAGCGCGAGCCGCAACTGCTCAGGCAGGGCGCCGCATTCGTGCTGTACGCGCTCGCGGACAATATCGTCGACCGCTATTTCCCGATTCTCGAAGCGCTCGGCACCGAGATCGAGCAGATCGAAGACCGCATCTTCGACAAGCACAGCCTGGCCGCGTCGCGCGCGATCATCCAGGACCTGTATTCGTTAAAGCGCCGGCTGGTCACGCTCGAGCATCACATCGCGCCGTTGCTGGAGGCGATCAGCAAGTTCACCGGCGGCCGGATTCCGGTGGTCTGCTCAGGCATGCAGGCGTACTTTCGCGATGTCTACGACCATCTCGACCGGATCGTGCGCACCATCGACGGGCGCCGCGAAATGATCGTCACCGCGATCCAGGTGAACCTCGGCATGATCTCGCTTGCGGAGAACGAGGTGACCAAGCGCCTCGGTTCATTTGCCGCACTGTTTGCGGTGCCGACCATGATCGCCGGCATCTATGGGATGAACTTCGAGAAGATCCCGGAGTTGCACTACGCGTATGGCTACCCGATCTGTGTCGGCGTGATGGCGTTGATCGACATGTTCCTGTGGTGGCGCTTCAAGAAGGCGGGCTGGCTGTAGCCGGCCACGAAGCGCCGGCCGCAGTTGCAAGCGGCACAGCGGCACAGCGGCACGGTGGCGGTGACCGGCATCAGCGCGCCGTCCGCCGCGGACGGCCTGTCGAGCACCATCTGCGTCACGCGTGCCACGCACGCCACGCACGCGCGCACGAGGCGCCACAGCTTCAGCTCGCGCGCTGTGCGGCGCAGCACCTCCTGTCGTTGACAGCGGCGAGCGGCTCCGTTGAGAATAGGTGACGCAAACGTTTGCGTACCTCAATAAACAAGGCTTTTTGTTTAAGCCTGCCAACAACAGGAGACAACATGAACCAACGCATTCGCCGCCGCGTCGTTGCCGCCGGGCTCGCGCTCACCGCCATCATCGCCTTGCCCACGTTGCCGGCGCATGCGCAGGCCGCGAAAAAACCGCGAGTCGCGCTGGTCATGAAATCGCTCGCGAACGAGTTCTTCCTCACCATGGAGACCGGCGCGAAGGAATATCAGCAGCACAATCCGAGCACCTTCGACCTGATCACCAACGGCATCAAGGACGAAACCGACACCGCCAACCAGATCCGCATCGTCGAGCAGATGATCGTCTCGAAGGTCGACGCGATCGTGCTCGCGCCGGCCGATTCGAAGGCGCTGGTGCCGGTGGTCAAGAAGGCGGTCGATGCCGGCATCATCGTCGTCAATATCGACAACCGGCTCGACCCCGAGGTGCTGAAGTCGAAGGATCTGAACGTGCCCTTCGTCGGCCCGGACAATCGCAAGGGCGCACAGAAGGTCGGCGACTATCTCGCGCAAAAGCTGAAGGCGGGCGACGAGGTCGGCATCATCGAAGGCGTATCGACCACCACCAATGCGCAGCAGCGCACCGCGGGCTTCAAGGACGCGATGCAGAAAGTCGGCGCGAAGATCGTATCGGTGCAATCGGGAGAGTGGGAAATTGATAAGGGAAACGCGGTTGCATCCGCTATGCTCAATGAGTACCCGAACCTGAAGGCGCTTCTGTGCGGTAACGACAACATGGCGATCGGCGCGGTGTCGGCGGTGCGCGCGGCGGGCAAGCAGGGCAAGGTGTATGTGGTGGGCTACGACAACATCAACGCGATCAAGCCGATGCTGAAGGACGGCCGCGTGCTTGCGACCGCCGACCAGTATGCGGCGAAGCAGGCGGTGTTCGGCATCGACACCGCATTGAAGGCGTTGAGCGAGCACAAGAAGCAGTCGCAACTGTCCGGCGTGGTCGAGACGCCGGTGGACCTCGTGACGAAGTGAGCGCGACGTCGTCGCAGCGGTCAACCAGCGGCGCGCAAGCAGGCAGGACGGCACGTTTGAACATGCCACAAGGCGGGGCGGCGTGCGCAGCCGGTTGCAGGTCGATCGCGGGACGATTGCGGGACATCCACCGTGCATTTTCGCTATTGTCGAATGTGCTTGCGCCAATTCAATAGCTGCTAAAGAAATCCGCCGCGCGGCCGTTATCGAGTTAAGCGTCATGACGGCCAGCGCGGCGCAGCAGATGCGCCCGGCATGGTCCGCGTCGTATCGTGCGCACCGGGCGGCGGGTTCGAACGCGCTTCGAGCCGCTGCCGCGGACGGTCTTTCGACCCGGCGCACGAGCGCGCGCAGCATGCCGACATGACCTGCGTGGCTGCCGGCGCCGCGTCGTCCGCTCGACAATGAGCGCACGAGACCCGGCGCGGCGGCCCGAAACCTTGACCACAATGGATTCGACCGACCACGACGCATTGCCCGCCATACTGTCCGTAACCGGAATCGGCAAGACCTATGTCGAACCGGTGCTATCCGACATCGCGCTCACGCTGCGCGCCGGCGAAGCGCTGGCGTTGACCGGCGAAAACGGCGCGGGCAAAAGCACGCTGTCGAAAATCATCGGCGGCCTCGTCGCGCCGAGCACCGGCACGATGCGCCTCGCCGGCGCGCCGTACGCGCCGGCCAGCCGGACCCAGGCCGAAGCGCTTGGCGTGCGCATGGTGATGCAGGAGCTGAACCTGCTGTCGACGCTCTCGGTTGCCGAAAACCTGTTTCTGAACCGCCTGCCGCAGCGTGCCGGTGTGCCGCTCGGCTGGATCGACCGGCGGCGTCTGCGCGCGGACGCGCGCGACGCGATGGCGCAGGTCGGGCTCGAAGCGATCGATCCGGACACGCTCGTCGGCGAACTCGGCATCGGCCATCAGCAGATGGTCGAAATCGCACGCAACCTGATCGGCGATTGCCGCGTGCTGATTCTCGACGAACCGACCGCGATGCTGACCGCCCGCGAAGTCGATCTGCTGTTCGAACAGGTCGACCGGCTGAAGGCGCGCGGTGTCGCGCTCGTCTACATTTCGCACCGGCTCGAAGAACTCGCACGGATCGCCGAGCGCATCGCGGTGCTGCGCGACGGCAGGCTCGTGCATCTCGGCGAGATGGCGAACCTGACGAGCGACCGGATCGTCACGCTGATGGTCGGCCGGGAGATCGGCGAGCGGATCGATCTCGGCGAGCGCCGGATCGGTGCGACGCTGCTGAAAATCGACGGGCTCGGCCGCGCCGACGTGGTGCGCGACGTGTCGTTCGACGTGCGCGCGGGCGAGATCTTCGGCGTGAGCGGACTGATCGGTGCGGGTCGTACCGAACTGATGCGTCTTATCTATGGCGCGGACCTGAAAGATCGCGGCACCGTGTCGCTCGCGGCCGCGCCGGGCACGCCGCCCGTACCGTTGCAGATCGCATCGCCGGCCGACGCGGTGCGTCACGGCATCGCGCTCATCACCGAAGACCGCAAGGGCGAAGGATTGTTGCTGCCGCAACCGGTTGCGGCGAACATCTCGCTCGGCAACATCGGCCGCGTCGCGCGGCACGGCTTCGTCGACGCGCAGCGCGAGAACGCGCTTGCGAACCAGCAGATCGCCGCGCTGCGCATCCGCACGTCGGGACCCGCGCAGCCGGTCGGCGAGCTGTCCGGCGGCAATCAGCAGAAAGTCGTCATCGGCCGCTGGCTTGCGCGCGACTGCAAGGTGCTGCTGTTCGACGAACCGACGCGCGGCATCGACGTCGGCGCGAAGTTCGACATTTACGCGCTGATGGGCGCGCTCGCCCGCGACGGCCGCGCGCTCGTCGTCGTGTCGAGCGATCTGCGCGAGCTGATGCTGATCTGCGACCGGATCGGCGTGATGTCGGCCGGCCGGATGACAGGCATCTTCGAGCGCGATGCGTGGTCGCAGGATGCGCTGCTCGCCGCCGCGTTCGCCGGCTATCGCAGCCGCGAAGCGCTGCTTGAAACGCACGACGCACAGGCAGGAGGGCTGTCATGATCAGCGCACGGCAGCAGGTCAAAATGAGCGAGGAGCCCGGCATGGGCGGCAGCGGCGGACCGGCCGCGCGCGCCGGCGGTGTCGATGCC
>NZ_CADIKF010000021.1 GCF_902859875.1 Paraburkholderia solisilvae | reverse complement strand
CGCCCGCCTTCGCGCCGCAGATGTTTCCGTTTCATGTGGCGTGTGACGCGTGGCGGGGCAATAACAGTTTTGCGTGGGCGACGTCGCCAAAGGCGGAGGCCGCGCAAGGGATAGTGCCGGCTGCGCCGGTGTCGCGCGCGTCGATACCGGAGAAGACGCAGGGCAAGGGCGTGCCGGTTATCCCGGCGGATTCGCCCGATGCGCCCGATGCGGATCATCACCCGGAACAGGAGCCGACGCTGCCGGCTTCGCGTGACCTCAGTGTGCCCATCAGGCTTGAGAAGGGCGTGTATTGCAACTGGCGTATGCCGGGGTTTGTCAGCGAGTGTAGTGATGTGACGGAGACGGGTAGCTACGCAGCATTGAAACCGAATAAGACTCCGTGGTTGGACCGTGAAATGAATCAGCGCACGGCGGGTTCCACTTTTCCCACGGCTTTCGAATTGTCGTATGACGAACGGGCGAAGTGTCTGTATGCCACGGTCAGAGTGAAGATCATTCCAGTCGATCTGATCAGGGTTGATACAACAGGAAACGCACGCGGGAATGAAACGCTGAAGCAGTCGGTGCCTTACGACACCACCATCCACTATCCATGCGTATTCAATGGCGTGGGCAAGCCTTCCAGAGGCTACGTCATGGAACACCGCGATGAAACCGGCCCACGCTTTAACGTCGAGACGAAGAAACGCCAGGTCGAGGCGGTGCTGAACGGACATAGAAGCAAGCTGATTCTCGATGGCTGTTCGAAAGGCTCATCGTGTGGTTGCCGTGTATCGGTGCTCTTCCAGGTGGAATTTTTCGTCAGCGTAAGGGGCGCGGAGGTCGGCAACGGCAAGAAGATGCACAAGACAATTCACCTGTTTCCACGGGCGCAGCGAGCCGATGCCGGCGCCTGGGGTGAGATTGGCATGCTGCCGGATAAAGACGGAGCCTGGACCGATGATTTGCGCGATACCAACGTGGTTGCACATGAATGTGGCCACCTGTTTAACTTCCCCGACGAATATTGGGCGTACGGTGGTTGGGTGCACAGGATGTACATCGACGACGGTCAATTGAACTTCAATCTCGGAGACGCCAATCGCGGGAAGGAAGTGTGGCAAATCAGTGCGGCGGCAAACATCATGGGAGCCGCATGCAATAACCCGGTTCCAGATGCGCGCAACGTTGCGCCGAGTGCGTCCGTCCATCCCTATTACCTCGAATACATTCGGCGGCACTTTTCAGAACTAACTCACAAGAACTGGAAGGTGGGCTATGTGGCTGAGTAGGTTCGTCGCCCGCCCTCGCTCACGTGTTATCTGGCTGACCTTGTCATTGTTTTTATTTGGAGCATATGGAATGAACGCGCTGTCGGCCGAAGACAATGGACTTCCGCGTGGGGAAGGTTTCACGATCAGTCCGATGATCACGATGCCCCTGGGTTCGAACGACGTAGGTGTGTGGTTATCCGGAACGATTCACGTCGGCTTGTCCGATACCCTCGATATGAACGTCGACGGTATCGGCATAGTCGAAAATCAGCTTTCGCCGGAGGACCTCCGGCAGGCGCGGGAGATCCATAGCAAACTGTGCAGCGCGGCGACAGATGAGACTTCGCGAGACTTTCCGACCAACCCGCCAGCAATGCATTACTCGGTCACGTGTCTCAACCAGGGCGCCCTCAAATCTTATCAAGGGAAACTGGATGAGTTACCGCGAGATCTGGCGTTCCAGCTTTTTGACTATCGCGTTATGGCATTGAGTCGGTATGTCGAAAGCGGTCGTGCGATCGTCAAGCTTGATCTCGCGGTAAGAGAAGTCAGACGTGAGAAGGATAAATTCTTCGTTTCCGTAAAATTCACCAACAACGGGCGCTACACAATCCGGATGTCCACTCCGGATGTCTGGTCGCGGCAGTACGGTGACAGTCTAAGTGTATGGGGAAAAGCGGTCGACGGGACTGAGAAGTGGGGAATCCAACTCGCCGGTCTGGCTTTGGTGAACAAGGCTGATTTCAACAGTGACACGGTCACCCTGCCTGCGAGAGGGACTGTCGTATTCGACTTCCGGGCGCTACCGGATACAAAGATTAAACGTGGCACATACGACGTCAATGCCATTGCAATTACCGATCTGGACGGTGACGGACTGGCGGCAACCATGGCGCGCGTTGACTTCCGGTCCGACCGTGGTAAGGCCGCCCTCGTCACCTTCGACCACGACTACCCCTCCACACCAGAAGAACGCGAAAACTTCGAAGCCCAAAAGCGCGAAGCAATGTCATCGCAGCCCTTCTACCCCGGTTCAACTTTCATCGAAGAAGGCTACTACCGCGCCGTATCCGACAGCGGACAGCGCAGCCGCTTCGTGAACAGGTTCTACAGGAACGACCCTGTGCCGGAAGTGAAGAACATGGTGGACGGCCTCGGCCAGCCACTCCACGGCAAGCACCTGGGATGGACCTGGGAAGCCGGACCGCCGGCCGATGTTTACGCATTCGAGACGCAATGCAAGCCGGGCAAGGTATGCCCGCGCACCGGCCACTGGTTTGCGCGCATCGAGTGGGACATGACAACGTATCCGCCCGAGTACGACGACAGCCTGGGCGAGATCATCCACTGCAGGCAAGGCCAGCTCATGCCCGCGTCCAGAAAAGCTTCCGGACAGGTTCGTAACGACGTGCGCTGGGAATGGATAGGAGTTTGAACCATGCCGCGACGCGCATACATCATGCAGTTCGACAAAACGACGAGCGGCGGGCTCGTGCTCGATGGCGATCCCGAGGAGGAAAGGCTCAACCCACCCCCATCTTCCGCAGCCACGGCACCGCATGCCATCGAAGCACCCAAACATGCATAACCACAAACCACGCGCTCGCCCACGATGCCGCGACGATCAGCACATCGCACCGCCCGCTGTTCCACCAGTTCAACGAATGCCGTCCAGCGATCCACGGCACGCCGAGCGGATTCGGCCAGTCCGCCAGCAGATGCATCACACCGCCGCACGCGAATCCGAAGAGGGGCGCCGCAAGCGGATGATGAGAGAGCCCGTGATAAGCGCCGGCAAGTAGCGCAAGCCAGCCGATGCCCCAATGCGTCGCAGTGCGATGCGTGATCCACAACCGTCGCGTGCGCGACCACCACGCGACTTCGAGCCAATCCGGCGCCGTACTACCGGCTACGCCAGCAACAAACGCCGCGGCCACCCACAAGTGATAACTCCCGCCCGCACCCGTATGAGCGACAAGCGCCGCCGCAATCGCACCAGCGGCCCAACCGGTCGCATGATGCGCAGCTGTCGATGCCATCTAAGTCGTGCACCGCGCGATCGCGAATCGCAATTCCTCTTCAGGCGGATCTTCCGATGCTCCGCGCACAACTTTCACCACCGACCCGCGCGGCGACGGCGTCAGCGTAATGAAATACGACCCATGCGACGAAGACCCGACCGTCAACTCGGTCGAGCCATTGTTCTTCGACTCATGCACGCGCGAAAGCCGGCTGTCGAGGCAGTGCGCAATATCCGATGCCTCGCGAGCGGATGACACATAGACCATCGTGTCGGAACCAGCGCCTTCCGGTCCGCGCGACGAACCGCAGGCGGCCACGAACGCGAGCGGCGCCAGTAGCAGGAGTTTTTTCATCGTTCTGCTCTTTATGATGTCCGTGCCGGCGCAAGCAAAGAGCAAGCGTAAGCACGGCGCGTGGGCTCGTGCGGAGCATCACGCCCCGCGCTGCAAAAGCAACGCGATTGTCACACGCGCGCGCGGCAGACGGAAAGACGGTTTACATTCGGTAACCGGTTTGCGGTGTCCGCACAAAAAAACGCGCGCGTCGTGCAGACGCGCGCGTTTATCGATACGGAGCATTCATGCGGCAGCAGGAATTTCAAACAGCCTTCAATGCAGCTCAGGCCATGTCAGGAAACCCGGCGCCGCGCTCCGCAAGCGTGATGCTTAGAAGCGGTGACGCAGACCGACGCTAGCCGCGACCTGGTTGCCGGTCGACGACGGCTCGAGCGTGTTGATCGTCGCGACGTTCCCGCCGAAATCGCCGAACTGACCCGATGCGTGCTGGTACACGCCTTCGAGGTACACGTCAGTGCGCTTGCTCAGCGAGTAGTCGGTCATCAGAGACACCGTATGCCACTTCGGATCGCCATTGTTCGCCGTGCCCGTCACCTTGCCGTCCGTGAACGTATAGGCAGCTGCGAGGCTCAACGCCGGCGTCAGTGAATAGCGGCCGTTGATTTCGTAGTTGTCCATATGCAGGTTCATGCCGGTCACGCCCGCCAGCGGGATGCCGCCTGCGTCGATACCTTGTACGCCGTCCAGCTGCGTATGCGTATAGACGAAGTTCGCGTTGGCCGGGCCGTACGTATAGCCGATACCTGCACCGTACGTGCGCTGCTGATTCGACGCGATGTTCGCGTTGCCGTTCTGCACCGAGATCGCGCCGGTCACGTTGGTGCCCGAGTTGTTCAGTTGCAGGTACGACGCGGCGATATTCAACGGACCGTTGTTATACGATGCGCCCGCGCTCCATGCACGGTTCTGCGAGAACCCGCCTGCCTGGTTCGAGAAGCCATACAAGCCACCGAATTTCAGACCCGCGTAGTCGTTGCTCGTGTACTTCACCGAGTTCTGAACCGAGAACGAATTGTCCAGGTTGTCGTTATCGAACGGGTGGGCCGCAAGGTTGTTGCCGTAGCCGCCGCCCGCTTCGGACAGCGGGGCGAGGAAGTCGACCATCGAGTCATATTGGCGGCCGAGGGTCAACGTGCCGTACTGGTTGCTCTGCAAACCGACGAATGCCTGACGGTTGAACAGGTTGTTGCTTTGCGTGAAATTGCCGTTGTTGATGTTGAAGCCGCTCTCCAACGTGAAGATCGCATGCAGACCGCCGCCGAGATCTTCGTTGCCTTTCAAGCCAAAGTACGTGTTCGACACGCTGCCACTCGCTTGCTGCCAGTTGCTATGACCTTGCTGGTTGTTCGAGTAGACGAGACCAGCGTCCAGCGTGCCGTACAGCGTCACGCTGCTTTGCGCGTATACGGCCGGCGCGGCGAAAGCGCCCATGATGCTCGCAACGAAAAGTGTTTTTTTCATGGTTTGTAAACTCCGAGACAGTGCGTAGAGAATCGCGTTGAGATTGTGCATACCGCCGTTCAGCGCGGCCCACAGACGATCCGAAGCGAAGTTTATTCTGCTTATTCCGTGGCTTGACCGCGTATTGCGCAACAGTTCGTTCCGGATTTCGGAATAGCGCGATTTATCGTCGTAAGTACGTCTGTATAAAGGGAAAATCAGCGGCGACACCGGCGATTCACACGCCTGTCAACCTCGCGGCTGTTGCGCAGGCGCGACGTAGCATGCTTTCGTGAAAGATAAGTGATAATTCGAAAATCGGAAAGTCAGCAATTTATTCGTGTGATTTTTTGCAAAGAACTTTTCCGCATTATGTGGTCGCTCGCCGCGCCGCATACGCATAGAATGAAATCGCCCCTTGACCAAGGGTGGTCTTTTTTATCTGTACTTTTGCACGCGGCTTTCGGGCCGCGTTTTTTTTGCCGATATCCGGTTAATTATTCCGGCATTCGCGTTTATTGTGCGGCAATTGCAATCGCATCAGGAAATAAAAGCGGATTCTGGAAAGCATTTTGATAGCAGGTCGATGGTCAATTGATAGTTTCGTGGCTTGCTGCAACCTGGTGCACCCGTTGCGCGCACGCGTGACGCTCGTTTTGCGCTACGTCACGCGTTGCGCGGGTAATGGGAAATGCGTGTTCTTTATACGCGTTATGCGTCGGCCGGCATCGCGGCCTTGATCCGTTCGGCGAATTCGCGCAACTGCGCAGTATCCGCAGGCACCGCGTGATGCAGCTTCAGGTCCAGGCCCGCGTGACGCGGAATCACGTGAAAGTGCACGTGCGGTACGGTCTGGCCGGCTGCGCTGCCATTCAATTGCACGATCATCACGCCGGGCGGATTGAGCGCGGCCTTCACCGCGCGCGCGACTCTGCGCGTCGTGTGCATGCAGGCCGCCGCGCCTTGCGCGGACAGATCGAACACCTCGGCGACCGGTTCCTTCGTGAGGACCAGTACGTGCCCGTCGGCTTGCGGCATGATGTCCATCAACGCGACGGTGAAGTCGTCCTCATACACGCGCAGCGACGGCAACTCGCCGCGCAGGATGCGGGCGAAGGGATTTTGCGGATCGTATTCCATCAGTCGGCCTCGAGAAGGAGAAGGGCGCGACGATTCTAGCCGACGGACCCGCGGCCACGGCGTGAGACCGGCGTTCACGATACGAGGGGCGTCACGCAGGAAGCGATCGGGCCGACGAAGTCGCAACACACGGGCTGCACACGGGCAACACATGGGCTGTGCACGGTTTGTGAGCGGCGCAGGATATTGCGTTTGCTGACAGGCACCTGGACGTGGTGCGCGCAGGTTCTCCACACTGTTGTGCACGGGACCTGTGGACAAACCCGGCATTCACATGTCGAACCGGCCGGCATCCACGCCGCGGCGTCGGGGCGCGCGTCAACGCACAAGCTGCACAGGTAACACATGCAGTACACGCAACCCGCGCGCGAGCGTTAGCTTCGCTTGCAGAAAATCGCGGTGATATGCGGTGCGACGTGATGCACGACCGCGTTGCTGCCGGCTGCGGTCACGGCCGCCTGCACCTTCTCGTCGTTGCCGAACACGACCGCCCCATACGCGGATTTCGCGAGCGGCTCGCCTTTGCCGCGCTTGAAGAGCGGGTCGTCCTGTTCGAAACCGACCACGGCGAACACGCTGAATCCGTACGCGGTCATCCGCGCATCGCGCGCGGGCTGGAACGCATTGATCGAATTGCTTTCGACCCGCATCGGCTCCGGCTCGATCAATTGCTGATCGGCGAGGTCGGCGATAAACCGGTGTGCGGATTCACCGCATGCGAGCGCTGCATCGAGTTCGGCCGCACGCAAAGCGAGCGGCATCGCCGCGGCAATAAGCGCCGCGACAAAGAGGAAAGTGCGTTTCATATTCTTGGTCGAATGTTCGCATCGAGCGTGGCATTGTATGGGCCGGCAGCAAGCATCGCGCGGCGCCCAACACCATGCTGCCTTTTCACAACAGGTTCGGCAGCAGATCTGACACTTTAGCGGCCTTCGGCGATTTGCGCCTGGCTCAACGCCCGCTTTGATCCCGGGAAAATCACAGGCTTGCGATAAAGCCGGGCATGAAGTTTCATTCCCGTATATATTGCCGGGTTATGACATCGAAAGACAACCCTTCGACGACGCCAACCAATGTCCCGCCGCCCAAAATGTGGGATGCGAGGCTGGCGCGGCGGCTGATCATGCCGCTCGTGAACACCCGCGTGACACCGAATCATCTCACCACCGTCCGCCTGCTGATCGGCCTTGCCGGGGCGCTTTATCTCGCGCGCGGCGGTTACGGATGGACCAATCTCGGCGCATTGCTCATCGTCGTCTCGAATTTCGTCGATCACACCGATGGTGAATTGGCGCGCGTGAGCGGCAAGTCGAGTCGTATCGGTCATTTTTACGATCTCGCGTGCGATGCGCTGGTGACCGTGCTGTTGTTCGGCGGCCTCGGCTACGGCGTGCAGGCGGCGAGCGTGCAGGCGTGGATCGGCCTGAGCGCGCCGCCGTTCCTGCTCGGTTGCGTCGCGGGCGTGGCTGTGGCGCTGATCTTTTTCCTGCGCATGCGCATCGAGGAAATGGAAGGCAAGGCGGGCACCAGACAGGGCTCGGTGGGCGGTTTCGAAACCGAAGACGTGCTGTACCTGCTGCCGCTTGTCACGCTGTTCAGCGGCGTGACGCCGTTTCTGATCGCCGCGTCGGTCGGCGCACCGCTCTTTGCCGCGTGGGTCGTCATCGATTATCGCCGTGTCGTGCGCCGCAGCCGTCCGCTGCAGGACGCCAAACAGGAAGCCAGCCAGATGTGGGTTAGCCGATGAGCACGTCAGCCGAACAACCCTTCGTCGCAGTGCAGGCCTCGCCCCATCACGCTGCCGGCTCGCCGCCGGCAGCGGCCATTCCGGACCCCGATCAGGCGGTCGCGAGCCAGGTCGGCACGTTCGACAATGCGCGGTTGCGCAAGCAGTTCGCCGACCAGGGCGCATTCCTGTATCTGGACGATTTCCTTGCGCCGGAAGTCACCGCGCAACTGATCGCGAGCGCGCGCGGCCTGCTCGGCGAGGTGAACCGCAACTATCTGCCGGGTCACAAGCAGGGCGGCAGCGTGAGCCGTCACACGATCGACCGCCTCGCGCCGTTCATCGCTGCGCTGTACCGGTCGAAGGAACTGATCGGCTGGCTCGAACAGCTGACCGGCGACAAGCTGATGGAATCGCCCGCGGACGATCCGCATGCGTACGCCCTCTATTACTACACCCGCGCCGGCGACCATATCGGCTGGCACTATGACACGTCGTACTACGACGGCCGCCGCTATACGCTGCTGCTCGGCGTGATCGACGAATCGTCGTGCCGCCTCGATTACGAGTTGCACACGCGCAACCCGGACGTGCCCGATATGCCCGGTTCCGTGCAGATCCCTCCGGGCGGCCTCGTATTCTTCGACGGCGACAAGCTGCGCCATCGCATCTCGCCGGCGCGCGAAAACGAAATGCGCGTATCGCTGACCTTCGAATACGTGACCGATCCGAACATGCGGCCGTGGCGGCGCGTGATTTCGAACCTGAAAGACGCGATTGCATATTTCGGTTTCCGCCAGGTGTTCAGCCAGTTCGCGCGACGCAACAGCGCCCGGCGCAACGGAGGGCGCGCGTGACCCGCGCCGCCATGATCCTGCTGACCATCGGCGGCGCGCTGTTTGTCGCGCTGCTCGCGTGGCAAGGCTTCGGGTCGGTCGCCTCGACGCTGCTGACGGCCGGCTGGGGGCTCGCGCTGGTCGCGGTGCTGCATCTGCTGCCGCTGGTGCTCGACGCGGGCGCGATTTCCGTGCTGTTCGACAAGCGTCGCGATCCGCTCACCGAGCGTGACGCGGTGTTCGCGCGCTGGATCGGCGAATCGGTGAACAGCCTGCTGCCGGCCGGCCAGATCGGCGGCCCGGTGATGATGGCGCGCCAGCTCGCGCAGCGCGGCATGTCAATGCGCGACTCGGCCGCGGTGATTACCGTCAGCACGACACTGCAGGCGATCGCGCAGATCGTCTTCGCGATGCTCGGGCTGCTGCTGTTCGGTGCATCCGCATCGCACGGCGCGTTTCACAATCTGCAGACCGCCGCGATGATCGCGACCGCGGTGCTCGGCGCGATGGTTGTCGGTTTCTATCTGGCGCAGCGGCGCGGGCTGTTCGGCCGCGCACTGCGCGTGATCTCGAAGGTGCTCGGCAAGCGTGACTGGTCGTCGCTGACGATGCGCGCCGACGCAGTCGACGCAGCGGTGCATGCGCTATACGGCGACCGCCGGCGCGTTGCCGCGAGTTTCGCATTGAGCCTCGCGGGCTGGCTGGTCGGTACGGTGGAAGTGTGGCTTGCGCTGCGCTTTCTCGGCCATCCGGTCGACTGGGTCGACGCGCTGCTGCTCGAAAGCATCGGCCAGGCGATCCGCGGTGCGGCCTTCGCGATTCCGGGCTCGCTCGGCGTCCAGGAAGGCGGCTACCTGCTGCTCGCGCCGCTCGTCGGCCTGCCGCCGGAAGCCGCGCTCGCGCTGTCGCTTGCCAAGCGCGCCCGCGAGTTGCTGCTGGGCATGCCGGGCCTGCTCTATCTGCACTTCAGCGAAAGAAGCTGGCAACGGCGGCGTGCGACGCGCCTGCCGGCGACCGATTAATTCACCCGAAAACCGAAACAGGAAGGACCGCGAATGCGCGCCATCATTCTTGCCGCGGGCTTGGGCCTGCGTCTTCAGCAGCAACCCGGCGAACAATATCCCAAATGCCTGCTGCGCTTCGACGGCATGACGCTGCTCGAGCGTCATCTGCAGATGCTCGATGCGGCGGGCGTGCATGACATCGTGCTCGCGCTCGGCTTTCAGCCCGAGCTGGTGGAAGCGGAATTGAAGCGGATCGCGTGGCCGCGTCAGGTCGAGATCATGTTGAACCCGCGCTATGACCTCGGCAGCGTGCTGACCGTGCATACGGTGGCCGATGCGCTGACGCGCGGCGGCGACGTGCTGCTGATGGACGCGGACGTGCTGTACGACGAACGTATTCTTACGCCGCTGGTGGCCGGCGACCATGCGAACCGCCTGCTGATCGACCGCGACTTCGAAACCGGCGACGAGCCGGTGAAGCTGTGCCTGAAAGACGGCGTGCCGGTGGAGTTGCGCAAGCAGGTCGCCGCGAATCTCGCGTACGACACGATCGGCGAGTCGATCGGCTTTTTCCGCTTGCGCGAGGACGCCGCGCGGCGCTTTGCGCAGATCGTCGCGGGCTATGTCGACGGCGGCCGTGCGAACCTGCCGCATGAAGAAGCGGTGCGCGACCTGCTGCTCGAGCGCAGCCATGTGTTCGAAACCGCCGATGTGACCGGCGCGCCGTGGATCGAAATCGACTTTCCGACCGACGTCGAGCGCGCCGGCATCGAGATTTTGCCGCTGCTGCAACCGCTCGTCGGCGCGTCGCGCTAGTCTCGCCGGCCACGCTCGTCATGCCGTTTTGTTGCAGCCGCAACTGATTCCTCGTCGTCTTGCGCGGCGTTGCGATCTTCAACAGATCGTGAGCCGCGCTGTCATCCAATGCCCCTTGCCCTAGGCGCCTTCATCGTTCCGTTGATCGTCGCATGCGCGATGTTCATGGAGAACGTGGATTCGACCGTAATCGTCACGTCGCTGCCGGTGATCGCACGCGACTTCGGTACCGACCCGATCGTGCTGAAACTGGCGGTCACGAGTTATGTGATCGGCCTTGGCGTATTTATCCCGATCTGCGGCTGGGTCGCGGACCGCTTCGGTTCGCGCACGGTGTTTCGCACGGCGATCGGCGTGTTCGTCGCCGGCTCGCTGATGTGCGCGGCGTCCACCTCGCTGGCGACACTGGTCGCCGCGCGTTTCGTGCAAGGCGTCGGCGGTGCGCTGATGGTGCCGGTCGGACGCATCATCATCTTCCGTTCGATGCCGAAGTCGGAGTTTATTCGCGCGGTCAACTATCTGACGGTGCCCGCGTTGCTCGGGCCGGTCGTCGGGCCGCCGATCGGCGGCTTCATCACGACGTATCTGCACTGGCGGCTGATTTTCTTCGTCAACGTGCCGATCGGCATTCTCGGCATCTGGCTTACGAACCGGCATATCCAGAATCTGCGCGAGCCGCATCCGGGGCGGCTCGACGGGTTCGGTTTCGCGCTGTCCGCGAGCGGCGCGGCGCTGATGATGCTCGGCCTGTCGCTGATCGGCAGCGATCTCGTATCAGGCGCCGCGACGTTCACGATGTGCGCGCTCGGCGCCGCGTTGCTCTTCGCGTACTGGTTCTACGCGAGCCGCGTCGAAGCGCCGGTGCTCGACTTGCGCCTGCTGCGCATTCCGTCGTTTCACGCGAGCGTGGTGGGCGGCTCGCTGTTCCGGATTGGCCTTGGCGCCGTGCCGTTCCTGTTGCCGCTCGCGCTGCAGGAAGGACTCGGCATGACCGCGTTCCAGTCCGGGTCGATTACCTGCGCGTCGGCATTCGGCGCGATCTTTATGAAGGCGATTGCCTCGCCGGTGCTCGCGCGCTTCGGCTTTCGCGCGGTGCTGATGTTTAACGCGGCGCTCGCGGGCTGCGCGATCGCGGTCTACGGCCTGTTTTTTCCCGGCACGCCGCATTGGCTGATCTGGTGCGTCGTGCTGGTCGGCGGCATCTTTCCGTCGTTGCAATTCACGTCGCTCAATTCGCTCGCGTATGCGGACATTCCGATGCGCGACATTAGTCGCGCGACCGGCGTGTCGAGTGTGATCCAGCAACTGTCGCTCGGCCTGGGCGTGACGATAGCCGGCATCGTGCTGCAAATTTCACATGTGCTGCAAGGGCACAAAGCGATCGTCTGGTCGGATTTCTGGCCGGCCTTTCTCGTGGTCGGATTGTTCTCGTGCGCATCGATTCCGGTCACGTCGCGTTTGCCGCACGGCAGCGGCGATGAACTCGCACGCGGCAAGCGGGGCAATGCGTAGCCCTTCTGCTCTGTAGCGCGATACGCGTATCGGATCGTGCGGCGGCACGCGGTATGCATAAGTCTTGCTGCGCTCGTCGGGCGCAATGTCTTGCGACTCCCCATTTATTTTATCTGCCGGCCGTGACGCCGTTCACCACGCCGCACCGTCGCATGGGCGAGAAACGGTATACCGCGGGGTTCGCAACGGCGCATTGTCATGTTATAAGCCCATGACAGGTTTCTCACGAAGATTTGAAGATCGTGTATTCACTGTCATGGAGGACAGCCGATGAAAGCGAACAATAAAGCGAAACTCTCCATCGCGAGCGTGGCTTTTGCCGGGCTCGTGTCGATCTCGGCCGGCTTTCTCGAATCCGCGCCGGCGTATGCAAGAGCGCCTTCGAAACAGCCCGCCGTTCTGTCGGCGTCCGCTATCGCGGTCGCCGATAAATACAGTGCGGACGCCGCGGAACAGATCTTCAAGGAAGGCGGCAATGCGGTCGATGCCGCCGTCGCCATCGCGTTCACCCTTGCGGTCACGTATCCGGAAGCCGGCAATATCGGCGGCGGCGGCTTCATGACGCTCTATGTGAACGGCAAGCCTTACTTCATCGACTATCGCGAGCGTGCGCCGCTCGCGGCGACCCGCACGATGTATCTCGACGAGCAGGGCAACGTGATCAAGGGTAAAAGCCTGCATGGTTATTACGCGGTCGGCGTGCCGGGCACCGTCGCGGGCATGTGGGAGGCGCAACGCCGCTTCGGCCGGCTGCAGTGGAAACAGGTGCTCGCTCCCGCCATCCGGTATGCGCGCGACGGTTTCGTCGTCGACGAACTGCTGCAGCAGCGTCGCGACAGTGCGGCCAAAGACTTCGAGGGCAAGACGAATTTCGACACCTATTTCGGCAGTATGAAAGCGGGTGAGAACTTCAAACAGCCGGATCTTGCCGCGGTGCTTACGCGCATCGCAAACAACGGCGCGAAAGAATTCTATGACGGCGAGACCGCGGACCTGATCGCCGCGTCGATGCGCGGACACGGGTTGATCACGAAACGCGACCTGCATGACTACAAGGCGGTATGGCGTCAGCCGGTTGAGGCGAACTGGAACGGCTACCGCGTGATTACCGCGCCGCCGCCGAGCTCGGGCGGCGTGGGCCTCGTGCAACTGCTGAAAATGAAGGCGGACCTGAAACAGGATTTCAACGGCGTCGAGTTGAATTCGCCGCAGTACATGCATCTGATGGCGGAAATCGAAAAGCGCGTCTTCGCGGACCGCGCGCAATACCTCGGCGACCCCGACTTCTATAAAGTACCGGTTGCCCAGTTGACCGATGACGCGTATCTCGCGAAGCGTGCCGCCGAAGTGAATCCGGATGCGCCGTCGGACACAAAGAGCGTGCAGGCGGGGCTCGGTACATCGATGCCCGAGAAGGCCGAGACGACGCATTTTTCGGTGGTCGACAAATGGGGTAATGCCGTGTCGAACACGTATACGGTCAACGGCTATTTCGGCTCCGGTGTGGTCGCGCAAGGCACCGGCATCGTGCTGAACGACGAAATGGACGACTTCGCGGCCAAGCCGGGTGTGCCGAACATGTTCGGCGTGGTCGGCAGCGACGCGAATGCGATCGAGCCGAACAAGCGCCCGCTGTCGTCGATGACGCCGACCATTCTGACGAAGGACGGCAAGGTATCGCTCGTGATCGGCACGCCGGGCGGTTCGCGTATCTTCACGACGATTTTCCAGGTGATCAACAACGTGTACGATTTCAACATGCCGTTGAAAGACGCGGTGGCCGCCATGCGCTTTCATCACCAGCTGTTGCCGCCGAATACGATCTTCTGGGAGCCGTATGCGAAGATCGACGGCGACCTTGCCAGGCAGGTCGAAGCAAAGGGCTATGTGCTGCAAGGCCAAAACTTCAACGGCGATGTACAGGCGATCAAGATCAACGGCGACACGCCGAACCCCGTGGCCGATCCGCGTGGGCGCGGTGTGACGCGCGTGATCCAGTAACACGCGCAGCGCGCTTGCGGTTTGACGCGGCGCGATGCCGCGTCGTGAACGGCAGCCTCCCGCATGGGGCTGCCGTTTTGTTTCGCAGACGATGGAGCGCGCAATGGCTCGCAGCCCGAAAACTTCCGCACCGCAATCCGCTTTGCCGCAGCCGCGTGTCGAATCGATCAACGCGGTTACGCTGGCGACGAGCGACATGGCGCGCGCGGTGCGGTTCTATGCGGCACTCGGTTTTTCATACGCGTATGGCGGCCCCGACGCGGACTTCACCTCGTACGCGTTCGGCGGGTCGCATCTGAACCTGATCGCGGAAACGCATGGGCCGATCCACTGGTGGGGGCGCGTGATCCTCCACGTCTCCGACGTCGACGCGCTGTACCAGCTAGCGCTCGACGCGGGTCTCGAGCCGGAAAGCGCGCCCGCGGACGCGACCTGGGGCGAGCGCTATTTCCACATCCGCGACCCGGACGGCCATCAACTGAGCTTCGCAAAGCGGCTGCTGCGGTAAACTCTCAACCATCAGGGTTCGATTACATCGCGCTGTCAGGTAACACAGTTGACACCTCGCGCTTCGATAATCGACCATTCGGCACTGCCATTTGTGCGCAGCGCGCAACCGAGGAGAGAACGCGATGAACGAGTTCGACCGGGAGTCCGACCCGATGTCGCTGGCCGCGCGGCAGCGGCGTTTTGAAGAAGACCTCATCGACGCATACGATGAGGAACTGGAAATGGAAGTCGACGACCGCATGCTCGACGGTGCCGGCGCCTTATCCGACGAAGCGCGTGCGTTGCGCAAGCAGTACTTTCGCGAGCTGTTCCGGTTGCAGGGCGAACTGGTGAAGCTGCAGGACTGGATCGTGCAGACCGGCCACCGGCTGGTCGTGATCTTCGAAGGCCGCGATGCGGCGGGCAAGGGCGGCGCGATCAAGCGCATTACGCAGCGGCTGAACCCGCGTGTGTGCCGCGTCGCCGCGCTGCCGGCGCCGAACAACCGCGAACGCACGCAGTGGTATTTCCAGCGCTATGTGAGCCACCTGCCGGCCGGCGGCGAGATGGTGCTGTTCGATCGCAGCTGGTACAACCGCGCCGGCGTCGAGCGTGTGATGGGCTTTTGCAACGACGCGGAGTACGAAGAGTTTTTCCGCTCCGTGCCCGAATTCGAAAAGATGCTGGTGCGCAGCGGTATTCAGATCGTCAAATACTGGTTTTCGATTACCGACGAAGAGCAGGAAATTCGCTTCCAGGCGCGTATTCACGATCCGCTCAAGCAATGGAAGCTGAGTCCGATGGACCTCGAAAGCCGCCGCCGCTGGGAAGCGTATACCCAGGCGAAGGAAGTGATGCTGCAGCGTTCGCATATTCCCGAGGCGCCGTGGTGGGTGGTGCAGGCCGTCGACAAGAAGCGCGCGCGTTTGAACTGCATCCAGCATCTGCTCGACCAGGTGCCGTACAACGAAGTCGAACACCCGACCATCACGTTGCCGGAGCGCGTGCATCATCCGGAGTACATCCGGCAGCCGGTGCCGGCCAGCATGATCGTGCCTGACGTGTATTGAACGGCTGTATTGAACGCATGTTGCCCGCGCGGACACCGAGGCGCGGGCACCGTGTAAAAGAAAACGCGGCGCAGAATTTCTCTGCGCCGCGTTTTTTTATTGCGTCGGTTTAGCGCGCTTTCAATGCGTCCGCAGCGCGCCGCCGGATCAGAACAGATTGCGGAACAACCAGTAGAGGCCTGCCGACAGCGCGATCGATACGGGCAGCGTAAGCACCCACGCGAGCACGAGGCTACGCACCGTGCTCCACTGCAGGCCCGAGCCGTTCGCCGCCATCGTGCCGGCGACACCCGAGGACAGCACATGCGTGGTCGACACCGGCAGGCCGTATGCATCCGCGGCGCCGATCGTCAGCATCGCGACCAGTTCGGCCGATGCGCCCTGTCCGTAGGTAAGGTGCTGCTTGCCGATTTTTTCGCCGACCGTCACGACGATGCGCTTCCAGCCGACCATCGTGCCGAGCCCCAGCGCGATCGCGACCGCGACCTTCACCCACGTCGGGATGAACTTGGTTGCGTTGTCCATCTGTTTCTTGAAGTTGTCGATTGCCTTCGCGTCGTCAGCGGAGAAAGCGGGCGTCTTCGCTTTTTCCATCAGACGGATCGCTTCGGACGCAATGTACATGTCGTTACGCACGTTGTTGACCTTGTCCTGCGGCACGTTCGCGAGCGACCCCGACGAGCCGACCTGCTGGCCGATGCGCTCCGACAGCTGCTGCAGCGCGGTCAGCGTGACCGGCGACAGCTGGCGCGTCTGCACATAGCGCTCGACGTCGCCGCGCGGCGCGGCCGACGGCGGCGCGCCGTCCGTGTACTTGCCCAATGCGGCGACCGCCTGTTGCGACACCGCGAGGAAGGTTTGCGTTTGGGCGGGCGTGACGGCCTTGTTCAGCGCGTACGCGGTCGGCACAGTGCCGATCAGGATCAGCATGATGAGGCCCATGCCCTTCTGGCCGTCGTTCGAGCCGTGCGCGAACGACACGCCGGTGCAGGTGAGGATCAGCAGCGCGCGAATCCAGAACGGCGGCGGCTCCTTGCCGGCCGGTTCCTTATAGAGTTCGGGCACGCGCACGACCGCTTTCAGCACGAGCAACAGCAGCCCGGACAGCAGGAAGCCGACGATCGGCGAGAACAGCAGCGACTTGCCGACGCCGAGCGCCTGATTCCAGTCGACACCGCTCGTGCCCGACGCGCCGTGCAACAACTGGTTCATCAGACCGACGCCGATGATCGAGCCGACCAGCGTATGCGAGCTCGACGACGGCAGGCCGAGATACCAGGTGCCGAGGTTCCAGATGATGGCTGCGATCAGCAGCGCGAATACCATCGCGAAGCCGGCGCTGCTGCCGACCTGCAGGATCAGCTCGACCGGTAGCAACTGCAGGATGCCGAACGCGACCGCGCCGGTGGAAGTCAGGACACCGAGGAAATTCCACGTGCCTGACCATACGACCGCGATATTCGGCGACAGCGAATGGGTATAGATCACGGTCGCCACTGCATTGGCGGTGTCGTGAAAGCCGTTGACGAACTCGAAGCCAAGGGCGATCAGCAGCGCGATGCCGAGCAGCAGATAAGGCAGGTATGACGCTTGCCGGACGCTCTGCAGATCATCGATCAGATGCGTGGCGCAGTAAACCGCACCCGCGACGATCACCAGCAGAAAAATGATCAGGCCGATGCTGCGGCCTTTTCCGGTTGCTGAACCTGCTTGCGGGAAGGAAAGTTCCGGCATGGCCTGCGCCTCCAGAGGATCGCGTGAATGAATCACTGATGCTGAGTGGCAAGTGTGTCGACAGGATGACACGGCTGTGACTGATTTGCCCCTGCAAAAAACTGAGGAAAGAGGCGGTTGTTGCAGCGACAAGCTGATTGCCGTGCTGCGCTGTGACGCGATGTGATTCGCATCTGTCAATGCGTAAGAACGTTCATATAGTACGGCGCAAGATCGATTAACTGGTAGAATTTTTACCGCATTAAGCACGTCATGCTCACAGCGCTGCACCGTTGCGTCTCCATTTATTGGGTGTCCTTGAATCCGCAGTTCATTGCGCAGGTGGTAGATGGCGTCACACACAGATCGAACGACGGATCGAACGTTGGATCGAACGACCGATCAGCGGTCGGATCTTGCGACCGGTAGGGGCAAACGCTTTGTCGAGCGTACCTATCGGCTGCGCATCGTCGGGCTTTCGCTTGGTTTTCTCTGTGTCGCATCGGTCTTTCTCGGCCAGCAGCGCGGCATCGCGCTGTGGAGCCTCGCGGTGTTTCATGGTTTTATCTGGGCGCATGTCGCGCGCCGTGCCGCGCTCGCGTGCGTGGTTCCTTATAGGGGCGAGCGGCTCAACCTGATGATCGATTCGCTGTTCGGCGGCTTCTGGATTGTTGCGATGCAATTCAATGTGCTGCCGAGTGTGCTGATCCTCGTGATGCTGAGCATGGACAATATCGCGGCGGGCGGCCCGCGTCTGTTCGTGCGGGGCGTCGCCGCACATGTGGCGGGCGTCGCGCTCGGCGCGCTCGTGCTGGGTATCCGGTTTAACCCGATGTCGAGCATGGCGACAATCGTCGCCTGCCTGCCGCTGCTCACTATCTATCCGGTGTCGCTGGGCTGGTCGATGTACCGGCTGTCGCAGAAGCTTGCCGCGCGCACCAGCGACCTCGAACACCTGAGCCGCACCGACGGGTTGACGAAGCTCTGGAACCGGCGCCATTGGGAAGGGCAACTGTCGCTCGAGTTCGAGCGTTGCCGCGCGAACGGTTACGCGTCCTGCCTGCTGCTGATCGACCTCGATCACTTCAAGCGCGTCAACGATACGCTCGGGCATCCGGCCGGCGATGCGGTGCTGGTTGCGTTTGCGGACCTGCTGCGCGGCCATTTTCGCGCGGGCGACAGCATCGGCCGCTATGGCGGCGAAGAATTCGGAGTGGTGCTGCCCGGCGCGACGCTGCGCGAGACGCAGACCATCACGCGAGCGTTGCTGGTGCGGGTGCGCGAGCAGGCGCGCGAACCCGATGCGTCATGTCCGTGCACGATCAGCGCGGGCATCGCGCAACTGATGCCCGACATGCCGGACTATCACACGTGGCTGCTCGAAGCGGATCGCAGCCTCTATCAGGCGAAGGCGCAGGGGCGCGATCGCATCATCGTGGCGGGCGCGGCGGCACCGGCGCAGCCGGTCGCGAGCGCGAAGTCCTGAGGCAGGCTTTCGGGTTGGATGGCGTCGCTGCGCCGCATCATGCGCCCGCGCACAAAACGAACGATGGGAACTATGCGGATAGCAGCCGCCGCGACGCGACCGCGCGCAGCGTGACGCTGCCCGATTCCTGTGCGAAGGACGCTTCGCCTTCGCATGGTTCGCCCGGGCGGCCCGGGTCTTCGCTGGAACGTGAACGATGCGACGGCACCGGCTCGACCGCATAGCCGCGCCGCTCCCATGCATCGAGTCCGCCTTTTATCGCGCGCACCCGTTTGAAACCCTTGTCGCGCATTTGCTGCGATAACGTACGCGCCGTTTCGTGATCGGGGCACACGCAGTAGACGACGGTGTTGTGCTCGACCGCCGACGCATCGACTTCTTCCAGCGAATTGCGTTCGATGTGCATCACGCGCGGCAGCCGATAGGGTTCCTGCTGCCGCACCGGATCGGGGCGTGCATCGAATATGACGGGCGGCATTGCCGGGCGCAGCATCGCGTCGAGCCGCTCCGGCGTGACGCTCGCGAGTTTGAGCGGCGCCTGCACGCGCCAGCGCCGGATCAGGCGGTACAGCAAATAGATGAGTGCGAGCGCGACCAGCACGTCGATGGCCGTCCAGCCGTGGCGGCGCACTTCTAGAATGAACATTCGCAAATGCCGCTCGAACAGCGCGCCGCCGAGCAGCCAGAAGCTGGCCCAGGCGGTGACGCCGAGCGCATCCCAGGCGAAAAAGATGGCGGGGTTCACGCGGGTGGTGCCCATCAGCGGCGGCGTGATGATCGCAAGGCCGGGCACGAACTTCGAAATCGCGACGATGCCGGGCCCGAAGCGTACGAAGAGCGCTCGTGCCCTTCTGATACGCGCTTCCACCGTCACCGATAAACGCGCGAGCGCGTGGATGAGCCGGCGGCCGAAAACGCGCCCGGCCGTGAACCAGACGCTATCGCCGGTCAGCGCGCCGAGCACCGCGGCGCCGAGCACGTGCCAGAACGACAGCCGATGGTCGATGATCGCGACCCCTGCAAAGAGCAGAAGCGGCACCGCGGGAATCGGAATGCCGAGGCGCGCGATCAGGACATTGACGAACACCAGCGCGCTGCCCCATGTCGCGACTGCCGCAGCCGGAAACTCGATCACGGGAATTTCTCCTTGCGTGGCGCCGCGGGCCGAAGCGAGCGGCGCACGACCCGGTCCCGGGCATTGTTGCATGGATGCGCAGCGCGCGCAGCAGCGGTTTAGTGAGCAATTAGCGTGACCGGTATGCCCTTGCAGCCCATTCCGCGCGACATCATGAGTTCCTGCCATTCCGCCTGGCCTCGCTCGGAAATCATCGGATCGATCTGACGATCGGTGCGCAACACGTTGAACGGCCATGACGGGCGCAGCAGCCTCTCGTGCACCAGCGAGCCGAGCCAGATCGGCGTCGCGGCAGCGCCGGCCTTGCGCTGAACCGCATAGCCGGTTTGCCAGAAACGCAGCACGTCGCGCTCGTCGCGGCGCTCGCGCTGACGTGCAAAGACGAGGGTCGACGGCTCGCCGTCGTTGAGCTTGGGCAGCACCGGCAGGTCCATCGCGGGCACATCCGGCGAGATCAGCGAGAAGAGGCTGCGTGCGGAAAAGCGTGTGCCGGGCACCCAGCCGCGGCTGCCGAGCTGTGCCTCGATTTGCCCGGCGTCGGCGGTCCACTGCACGGTGATCGGCTCGCGATGATCGCCTTTCAGGTCCGAGCGGTAGCACGGGAAGGTCTTCCACAGCGAGTCGGCCCATTGGGCTTCGCTGACGACAATGGTCGGGCGCGTCTGCATCGGCGGCATCGCGAGCGATCCGGCATTGAAATGGTATTGCAGCACCACGCTCGCGCAGATCACTGCGAGCACGACGAGCGGCATCCACGGACGCGTCGGATGCACATGCGGGTTGCGCCAGACCGCGGTCAACGCGACGATCGCCACCCAGATCGCAGCGAATGCGGCGCCGCCGATCGCGTCGGAGAATGCGTAGCGGCCGGAATAGAGGCCGGCGAACGCGATCGCGCATAAGATCGCAATACTCACGGTCGTGACGACGATGCTGCTGAATACCCCGACGCGGCGCGCGAGAATAAACCCGAGGAAGCCGTAGACGATCACGCTCGCCGCGACGTGATTGCTCGGAAACGCGTAGGTGTCGACGCTGCCGCTCCAGGCGGGCGCGCGATGCACGATGAGCTGGATCGCGACGATCAGCACCTGTGAGAACGCGACCGCGACGACCCAATAGACGACGGTGCGCCAGCGGCGTTCGTAGACCATCCACAGCACGCCGGTTGCGATCAGCGCGGTGAGCGTCGGCACGGTGCCGAGCGCGGTGACGCGGGCCAGCAGGTCGGCAAACCACGGCGAATGGATCGAACGCATGAAGCGATAGACCGATGCGTCGATTTGCACGAGCGGATTGCCGCGCACGACATCCTGCAGTACCCCGAAGAATATGCCCGCGCATAGCAGCACGATAAGCGAGATCGCGACGGCGAGACTGATGCTATGGAGCTGCGGATCGATCACGCGCAGCACGAAGGGACCCGCGCGTCCGCGATGCTGGCGTGCCCATTGCACCATGCCCCGTTGCGAGGTGACCGCCCATGTACGCGCATGCGACAGGATGAAGCGCGTCGCCACGTAGATCAGCCACACGACGCCGACCATGATCGCCAGCGCGGCGACGAGCCGGAACGACACATCGCCGGCGAGCTGGATCGATGCGCCGAACACGATACCGGGCAGGATATGCGCGGGCGCCCAGAGCACGGCGGACAGCACGTTCATCGCGTAAAAGCGCGTGGGCGGCATCTTGAGCATGCCGGCGACCAGCGGCACGATCGCGCGCAGCGGTCCGACGAAACGCGCGAACACGACCGCCTTGGCGCCATGCTTGTCGAAGTACCGGCGGCCGCGTTCGAGCAGTTGCGGATGCGTGGAGAATGGCCAACGGCCGGCAATCGAGTCCCGGTAGCGATGCCCGAACCAGTAACTGATCCCGTCGCCCGCGACGGCGCCGGCAATCGCGCAGACGAGCAGCCAGCCGAGATTCAGCGATCCGGTGCCGACCAGCGCGCCGGCGACGAACATCGCGGTGCTGCCGGGAACGAAGGTTCCGACGATCGCAAGCGATTCAAGAAACGCGGCGAGAAAGGCGACCGTCAACGTCCATCCAGCGTGCCCCCCTAACAGGTGCAGTAACTGGACGTACGCATGCTCCATATGAATCTCCCGATTTTTAGCGGCCGGTCTGGCGGGCGGGTGCAGCCTGCAGCAACTGACAGTCTAAGGGCAATGACCGTTTGTGCGCAGCGTCGTGTGAGGCGGCCGGATTCAGGAAACCTGTCAGAGACCGACAAGCGCCGCTCATTCAAGCCGTAAGGCGCAGATGCCCGATTGACGAGAAGCGGTAAAGCCGCTTGCGGCTGCATCGCATGGAATACCCGCCCCGTGTGTTGGACACATCTTCACGTGTCGTGAGGTTTCGCGCTTTCAAGCGAGCTTATTGGCGGATTGCTGGACTCCATCTGATGTCCGATTCAATAACCGGCAATGGCGTTTTCATATCGCTTGCATATCGAACGCCAAAAAAAGGATTCTTGATGCGATGCCTGCGACTCTGTTAAAGAGCGCTAACGATGTGCACCGTGGAGAATCTGGCAATAGTTAAGAAGAACCCGGCTTGAGCGAGATGTAATTCCAATAGCCGCAATTTGCTTTTTTGCGACGTTTCCCAAGCGAAAATCTGTTGTTATTACCTTACTTTACGTTCAAAACATAGCACTTCAACGTATATCCATGGCATAGTCCGCCTATGTCGTTCAACTGGGAGAAAAGTATGGCCACATTGGAGCAAATCCAGGTGCGTATGAAAAAACTGCAGGCGCAGGCTGAAGTCCTCATCGCCAGGCGGGCGCAACACGCACTTGATCAGATCCGCGAATTGATGATCAAGCATGGACTGACCACCCGCGATATCGAAGCGCGTGCGAAGGCAAAGCGTGATCGCGCGAGCGCGGAAAGGCTTGGACTTCGCATTGGCAAGCTCAAGAGCGCAGGCGCAACCAAGGGCAAGCTGCCTCCCAAGTATCGCGACCCGAAGACGGGCGCCACGTGGAGCGGTCACGCGAGGCCCCCGGCATGGATCAAGAACGTGAAAGACCGTAGCAAGTTCCTGATCGATGGCAGTGTCGCCGCAGTCGATGCAGTTGTTTCCGTTAAGGCAAAACCGGCGGCGAAAAAAGCGGCGCGCAAGGTGGGCCGTCAAGTGGCTGCGAAGAAGAGTACGGCAAAGAAGAGCACGGCCGCCAAAACGGTTGGACGAAAGGTTGCTGCTAAGAAGACTGCGGTAAAGAAGACTGCGGCCAGGAAAACGGCTGGCCGGAAAGTTGCGGCCAAGAAGGCCAAGGCCGGACGCCCTGCAACCGGCAAGACGGCGACGAAATCCGTTGGCGCAAAGACAGTTGCGCGTAAAGCGAGTGGTGGCATGGCAAGAAAGATGGCGCCGCGGGCGACGTCCATCGCTGCGCCGGTCACGGCAAACGGTGCGATCACGCATAGCTAGTCAGGTGTGCCCGATCGACACGGCGGCAATGCGGCGAAGAAATGAGCGCCGCTTGCCGCCGTTTGTTTAAGCACGCTTGAACGTGCTTAAGCGCTGCGCTTAAGCAGCGCTCGACGCAAAGACTGCGCGCCCCTGCGTCAGGTCACGCAATGCTTCGCGCGCATCGTCAAGGGCGGTGAGCGGCATGCGAATCGCAAGATCGACACGCATGCCATAGGCGCTATGGTCCAGCAGATAGTTTTGCTGTTCGATCCAGCGCCGCACACGCGCTTCGTCCGCATAGCCGATCTCGACGGCAAGTGTGGTGAGCGCAATCCGTTCGACGCGGGGTGCATCCTGCAATGCGCTTGCGATCGCATCGGTATAAGCACGCACGAGTCCGCCCGCGCCCAGTTTGACGCCGCCGTAGTAGCGCACCACCGCGGCCAGCACGCCGTCGAGATCATGATGGCGCAGCACTTCGAGAATGGGCCGGCCGGCTGTGCCCGAAGGCTCGCCATCGTCGGACATACCGGACTGGCCGCCGGCCAGCAGCGCCCAGCAGACATGCGTCGCGCCAGGATATCTCTCGCGCAGACGGCGCAGCTCGTCCATCGCGGCATCGCGGTCCGCGACCGGAATCGCGTAGGCGATAAAGCGGCTTTTGCGGATCTCGAGTTCCGCAGTCAACGCGTTAGGCAGGGTATAGGTCGGCAAAGCGGGTAATCGTATCGGCGGCAAATGAGACGGGTGGGGCATCAGGCTGCAATGTTAGCTGATGCGCGAGCGGCAATGGCATCACGCTCGTGACCCGGGGATGCTGCGGATGCGTCGCACAATACCCGTATCTTGCGCTATCCGGTAACACTCTCTTGTCAAGTTGTGTAGTGACGGGCCCAGACTCGCATTGGATAATCGCGGACGTGACGGATCTCGCTTCTGGCTGGAGCGAATGCCGGACTCCTCATCCGGTGGTCCGTCATACCTTGTTCCGGAAGAACGGCAACGCGCGGGCGGTTGCTCCGATGCGCGCGCAGTCAGCAACCGGCCCGGTTTTTCAGGCCGCTCATTTCGACGCGGCGTTCGAAGACCACGCGCGAACGCGCTGCATCACCGACGTTTGACACGTGCGGCAAGCACAGATTGCAAGCAGCGGTACGGTGGCCGACGGCTGCTATTTGCGCAACAGGCTTTGCGGCGGAATCCGTTGGTCGACTGTTTGCGGCATGGGCGAAAAGCCCGGCGGAAAATCGATAACCCGCAACGGTGCGCGCGACACGGTCGGTCGAGCCTGATCCGCAGTGCCGAAAAAGCGTGCGCCGACACGCGCACCGCCGACGATCGCGGTCATTGCCTCGCGGTCGAGTTCGACGCTGGCGGAAAGGTCTTTGATTACGAGCTTGGTCATGGCTGTTCCCGATGCTTGATCCGTACGGACCGTATGCAAACAGTTCATGCGGACATTGCATCGCATGAGACCTTGCACGAGCCGCATAGGGCTCGAACCACCAGTATAGGAAAAACGCGCAGGCGCGAATGTGTGCACAGCGCGTTAGCGCACGATGCGGAGGCCCCCGATCCTCCACAGCGGCGTGTGCTTACACAACCGCGTTCGTGCTGGCCCAAAGCTTCGGGCTCACGTTCAGGTTCGGCGGCACGAAGCCCGCGCCGATCACACCGATGTTATTCAGTGCTTCGACATTCACATATTGCATCTGCGTGATGTTCTGGTTGATGCCGATATTCACGTTGGCAACCGGACCGAGGCCGGCAAGCCATGAGTTACCGGGCACACCGCCGCCTGCGACGGCGGACATCGCGCGACGGTCGAGTGTCCGGGCGCCGGACAGATCGCTGATAACGATGGATGACATGATGGTTCTCCAGGGAAATCGAAAGGCGGTGAAGACGGACAGCGGCACACAGCGGCGAAACAACAGCAAACAGGCGGACTGCGACGACTGGGAGCGCATGCGGCTCAGGCGCTCCCGGTCCCCCGTGCAAGCGTCGTTGTGATCAGTACACGGTGACGTGGTTGGTGCCCGTCATGGTCGGCGTGATCGTCGTGTCGAAGTTCTTCGTGAACGCATTGCCGTTGTTGCTGACGTTGCTGATATCCATCGACTGGTTTACAAGCTGCTGTGCATTGACCGTCTTGCTGTTATCGAACTTGAACGACTGGCTCGGATAGTACGGGAAAGCGATATAGCCGCCGCGGACAGCCTTCATTGCGCGGCTGTCGAGTTGTTCGGTCAGCGACAGGTCTTTGATGGTCAGCGATTTCATGAAAGTTCTCCTAACTGGGAATAGAAAGGTCTTGCGGTTCGTTTGAGCATCTTGTCTGCTCGGGCGTCACTCACGCACAGGTTGTGCCAGGCGCGCACGCAAGCAGCGGTAAAGCGATCAAGCCATTGATGGATAAAGGCTCATCCGCCTGCAATGAGATCGGCGCGCACGCCGCAACAGAGGGCGTGCATTGACGATGACGGTTCGAGGCCAACTGACTGCCCGGTGCTGTTGGCCGCTTCGCAACACATCCGCTTGATCGCTTGCAGCAGATGTTTGCGAAAGAGAAACGTGCGGGCTACTATCGAATGAGCGCATGTAATTGATTACGACAGGATCACTCTTCGTCCAGCGAGCGCTGCATCGCTTTGCACCCATGGCCAACCTTGCGCATCTGATCCGGGATTACCAGAGCGGCGTGCTTTCGCACGATGCGTTCGTTGCGCGGCTCGACAGCACATTGACGACCGAAGGCCTGGGTTCCGCGCGGCTCCTCGACATACTCGGCGAAGCGCACGCACGCACGCCGCTGCCGGCGGATCTTCATGCGGAAATACGCCGCCGGATCGAGCAATTGCCGGTGTCGAATGTTGCGACGGGCGGCGACGAAACGCGTGTGCAAACGGCGTCCGGGCAAGGCGGCACGACGGTAGTCGACGATTCCGCGGCATTGCGCGTGCCGCCCGCGCCGTCGTCGCCATCCGGCACGTTCGGCGCGACGCTCGCGCAGAGCGCGTCGCCGGATCACGTCAAAGGCACCGGCGATACGCTGAACAACCGCTTCGTGCTCGAAGAATGTCTGGGCGTCGGCGGCATGGGCACCGTGTACAAGGCGCTCGATCTGCGCAAGCTGGAAGCATCGGATCGCAAGCCTTATGTCGCGATCAAGGTGCTCAACGTGCAGTTCCGCGGCAACCCGAAGTCGCTGATCGCGCTGCAGCGCGAGGCGCGCAAGGCGCAGGTGCTCGCGCACCGGAACATCGTCACGGTGTACGACTTCGATCGCGACGGCGCGATCGTCTACCTGACGATGGAGTATCTGTCCGGCAAGCCGCTCAGCCAGATTCTGCGTACGCCTGATTTTCACGGCATGCCGGTCGGCGCGGCGCTGCCGATCGTGCGCGGCATGTCCGCCGCGCTCGCGTACGCGCACGAACGCGGTTTTGTGCATTGCGATTTCAAGCCGGCTAACGTGTTTCTCACCGAAACCGGTGAAGTGAAGGTGATCGACTTCGGCATTGCGCGCGTATTCCAGCGTACCGAGGAAGAAAACGATGCGACCGTCTTCGACCCGGGCAGCCTCGGCGCATTGACGCCCGCGTATGCGAGCCCGGAAATGCTCGAGCATCTGGAACCCGACCCGCGCGACGACATTTACGCGCTTGGCTGCATTACGTACGAACTGCTGACCGGGCGCCATCCGTTCGAGCGGATCGCGGCGACCCAGGCACGCGCGGCGCATCGCGAGCCGCGCCGACCCGATCAGCTTGGCGCACGGCAATGGCGTGCGTTGCGGGCGGCGTTGTCGTTCGATCGTGCAACGCGCACACCGAGCGTTGCGCGCTTTGTCGAGGGGTTCTGCATCGATGAGCCGCGCGCGGCGAATGGCGCGTCGGGCAAAGGCGGCGGCGCGTTCAATGCGCTGTCCGGCTGGCCGTTGAAGGCAGGCGTCGCGGGCCTTGCCGTACTGATCGCGGCAGGCGTTGGCGTGTATCGCCATCGTCTGTCGCCAGTCGAGCAGGATGCCGACCGGCAACTGTCTGCCGCGTCTGACACGCCGGTGCAGCGCGCATCGCAGGCCGCAGCGGTTCAGGCGATCGCGCCTGCGGCGCCGCGCGCGGAATCGCCAACGCCTGACCAGAGCTCGCGCGCCGTTCCTGCCCCGCCGCCTACGCTTGCGATGGTTGCGCCATTGCTTGCGAAGCTGCCGTGTTCAGCACTAGCCGCATCGATCGACGGCCGCGCAGTGCAACTGCGCGGCTTCGTCGCGCAACCAGGCGGTATCGACAAGCTGAAGGAAACGGTGGGCACGATGCCGGGCGTCGATGCGCTCAAGCTCGCCGTGCAACCGCTCGGCGCGGACACCTGTGAAGTGCTCGACGAATATGCGCCGTACTGGGCGCGCAACTGGCAGACCGGTCACCTCGCTGCGCTGCGTATGCATGCGCCCGGCGCACAGCTTACCGAAGGCGACCCGCTTGTCGTCGATGTGACAACGCCCGGTTACGACTCGTATGTGAACATCGATTACTACATGCTGGACGGCAGTGTCATCCATATGGTGCCGGGGCCGCGTGCGAAGGACAATCAGGCGCCCGCGCATTATGTGGCGACAATCGGTTCGGCGGGTGACTGGATCGTGTCGAAGCCGTTCGGCACCGAACTGGTGGTGCTGCTGATTACGCCGGCGCCGTTGTTCGATAGCTTGCGACCGGAAAGCGAGGCGCGCGCCGACTATCTACACGCGCTCGATACAAGACTCAGGCAGATCGCTGCAAAAGTCGGACAGGAGCGGATCGTCGCGGACATTGTGCCGATCACGACCCGCGCGCGCGGACACTAAAACACGCGCTGCGGCTTTATTTGAGGTCCTTCGCGACACGGAAGCCGTCCTGCGACTGACGCACGCTCTGGCTGTACTTGAAGCGCGTCGAAGTCAGCATATAGTCGCTGCCTTCACGCCACGAGCCGCCGCGAATCACGCGCATATTGCAGCCCGGCGCGTCCCACGTGCGGCCGTCGTTCGGCGCGCTCTGATATGAGTTGTGCCAGCAGTCGCTGACCCATTCCCACACACTGCCGTTCATGTCGTGCAGCCCATACGGATTTTGCGCGAACGAACCGACGCTTTCCGGGCCTTCCTTATGCCACGGGTCGCCGCAGTCCTTGCAATTCGCCTGGCCTTTGCGCATCTGGTCGCCCCACCAGTACTTTGTCGTAGTGCCTGCGCGATCCGCGTATTCCCATTCGGATTCGGTCGGCAGACGGTAAGGCTTGCCGGTCGTTTTAGCGAGCCATTTGACGTAGAGCTGCGCGTCGTCCCAGCTCAGATCGCGGGCCGGCGCATTCTTGACAGCATTGTTTTCCGGAGACAGACGCGGGCAGCCGTTCGCGTCCGCGCATGCGTTCCACTGCTCGACCGTCACTTCGTATTTGCCGATCGCGAACGGTGCGGCGATCGTCACATGGTGCGGCGGCTTTTCGGATGGATCGTCGTAGTTGCTGCCCATCGTGAATGAACCGGCAGGTAGCGCGATCATCACCGGGCAGCTCGCGCAGTCCTTGCTTTCGCTGCTGGCGGTTGGCGTTGCCTTGGGGACGGGTTGAGCAGCCGCCGGCGGCGCGGGCGAGGGCGATGGTGCGGGTGTCGTTACGATCGGATGTTGCGGCTGTGGTGCGGGTGCCGGTGCGGGTATCGGCGCCGCTTGCGGCGCGGGAGCCGTGGACGGTTTCGGCGCCGATGCGGCTGCCTTGAGCCGGTCGATGCGCGCACGCGCCAGCGTCGCGAAGCGTCCATTCGGATAGGCTTTCAGATACGCTTCGTAATCGCTTGCGTAATTGCTGTCCTTGATCGAGTCCCAGAACGTCAGTTCGTATTGTTCGCTGCTGTCCTTGGGCATGATGCCGCGGCTTTGCGTCGGCGCAGAAGAGTCATCCATCGGCGTGCGAGCGAGCGCGATACGCTGCGACGCGTCGAAGGTGTGTGGGTCGCCGCCGCTCAGGCTCAGCGCGCTGCTCGATGTCGACGCGGTCCATGGCTGTTGTCGACCATGCGTGGCTAACGAGACTTCGTGCGCAGCCAGCCGGGCAATCGTGTCGACGTCATCGCCGTGGGTACTTTGCAACGCATGCAACCATGCGGCCGTCAGCATGCCATTTTGCGCACCGTCCAACGCGAATCCGCCGGGCGCCGTCGCGTAGGTAATCGACGTATCGGGCGGCAGTGCCGGCAGTGCGTCGCTGGGCCGCGCCGGAGCGGCGAACGGCTGCGCGAGACAGGCGTCGAGCACGAGCACGTTATGCCGCTGCGCACGCTTCGCGGACATCACGCGCAATACGGCGGTCAGATCGATGCCGTCGCGCACCATGGCCGAAGGTGCGAGCGCGTTGCTGCCTGCCGGCAGCAGCAACGTGGAGCGTGCGGTTTGAATGCCATGCCCGGCGAAGTAAAAGAGGCCCATGCCG
The DNA here is from genome assembly GCF_902859875.1 of Paraburkholderia solisilvae. Lineage (GTDB taxonomy): Bacteria > Pseudomonadota > Gammaproteobacteria > Burkholderiales > Burkholderiaceae > Paraburkholderia > Paraburkholderia solisilvae. The sequence continues at coordinate 81,303 of NZ_CADIKF010000021.1, read as the reverse complement.
CCCGCCTGCAGGCGCTCGCCGAATTCGGCAATTGCATCATTCATTTGCTGCGGCGTCGCGTCGGCGCGGCTAATCACGTCGAAGCCCAACGACTTCAATGCGGCACTGACCGCTTGCGCGTCGCGCCTCGCGTTCGCAAGCGGACTTGCCGGATAGTCGCCATTGGCGATGACAAGCGCCACCTTGCGGCCGGCGACGCGATCGCCGACGCCTGCCGTTGGATGCGCATGACGGGTGGGATCTGCAACGCTGCGCATCACAGCGTTTTGCGCCGCCGCGCCGGCCGCTTGCGCGATGTCTGTATCAGCGCCGGCCGAATAGGCGTTGCCGATCCCGATCATGCATACCAGCAGGAGTTTTCGCCACATATTCAATCCTGTCCGTGGTGGACCGTTATAGCTACGGAACGTCTCGCCGGCCGTCATCGAAAAGATAGCACGCAGTCCGAACGTCAGAACGTTAACGAGCGGCGCGTATCTTTTTGGCAAGTTCCGTCCTAAGCTAAAGCAGAATCGCAAAGCCCTGACCTTCCTTCGGGAGAATGCGCCATGCGAAGAACAAGAACGTCGGGCATGCTGGCCGTGCTGTTCGTCTCGCTGGTCGCGTGCGTTGTTCTCGGGCACTCGCGCGCGCATGCCGCCGCGCAGACACCCTCGCCGCCGGGCGCGCAGGAATACATCATCTGGCCTTATGACGGCGCGGTCATTCAGGGCGGCAAGCTGTGGGTCCGGATGGGGCTGCGCAATATGGGCGTGTGCCCGAAGGGCGTCAATGTGCCCAATACCGGGCACCATCATCTGCTGATCGACACTGACTTGCCGCCGCTCGATCAGGAAATTCCGTCCGACCGCCAGCACCTGCATTTCGGCGCAGGCGAGACCGATGCGCGCATCGAGTTGCCGCCAGGCAAGCACACGCTGCAGTTGCTGCTGGGCGACCAGAATCACGTGCCGCACGTGCCGCCGGTTTACTCGAAGAAGATCACGATCATCGTCAAATAGCGTTCGCTCAAGACCTTTTGGCTCGCGGGCGCCGGATGGATAGGGATGCTGCCGGTTGCGATGCGCAACGCGCGTGCGCAGTAACAGCGGGCCAGGCGACGCGACGACGGAGAGCACGACTCATGTACAAGATCCTTGCCGCAGCGGCGCTTGCCGCGTTGATGTGTTCTTTCATGTCGAACATCGCATCGGCCGGCACGACGCCGGCGCCGCGCGATGCGGTTGCGTATATCGGCTATCCGAACGACGGTCAGGTCGTGCCCGCAAACAAGCCGTTTCGCGTATGGTTCGGGTTGCGCTATATGGGCGTCGCGCCTAAAGGCGTCAAATATCCGAACACCGGCCATCACCATTTGCTGATCGATTGCGACTTGCCGCCGATGGATCAGGAAATTCCGTCGGACCGCCAGCATCTGCATTTCGGTGCTGGCGAAACCGAAACGATGATCGAATTGCCGCCCGGTAAGCACACGCTGCAATTGCTGATGGGCGACGACCGGCACGTGCCGCATGATCCGCCGATCTATTCGAAGAAGATCACGGTGATCGCAAAGTGACGAAGGTGTGGTTCGCACACCAACACTCGAACAGGCGGTGTTGGCGCCTCGCCATCGGTTAGCGAACCGGCCGTGCCGGCAGAAATTCCGCGCACGCATTCGCGAGTGGCCGAAACAGCCCGTATTTTCAATGCGTTGCATGCTTTGCCCGCAAGCGCGTTCAACACTGGCACAACCTGTGCGTGAGTCAGGCCCGAGCAGACAACGAATGCTCGAACCCGAAATCGCAGACCCTGCGCTCACCTCTTAGGAGAACCGTGATGAACTCGCTGATGATCAAAGACCTGCACGTTGCCGAACCACTCGACAGCCGCGCGATGAAAGCCGTGCGTGGCGGCTATATCGCTTACCCGTACTTTCCGAGCCTGTCGTTCAAGTTCGACAACAGCAAGAACGTGAGCGCGCAGCAGCTCGTCGACCAGTCGCTCGGCATCAACAACGTGAGCGGCAACGGCAATGCCTTCGCCAAGAACTTCGACACCACGATCACGCCGACGATGACCGCGACGAACCACGTCGACGTTCATTAAGAAGCCTGACGGTTCCGCGGAAGGCTGGACCGGGCCTTCCACGGGCCGAGCCGGAAGCATCATTGCCGTACCCGCAGTCGCGCGTCAAAAAGCGCATAAGCAGAATCGTCCTTTCCACACCACCCGCCACGGCCCGCCAGAAGCGCGCACTCCAAACCCACGAATCACGCCGACATCGATAGAGATGCCGCGCGGGACGTGCTTTACTTGAATCGCGCGTGTTCGCTGTGCGGCATCGGCAGGTTCGATCGGAGAATACCGTGTTCGCGTTGCCCCGTTCATTGGTTCGCTGCGTGCCGGGCGGTATGCACCATTGCGTTGCAACGCAGCGCCGCGCTGGCCGCGCGATAGCGCGCCGCGCCGCGGCGACCGCCGTCGCCGCACAGGCGCTCCTCGCGGCCGCATTGCTCGGCGGCTGCATCGACGCGCACGTGCCGGACTATCATCGGCCCGACACACCGGCCAAGGCATCGTGGACCGACCACACGGGCTCGTCGATCTCCGCCGCGGACACGATCGAGCCCGACTGGTGGAAGAGCTTTCAGGACCCGTACCTGAACACGCTGATTGCGAAGTCGATCGAAGGCAACTTCGACATCAAGATTCTCGCCGCGCGCATCAATGTGGCCGGCGCGCAGATCGCCGAAGCGAAAGCGGGCGCATTGCCGACGATGGACGTCGGCGCCGGCGCGAACTTCGAAAAAACCACGGGCTTGCCGTTTTCAAAGCAATACAACCTCGCCACGCAGGTGAATTGGGATATCGACATCTGGGGCAAGGTCGAGAAGGGCGTGCAGGCGCAAAAGGCCGAATTTCGCGCAAGCGAAGCCGATTGGCGCGCGGGTTACCTGGAACTCGTGTCAAACGTGTCAACCACGTACTTCCAGATCCTGCAATTCGACGACCAGCTCGAGCAGCAGCAAAAGATGATCGACGCGAACCGGCAGATCCTGACCATTTTCGAAGGGATGAGCGCGAACGGTTTGATCCCGAAGACGCAAGTGTTGCGCCAGCAGGCCGAGATCAACCGCTTGACCAAGGACCTGCTCGATCTGCGCCGCTCACGCGACCTCGCGAACAACGCGCTATGCACGCTGATCGGCGTGCCGGCCGGCGAGTACAAGGTGCCGTCCGGGCATTTGCAGCAGCGCGTGCAACTGCCGCTGGTGCCGGCGGGCTTGCCGTCCCAGTTGCTGGCGCGCCGCCCCGACATTGTCGCGTCGGAACTACGCGTGCTCGAAGCGTATGACCTGGTCGGCGAAGCGAAGCTCGCGCAATTGCCGACCGTGAGCCTCACCGCGCACGGCGGCACGGCGAGCCTCGCTTTGTCGGACTTGCTGAAATCGTTCACGTTCGGCGTGATGCCGAGCATCAACATTCCGATTCTCGACCCAAGCGTGCGCGCGCATGTGAAGACGACTGAAGCGCAAGTCACGGTATCCGAACAGGAATACCGGCGTACGGTGATGGGTGCATTCGAGGAAGTGGAAAGCGCGCTCGTCAATCTGAATGCGCACAAGGCGCAGCGCGTCGAGTTGCAGCAGCAGGTCGAGCGTCTGCACATTGTCGCGGACCAGGTGAATGCGCAACTGAAGGAAGGGGTGATCTCGCAGCTCGACGTGTTCGAAACCGACCGGTCGTACCTCGAAGCGCAGCTCGATCTGCTGTCGAACCATCAGCAGATTCTGTCCGATACGGTATTGCTCTATAAGGCGCTCGGCGGCGGCTGGCCGCCCGTCGATATCCAGATGCAAGTGAAGGGTACGGAAAATTGACTCCCGTCATGCGTGACTTACAATCGCTGTGTGCCGGCGGACCCGTGCTTCGGGCCGCCCGCGCGCCCTCCGCCGCGTTTTCTGACGGCATTCCTCTGACGCGTGCATCCAGCGCAGGCGTCTGCTGGTATACGATTAGTGATGCAGAAAGATGAATCCCGGCGAAGCTCCGATTGCTGAGATGCGCGCGACTCTGGACCAGGAGTTCGATGTCGTGCTCGTGCCGGTTTCGCATCCGGCGCTGGGTGTGATCCGCATTAGCGAAAGTCTGTTCGCGATCGGCCGCAGCGAGGCACCGTTCGCCGATTATCCGCACGAGCGCGTGGCGCGGCTGTCCCGGCGCCACGCACGCATTTTCTTCGAGCATGGCGCGGTATATGTCGCCGATCTCGACAGCAAGAACGGCACGGCGGTGAATGGCGCGAGCGTGCGCGAATCGCCGAGCCGCGTGCGCGCCGGCGACGAATTGTGCTTTGGCGGCGAACTCGCGTATCGCGTCGGTATCGAGCCGCGCGCATTCGATCCGGCCGCCGCGCGCGCGGCGCAGCAAGTGAGCGTCACGTTGACGCCCGAACGCGCGGATCTGGACCTCGAACCGATCGATGTGCATGCGTTCCCGTTTCTCGTCAGCAAAACGGACTCGCTGTTTGCACGCTACAAGGAGCGCTACCCTCATCAGGTGAACTACATCTCGCGCCGCCATGCGCACCTCTTTTTGCGCGGCGCGCAGCCCTATGTCGAAGATCTCGGCAGCACGAACGGCACGTTTGTCGGAGGAAATCGGCTGGACGAATCCGCCGTCGCGCTTCATGACGGCGACCTGCTTGGATTCGGCAGCGACCACTTCGTTTACCGGGTGAAGCTGCGCAAGGCGCTCGAGGTCGAGCCGACCGTCACGCATCTGACCGCACGCAGTACGCGGCGCGACGACGCCCCGCAACCGGCCGCGGCCAGTGTGCCCGTACGACCGGCGCCGCCGGTGGAACCCGCGATCGATATGGACAAGACGACCTTCGTCGGCGCCGCGCATTCGTTTCTCGACATCTTCTACGTCGATCGCGCGGTGCAACGCGAGGATGAGGTCAACGAGGCCGCGCGGCCGGCCGCAGCCGACGCGGCGCCGGACGACGCGCGCTCGCGCCGTCCGCGGCACCGCTTCAGCGCGCTCGCGATCGAGTTCGCGCGCGCGTTTTCCGGCGGCGATCGCACCGCGCTGCGCCGCATCGGCTTCGGTACGCTGGCGGCGCTCATGCTGATCGCGGCTGTCGCGACGGCGCTGTACATGCGGGGCGAGTCGGAACGCGAGCTCAAGCATCGTCTTGCAAGCGGCGATGACGAGCGTGCGATCGTGCTGGCGAACGAATATCTGATGCGCCATCCGTCGGACGATGCGGTCAAGACGTTGGCAAGCGTCGCGTTGATGAAGGCGCGCGTGCCCGGCTGGCTCGACGCATTGCAGGCGCGCCAGTTCGACCGCGCGGACGCGCTGATCGGCGGGATGAAAGTGTCGAGCGCCGGCAATGCGGATACGGCGCCGCTGATCGACGAACTGCAATGGGTCGGCAATCTCGAACGCTTTGTGATGCGGCGCAACAGTGCCGGCGCTGCGGGCGGCAATGCGACTGCCGGCGAAGGCGAAGCGCCGATTCGCATCTATGGCGATGAAGACCGCATCAACGGTCTGCTGCAGCACTGGGACGACGATCCAAAAAGCCATCAGCGCACGCTCGATCGCATTGCTTCTTATGTGCCGCAATTCGCCGATCCGTATGCGCTGGCATTGAGTCATCTGCGCAAGCTGCAAAGCGACGACTCGGTCTACGTGGCCGCGATCGATCGGCTCAATGCGACGATCGGCACCGTACTGATTCGCGACAAACCCGATGCGCTCGTCGCGGTGTTCGACGACTATGCGCAGCGTTATCCGCGGCTCACCGGCCTCGACGGCTTGCGCGCAGATGTGCGGCAATACACGGATTTGCTCAACGCATTGCTTGCGCGGCATCTGGGTCCGCTGCTCGCCCAAATGAAACAGGTGCATTTCTCGACACCGCCGTTTCAGGCGCAATACCGGCAACTGGCGGCGTCGCGCTTGCCGTCGGCCGGTCTCGTCGGTGCGCATGACGCAGCGCTTGCCGCCTGGCAGCGCGGCGCTGTCGAACAGGCGCTCGACGCATGGCGAAACATCGCGGGCGGTGCATGGTCCGCCGAGATTGCGGCCGAATACGCGCACAAGAAGGCACTCGCTGCGCAATTCGCGGACTTGCGAAGCAATCGCGGCGGCAAGGACTATCAGCAACGGCTGCTTGCGTTCTATGCGGGACTCGATCCGCTCGAAGACGGCTGGTTCGCGCACGCAATCGAGCCGGACGTCGCGGCGCTGCGCGATAACGCACTGGTCCACGCTCATGACCAGCTCGCGCGCGCGCAGACGCTTTGGCGCCAGTATCGTGCGAACGGTTCGATCGGCGGCACGCAGCGGCTCGAATCCGGCATTTCCGAGCGCTTTCGCGGCCAGGCGCGTTTGCTGTCCGATGCGCAGTCCGCCGCGCAGCAGGGCATGCGCGTCTATACACAACTGAAGGCGGACCACCCGTCGCAATGGGATCAACTGCTGGAAGATATCGATGCGGAATGCGCGTTGCAGCGCCGTTCGCTCGAAGAACTGCGGATGGTGCTCGAGCCCGGCTTGCTGAAAGCGAAGCTCGCATTGATCGGAGGCGAAGACGGTGAAGCGCGATCCTCACCTTAAGCCGCTGCACGAGGCGCTGGAAGACCACAGCGTCGAAGGCATCGCAATTCTGACCGCGGAACCGGTGCGCATTGCACAGGCGCTCGTGCTTGCGATGGTCGCACTGGTCTTCGCCGGTTTGCTGTGGTCGTTCGTCGGCCGAGCGGATGTGATCGTCACCGCGCAGGGCACGTTGTCGCCGGAGTCCGACGTGCGGCGTATCTATGCGCCGATCGACGGAGAACTCGCGGACCTCTTTATCGCGGAAGGTCAGCCGGTGTCGAAAGGCGATGTGCTCGCGCGCCTGAATGCGCGCGGCGCGATCGAGGCGGCGACCAACGCGTTGCAGGCGCAATTGAAGCTCGATGACGCGGAGCGTGAATGGAAGCAGTTCCCCGAGAAGAAGGAACTGATGCAGCGCAAGGCGGCGGCGCTCAAGGATCAGCTCGACGTGGAAGAGCGCCTGCATGAAAACCGCGTGTCGGAAGGCACGACCAAGCTTGCCGAAGGGCAGAAAGCGCAACTGGAAGAAGCGCGCAGCGCGCTCGACAACGCGCGCCGCGCGCGCGATGCCGCGCGCGTCGACCTCGACCGGTACTCGCGTCTGTTCGCCCAGCCAGGCGGCGGCGGGGTCGCGGAATTGCAGGTGGAACAGAAGCGTAACGCGTATCTGGAGGCGGAAAACGCGTACCGTGTCGCGCAATCGAAACTGACCGAACTGGATTTCCGCTTGAGCCACGAATTTGCCGAGGCGAATGCGCAACTCGAAACCAGCGGCCAGCAGACGACCAGCCTGAAACTGCAATACGACGCGGCGGTGCGTGAGATTACCAGCACCGAGGACAAGTTGCGCCTGCAACTGCAAACCGCGCGTCTGGTGTCGGACGCTGCAGCGCGGATTCGTTTCGAGAATATCGACAAGGACAATTTTCTGCTGATTCTCGCGCCGGTGTCCGGCGTGATTACGGATGTCACGTCGACGCAACCGGGCGACAAGATTCAGGCCAACGCGCCGCTCGGCGGCATTGCACCGAAAGACGCGCGTCCGGTGCTGAAGATCGATATCGCCGAACGCGACCGCGCGTTTTTGCACGAGGGCATGCCGGTGAAAATGAAGTTCAGCGCGTTTCCTTACCAGCGCTATGGAATCGTCAAGGGCACGCTTGCTTATATTTCACCCGCGACCAAACCGTCGGGGCCGGACAAGCAACCCGTCTACGAGGGCCGCGTGACGCTCGACAAGGATTACTACCAGGTGGCGGATACGCGTTACCCGTTGCGTTACGGCATGACCGCAAGCGCCGAGATTGTCGTCAGGGAACGCCGGTTGATCGACCTGGGGCTCGACCCGTTCCGGCAACTGGCCGGATAACACCACACGACCACGCGCCTGTATTGAACGTATCGGAAAGCACGAGCTGCCCATTCGAGGAGAAGGAGATGACCGCGATTGTAAGAATCGATGATGAAGTGGTCGACGATGCCGAGTTCATCCGCTTGCTGAAGCTGACCGGCCAGTTCGAAAGCCTGATTGAGCAACTCGTGCGCGACAAGCTGACTGTGCATGCGGCGAAGAAGCAGGGCATCACGGTCGATGCGGACGAGATCCAGCAGCGTGCGGACCAGTTTCGCCGTGTGCGCGGCCTGCATCGCGCGGCCGAGACGAACCAGTATCTCGATGCGCTTGGTGTGTCGCTCGATCAGTTCGAGGCGTTCATTGCCGACGGCCTGTACCAGGAAAAGATGCTCGACAAGATCGCGGACGACCATGCGATCGAAGCGTACTTCTCGCTGAATTCACCGAAGTTCGACGCGATCGAGGTGAGCCATATCGTGCTCGATAGCGAAGGCAAGGCCAAGGAGATGATTTCGTATCTGCACGACGATCCGGACAGTTTCGCGGATATGGCGCGTGAACATTCGATTGCCGATACGGGTGCGGCGGGCGGCGTGATCGGCAAGGTGCTGCGCGGCTCGCTGAAGCCGGATATCGAAGCGAAGATTTTCAATGCGGCAGCCGGCGATCTGCTCGGACCTTTTACATCGGATGACCGGACCTGTTTCGAAATTTTCGCGGTCACCGCGAAGTGTCCGGCGGCGCTCGATGCGGACGTCGCGGCGGAGATCAGGCGGCTCCTGCGTGAGGAATGGCTGATGGCCCGTGCGCAGGAACACATTATCGAGGCGCGTTGACGGCGCACGCCGCCGCATGCCGCTCTCGCCTTCAGAGGCTCTGGACCGCACTGATATGGACGCTCCGCAAACCTCGCCGTCCACCGCCGATTTCCTCGCGTCGGTTGAAATCCTGTCGCCGTTTTCTCGCGACGAACTCGAGCGGCTTGCCGCCCACGCGCAGTCGCGCTTTTATACATTCGGCGAGACCATCTGCAATGCAGGCGACCCGGCCGACGGACTGTTCGTGATCAAGTCGGGGTCCGTGCGCATCTTTACCGAAGAGCACGGCAAGGAAATCAGCATGGGCGTGCGCAAGCAAGGCGAGATCTTTGGCGAGCTCGCCATGCTGCGCGCCTATACGCATGAATCGTCGGTGCGTTCTTCCGCAAAGACAGAGCTGCTGTTTATCCCGCATGCGGAAATCGAGCCGGTCATTGTTGCGAATCAGGCCGCGCACGCGTTCGTCGCGAGCTATGTGGCGATCAATTCGGCAGGCGGTTTTGTCGCGCAGCTGTTCGATCTGCGCGGCAAGCTCAACAAGGCCGAGCTTGAAGAATACGTGCGCAGCGTCGGGGTCAAGCGCGTCAGCGCGGGCAAGGAAATCCTCAAGCAGGATGCGCGCGATGATCGCCGGCTGTATGTGGTGCGTCAGGGTGAAGTGAAGATCGTGCGTCACGAGGCCGGGCACGACTATACGATCGCCACGTTGCGCGACGGCGAGATTTTCGGCGAAAAGGCGTGCCTGATGCGCCAGGAGCAAACCACCTCCGTGGTGGCGAGCACCGACACGCGTTTGCTTGTAATTCCCGAGCGTACCGTGCACTTCATCCTCGAGCGCAATCCGAAATTGCGTGAAGTGCTCGACGAGCGGATCCGCTATTCGGACCGCGAACTGGAACGCCAGAAGCGGCTCGAACAGCGCCGCAAGCGGCCGTTGATGCTCGATCTGCATACGAAGCCGGAATTCGGCGAGCGCGTGATCCGCCGCTTCGCGCTGGTTGAGCAGGCCGAAGAAATGGATTGCGGCGCGGCCTGTCTCGCGATGGTCTGCAAGCACTATGGCATTCCGATGACGCTCGGCAAGCTGCGCGAACTCGCGAACGTGACGACCCAGGGCGCGACGCTGGACAGCCTCGCGCGCGCGGGCGAGTCGCTCGGCTTCACGACGCGTGGCGTGCAATGCACGTTCGACGCGCTGCGCGGCTTCGATCTGCCGTTTATCGTTCACTGGGAGGGTTACCACTACGTGGTGGTATACGGCGTATCGCGCGATGACGTGTGGCTCGCGGACCCGGCGCTCGGCTTCAGAAAGCTCGCGGTCGAGGATTTCGAACGCGGCTGGAGCGGCACCTGCCTGTTGTTCACGCCGGGCGCGAATCTCGTGCAACTGGCCGCGTCGCGTTCGCCATGGCTACGCTTTATCGGCTATCTGAGGCCGTATCGCAAGATACTGGGCTACCTGTTTCTCGCGACGTTCGTGATTCAGGTGCTCGGTGTGATTCCGCCGCTGATCATTCAGAACATCCTGGATGGCGTGATCGTTCACCAGAATATCGGGCTGCTGCATCTGCTCATTATCGGGTTGATCATCTCGAACGTGTTTACGCAGCTGATGTCGACGATTCGCGCGTATCTGTCGAACTTTATGGTCCGCAATATGGACTTCGCGATGATGTCGCAGTTCTTCAGGCATACGATGTCGCTGCCGTTCTCGTTCTTTGCGAAACGCAAGACCGGCGACATCTTCGCGCGCTTCCAGGAGAACCAGACGATTCGCGCATTCCTGACCGAATCGACGGTCACGACGGCGTTGAATCTGCTGATGGTGTTCATCTACTTTGCGATCATGTTCTTCTACAACGTGAAGATGACGCTCACGCTGATTGCGTTTGTAATCCCGATTATCGCGTTGACCGTGCTGGCCACGCCGAAAATCAAGGCGTATGCGCGCGAAGTGTTTGCCGCGTCGACCGAATCGAAGTCGTTCCTGATGGAAGCGCTGGCCGGTGTGGAGACCGTGAAGGGGATGGGCATCGAGCGTCCGGTGCGGCTGCGCTGGGAGAAGAAATATGCACGATCGCTCGAGGTGCAATATCGCGCGCACGCATTCAACATCATGGTCGGCTTCGGCAGTCAGCTGCTGAACGCCGCGACGACGATCGCCATTCTCTGGGTCGGCGCAAACCTCGTGCTCGCGCGCGAAATGACGATCGGCCAGTTGATCGCGTTCAATGCGTTCATGGGCAGCGTGCTCAGTCCATTGATGGGGCTGGTCGGCTTGTGGAGCATGCTCAACGATGCCGGTGTGGCGATGGAGCGCCTCGGCGACGTGCTCGACATCGAACCCGAGCAGAAGCCTGAAGATCTGCAATCGCGTGTGATGCTGCCCGACCTGCAGGGCGAAATCAGTCTGAACGGCGTCTACTTCCGTTATGGCGACGGCGATGCGCCGTACGTGCTCGAAAACATCAGCTTCGATATCAAGCCGGGCGAACTGGTGGCGATTGTCGGCCGCAGCGGGTCAGGCAAAACGACGCTCGCGAAGCTGCTGGTCGGTTTCTATACGCCGAGCGAAGGGAAGATGAGCGTGGACGGCTACGACCTGAATGTGATCGACAAGGCGTACTACCGCGCGCAGATCGGCTATGTGATGCAGACCAATCTGCTGTTCTCCGGGAGCATCGCTGAAAACATCGCGAGCGGCGACGATACGCCGGACCGGCGCCGTATTGAAGAGGTCGCGAAGATGGCCGATGCGCATGCGTTTATCAGCAAGATGCCGCTCGGTTACGAACAGGTGGTCGGCGAGCGCGGCATCGGGTTGTCGGGCGGGCAGATCCAGCGGCTGTGCATTGCGCGGGCGCTGTATCACGACCCGCGGCTGCTCGTGTTCGACGAAGCGACTTCCGCGCTCGATACGCAGTCGGAGAGCAATATCCTCGGCAATATGCACGACATCCTGAAAGGCCGCACTGCGGTGATCATCGCGCACCGGTTGAGCACGATCATGCGGGCGGACAAGATCCTCGTGCTGTATGAAGGCGCGATTGTCGAGCAGGGGCGGCATGAGGAACTCGTCAACCGGAAGGGCATGTATTACCAGCTCGTCCAGAAACAGTTGAGCGCGTAATGAAAATACTCGACCAGCCGGAAGACAGCAGCCCCGCCATTTCTTATGCCGGGTTGATCGAAAAGATCGAAATTCTGCGTTCGACGCTGCGCTGGTCGTCGCGTCTCGAACGTGCGGAGATCGAGAAGCTGTTGCGCCAGGCGAGCGCGCTGCGCGACGAGGTGATGCAGTTATCGCACAAGGAGCGCTTTGTGCAGGCCGCCGCGGCCGAACCGGAGCGCTTGGCCGCGGATCTGCTTCGGTCGCGCGGGGCGCGGCGCCAGGCGCTGCTCGAACGCAGCTTTATCTTCGAAGGGACGTTCGGCGACAATCCGAAACTGCTCGAGGCCCTCGAAATTGCCGAAAAGGCCGCGCCGACCGATCTGCCAGTGCTGATCGACGGTGAGAGCGGCACCGGCAAGGAGTTGATGGCCAAAGTGATTCACGCGAACGGCGGACGCGCGGACAAGCCGTTTATCTCCGTGAATTGCGGCGCGATTCCGGACAATCTGCTCGAGTCGGAACTGTTCGGGCATCGCAAGGGCGCGTTTACCGGTGCGTCCGGCGATCGCAAAGGCAAATTCGAAAGCGCGCATACCGGCACGATCTTTCTTGACGAGATTGGCGAACTTCCGCTGCCCGGCCAGGTGAAGCTGCTGCGCGTGCTCGAAGCGCATGAGATCCAGCGGGTCGGGTCCGACGAGCCGATCGCGGTGGATACGCGAATCGTCGCCGCGACTAACCGCAACCTGCGCAAGCTGAGCGAGCAAGGGATGTTTCGCGAAGATCTGTTTTACCGGCTCAGCGTGATTCACGTCACGCTGCCGCCGCTGCGCGAACGCCGCGACGAAATTCCACTGCTGTTCTCGTATTTCAGCGACGAAGCGGCCGGCGCATTGAAGCGCCGGCCGGTCCGCATGACACCGCGTCTGCGCGATTTTCTGCTGACGTATGCCTACCCGGGCAATATTCGCGAGTTGCGCAATGTCATGTACCGCCTGTCGTGTCTCGCCGGCGATATGGCCGATATCGATCACTTGCCGGTCGATATGCGGCCGATGGCTCATGCGCCGGCGGCTGTCGGGGCGTCGTCCGATGCCGCGACACTGAACGGCGAGGCGGGCACGGCGAATCTGCTGTCGCTTAGCGACGCGAAGCGCGCGGCAAGCGATGAAGCGGAAAAAGCGTTTCTGCAGCGCGGGCTGCGCGAGGTCGGCGGCACCGTTGCGGAACTGGCGCGGCGCGTCGATATGAATCGCTCGCATCTTCAGATGCTGTTGAAGAAACACGGGTTGCATTCAAAGGACTTCCGGCATTCTGCGCAGTCGCGCGGCGCCACGCGCAACAGCGCGACAGACGATGCCGATGAAAGCGAAGCTGATCTGCGTTGAGCGCCGTGCGTAATGCACCGGCACAGACGCACAGACGCACAGGTTGCAACGCGCAGGCTGGCCGGCCACGCGCCCGAGGCGCGAAGTGCGAAGTGCGAAGTGCGAAGTGCGAAGTGCGAAGTGCGAAGTGCGAAGTGCGAAGTGCGAAGTGCGAAGTGCGATCGAATCAGTATGTCGGATTCAGCAGCGTCTTGTCCGACGCGTGCGGATCTTCCGCCCGCATCACGACCGCGGTGACGTTGTCGCGGCCGCCGCGCGCCAGCGCGAGATTGACGAGTTCATCGGTGACGCGCCGGCAGTCCAACGGTGTCGGCGCGGTCAGCGTCGCGAGAATGTCGGCGTCGCTCAGTTCATTCGATAGTCCATCGCTGCATAACAGGAACACGTCGCCGTCGGCGACTTCGATCGCGTCTTCGTCCAGCGCGAGGTGATCGGTCGCGCCCACTGCGCGCGTAATGATGTGATGCGCGGGATGGTTGCGCGCTTCCTCGTCGGTCAACTGGCCGAGCGCGCGCATTGCCTCGACCTGGCTGTGGTCGCGCGTCAACTGACGCAACTGGCCTTGCCGGCAGTGATAGATGCGGCTGTCGCCTGCCCACAGATAACCGCAAAAGCGGTCGCACGCGAGCAGCACGACGACGGTGCTGCCGATTCGCTGCACCTGACGTTGCACCGCTTCGTCACGCAATTGCCGGTTGGCGTCGAGCAATTGCGCGCGTGCCTGTGCAAGGCCTAGTGTGAGGTTCGCCGCAGCCGGCATCTGTTTGAGCTTGTCGATCACGAGCCGGCTCGCGAGATCGCCGACCGCATGGCCGCCCATGCCGTCGGCGACCGCCCAGCGCCCGTGCGCCGGTTCATCGAGACAGGCGTCTTCGTTGATGTCGCGCACGCGCCCGGCGTCCGAGCGCGCGAACGACACCCAGTGGAAGTGGCTCGCGCAACTCACGGCATCGGTCACGCAGTGTTCCGGCTGAGCGCGTCGGGCGCGACATTGATGTGCGAGTTCGAGCCGCTGTTGCGCACATCGACAGTCTGGAACTGGTTGATCATCTGGTCCGCGTAGAAGTTGTTCTGCACTTCGTACAGGTTGACGACCGGACCCATGCTCGGCGAACTGCGCACGTAGGGCTGGATCCAGCCGAATACCCAGGGAGCGCCGCCGCCGCCGCGGATCGCGGTCATCGCCTTGCGATCGAGCGCGAGGCTGTGCGACAGGTCGTGGATAGCAATCGAGGCCATGGTGTATCTCCGGATAAAGCCGATGTGGCGCGGCTGTTGAGTCGGCTGTTGAGTTCAAGGATAGCTGCGGAAAATGGTGCAAGGGGTATGCCAGTTTGTGTCCGTTCCTGCACCGCGGCGCTAACGTCTTGATTGCCCGGCGATTCCGGCGCGTGGCACGTGATGCGCGCGGATCCGTCAGCCGGGTTGCGCACTGCGGCGCCCAACAGAATGCGATCCGAAGCGTTGGGACGCCCAACATATTCGTTATCGCTCGCACGCCCGGACGGGACGGGCATGATGCGAGCGAAATGAACGATCGCAGCCAACAGTTCGGCGCCGAAGCTGTTGGGCGTAGGCATACAGCGGCCCGTATCGGCTGCCGTGGAATGTCGCCATTTCCTCGCTGGATCAAGGACTTGCCGGCATTGGCCCGGATGATGCGAAAGCTTGCGCAACTGTGTTGGACACTTGAAGCGCAAACGGGGCAAGCCATGAACACCCTCTACCAGTCAGTGACGATCGAGCAACCGGCCGCACAACGCGCGACGGGTTGCGCAGTCAACGATGTCACGGTGTACGGCTTCGACGACGAACCCGCTCCCGGCGCGCACCTCATCACGCAGCGGCGCGGCTATGCGCATCACGGCATTTATGTCGGCGACGGCAAGGTGGTCCACTACGCCGGCTTCGCCGGCTCGGCCCAGCGCGGTCCGATCGGCGAGGTCACGCTCGAACAGTTCGCCGCCGGTCATGCGATCACCGTATGGCCGCATCCGTGTCCGAAGTATGCCGGCGCCGAGGCCGTGCGTCGCGCGCGCTCGCGGCTCGGCGAAAACCGTTATCGCCTGCTGACCAACAACTGCGAACACTTTTGCGCATGGTGCCTGTTTGGCGAAAGCCGCAGCGAGCAGGTGCATGCGTGCTTCACGCATCCGGTCGCGGCCTTGCGTGCGCTGCTGTGTCTGATCACGGCGTGCGTGGCGCGCGGACCGAAGGGAAAGGGCGGCCGGTTCGCCGCTCGTGCGGCGTGACGCGATGACTTGCGATAGCAGCCGCTCAAGGAGACTGTCATGAACACGACCGGAAAGACATTGCACTGGGCTGTCGACAAGTGGCTCGCGCCGACGCCCGCGATGCCCGCGCGCGTCATGCGTTTTTCGCGTGCGCCCGGATATGGCCGCCGCTGTGTGCGCGTCGAAGCGTCGCGGCCAGGCGGTCCGCTGTCGATCATGTTCTTTCGCCATGACGACGGCTCGTGGAATGTGTTCCCCCCCGCGGCGCAGCGGCCGGCGATGAACGGCTGGCGGATGGCCTGACGCGCAACGGATTGCGCACCTTGCTGGTGCGGCGCGTTCGGAATCCGGATCAGCGCCTGAGCCGGACAAAAAAATGCCGCCTGGACTTCGGCGGCTTAACAGGGGATGACGTCATCGTCACAGCAAAGAATTAAATGAAGCTTAAAACGCGCGACTGTCTTGCCTGGGGGTGCGCAACACGGCGGTCCGGGCTTTTACGCCTGTCCTGATCCAGCGCTACATGGCGGTTGCCGCGTGACGTACGCTTGGCTCACTCTTTGTGCCCGCTGCGACCCGCGCGGGTCCATAGCCTGGGGGAAAAGCCATGCAGATTCTGGGACGGTCACCTTACTCGACAGTGAGCAAGCGCACAGACCCCGGGCTTCCAAAGCGAGATGACGGCGACGGTGGCGGCAAGTCTGCTGCCGGCGCGACATCGGGCATTCAGTCTCGTGCGGCAGGCAGTGCAGCCTCCGCTGTGCAGCAAGGAAAACAGAGCGGCGAAGCGCAAGGCCGGCCCGCCGCCCGGAAGCCTGAAGACCTGATGCAGCACTATCCGGACGCGGCTCAGATGACGCAGCGATTCGAACTGTTCGATGAACGGGTACGCTGGATCCAACGCATGGACGATCGCGGCGGTCGCTTGTCGATTGAAGAAAGCGAAGCGGTCAAACTCCACGACACGCTGCTCGATCGCCTCGCTTTTTTGCGCGCCGGTCCGGTCGCGAATGCACGTATCCAGAATCCGCCGCCTGAAACGCGTGCTGAAGCGTCGCCAGGCGGTAGCGCGGCGCCGAAAAACAGTGAGCCCATGGTGCGGTACATCGGCGGTGTGAAGCTCAAATCGGACTATTCGCTGCAGGATGTGCTTGCGGCATCGGCCAATGCGGCCAAATCGCCGTTCGCATCATTTATTGCGAGTGCCAGGGATCTGGTCAAGAAAGCGACCGAGGGGAAAGCATTAAGCGCCGAAGAGGAAGAGCAGATCTACCGCTATGCCGGAGTGGTCGACGCTTTCGTGGCGCTTACGCCGAAAGGCGGTCTCTCACGCGTGGCGGGGAGCGTGCTGGATGGCGTCAATCAGGCAGTCGACGGAAAGGATGCGGATGTCGATGATTTACGGGAAAAAATGGTGGATGCGTATAAGGTCGTCCAGCCTAAGACGAAGGCGCAATCGGGATCCAGCCGGGGCAAGCTATCCAACGTGAACGACAGCGGGGTGGCGTCCCGGAAGGAGACGCCGCTCATCGTTGCCGTGCCGGCTTTCGGCGGATCGCCGTCAAGGCCTATTGATCTCTTCGATTATCCACGGTTCAAGATTCCCTATGGAGCCAGCGGTTTCCGCACATCCGGGGAGGAGCGCATTATTCGCAAACCGGCATTCAATGCGCCGGTCAAGCTGCCCGATGGCAGGACAGGCTACCTGTTGAGTCCGACGCATCCGCCTCGCCTGCCTGATGACAAGATGCATGAACAGGAGCCGGTCGCCGGTCCGAGCGGCGAGTCGACGGTAGCAGAAGTCGACAGTGCAACGTCGAGCGGTTCGGACTCGCCAGTCAGCTCGCGAACGCGGTTGCGCAAATGGGGCGCCGGCGGCGATCTGAAGCGGATCGCCGGTAAAGGCCCGATCAATGTGATGCCCGCGGCGACACCGCTTGACGACGGCAAACGGATAACCAATTTTGGCGCGCCATTCTTCTTTTACCGCAAGGACCGCGACGTAACGGATATGGATGGGCCGCGCGCGGTACGCGGGACAGACTACGATCACCGGCGGGAGGTGCTCGTGGTCGGGGACGGCACGCAAACCACGTCGCAGATCGCCAGGTCGAAGATCAGCGCCGGCACGTTCTGGGGCAGCGGTCCCGCGTCGCATCTGCAGGGCGCGGAAGTCATCAAGCTCGGCAATGGGCGGGACGGTGTCGGCGCCATCAAGTTGCCGTTCGCGAGTATCAAGCCTGGCGAAGCGGTGGTCGTGTCCGGCGGAGCGATGAACGGCTGCACGATGCTGTTCGCGTCGGACGGAAAATCGCTCTATGCGTACCACGCCGGTTTGTCCCAGCTCACGCCAAACTGGCGGACCGCGCGCGAAGGTGCGCAAGCGATCGTCGATGCGCACGTGGTGATGGGTCCCAAAGAGCAAATCAGGTACAAGTGGTATGGCAGCAACGACGATCTGATCACGATTGGACGGCAGTATCCGTTTTCCGCACTGATCTATAACAGCCGCGACCTGTCCGGTACGAACGCGCTGGTCTGCGCGGGCGGCTTGCTCGGCTGTGTGGCGGGCGGGTTCGACGTCATGCCGACCTCTCACATAAACGTGCCGCGGCACGCGTATGGGCCTCGACACGGACCTCGCTGGCACATGATGACGTTCGATTACTCCGAGCAAGATCCGAACGTGCGTACCGTCGGCACTGCGGAGGCGATCGTGGCGAAGGACCTGAAGGGCCGAGTGACCGTGAGCGTGCTGGCGGAGAAGGGCAAGCTGGATCGGCGCGCGTCGTTTGACGATCGGGCGATTCCCATCGCGTACAAATACAAGACCATGGATAGCGATTCGGCCATCTACGAACCGAAGACCTGACGGCTGAAGACACTTCGCTGGCTGCGTTGCGCCGCGGCTCACGCATCCGGCGGCACACCGAGCAGTTGCAGCGCGCCGCCCGCGACCGCCGAGAACACCGGCCCGGCCACCGTGCCGCCGTAATATGCGCGCCCGGCCGGATCGTCGATCATCACCGCGACGATCAGGCGCGGGTCGCTCATCGGCGCGATGCCGACGAACAACGCGCGGTAGCGGTTTGCCGCATAGCTCGCGCCAATCTGCTTGCGCGCGGTGCCGGTCTTGCCGCCGACCCGATAGCCTTCGATTGCCGCGGCCTGACCGGTGCCGCCGGGGCCAGTTGCCATTTCGAGCATCGCGCGTATCGACGCCGCAGTGGCGGGCGTCGTGACGCGCCGCACGTGCGATGGCGGGTGATTTGCCGGATGACTCGGGGCGTCGCCGGCGGCGTGGTGCAACGCTGAATCTTTGACAACGTTGTCCATGTCGATAGCGGACGCGGTGGAGGCTGTCTGCGCATCGGGCGCCGTCGGCCGCAGCAACTGCGCGGGCCGCAGCGTGCCGTCGCCAGCATAGACGGTGTAGACCTGCGCCAGTTGCAGCAGCGACGCCGACAACCCGTACCCATACGCCATCGTCGCCTGTTCGATTGGCCGCCAGCGTTCATATGGCCGCACCTTGCCCGCGGCCACGCCCGGAAACATCAGTTGCGGCGCGCGGCCCAGACCGTATTGCTGGTACGTGGTCCAGATCGTTTGCGCGGGCAGATTGAGCGCGAGCTTCGCGAGCGCGATATTGCTCGATTTCTGCAGCGCCTGTGCGACAGTCATTTGACCGTGGTCGGATGTGTCGTGTATCAGGTTCGAGCCGATGCGATACGAGCCAGGCGCGGTGTCGATCAGCGTCTGCGGACGCACTTTGCCCGCGTCGAGCGACAGCGCGACGACGACCGGCTTGATGGTCGAGCCGGGCTCGAAGGTGTCGACCACCGCGCGGTTGCGCAACTGTCGTCCGGTCAGCCGGGCGCGGTCGTTCGGATCGAAGCTGGGGTAGTTCGCGAGCGCGAGAATCTCGCCATTGCGCGCGTCGAGCACGACTACGCTGCCTGCTTCGGCACGATGTTTCGCGATGGCTGTTTTCAACTGCGCATACGCAAGCTGCTGGATGCGGCGGTCGATGGTCAACTGGACGGTTGCGCCGTTGCGTGCCGGCAAGCGCGGCCGGGTTTCATAGACGACGCGCCCGAGGCGATCGCGAATCACCTCGCGCAGACCCGGTACGCCGCTCAGCTGTTCGTTCGCGGCCAGTTCGATGCCTTCCTGACCGTGGTCTTCGATATCGGTGAAGCCGACCACGTGCGCGGCGGATTCGCCTTCCGGATAGTAGCGTTTCGAATCGGCGATCTGCGTGATGCCGGCAAGGCCGAGCCGGTTGATTCGTTGCGCCGTGTCGGCGTCCACCTGGCGTTTGAGCAGCACGAAGGTCTTGTCGCCGGACACGCGCCGCTCGATCTCGGCAAGCGGCAGGCCGAGCAGACGCGCGAGCGGCGCGAGTGCGTTGCGATCGAGCAGCTTCGGAGACGCCCAGATTTCATACGTGGCGAGACTGACGGCGAGCAGCGCGCCGTGCCGGTCGACGATGCGTCCACGCGTCGCATCGAGTTCGAGGGTGCGCTGATAGCGCTTCTGACCTTGCTCGACGTAGAAGTCGCGATTCACGACCTGCACCCACAGCGCCCGCCCGACAAGCGATGCGAACGCGGCGAATGCGACGAATACGATGAGTGTCGAGCGCCATGCCGGCAAGCGCGCTGCGAGCACCGGATGCTTGGCGACGCTGGCGTAGGCGGTGGAGGAATGCGCTTTCTTTTTCAGAACCATGGGTGCGGACGAGGTTGAGCGCGTGACGCAGCCGTCGATGCGACCGCAGTTGCCAGCGCTGTCGCCATTGTCTGGCGATGCCGCACCGATTGTAATTAAAACGTAATATTAAAGCGAGCACGGCGCGGCCGGCGTTGCGGGAATCATGAACCCGCTGCCGGCCGCGCCGGGGTCATGCCGTGCCGTGCATGCCGTGCCGTGCGTGCAGTGTCGCGTAGGGTCGAACAACAGCACATACGACACGTTGCCGCGTGTGTGCTCAGTGGCTCAAGTGGCTCACAAGTGGCTCAGTGGCCGCGGCGCGGCATCGTGCCGTTGCGCATCGTGCCGCTTACGCCGTTGCGCTCGAAGCGCGCAGCGGCTTGTCCTGCGCGTGGCCCGCGACGAGCGGATACACGATGCCCGCGACGATCGCGCCGATGACCGGCGCCAGCCAGAACAGCCACAGCTGATCGACGGCCGCGCCGCCGACGAACAACGCGGGGCCGGTCGAGCGAGCCGGATTGACCGACGTATTGGTGACCGGGATCGAGATCAGGTGAATCAGCGTCAGGCACAGGCCGATTGCGATCGGTGCGAAGCCGGCCGGGGCGCGCTTGTCGGTGGCGCCGAGGATCACGAACAGGAAGAAGCCGGTCAGCACCGCTTCGCAGATGAACGCGGCGGCCATCGAGTAATGGCCGGGCGAACGCTCGCCATAACCGTTGCTCGCAAAGCCGCTCGCGACCAGATCGAAACCGGGTTTGCCCGACGCGATCAGCGACAGCACGAACGCACCGAGAATCGCGCCGGCGAGCTGCGCGACGATATACGGCACGACGTCGCGCAGCGGGAAGCGGCCCGCGGTCGCCAGCCCGATACTGACGGCCGGGTTCAGGTGACAGCCGGACACGTGGCCGATCGCGTACGCCATCGTCAGCACGGTCAGACCGAACGCGAGCGAGACGCCGACGAAGCCGATGCCGAGCCCGTGCTCGGGGCCGGCGAAGCTGGCGGCGAGCACGGCGCTGCCGCACCCGCCGAGGACCAGCCAGAAAGTGCCGAACAGCTCGGCGGCAAGACGCTTGGATAGGCTCATGAAGTTGTGCTCCGTGGAAAATTGCAATGAACGGGAGCGTGCGAGGCCGGCTGCATGCGCGACGCAATCGATGCGTGATCGATACAGGTCGATCGATGCGCGACCGATACCGTGATCGATACACGGCCGATGCACGACCGGTGCACGGCCGATACGCGACCGGTGCGCTCCCGAGCGCGAGAGTTTAGGCATTCCGCGGGAGAACGACTGTCAAGATTTGTCAACGCCGCGTCGGGCAAGGCGGGAGCGCGCCGCCGACAGGTCACCGGGCGGCGCGGGGAAGATGGGTGGAAGAAGCGAGGAAGCGACGAGGAAGCGAGGAAGCGGGATGCCGATCAGGCCGGCAGCGTGAACGTCGAAATCGCGTCGCGCAGCACGCTCACCTGGTCCTTCAGAGAATGCGCGGCCGCGGCGGCCTGTTCGACGAGCGCCGCATTCTGCTGCGTGACCTGATCCATCTCGCCGACCGCACGATTCACCTGCTCGATGCCCGCGCTCTGCTCGCGCGACGCGCGGCTGATCTCTTCGAGAATTTCATTGACGCGCCGCACCGACTGCACGATCTCGCCCATCGTCGAGCCGGCGCTGGCGACGAGCTCGGCGCCCGCATCGACGCTGCCGGTCGAGGTTTCGATCAGCGCCTTGATCTCCTTCGCGGCGGTGGCCGAGCGCTGCGCAAGGCTGCGCACTTCGGCCGCGACGACCGCGAAGCCGCGGCCCTGTTCGCCGGCGCGCGCCGCTTCGACGGCCGCGTTCAGCGCGAGAATATTCGTCTGGAACGCGATGCCGTCGATCACGCCGATGATGTCGCCGATCTGCCGCGAGCTGTTCGTGATGTCGCCCATCGTGCGCACCACGTCGTCGACGACCTGGCTGCCGCGCGACGCGACGTCCGCCGCCTGGCTCGCGAGCTGCGCGGCCTGCGTGGCGCTGTCCGCGTTGTGCTTCACGTTGCTGGTCATCTGGTCCATGCTCGATGCGGTTTGCACGAGCGCGGCCGCCTGCTCTTCAGTGCGCTGCGACAGGTCGGTGTTGCCGGCGGCAATTTCGGTTGCGCCCACATCGATATTTTCAGTGCCGGCGCGCACGCGCGACACGGTCGCGACGAGTCCCTGCTGCATCTCGCGCAACGCATGCAGCAGGCTCGGATGGTCGCCGTGCACAAGCGGCACCGCGGTGGCGAGGTCGCCGTTCGCCATCCGGCGCGCGGCGACCACGGCCACTTCGAGATCGCCGCCAAGCGTGCGCCGCACGCTGCGCAACACGAGCACCATCACGACCGTCGCGAGCGCGCCGAGCGCAAAGGTGATCGCGAGCCAGCGCACGAGGTTGGCGATGAATGCGCTCTGCACATCGTCCATATACATGCCGGTCACGAGATACCAGTCCCACGGCGCGAAGCGCAGCGAAAAGCTGGTCTTCGGCACCGGCTTCTCGTGACCGGGCTTCGACCACAGGTAATCGACGAAGCCGCCGCCGTCGTGATTGCCGGCCTGCACGATGCCGAGGAATACATGCGTGCCTGCCGGGTCCGCGAACTGTGCGAGGTTCTTGCCGTTCAGTTCGGGCTTCATCGGATGCATCAGCATCACCGGCTGCGAATCGTTGATCGAAAAGTAGCCGTCGGTGCCGTAGCGTAGCGCGTTCATCGCCGCGAGCGCCTGCTTCTTCGCGTCGTCTTCGCTGATCGCATGCTGCTGCGCGAGCGTGTAGTAATGGTTGACGATCGAATTGGCCTCCTGACCGAGCGTCATCAGTTGCGCGCGACGCTCGGCGATCATCGATGCGCGGCTTTGCCACGCGCCGAATGCGCCGATCAGGATCAGGCCGATCCACAGCACGGCGATCATCGAGCCGAGTTTCTTGTTGAGCGTCATGGTCTGTATGTCCGGATATCTGGATGAAGCGGGCGGTTGTCGTGCCTGCTCGAAAACAGCGTGACGAATTAAGGTCGATGGAAAAGTTGCAAGGCGGCGCGTCGTGGCGCCTGATTGTCGTTAACGGTTGCGGCGCGGCGACAGCACAGCAGGGGAAACCCCTAACCGGTGCGCTATTCGCGCGGTCTTTCGTCCGATAAATCAACGCATTGCACAGACTTTTCTGACGTTGATCGAGGACGGGTTCCAGGCGCTGATCACGCGGCAACACGTGCGCCGCAAATCCACATTTTTCAAACTAATTCCACCAAATGCCATAAACGGCTTATCAACGCGGCGAGACCGTTTTATTTCCGATATAGTCGCCACTTTTGGTTATCCGGAAACCGACCCGCGATTCGGGCAGCCGGACTCCGATTTGAATAAAAACCGTCTATACCCATTCGATATCTCCCTGGGAACCGCAGACGCGCAATCCGGATTGCCGCACGCGAGGCCCGCGTTCGCACGAGCGCCGGGAACGCTGTCTCCCAGGATTTTTCCCACGACGTTGCGCGAGCAACCGTCGATGTTTTTCCGCCATTTGCGCGGCCAGTAGGAGCCAGATAATGAACGCACGCGAACCTTCTTTTTCCGTTTCGTCCCGCAGCGCACGCCTGCGCCAGATGCTGACCAGCAACGAGCTCGAATTCCTGATGGAAGCGCATAACGGCCTGTCGGCGCGCATCGTGCGCGAGGCGGGCTTCAAGGCCATCTGGGGCTCGGGCCTGACGATCTCCGCGCAGTTCGGCGTGCGCGACAACAACGAAGCGAGCTGGACCCAGGTGGTCGACCAGCTCGAATTCATGGCCGACGCGAGCGATCTGCCGATCCTGCTCGACGGCGATACCGGTTACGGCAACTTCAACAACGTGCGCCGTCTCGTGCGCAAGCTCGAACAGCGCGGCATCGCGGGCGTCTGTATCGAAGACAAGCAGTTCCCGAAAACGAACAGCTTTATCAACGGCGAGCGCCAGCCGCTCGCGGACGTCGACGAATTCTGCGGCAAGATCAAGGCCGGCAAGGACTCGCAGCTCGATGAGAATTTCTCGATCGTCGCGCGCGTCGAGGCGCTGATTGCCGGCTGGGGCATGGAAGAAGCGCTGCGCCGCGCGGAAGCGTACCGGCTCGCGGGCGCCGATGCGATCCTGATGCACAGCAAGCTGTCGAAGCCCGACGAGATTCTCGAGTTCGCGCGCGAATGGGCCGGCCGCTGCCCGATCGTGATCGTGCCGACCAAGTACTACAGCACGCCGACCGACGTGTTCCGCAAGGCGGGCATCAGCGCGGTGATCTGGGCCAACCATCAGTTGCGCGCGGCCGTGTCCGCGATGCAGGCGGTCGTGAAGGACATCTACGAGAACCAGACGCTCGTCAATGTCGAAGACCGCGTGGCGACGGTGAACGAGATTTTCCGCTTGCAGGATGCGGACGAATATTCGGAGGCGGAAGACCGCTATCTGTCCGCATCGCGCGCATCGGGCGCCGCGGTCGTGCTCGCGGCGAGCCGCGGCAAGGGCCTCGAAGCGGTCACGGCCGATCGTCCGAAAGTGATGCTGCCGATTGCCGGCAAGCCGCTGTTGCGCTGGCTCGTCGATGCGTTCAAGAAGCAGGGCGTCAACGATATCACCGTGGTCGGCGGCTATCGCGCCGATGCGATCGACACGGCGGGCATCAAGCTTGTCGTGAATGACAAGCATGAAACGACCGGCGAACTCGCGTCGCTTGCCTGCGCGCTCGAGCGTCTGCAGGGCGACACGGTGATCTCGTACGGCGATCTGCTGTTCCGCAGCTATATCGTGCGCGACCTCGTGGAAAGCGAAGCGGCGTTCAGCGTCGTGGTCGATTCGTCGGACGCGTCGGAGACGCATGCGGCCAACCGCAGCGTGCGCGATTTCGCGTGGTGCTCGGCCGCCGACGACCGCGGTCTGTTCGGCAACAAGGTGCTGCTGCGCCGCGTCTCCAGCGACGAAAACGATGCGCCGGCGCAGGCGGCATCGAAAGCGCCGAACGGGCGCTGGGTGGGTCTCGTGAACGTGCGCGGCGCGGGCCTCGCGCGTCTGCAGGACGTGATGGCGCAACTGCGCACGCGCGCGGACTTCGCGTCGCTCGATATGCCGGCGCTGCTCAACGCGCTGATCGAAGCCGGCGAAGCGGTCGAAGTGCAATACGTGCACGGCCACTGGCGCGGCGTGAACGACCTCGACGACTTCCGTCGCGCGGGCGATTTCGCGCATGCGCAAACGCCGCTTGCGCAAGGCGGCAGCGCCGACGAGGGCGCACGATGATCGAAGCGGCACAGTTTGTCGACGCGGCGCGGGCGCGCGGCTTCGACTGGTATGCGGGCGTGCCGTGTTCGTACCTGACGCCGTTTATCAACTACGTGCTGCAGGATCCGAATCTGCATTACGTCTCGGCGGCGAACGAAGGCGACGCGGTCGCGTTGATCGCGGGCGTGACGCTCGGCGGCCGGCGCGGCGTCACGATGATGCAGAACTCGGGCCTCGGCAATGCGGTGAGCCCGCTCACGTCGCTCACCTGGACGTTCCGCTTGCCGCAACTGCTGATTGTCACGTGGCGCGGACAGCCGGGCGTGCCGGACGAACCGCAGCACGCGCTGATGGGGCCGATTACGCCGGCCATGCTCGACACGATGGAGATTCCGTGGGAGACCTTCCCGACGGAAGCCGACGCGATCGGTCCGGCGCTCGACCGCGCGACGAAGCATATGGACGAAACCGGCCGCCCGTATGCGCTCGTCATGCAAAAAGGCAGCGTCAAGCCGTATGAGCTGAAAGTGGCGAACGCGACGCGGCGCGATGCGGCGCAAGCGGCGGTTTCGCCATTCGCCGGTGTCGCCCCCGACGCGCTGCCGACTCGCAACGAAGCGCTGCAACGCGTGATCGCGCATACGCCGCTCGCCTCGACGGTGGTGCTGGCCTCGACCGGCTTCTGCGGCCGCGAGTTGTATGCGCTCGACGATCGTGCGAACCAGTTGTACATGGTCGGCTCGATGGGTTGCCTCACGCCGTTCGCGCTTGGCCTCGCGTTGACGCGGCCGGACCTGCACGTGGTGGCGCTCGACGGCGACGGCGCGGCGCTGATGCGCATGGGCGTGTTCGCGACGCTCGGCGCGTATGGGCCCGCGAATCTCACGCACGTGCTGCTCGATAACGGCGCGCACGATTCGACCGGCGGTCAGGCGACGGTCTCGCCGCAGGTGTCGTTCGCGGGTGTCGCGGCGGCATGCGGCTACGCGTCGGCGGTGGAAAGCGATCAGTTGAGCGTGCTCGACGAGGTGCTCGCGGCGCCGCGCGCCGGCAACGGCCCGCGCTTCGTGCGGCTGACGATTCGCCGCGGCACGCCTGACGGCCTGCCGCGCCCGACCATCACGCCGCCGGACGTGAAGACGCGCCTGATGCGCCACCTTGGCGCGCTCGCCCCGCAAGGCAAGGCCGCACAGTAAGGCCAGGAAGGAGAACCTCGATGTTGCTGCTGAACCCCGGTCCGGTCACGCTGAGCACACGCGTGCGCAACAGCCTGTTGCAGACCGATCTATGCCATCGCGAAAGCGAGTTCTTCGATTTGCAGGACGAAGCGCGCGCGCGCTTGCTGCAACTGTACGGACTCGATCCGTCGCAATGGGCCGCGGTGCTGATGACGGGCTCCGGCACGGCCGCGGTCGAGAGCATGGTTGCGGCGCTCGTGCCGGACGCCGGCAAGCTGCTGGTGATCGAAAACGGTGTGTACGGCGAACGGATCACGCAGATCGCGACGCAATACCGGATCGCGCACACGGTCGCGAAACACGAGTGGATGCAGGCGCCGGATGTCGCGCGTATCGCGGCCGCGCTCGATGCGGATCGTTCGATCACGCACGTCGCGGCGATTCATCACGAAACGACGACGGGCCGCCTGAACGATCTGCGCGCGCTCGCGACGGTTTGCCGCGAGCGCGGCGTGCGTCTGCTGGTCGATGGCGTGAGCAGCTTCGGCGCGGAAGCGATCGACTTTGCGGACATGACGCTCGCGGCAGTCGCGGCGACCGCGAACAAGTGCCTGCACGGCGTGCCGGGCGCGGCATTCGTGATCGTGCGGCGCGACGCGCTGGCCGTCGCGGCAAGCCGCACCTACTATCTCGACCTCGCGCGCCTTGCGCGTTTGCAGGATCAGCGCAATACGCCGTTCACGCCGTCGGTGCACGCGTACTACGCGCTCGTCGAAGCGCTGCGCGAACTGGCCGACGAAGGCGGCTGGAGCGCGCGTCATGCGCGCTACGCGGCGCTGGCCGAGCAGGTGCGCGCAGGGCTGGCGGCGCGCGGGATGGCGAGCGTGCTGGCGCCGCACGAGTCGTCGGTCGTGCTGCGCGCGTACCGGTTGCCGGCGGGCGTGTCGTATCCGCACTTGCACGATGCGTTGAAGTCGCGCGGATTCGTGATCTATGCGGGGCAGGGCGGCCTGTCCGCGGAGCTGTTCCGGATCTCGACGATGGGCGATATCCATGCGGCGGATATCGAGCGTTTGTTGCAGAGCTTTGATGCGTTGACGAAGTGAGGTTGCGCCGCCGCGGGGTGGGGCGATGGTGGCGGCTTGCGACGCATAGGGGCGTATTTTCTACACCGGTGTCCAACCGCTTAATTCCGGTATTCCGGAATTAAGCGTCGATGCTGCCCGTCAAGGGCCATAGTTCCGATATTCCGGAATAATGGTGCGCGTGAACGCGGGACACCTCGTCATTCCGCGCCGCCTTGCCCTCACCCACCCACTCACGAAGCCATCTTCACCAACACCGGCTTGTCCCGATACTGCGTCGGGAACAGCTTCTTCAGATCGTCGACCTTCGGAATATCGTTGATCGCGATATACGGCTGATCCGGGTGCAGCGTCAGGTAGTTCTGGTGATACGACTCCGCCGGGTAGAACGTGCGGTCCGGCTCGATGGTCGTGACGATCTTGTCGGAGAACACATGGGCTTTGCTCAACTGCGCGATATACGCAGTCGCGAGGCGCGCCTGTTCGGGCGTGCTCGGGAAAATCGTCGAGCGGTATTGCGTGCCGACGTCCGGCCCCTGCCGGTTCAACTCGGTCGGATCGTGCGCGACCGAGAAGTAGATCTGCAGGATATGGCCGTAGCTGATCTGATGCGGGTCGAACGTCACGCGCACCGATTCCGCGTGGCCCGTGGTGCCGGTGCTCACCGTCTCGTACTCGGCCGACGACTGTTTGCCGCCGGTATAACCGGACACCGCGCTCGTCACGCCTTTCACGTGCTGGAACACGCCCTGCACGCCCCAGAAGCAGCCGCCGGCGAGTACGACGGTTTCCGATGCGGGCGCGCTTGCGGCCGTTTCGTCGAGCACCGGCGGCGGCACCTGATGGGCCTCGTCGGCAAATACGTGCCCATGCGTGAGGCCGATGCCGGCGACGACCGCCGCCAGCAACCCGGCAAACGGCAGCCGGCGGCGCAGGCCGCGCGCCGCGGCCGTGCGGGAGGTGGGGCGGGAAACTTCGTTTTGCATGTCTATCTCCGTGACGAAGCGGGATCAACCGAACGTGAACGCATATGCGCGCACGCCCGGGTCGAGGAAGCGGATTTCAAACGTATGGTCGGTGATCGCGCCGCTCTGGCGGACCAGCTGATACAGCCGCTGGCTCGTCACCGTGCCGTTGCCGTTCGCGTCGGTGTCGCTGCCGTGGTTCGCGCCCGGCGTCTTGCCGTCGATCATCACCTGGAAGCGTACCGGCTGTCCGTTCGCGGACGGTCCGAGCACCAGATGCAGGTCGCGTGCGTGAAAGCGGAACGCAATCGCACCGCCTGGCTGATCGAGATCGGTATGCTCGGCGCCGAGCGTCCAGGTGCCGTCGAGCGCCCAGTCGTTCAGGCCTAATCCGTTGCCAAGCGTATAGCGATGCGGCTTGTCGAGCACCGGATCGCCCGGCGAGGCGAAATTGGTCGCGCGGTTATAGCCGACATACGTTTCGGGTGACTGAATATCGGCCATCTCCGGCGCGGCCTCGGCGCCCGTGCCGTCGTCCTTCACGAGACCGCCGGGCAAGTTGTGCGCGCCGGCTTCGGTCAACAGTTGCCGGATGGTCTGCTCGGAACCCGCGTAATCGCCTTCACCGAAGTGATGCGCGCGGATGCGGCCTTGCGCGTCGACGAAGTAGTCCGCCGGCCAGTATTCGTTGCCGAACGCGCGCCAGATCTTGTAGTTGTCGTCGATCGCGACCGGGAAGTTGACCTTCAGGTCCTTCACCGCGCGGCTCACATTGCCGACGTCCTTTTCGAACGCGAATTCCGGCGTGTGCACGCCGATCACGACCAGCCCGGCGTCCTTGTACTTGTCGGCCCACGCTTTCACGTACGGCAGCGTGCGCAGGCAGTTGATGCACGAGTACGTCCAGAAATCGACCAGCACGACTTTGCCGCGCAGTTGCGCCGTGGTAAGCGGCGGCGAGTTCAGCCATTGCACCGCGCCGTCGAGCGACGGCAGCGTGCCCTCGACCGGCAGCGGTGCAGGGCTGCCGGGTTGCGCAACCCGGGTGAGCGCGGGGGCGTCTGCGCCGCCGGTTCCCGATGCCTGGCTATCGGCGGAGGCGCCCGACGGCGCGGCCGCCGCCAGCGCGCTTTGCGCGCCGCTCTTCGCCGGACGGAAGCGGTCGATCACGCTTTGTTCGAGGTTGTTCGTGCCGGCAAGCGACAGATGCGTGAGAAAGCCGGTATCCGCATGCGCGGCAATCGCGGCGACCCCCACCAGCACCGCGACGCCCAGCCCGCGCTTGAGCCATTCGCTCACATGCAACGACTTTTTCATCGCGCTGAACACCTTGCCGCCGACCACCAGCGCAAGCGCGAGCGAAGTCGCGGCGCCGGCCGCATAGGAGAGCAGCAGCAGCGACGTATGTACGCTCGCGCCTTGCAGCGCGGCGCCGGTCAGGATCAGGCCGAGAATCGGGCCCGCGCATGGCGCCCACAACAGGCCGGTCGCGACGCCGAGCAGCAGCGACGCCCAGAAGGCCGAGCCGTGCTCGGCGCCCTGTGCGGATTCGGAGAGCCGTGCGCCGAGCGCGACGAGCGGACGCGTCATCGCGTCGGAGAGCCGCGGCAGCAGCAGCGTGAGGCCGAACGCGGCCATGATGATCAGCGCGGCGACGCGGCCGTACTGGTTCGCGGCGACCGCCCAGCCGCCGCCGACCGCGGCCAGCGCGCCGACCGCGCTGAATGTGGCGGCCATGCCGGCCAGCAGCGGCAGACCGCTTTGCAGAAACGGCTTGCCGGTGCGCGCGAAGACAAACGGCAAGACCGGCAAGATGCACGGGCTGACGATTGTCAGCACGCCGCCCAACCACGCAATCAGAAACGGAATCATGTTCGATGACCTCAATGTGCGATGCGCGCGCCGCATACCGGCGCAATCCCTGCGGCGCATTCGTATGCCCAATCAGGCGGGCGATAGCGGCGCGTTCCGCAAGTGCCTTTCATCGGGCAAACACCGTTTGCCGTTGGTTATTCCCCGATACATCGCATCAGTCGCGGCGGGCCGGCAAAAATGACAGGTGTGGAGCGGGGCGACGCCAAACGCGCGGCTCGCTGGCCGGCGAGCATTGCCGGTCAGTCGCCCGAAGCCCATATCGGGCCCGGCAGGCCGGGCCGCTGTGGGGCGCGGCCCGTCATCATCGCCGGCTGCGCTGGCGGGCCCTTGATCACCCCTTACCGGGACTTATCGGCCCGTACCATGCCTGATCAGGCTTTCTCGTCCTCTCCGCGCCGGCGGATCGAACTGCTCGACCAGAAAGTCGATAAACGCGCGCACCCGCGCCGCCTGGTTCTGCCGGCTCGGGTAGTAGACGAACAGATCCGCGTCCGGCAGCACGAACTCCGGCAGCACGACGCGCAGCCGGCCGCTTTTCACATATTTTTCGAGGTCCCACTCGGAGCGGATCAGAATGCCGTGGCCGTCGAGCGCCCAGCTGAGCACGATGTCGCCGTCATTGCTCGACAGCATGCCGTGCACCTTGACAGCTTCGCTGTGCTGATCGTGCACGAAGCGCCAGATGCCGTATGCATCGTCGTTTTGCCGGTGCACGATGCAACGGTGATGCGCGAGATCGCCCACTTTCTGCGGCGTACCGTTGAGCTCCAGATAGCTGGGCGATGCGCACAGGAAGCGCCGGTTCGACATGATGCGCCGTGCGTTCAGGCGCTGATCCGGCAGTTCGCCGAAGCGGATCGCAAGGTCGAACGCGTTTTCGATCAGGTCGATCGGCCGGTCGGTCACTTCGAACTGCACTTCGACGTTCGGGTACGCCTTCGCGAACTTCGATACGAGCGGCGCAAGCGAGGTACGGCCGAAGCCGAGCGACGCGTTCACGCGCAGCAGGCCGCGCGGCGCCGCGCCGTGGCTCGAGACCGCGTCTTCCATTTCCTGCACCTGCGCGAGAATGCGGGTGGCATGCTGCAGGTAGATCTCGCCCTCGGTGGTCAGGCTGACCGTGCGCGTCGTGCGGTTCACGAGCCGCACCCCCAGTTTTTCTTCCATTTGCGCGAGGCGCCGCGTCGCCGCGGGCGGCGTCAGATCGAGCGCGCGGGCGGCCGCCGAAAGGCTTTCGTGGCGCGCCAGCAGAACGAAAAATTCGAGGTCTGAGTTAATGTCAGTTTTCACCGAAAGTGAATTATTAATTGAATAATGTTGAATTCTAACGCGCTTCGGCGGACGTAATCTTGCGACTTTCAAACAGCATCTGCACCGGCCGCGTGCACGAGTTCCGGAAACCCACATGAAGATCGTCGAGATTCGCGAAAAGACTTTCCCTATTAGTTCATCGATTCGAAATGCCTATATCGACTTCAGCAAGATGACGCTGAGCTGTGTCGCAGTGATCACCGACGTGATCCGCGACGGCAAGCCGGTGGTCGGTTTCGGTTTCAATTCGAATGGCCGCTATGGACAGGGCACGCTGATGCGCGAGCGTTTCGTTCCGCGCATCATGGAAGCGGCTCCGGAATCGCTGGTCGACGACAAAGGCACCAACCTCGATCCGCACAAGATCTGGGCAACGATGTTCACGAATGAAAAGCCGGGCGGCCATGGCGAGCGCTCGGTCGCGATCGGCACGGTCGATATGGCCGTGTGGGACGCCGTCGCGAAGATCGAAGGCAAGCCGCTGTTCCAGCTGCTCGCGGACCGCTACGGCAACGGCGTGCCGGATCGCAAGGTGTTCGTCTATGCGGCGGGCGGCTATTACTACCCGGGCCAGGACCACGGCAAGCTGAAGGACGAGATGCGCAGCTACATCGACCGCGGCTATACGGTTGTGAAGAAGAAGATCGGCGGCGGCTCGCTCGACGAGGACCTGCGCCGTATCGACTCGATCCTGTCGGTGCTGCAGGACGGCCAGAAGCTCGCGGTCGACGCGAACGGCCGCTTCGATCTCGACACCGCGGTGCGCTATGCGAAGGCGCTGTCGCAGTACGACCTGTTCTGGTATGAGGAGCCGGGCGATCCGCTCGACTTCGAACTGCAGGCCACGCTGCGCAACTACTACGACAAGCCGATGGCAACCGGCGAAGATCTGTTCTCGATGCAGGACGCGCGCAACCTGATCCGCTACGGCGGCATGCGCCCGGACCGCGACTATCTGCAATTCGACTGCGCGCTGTCGTACGGCCTCGTCGAATATCTGCGCACGCTCGACATGCTGCATGAGCATGGCTGGTCGCGTAAGCGCTGCATTCCGCACGGCGGCCACCAGATGTCGTTGAATATCGCGGCGGGTCTCGGCCTGGGCGGCAACGAGTCGTATCCGGATCTGTTCCAGCCGTTCGGTGGCTTCCCCGATGGCGTGAAGGTCGACAACGGCCACATCACGATGCCGGATCTGCCGGGCATCGGCTTCGAAGGCAAGAGCGATCTGTATCAGCAGATGCAGACACTGCTCGCGTAATCGAGCCGCTTTGAACAAGGCCGCCTGTCCGTCTGCAAGGGAGTGCAGCGGGCAAGCGGCTTCGTCGTTACAACGGGGACCACGCGGAGACAAGCGGATACACGATGGGCGCGAGCTCCCCATTGTCATGTTGGACCGGTACGCTGGCGGCTTTTTCGGGCCCCAGGCGACCAGCCGTAGCAGTACCTAGGAGAGAGACCACGATGAGTGCTCAACGCATCAGGAAAACCCTTTCGAAGTTATACGTGCAGGTGCTGATCGGCATCGTGATCGGCGTGCTGCTCGGCCATTTCAATCCCGATGTCGGCGCGCAGATGAAGCCGCTCGGCGATCTGTTCATCAAGCTGATCCGGATGCTGCTCGCGCCGATCATCTTCGCGTCGGTGGTGGTCGGCATCGCGCGCATGAACGACATTCACGAAGCGGGGCGCGTCGGCGTCAAGGCGCTGCTGTACTTTGAAATCGTGTCGACTTTCGCGCTCGCGATCGGTCTGGTGGTCGTGAACGTGTTGAAGCCCGGCGTCGGCATGAACGTCGATCCGGCGCATCTCGACGGCGCGGCCATCGCGACCTATGCGCACGCCGCGAAAGAACACGGCGCGATCGAGTTCCTGATGGGCATCGTGCCGTCGACGGTGGTCGGCTCGTTCGCCAACGGCGACATGCTGCAGATCATCTTCTTCTCGGTGCTGTTCGCGGTCGCGCTCGCGAAGATGGGCAAGCGCGCCGAGCCGTTCGTCGACATCCTCGACACGTTCCTGCACGGCATGTTCGGTGTGGTGCGCATCGTGATGTACGTCGCGCCGATCGGCGCGTTCGGCGGCATCGCGTTCACCGTCGGCAAGTACGGGATCGGCACGCTGAAACAGTTCGGCGAACTGATGCTGTGCGTGTATCTCACGTCGGGCGTGTTTATCGTCGTGATTCTCGGCGTGATCATGCGCATCTGCGGCCTGTCGCTGTGGAAGTTCCTGCGCTATATCAAGGATGAAATCCTGATCACGTTCGGCACCGCGTCGACCGAAGCGGTGCTGCCGCAGATGCTCGTGAAGATGGAACAGCTCGGCTGCCGCAAGTCGGTCGTCGGCATGGTGCTGCCGACCGGTTATACGTTCAACGCGGACGGCACGTCGATCTATCTGACGATGGCGGCGATCTTCGTCGCGCAGGCGTTGAATATTCCGCTGTCGCTCGAAGACCAGCTGATCGTGCTCGGTGTGCTGCTGTTCACGTCGAAGGGTTCGGCGGGCGTCGCGGGCGCCGGCTTCGTCGCGCTGGCGGCGACGCTTGCGTCGATGCACCAGATTCCGGTGACGGGTCTCGTGCTGCTGCTCGGCGTCGACCGCTTCCTGAACGAAGCGCGCGCGGTGACGAACCTGATCGGCAACGGCGTCGCGACGCTCGCGGTCGCGCGCTGGGAAGGCGCGCTCGATCGTGCGACCGCGCAGGCGGTGCTCGACGGCCGGATCGACCCGGATGACGGCGACTTGCAGCAGGCTGTCAATTTCGATTCGACGGCAGCGCGCGGCCGCTGATCGTCCGCAGACGTTTCACCTGCTGACGTTTCACCCGCTGACGTTTCGCCCGCTGACGTTTCGCCCGCTGACGTTTCGCCCAGATAACCGGTCTTTTACAAGGCCGGTTATCGACGTTTTGCATCGCTCGCGACCGGGCCGCCCGAAACCGGCGGCGAGGTCGCGAACGCGCGTCGCGCAAAGCGCATTCGCAAACGATTTTTTTTGATCGAAAGCCTCAAGTTAGGCGCGCCGGTGCCGTTGTTATCAGCGATAGACCGGCGCCCATCCGATCGTTCGATGAAGGGCCGGGTTGATCCAAAAACAACTTACCTGGCCAATCATGTTTTCACGCCTCTCCATCTCCGCCCGCCTTTGGGCCACCACCGCGCTTCTGGGCGTCCTGATCGTCGCACTCGGTCTGCTTGCGCAGTTCGGCATGCAGGATCTGAGCGGCGACCTCGACTATGCGTACTCGAACCAGCTTGCCTCGTCCATCGCGCTTGGCAAGTCGAACCTGAACCTGACGATCGTGCGCACCACGCTCGACCGCGCGCTGCTCCATCCGGACGCACCGGAGGTGCCGCGCCTCATCGAGAAGGCGGGCGGCTACCTCGCGGATTCGGATCACGCCTGGCAGGAGTACGGCGCGATGCCGCACGAGCCCGAGGAACAGCAACTCGCCGATGCGGCGAACACCGCGCGTAACGCGATCGTCCAGCAGGCCATCCTGCCGATGATGGACGCGTTGAAAAAGGGCGACAGCAAGGCCGCCGACGACATCGCGATGAACGTGATCGTCAAGTACACGGTGCCGCTTTCGAAAGCGTGGGACGCGCTTCAGCAATGGAAGCTCGAGCGCGGCAAGCGCGCATTCGACGAAGCGCAGGCGAACTTCCGCTTGCTGCGCATCGTCGGCGCGGTGCTGATCGTGATCGGCATGGGCGCCTGTTTCGCCTGCGCGAGCGGCCTGAACCGGTCGATCTCGCGGCCGCTGGTGACGGTGCTTGAACAGTTGCGCCGCATCGCGAGCGGCGACCTGACGGGCCGTTTCGAGGCGGGCTCGCAAGACGAAATGGGCAAGCTGGTCGATGGCCTGAAGACGATGCAGGGCGGCCTCACGGAAACGGTTCGCCAGGTCACGCACAGCTCGGAGTCGATCGTCACCGCGACGCGTCAGATCGCGGCGGGCAACAGCGATCTGTCGCAGCGCACCGAAGAGCAGGCCGCGTCGCTGCAGGAAACCGCGGCGAGCATGGAGCAGTTGACCGCGACCGTCAAACAGAATGCCGACAACGCACGCCAGGCGCAGGATCTGGCCGGCAAGGCAAACGTTGTCGCCGGGCGCGGTGCGACGGTGGTCGGCGACGTGGTCGAGACGATGGGCAGCATCGACCGCAGCTCGCAGAAGATTGCCGATATTACCGGTGTGATCGAAAGCATCGCGTTCCAGACCAATATTCTCGCGCTGAACGCCGCGGTCGAAGCGGCGCGCGCCGGCGATCAGGGCCGCGGCTTCGCGGTGGTGGCGGGCGAAGTGCGTTCGCTCGCGCAGCGTGCGGGCGTCGCGGCGAAGGAGATCAAGGATCTGATCGGCGATTCGGTCGAGCGCGTCAATGCGGGCGCGCGCCTCGTCGGCGCCGCGGGCGAAACGATGGAGGAACTGCGCCAGTCGATCGCCCACGTCACCGCGATCATGGATGAAATCGCCGCCGCATCCGAAGAGCAGCGCGACGGCATCGAGCAGGTGAACCGCGCGGTGTCGCAGATGGACGAGGTGTCGCAGCAGAACGCGGCGCTCGTCGAGCAGGCCGCCGCGGCGGCCGCGGCGCTCGATGAGCAGGCGCATTCGCTGCGGCGCGCGGTGTCGGTGTTCCAGCTCGGTTAATAACGATGCACGGTCGCGTGGCTGCTTGACGCGCGATCAAAGTCTTGTGATGCGATATCGCGAGGCCGGCCGCCCGCCGACCCGCGCGCGGCCCAAGATCGCTTCATCTGCGAGCGCGGTCCCGTTCGACACGATCGGGATCGCGCCGTCTTCGACGACCGCGACGCGCTAGCCGTCGCGGAGTCAGTCCGTGACGCGCGTGATGCCGTCGCTCGACAGCAGCCGCACGCGTTGGCCCGGATGAAAATATCCGTCGTCGGCATTTTGCGTGATTGCCCGCCAGTCGCCGTTGTCGAGGCGCACCGTGATTTCCTCGCCATGCTGCTGCGCGAGCTTGTGTTGCACCTCGCTGCCGGCCACTGCGCCGGCCACACCGCCGAGCACGCCCATCAGCAACGAGCCGTGCCCGCCGCCGAACGCGCTGCCGGCGACGCCGCCGAGCAGGCCGCCGCCGAGTGCGCCGAGCACACCGGGCTGGCCGTTGTTCGCATCGATCGTCACATTGCGCACGCTTTCGACCGTGCCCATACGCACGGTTTCCTCGCGCTGTGCCTGAGCGGCGCCGTAGATGTCGGCGGAACCGGCGGGCGTCGCGCAGCCGCTCAGCGCACACGCGCAGATCAGTGCCGACGTGCTGACGAATATCAGTGACCTTTTCATTTTTTCCCCTCGATGCGCATCGGTGCTGCCCGGATCGGTGCGTGCCGTGCGCGCAGTTGACGTTTGCAGCGTAGCGACGCTGAATGAGGGAAAAATGAGCGGCACGCGTAGGCGCGCGTGCCGGCCGGGGCTGGCCCGCGTGCGGCGCATCGGCCGCTGCCGGCAGGAAGCGGCCCGGCGCCCGAAAACTGAAACGGAAACACGGGCGCGCGCGTCCCCGCGCGACATGGTGGAACACCGTTTGCTACCGCATGCATGGCTGCGAATTTACGCAGTAGTGTTTTGCTCAGTGTGCGGGCAAACGGCCCGGCAGGCGCCAGGCACGCACGCTGACATACTCGCTCACCCACTCCGGGCGCGGCTCGAGCCGCGTTGCCATCGACCTTCGACGACGGCAGCGCGGCAGAGGCGCCCAGAGCCAATCAACCAGAAGACGGGAGGCGTTGTGGCGTCAACGAAACACTCCGGGCGTCGCGCCGGACAGCATCGCAGTCTGAAAGCCCGTGGCGCTGCCGGATGGGCGGCCGCCAGCGCGGCGATGGCGGCGTTCGCCGCACCGGGCGCATTCGCGCAAACGCCGTCGCCGCTTGGCGAATGGCAGTACTCGGCGGGCATTCCGCTCGAGAAGATGTTCGCGCCGCAGCCGCTTCCCGACTGGGAAACGCGCATCGGCATCGGCTCGACCTTCGAGCCGCGCTACGACGGTTCGTCCCGTTATCACATGCTGGTCGGTCCGAGCCTCGACATCCGTTACAAGGATCTGGCCTTCCTGTCGACCGGCGAGGGTCTCGGCGTCAATGTGGCGCAGGGCCAGAACTGGCGCGCGAGCATTGCCGCGGTGTACGACCTCGGGCGGCGCGGCCACGACGACCCGCAGCATCTGAACGGACTCGGCAACATCAACCCGGCGCCGGAGATCAAACTGGCCGCCGAGTAC
Source organism: Paraburkholderia solisilvae (assembly GCF_902859875.1). Lineage (GTDB taxonomy): Bacteria > Pseudomonadota > Gammaproteobacteria > Burkholderiales > Burkholderiaceae > Paraburkholderia > Paraburkholderia solisilvae. The sequence goes on along the minus strand of NZ_CADIKF010000021.1, from coordinate 43,131 downwards.
GTGGTGTCGAAAAATTTCCCGCTGACGTTTCGCACCGCGATCACGCGCAGCATCGGCGGCTCGAACGGCTGGATCGCGGATCTCGGCGCCTATATGCCGATGCCGGGCAGCTCGGACACGTTCTTCTGGTTCGCCGGTCCGTCGGTGACGTTCGCGGACTCGACGTATATGAACAGCTGGTTCGGCGTGAATCCCGCGCAATCGGCCGCGTCGGGGCTGCGGCAGTACGACGCGAGCGCGGGCCTGAAGTCGGCCGGGTTCGGTATCACGATGATCTGGTTCGTCAACAAGCACTGGTTCGTGACCGCCGACGGCGCACTGAAGCGGCTGCTCGGCAGCGCCGCGGCCAGCCCGGTGATCCAGACGAAGACAGGCGGCGTCTGCGATATATCGTTGAACTATCAGTTCTGACGCAGGCGTACGTGCGGACGCCGGTTAATCGCCGGCGTTCGCAGCGTTGCCGTTCGATGCAGGGTTAGAAGGCGGGGTATACCTGCGCGAGCGAAGGGGGCTGCGCGGCGCCGCTGCGCGCGATGTCGCACGGCGCGCGCGTGGGCGCCGCCTGTCTTCAGGGGCCGGGCCGCGCGGTGCGCGTGCCGGCCCGCGGCGGCGACGACTACACCGGATCCTTATCGGGCGGCCCTTCCGGGCGCTGCGGCTCGTCGTTGTGATGGCCGGGCGACGGCGGCGTCAGCGGGTCGCCTTCAGGATCGCGGGTCGGGTCGGCGAGCGGTTCCGGAATCGGCGCGGTATGGATGCGGCAGATCATGGCGTTACCTCGTGCTTGGCCCGTGAGGGCGTGGCGTGCTTTCCTGCTAACGGAAGCGTAGGCGATCCGGCCCGAGGCCGCTTGCGCTTCGCGCGCGCGGTCGCATGCGCGGTCCGTCTGAAGGCGCCATCCAGCGGACTGTGGCGCGAGCCGCCTCCGGCTCACGTCCGGCGTTCCGTGCGCGACCGCCGTGTCATTTCGAGCCGCCAGTAGCGTTCGCCGGCGAATACGTCCGCATAACCTTGCGGGCCGAACGCACGCAACTGGCTCTCATACGCGCTGACCGCTTCGCGTTTCATCATCGTCTGGCGTTTGGCGTCGAGCGTATGGTCGGCGGCCGGATGCGCGGGCGTCGCGACGATGCCGCGCTTCGCGAGGTCGGCAAGGCGCGCCTGCACGAGTCCCGGCATCGGTCGGTAGATCGCTTCCTCATACGCGAACCATGTGAGATGCGACATCCGCGGCAAGATTTCGCAGCACGCGTCGTACACCAGCGCGTGGTCCTTGTGAAACAGCCCGAGCGGCATCAGCAGCGTGTCCGCGGTCGAGCCGTAGATCGTCTCTTCGAGCACGCCGGCGAGCTTGCTGATCGACGGCGAATCGAGATACTGCGCGTCGCGAAACGGCAAGCGCAGCGGAATCGCGTCGAGTACCGCGAGTGCGTGATTGTCTTCGATCGTACGCGCGTGCACCGACTCGTACGCACCGGCGAAGCCAGCCTTCGTATCCCATTCGGTACACATGTCGTGCTCGGGCGGCGCGGCGAACACCGTGCAGACCGCGGCATCGGGAGAGATGGCGAGCAACGCGCCGCAACTGAACACGGCGTCGTCGAAATGAGGGGACACGACAAAAAGACGCGGGTTGGTTTCGCTCATAACGTGGGTGACTGCGGGACCTGCCTCGTGTGGCGGGGTGGACGGGCGCCGCGGCGACGCAATGGCCGCGGCCCTTCACAGCTTAGGCGCAAAAGCGGGCGGCTGCGCCGGGGTTTTCCGGCTGGGCGTCGAGCGCATGCGCAAGTCATGTGCCTGTGCGATGGGCGGGTTGCCGCATGCGGGCTGCTGGCTGCGGACGACGTCACGGTTGCAGCTTGTGCAGATCGTCCGGCGTATCGACATCGGCGAGTATGCCGGGGTCGTCGATGTCGAGCCGCGTCACCGTGTGCAGCGCGAACAGCGTGCGTGCGCCCGTGTCGCCGTCGAGCGCGAGCAGCGCGTCGCGGTGCGCGAGCCCGAAACCGACCGGGTGCCCGCGCTGCCCGCGATAGTACGGCGCGACGATCGACGCGCCGCCGTCGAGTGTGCGGGCGACGGTTTCGACGGTGGCGATCGCGATGCGCGGCATATCGGCGAGCGCGACGATCCAGCTTTCCGCGTCGTCGCTCGCTGCAACGCCCGCGGCGAGGCTCGCGCCCATGCCGCGCTGCGCGTCCGTCGAAAACACGACGTCGCAGCCGGCATCGTTCAACACGCGGGCAAGCGGGTCCGAACCGGGCCGCACCACGGCGAGCACGCGCGGCACGACACGCAGCAGCCGGTGCGCGGCCTCGTGCGCGACCGGCGTGCCGTCGGGCAATAGCGCGAGCAGCTTGTTGTGAAGACCGTCCGGATCGAAGCGGGATCCGTAACCGGCGGCCAGCAGGATGCCGGTTGCGAGCGACGCGTAGGTCATGGGCGGCACCGGAAGAGGAAGTGAACCCGATTGTGCGGCGCAACCGGCGGGTGACGCAAGCGGCATAAGCCGGTGATCGGGGTGACGGACGACCGGTCGAACGCCGGACCTCATGCGTTTTCCGGATGACCTGTCGCCGCGCAGTCCCCACTACACAACCTGCCGCTTGACCCCCGGCATCACCTTATCGAGCGTAATCGGCAGATCGCGCACCCGCACGCCGGTTGCGTGATACACCGCGTTCGCGATCGCAGCCGGCACGCCGGTAATGCCGATTTCGCCGATGCCTCGCACGCCGACTGAACTGATGTACGGATCGGCTTCATCGAGTACGAGCACGTCGATGGTCTTCACATCCGCATTGACCGGCACGTGATACTCGGCAAGATTCCCGTTCGTGATGCGGCCATCGCGCGGATCGAGCGAACTCTCTTCCTCGAGCGCCGTGCCGATGCCCCAGACGATGCCGCCCATCAGCTGGCTGTGCGCCGTCTTCGGGTTCAGCACGCGGCCGACGTCATACACCGCGGTGACGCGCGCAACGCGAATCGTGCCGAGGTCCGCGTCCACATGTACCTCCGCGAACACCGCGCCGAACGAATGAAACGAATAGCGCTGCCGTTCGTCGCCGGACTTCACGCTGGCGGTCGCCTCGATCGGCTGGCCGCCCGCGCGTGCCAGTACTGCGGCGGCCGGGTCGCGCTTGCCCGGGTCGCGGGTGCTCACCACCCAGCCCTTTTCGACGGTGACATCGGCGAGCGCGCTGCCAAACACCGGCGACGCGCGGTCCGCGAGCGCCAGCGCAATCAGCTTGTTGCGCACCTGCGTCGCCGCGTCGCGTACGGCCGGCGACACGCTCGCCGCCGAGCGCGAGCCGCCGGAGCCGGGCGCGTTCGGCAGTGTCGAATCGCCGAGCGCGAAGCGGATGTTTTGCGTCTCGAAGCCCATCGCATCGGCCGCCACCTGCGTCATCACCGTGTAAGTGCCGGTGCCGATGTCCTGCGTGCCGGACGCGACGAAGGCGCTGCCGTCCGGCAGGATGCGCGCCACGGCCGCGGCCTCGCTGCGGTTCGCCGGATACGTCGCGCTCGCCATGCCCATGCCGATCAGCGTATTGCCCGAGCGCATCGAACGCGGCGCGCGACTGCGCCGCGACCAGCCGAAGCGTTCTGCGCCGGCCTGATAACACTGGCGCAATGCTTTGGCCGACCACGGCTTGTTCTCCTGCGGGTCGACCTCCGCATAGTTCTTCAGACGCAGTGCGACCGGGTCCATGTTCAGTTCGATCGCGAGTTCGTCCATCGCCGATTCGAGCGCGAACGAACCGGTCGTTTCGCCGGGCGCGCGCATAAAGGTCGGCGTGCCGACGTTCAACTGCACGAGGCGGTGAGTCGTCACCTGGTTCGGCACCGCGTACATCATGCGCGTGACCATGCAGCAGGTCTCGGTCCAGTCTTCGATCATCGACGTGTCCGAGATGCTGTCGTGGCGCATCGCGGTCAGCGTGCCGTCCGGTTTCGCCGCGAGCACGAAGTGCTGCTCGGTGCGCGGACGCGCGCCGACCGGGCCGAACATCTGCGGCCGTTCGAGTGCGAGCCGCACCGGGCGCCCGGTCTGTTTGGCGGCCATCGCGCAGAGCGCGACGTGCGACCACGCCGAACCCTTGCTACCGAAGCCGCCGCCGATGAACGGCGAAATCACGCGCACGTTGTCGGGCGGCATGCCGAGCGCTTTCGCGACCGCAACCCGGGTGCCGGTGATGCCTTGCGTCGAGTCGTAGAGCGTCAGATGCGGGCCGTCCCACACGGCCATCGTCGCATGCGGCTCCATCGGGTTGTGCGTTTGCGTCGGCGTCGTGTACACCGCGTCGACGCGTACCGTGCCTTCGCGCAGGCCCGCGTCGTAGTCGCCGCGGCGGGTGTCGGTCTGACGCCCTTGCGGGTTGTCCGGCGCGTGCATGCGCGCTTTCGCCTGCGTGAAATCGAGCGCGGCCGGCTGTGTCTGATAGGTGATGCGCAACCGGTGCGCGGCGTCGGTCGCATGTTCGAGCGTGTCGGCCACGACTACCGCGACCGGCTCGTTGTTGTAGTGCACCTGATTGTCCTGCAACAGCGAAAGACGCCGGCCGGCAGGCGGCGCGAAGCCGGCCATGCCTTTTTGCGGCAGGCGCGGCGCGTTCTGGTACGTCATCACGAGCAGTACGCCGGGCAGCGACTGCGCACGGCTTGCGTCGATCGACGCGATGGCGCCGTTCGCGATCGTGCTGGTCACGAGCACCGCATGCGCGAGCCGTCCTTCCGGAAACTCGGCCGCGTAGCGCGCGCCGCCGGTGACTTTCAGGACGCCGTCGGTGCGATCGAGCGGATAGCCGATCATGTTCATACGACACCTCCGCTGCGGCCCGCGGCCTGATTCACCGCGCGCACGATCGCGCGCTGCGCCAGTTCGATCTTGAATGCGTTGTCGCGCTGCGCACGCGCATCGCTTACCGCGGCGGCCGCGGCCGCGCGCAAGGTCGCATCGTCGAGCGGATGGCCGGTCAGCATCTGTTCGGCGGCGTTGGCGCGCCATGGCTTGTGTGCGACGCCGCCGAGCGCGATGCGCGCATTCGTCACCGTGTTGCCGTTCATCTGCAACGCGGCGGCCACCGACACCAGCGCGAATGCATAGCTCGCCCGGTCGCGCACTTTCAGGTAGTGCGCGTGATCGCTAAAGAGCGGCGGCGGCAGATCGATGGCGGTGATCAGTTCGCCCAGTTGCAACGTGGTGTCGAGATCCGGCCGGTCACCAGGCAGACGATGAAATTCGCCGATCGGCACCGCGCGTTCGCCGCTCGGGCCGCGCACGCGCACGACCGCGTCGAGGGCGGCGAGCGCGACGTTCATATCGGACGGATTCACGGCGATGCATTGCGGGCTCGCGCCGAGAATCGCGTGCGTGCGGTTGATGCCTTCGAGTGCGGCGCATCCGCTGCCCGGTTGACGTTTATTGCATTGCGCGAACGCGGTGTCGTAAAAGTACGAGCAGCGTGTGCGTTGCATCAGATTGCCGCCGACGGTCGCCATATTGCGCAATTGCGCGGACGCGCCCGCGAGAAATGCTTGCGAAAGCAACGGATACCGTTCGCGCACGAGCGCGTGATTCGCCGCGTCGCTGTTGCGCACCAGTGCGCCGATGCGCAACCCGCCGTCGGGCAGCGTCGCGACACTGTCGAGGCCGCTGATATGCGTGATGTCGATCAGTCTGACCGGACGCGTGACGCCGCCCTTCATCAGATCGAGCAGGTTGGTGCCGCCGCCGATATACATCGAGCCGGGCTGCTGTGCCGCGCGTACCGCGCCATTCGCGTCGGCAGCGCGTTCGTACGAGATCGAGTCCATGACTGTTTCTCCTTTACGCGTTGCCGTCGTTGTGCACCGTGCGCACCGCCGCGACGATATTCGGGTAGGCGCCGCAGCGGCAGATGTTGCCGCTCATCCGCTCGCGAATTTCGTCGTCGGACAGTTCGGTGGGGCGCTGTCGCACGTCCGCGGTGACGGTGCTCGCCGTGCCCGCGCCGAATTCGCTGAGCAGCGCGGTGGCCGAGCAGAGCTGGCCCGGCGTGCAGTAGCCGCACTGGAACGCGTCGTGTTCGATGAATGCGCGCTGCAGCGGACTCAATGTGCCGTTTGGCGCGAGCCCTTCGACGGTCGTAATCGCTTCGCCTTCGTGCATCACCCCCAGCGTCAGGCATGCGTTGATGCGACGGCCATCGGCGAGCACCGTGCAGGCGCCGCACTGTCCGCGGTCGCAGCCTTTCTTCGTGCCCATCAGTCCCGCGTATTCGCGTAGCGCGTCGAGCAGCGTGACACGCGGTTCGAGTTGCAGCGCATACTCGCGACCGTTGACGACGAGCTTCACCGGCCGCGCGGGCGTGACTGACGGTGCAGGCTGTCGGCTGGCGGCCGTGTCCTGCGACGCGGCTTCTGTCTGCGCATGCAGATGCGGAGCGGCGCCGACTGTCGCGGCGGCGGCCGCCGATTGCAGAAAGCGACGGCGCGATACCTGGGTGGGGGAAGGGGCGACGTCGCTGTCGTGCGCGTCGTCGTGAGTGTGGTCCTTGAACATGATGTTCTGCTTGCTCCAATGAAAGGTCATGGCGAACTCGCGACAACCGGATCGCAGACGTCGAACCGGAAGCGGACCGGCGAGGCTGGTCCGCGATGGCAAGCGATGCGCAGCGAGCACGCTAAAAAAGCAGCAGCAATTTCGATGCCCCTTCGCCCGACGAAATCGACGCGCGGCACAAGCCCACGCGGCACGGCGCCGCGCGATGCGATGGGCAATCGGCCAGAAAACTGCCGCAGGCAAAAAAGCAGAAGGGCAAATGCGGAAGTGGAACAACCGATACTTCAACGCAGCACGTTGCACGCAACAGGCTGGAAAGTAAACAGGCGCGCCATAGTTTTGCGCATTTGAAAGTCAAGCTTCACATAGCGAGTGTGTCGCGCAATGCGGGCCGCTAAAGAGTTGAAAGAATGCCTGCCGTGTTGTGCCATCGGCGAAGGAGGGTTCATGCACGGCGCAATTGAGGCGGTCGTATCGCGCGAACGCGACCTTACCGACGTGTTAGACAGAATTGAAAAGAATCCGCACCGGCGCACCGCGCGGCGCGATGTGTGACGCATAACGCACGGCTGCATGCGATCGCACGGTGCATCGGACGTTCGGTGCGGGCCGTGAGACGATCGAGCAGTTTATTGATCCGCGATGCGATTCACACTGATCGCGCGTACCCCTAAAGTTCAGGCTAATCCGTCACTGACGGCTTTTGAACGGAAGGGGATTTGCGATGAAAACGCTTGAGCCTCGCGCGAATCGTTGTGTGATTCGTGTTTCCGCCGCGTTCCCGGAAGCCGATAAAGGATGTTCAAGCTGATTTAACGCAAAAGAGTCATGCGGGAATGCCCGTCAATTCCGTCGTGAAATAAAGCCGGCTGGTTATCGGGTTTGAGTGACGCGGAATTCCGGTTGCATCGGCATGGCGATCTGCTCACGATGCCGAAGCCTGTCGAAGAGATATCGAAGGCTAACGCCGATTTGTTGAGGTTGAGATGGATTTGTCCGCCGTGGAGGCGTTTGTGCGTGCCGCTGAAGCCAGCAGTTTCACCGTTGCGGCGAGGCAGATGGGGTTGACGGCGTCCGGCGTCAGCAAAGCGGTCAGCAGGCTCGAATCGCAAACCGGCGTGGTGCTCCTGCATCGTTCGACCCGAAGCGTCGGGCTGACCGCGGAAGGCGCAGTGTTCTTCGAGCGTTGCCGTGACATTCTCGCGGGGCTCAAGGAGGCGGAGGCTGCTTTGCAACAGTGCGCGCAGGCGCCGTCCGGCCGCTTGCGGATTGCCGCGCCGGTCGCCTTCGGCCGATCCGTGCTCGTGCCGGCGCTGGTCGAATTCAGGCGGCGGTTTCCGGGCCTCACGGTCGAGGCGAGCTTCTCGGACGCGTTGCAGGACATCATCGAAGAAGGCTTCGATGTCGCGATCCGTATCGGCGATCTGCCGTCGAGCCGATTGATCGCGCGCGAAGTCGGCGTCGCACAGTGGGTTGCGTGCGCGAGTCCGCACTACCTGAACGAGCGGGGCCGTCCGCGTACGCCGGACGATCTCGCCGCGCACGATTGCATCGCGTATATGTCGGCGCACACGCGGCGCTGCCGCGACTGGCACTTCATGTCGGGCAGCCGGGACTGGACGGTGCGCGTCGGCGAGAGCGCGCGCCAGGTGGTCGATCACTGCGACGCGCTGATCGATGCGGCGCTTGCCGATTCAGGCATCGTGTATGTGCATGGCTATGTCGCGGCCGGCCCTCTGCGGGCGGGCCGGCTCGAACGCGTGCTGGAGGGCTACAACACGCCGAGGCGCAGCATTCACATCCTTTACCCGGCGCTCAGACAACGCTCGCCGAAGGTGCGCGCGTTCGTCGACTTCGCGGCCGACGCGCTAAGCGCGCACCGTGAGTTGTGCGCGACGGCCGAAGCACTCGATATGGCTTGAGCTGTCGATGCGCGGCTCGTTTCGAAAGGGCCGCGTTGCGTCAATCGATGCCGTGAAACACCGCATCGTCCGGCCCGAGATACGCGGGCGGTCGCCACGCCGCGTCGCGCATCGAATGCTGGACCAGCGTATCGACGCCGAGCAGCACCGCGAAAATGGCCATCCGCACCGGAATGCCGTTGTCGGTTTGCCGGAAAATGGCAAGCCGCGAATCATGGTTCAGGTCGGTGCTCAGATCGTTCGCGCCGGGCCGGCTGTCGCGCGGCAGCGGGTGCATGATCAGCGTCTCGGGCCCGCACACGGCATCGACCAGCGCCTGGTTGATCTGGAAATCCGGCGTATAGCCTTCGAACGATTCGTCGGCGAAGCGCTCCTTCTGGATGCGCGTCGCGTACACGACGTCCGCGCCACGCAAACCGGCCGGCAGATCATGAGTCTGCTCGATCACATGACCGTTGCGCGAAATCTGCTCGACGATATACGCGGGCATTTCGAGCATCGGCGGCGAAATCAACGTGAACTTGATGCCGCGATAGAGCGCAAGCAGCTTCACGAGCGAGTGCACGGTGCGCCCGTACTTCAGGTCGCCGACCAGCGCGATATGCGCGCCGTCGACAATTTTCCCGAGACGCGAAAACTCGCGTTGAATGGTGTACAGGTCGAGCAGCGCCTGGCTCGGGTGCTCGCCCGGGCCGTCGCCGCCGTTGATGACCGGCACGTTGGTCGCGCGCGCGAATTCGGCCACCGACCCTTGCTCCGGATGGCGGATCACGAGCGCATCGACATAGCCGCTCATCACGCGGCTCGTGTCGTAAATCGACTCGCCTTTGGCCATCGACGAAAAGGTGAAGCCGGTGGTGTCGCAGACCGAGCCGCCGAGCCGGCAGAATGCGGCGCCGAAGCTCACGCGCGTACGCGTGCTCGCTTCGAAGAACAGGTTGCCGAGCACCGCGCCTTCGAGCACGCGCGAGATTTTCCGGCGGCGCGCGATGGGCTGCATGATGTCCGCGACGCGAAAGAGCGCCTCGACCGCCTCGCGCGAAAACTGATCGACCGACAGCAACTGCGGCTTGCCTTCGAACAGAATCTGGCTGGCGAGCGATTGTGAGTCTACGCTCTGCGTATAGCGCTCGGTGGTCTCGCCGTTCACCACGATCTCCGACACGAAGCGCTCGACGATTTCCGGCATCGCGCGCGACTCCTGCGAGTCGTCGGGCAGCAGCCACGTGTCGAGCGCCCGGCGGGACACGCCAATGCGGCTAGCGAAGCCGTCGCGGGTCAGGTTCATGCGACGCATCGCATCGCGCAGGAAGGCTTGTTGCGGAACGCTCATTCGGGCACCTTGGTCGGCTGGTTTTTCAGAGGCGACTATACGCGGTGCGTATATTAACCGGCTGATACCCGAAGTCAAGAAGATATTCGGAAAAACGCGCGGCACTCAGTTCATCAGGGCCGACGCGCCGGGGTTGGTGCGCATCTGCTGATGCATCAGTGCGCCGAACGCGTCCGCGGTGAGCGGCCGGCCGAGCAGAAAGCCTTGCATCTCGTCGCAGCGCATGTCTTTCAGTTTGTCGTATTGCGATTCCGTTTCGACGCCTTCGGCGACCACGTCCATTTCGAGCGAGTGCGCGAGCGCGATGATCGCCGATACGATGGCGGTGCCCTCTTTGCCGTTCTGATCGAGGCCGTTCGTGAAGAAGCGATCGATTTTCAGCTGCTTCACACGAAAACGCTGCAGGTACGCGAGGCTCGAATAACCGGTGCCGAAGTCGTCGATCGAAATCTGGAAGCCGGCCTGCTGGAATTGATGGATCGTCGCGATGGTCTTCGGCGCGTCCTGCATCGCGACGCTTTCGGTGATCTCGAACATCAGTTGCGCGCACGCGATCTGTTCGGCTTTCACGATGTCGAGGATGGTCGGGACGAGCTCCGCCTGCGTCAGCTGGCGCGGCGACAGGTTCACGGCAACTTTCATCAGCGGCAGGCCGGCGGCCTGCCAGCGGCGGATCTGCCGGCAGGTTTCGCGCACCACCCAGTAGCCGATCTGCACGATCTGGCCGGAGCGTTCCGCGATCGGAATGAAGTCGACCGGCGCAAGCTGGCCGAATTCCGGATGATCGAGCCGCAGCAGCGCTTCGGCGCCCGCGACCTCGCCGGTGTCGCTGCGGAATTTCGGCTGGAAGTGCAGCGCGAAATAGCCTTTGCCCATGCCTTCGTGCAGCGCGCGCTGGATCTTCAGCGTGCGCAGCGCCGCTTCGTTCATGCGCGCCTCGAAGAAGCGCCAGGTGCCGCGGCCTTCGCGCTTCGCTTCGTACATCGCGGCGTCCGCGTCCTTGAGCAGCGTGTCGACGCTGTCGCCGTCCTGCGGGAAGAGCGCGACGCCGATGCTCGGCATCACCTGCAGCGCCTGGCCGTCCGCGACGATGCCTTCGCGCATCCGCGCGAGCACGCTGTCGGCCATCTGCGCGGCATCCTGCGCGGAGCGGAGGTCTTCGGCGAGGATCACGAACTCGTCGCCGCCGAGGCGCGCGACCGAGTCCGCCGCGCGCACGCATTGCAGCAATTGCTGCGCGAACGCCTTCAGCACTTCATCGCCGAACGCGTGACCGAGCGAGTCGTTGATCGTCTTGAAGCCGTCGAGATCCATAAACAGAATCGCGAACAACGTGTTGCGCGCGCGGCACACGTCGATCGCGCGCTCGATCCGCTCGGTCAGCGAGCTGCGGTTCAGCAGGCCCGTCAGCGTGTCGTAGGTCGCGAGCCGCACGATCTGGTTGTTGAGCGTCGCGACTGAGCCGACCAGCAAGGTTGCGCGTGCATCGAAGCGCGACAGCAGCAGCGTGACCAGCAGAATCGCGAACGTGAAGAGGATGACCGTCGCGGCGAGCCATTGCACGTTCTGGCCGTCCGCGACGCTCGCGCTCGAGCCTTGCACCGCGCCGCAGATCGCGCCCGGCGCAAAGTCGGCGGCGGCCATGCCGGTGTAGTGCATGCCGGTGATCGCGAGGCCCATGATCGCGGCCGCGCCGGTGCGCTTGACGATGATGCGGCGCAGGCCCGAGTCGCGCAGCATATGCGCGATCCAGAGCGCGGCGATCGATGCGACGATCGCGATGGCGAGCGACGCGGCGAACAGCAGCGGGCGGTAGCGGATGCCCGGCTCCATGCGCATCGCCGCCATGCCGGTGTAATGCATGCCGGCAATGCCGATGCCCATCAGCACGCCGCCCGCGACGAGGCGCGGGCGCGTCAGCGTGCGCCGCGTGACCACCGCGAGCGCGAAGTACGAGACGACGAACGCGATTGCGAGCGAGGCGCCGGTGATGCCGAGGTCGTAGCCGAGCGGAATCGGCAGCGAAAACGCGAGCATGCCGATGAAGTGCATCGACCAGATGCCGACGCCCATCGCCGCGGCGCCGCCCGCGAGCCAGGCGCGGCGCTGGCGCGCGACCGCCTGCAGCGTGATGCGGCCCGCGAGGTCAAGCGCGGTGTACGACGCCAGGGTAGCGACGGCGATCGACAGCGCGACCAATGCGAGGTTGTACGAACTGGGCATGGCAGGTTCCGAGGTAGATGACTCCCTCTCAGGTTATCGACGCAAGCTTGCAATTATTTAATCCGCATCACGCGGTGCGCGTGCGCATGAGTCCGAACCGGCGCGCCGGCCGGCGCATTTTTGCCACAGAAGTGGCTCTTGTCTGCATTTTCGGCGTATTGTGCTGACGAGTTCGGGCGCGCGAACGCCCGGGCCGTCAACGCGGGGTATTCACACCATGACCGTGCCGATGGATGACGCGCCTTTGCTGCGCGACGCGTGCGTACAAAGCCTGCTCGATCACGCGGCCAACCGCCGCCGGGCCGACACGGTCACCTTTGCGCGCCTGATCGGCGCGAAGCTCGCCAGCGGCGAGCTCGCTCATCTGGGGGTGCCGCGCGATACGCTCGGCGCGCTGGCCGCGCGGCATTTTCCCGACGCCGCGCGCACCGGCGCGTTGCCGCTCGAGGCGTTTCCCGAACATGCGGCCGCGACGCAGCATCAGCGCTTCGTCGACGATTTGCGCAAGCTGCTGCTGCGCCACGAGCGGCCGCCCATCACCAATGCGATCGACGCATGGTGCCTCGCGACCATCATCGCCAGCGCATGCCTGCGGCCCGACCACCTGTGGCGCGATCTCGGCCTCGACGGCCGCGATGACGTCAGCGCGATTCTTACGCGCCACTATCCGGTACTCGTCGCGCGCAATGTCGACGAATTGCGCTGGAAGCGCTTTCTCGCGCAGCAGGTCGCGCTCGACAAAGGGCGCACGCCCGGGCCGGCGCCGGGGTGTCCCGGTTGCGAGGACTTCGGCTTCTGCTTTCCGAAAGCCTGACGTGGCCGCGGCCGACGGCGGCGGATAAAACGGGGCGGCAACACAAGCGCGATTCCGGTATAAAGACCGCTGCTGCGCGAAGTTGCCCGCCGTTGCCATCCCCGCCCACGTTTCCAGGAGAAGTCGATGTACCCAGTTCGAAAGCTGATCGCGACGCTCGGTCTGCTGGCTGCGTTTGCGAGCGCGCCGCCCGCGTTCGCGCAAAGCGCGCCCACCAGTGCGCCGGGGAGTGCGCCCGCCGCGTCGCCGGCCGGCGACGGCACGTTCCTGCTGACGGTGTTCCTGAAGCACGATCAGTCGAAGACGCTGCCCGAGATCAACAGGGCGCTCGCGAAGCAAGGCTTCTACAAGGCATTTCCGCCGCCGGGCGTCGAGGTCGTGTCGTGGTACGTGATGATGGGCATCGGCCAGGTCGTCACGCTGCGCGTGCCGGCCAACCGGCTGCGCGAGGTGAACCGCGTGCTCGAGGAAACCGCCTGGGGCGGCTATCGCACCGAGTTCTATCCGACCTACGACTACAAGGCGGCCGCGGAAGAGGCGCGGCTGAAGGACGGCAAGTAACGCGCAGCGGCCGCAGCCGCGGCGCGGTGGGCGCGGTGCTGGGCGGCGTCCGGCCCGTGCCGCTACGGGCTCGCTTCGTCCGCCGACGGCAGGAACGGCACACTGGCGGTCGCAAACATGACGGCGGCCAGCGTGACGATGCCGATCAGAATGCCCTCGAGCCGCATCAAGGCCGGCAGCGGGTCGGCGGACCAGTGGTGATCCTGCACGAACACCATGATGAACGCGATCGTGAACTGCCGGCCGACATAGCTTGCGCCCGCGCTACCGCTCTGCACATGGCAGCCGATCCATACGCCGCACGACAGCGTGATCAGGCAGGGGATTTCCCTGCCGTTCATCAGCGGCAGCAGGATAATGCCGAGCGCGCCCGCGAGCAGGCAGCCGGTCACACGCTGCACCATCTTCTGCATGACCGGCCGCTGGTCGCGCGTCATCAGCGACGCGGCCGGCAGCACCATCACCGCGACCGTCGTCACCAGCGCCTGTGCGAAGCCCGGCAGATTCAGCGTGTACGTGAGCGCCGCGATAATCGCGATCGACAGCCCGGACTGCAGTCCGAGCAGCACGCGCGCCGCATGCATCGCGCGTAACGGCGGGGCGGCGGCCGGCGCGGCGCTCGCGGGCGGGGCTGCGCCGCCGGACTGCCTGCGGCGATACCAGCGGATCGCGATCTGAAAAATCCCCGCCACGACGACGCACGACAGCGTGCCGACCAGCACCTCCGCGACCCGCAGCACCGCGAACGACGCGGTCTTCTCCATCGACACGAGGATGTGCGCCTCATACGTGACCAGCAGCGACGTGATGCCGCCGAGCACCCACGCATAAGAGGCGACCGCGCCGTTGCCGCTATACACGCAGAAGCCGCCGATCACGCCGATCATCGGGATGAACAGCCACGGCCGGTCGCCGATCAGCGGACCGATGACGACCCCGACCAGCGCGCCGAGCAGCGTGCCGAGCACACGATAGGTGGCGCGCTCGACGCTGCCCTGGAAGCTCGTCTGCATTACCGCGAAGCCGCTGATCGCGGCCCACCAGGTGTTGGTCAGATGCAGCGCGTGCGCGAACGCAACCGACAGCACGACTGACAGCACCGCTTCGGCGCCGAATAGCGCGCGCTCCGTCGACGGCTTCCATGCGGCGAGCTCGCGCCCGAGCGAAAAGATCGCGGAACGCGACAGTTGGGCGAATGAACTGAGCGGATTCATCGGTGGCGGGTTCGGTCGCGCGTGCGCCCGCTCAACGCGTCGCGATGGCCGCGGCGGCGCCCGCCATCATCGCCGCGCTCGTGCGGTTCGCGATGCGCACCGCGCGCCGGCTCGTCAGCAGCGCGCGCGCACGGCTCGCGGCGAGTGCCCAGCCGAGATCGACGGCGGCGAGCACGATCAGCATCGTCAGCGTCAGTTCGAGCCACGCGAGCGGACCGACTCGCGACAGGTCGATCAGGGTCGGCAGCAGCGCGAGATAGAACACCATGATCTTCGGATTGCCGAGCGTGACCGCGAGGCCCGCGCCGAACATGCGCCACGGCGAGCGATGGGTCGGCAGCGTGCCGGCGCGCAGGTCCGCGGGTGCACGCCACATTTTCCATGCGAGGTAGAGCAGGTAAGCGACGCCGGCGAACTTCAGCGCGATGAATACGACCGCGAACGTATGCGCGAGCGCGACGAGCCCGGCGACCGCGCAACCGAGCCACAATGCTTCGCCAAGCCACATGGCGGCGAGAAACGGCAGCACGTCGCGCAGTCCGTTGGTCATCACGCGTGCGATCAGCGCCGCGATGCTGGGTCCCGGGGAGCCGGCCGCCACGACGAGCGCGACGGCGAAGACGAGCAAACCTGACAAGGCCATGGGATGGCTCCGTTGATCGGTTGGACTGCGACGGTCAATAAGCGGCAAACGGGCGGCCGGCGAACAAGGGGACAACTGGCGGCAAGCGGGCGACAGACAAGCGGACAACGAGCGACGAACAAGCAACGGACAAGCAGGCGACGAAACACAATAAGCGCGCAGCAAGACTGGGAACTGGTATGCGACAAGCGGTCGACAAGTCGTGTGCATGCGCCGCCGCATGCGCCGCCGCGGGACGATCCATTATAGCGGCGGACGATCCGGCGGCTCCCCGCGCGAAGAACGATTCAGGCCGTGCATCGAAAGCCTGTGCAAGCCTTCGTCAGGCAAAGATCATTTATGTAACGGGGCTTGGCATCGGGATTCGCGCTCGCGCATAGTGACGCGTTTGACAACCGCTCGGCAATCGCTCGGCCCTATCAATTGAAGACATTCGCCACCTGCATCGGCGTGCTCGGCATTGCGTTCTTCGCAAACGCGGCGCACGCGATATCGCTACCGTCACCCGGTCCGTCCAAAGTGATCGTGCTCGATTCGGGCGAGGCTCAGCTTACGTTGATCGACGAACAGTCGCGTCAGGTGGTCGGCACCGCGAGCACCGGCAAGGAACCGCATCATCTGATGATCACGCCCGATCAGAAATCGCTGATCGTCGCGAATTCGGTGTCCAACAGCCTGATGTTCGTCGACCCGGACAACGCAACCGTGCAGCGCGAACTGCAGGATATCGAAGACCCATATCAACTCGGCTTTTCGCCGGATCATCGCTGGTTCGTGACCGCGGCGCTCAGGCTGGATCGCGTCGATATCTATCGCTTCGACGGCCGCGATTTTTCGATCGCGAAGCGCGTTGCACTCGCGAAAACGCCGAGCCATATGACGTTCTCGTCCGATGCGCACATCGTCTATGTGACCTTGCAGGATTCCGGCGAACTGGCGGCAATCGATCTGGCCACGCAGTCGGTGCTGTGGAAGATACCGGTCGGGCGCGATCCCGCGGGGCTCTGGATGACGCCCGGCGACCGGAGCCTGCTGGTCGGCATGACCGGGGAAGACGACGTCGTGGTGGTCGACCCGCATCTGCATCAGGTGGTGAAACGGATCCACACCGGGCGCGGCGCGCACAACTTCCGCAACCTCGACGACGGCCGTCATGTTGCGGTGACCAATCGGGTGGCCAACACGATCAGCATTCTTGACTATACGACGCTGCAGAACACCGGGGAAATCGACAATTTAATGCCGGGCCCCGACGATATGGAGCTGTCCGCGGACCGGCGTTTTCTGTGGGTGACGTTCCGCTTCTCGCGTCACGTCGGCGTGATCGATCTGCCTGCGCGCAAGCTGGTTGCGACGATCGCGGTGGGACGCTCGCCGCATGGCATCTACTTTCAGAATCGCGCGCCGGTGTATCCGCCGAATCCGGATTGACGCGGCGGCGGGCCGCTCGTCGATGGTCGTTTGCGGGTAGTTGAACGTCGCGTTGCGCCTGCGTTGCGGTTCAAAAAAAGCGCGCCCGGATCGACGTCCGGGCGCGCTTCGCATATGCGGGCCGCGAAGTACGGCCCGCTTCGGATGGCTTGACTGCTTAAGCCGCTTCGAGCGACGGATAGTCGATATAGCCCTGCGGACCTTCCGAGTAGAACGTCGACGCGTCCGGCTCGTTCAGCGGCGCGTTCAGTTCGAAGCGCCGCGGCAGATCCGGATTCGCGATGAACAGCTTGCCCCACGCGACCGCATCCGCTTCACCTGCGTCGAGCACCTGTTGCGCGGTGTCCTTCGTGAACTTCTCGTTCGCGATATACGGGCCGCCGAACGCTTCCTTCAGTTGCGGTCCGATGCGGCCTTCGCCGAGCGCTTCGCGCGCGGCGATAAACGCGATCTTGCGCTTGCCGAGTTCGCGCGCGACATAGCCGAACGTGGCGAGCGGGTTCGAATCGCCCATCGTGTGCGAGTCGCCGCGCGGCGCGAGGTGCATGCCGACGCGAGCGGCGCCCCACACATCGATACATGCGTCGACCACTTCGAGCATCAGCCGCGCGCGGTTTTCGATCGGGCCGCCATAGGCGTCGGTACGCAGGTTCGTGCTGTCCTGCAGGAACTGGTCGAGCAGATAGCCGTTTGCGCCGTGCACCTGCACGCCGTCAAAGCCGGCCGCCTTCGCGTTTTCCGCTCCCTTGCGATATGCGGCGACGATGCCCGGAATTTCCGAGATATCGAGCGCGCGCGGCGTGACGAACGGACGTTGCGGGCGCAGCAGGCTCACGTGACCTTGCGGCGCGATCGCGCTCGGCGCGACCGGCAGGTCGCCGTTCAGGAAGTGCGGGTCCGACACGCGGCCCACATGCCACAGTTGCAGGAAGATCAGGCCGCCCGCCTTGTGCACCGCGTCGGTCACGAGCTTCCAGCCTTCGACCTGCTCCTGCGACCAGATACCCGGCGTGTCTGCGTAGCCGACGCCTTGCGGCGTCACGGAGGTCGCTTCGGACAGGATCATCCCGGCGGATGCGCGCTCCGCGTAGTACTGCGCCATCAGCGCGTTCGGCACGCGGATATTCTCGGCGCGCTGCCGCGTGAGCGGCGCCATGATGATGCGGCTCTTGAGCGTGAGATCGCCAATCTTGAGCGGATCGAAAAGTGTCGGCATGAGTTTCACCTTGTCTGATGGGCATATGCCCGCGTGTGTGGGTCCGGCCTGGGGTTCAGCCTGAAAAAGCTGGCGTTGCCGATGCGTGCGTGTGAGCTCAGAGGTCCGCGTTCATCTGCTCGATGAACGCCTTGATGACTTCCTCGTTGCGCTTGAAGAAGACCCACTGGCCGACGCGTTTCGACGTCACGAGCCCGGCGCGCTGAAGGGCGGCCAGGTGCGCGGAGACAGTCGATTGCGACAGGTCGCAGCATTGATCGATCTTGCCCGCGCACACGCCGAACTCGTGCGGCATTTCCTGGGCGGGGAAATGCCGCTCCGGGTCGCGCAGCTTCGCGAGAATCTCGCGGCGCATCGGGTTCGCGAGCGCTTTGTGTATCGCGTCGATATCGATCGTCATGGGAACTGCTTCAGGTTCTTCGAGGCGTTCGTCAAGGCCGTGGCGGATGTAACGGACGTCCAGGCTTCAGGACTACGACATCTGCATCGTCAGGTGGCGAATCTTATATCGGAATTTTACGATACGAGTGAAAGCCATTCCGCAGCCAGGGTCACGCTTGATTCCGGGGAAGGTGTCGCTATGGCGGTGGGTTGCTATGCAACTAACTGTCTGTCGCAATTCGCCCCCCCGTGGCGCGCGGAGCGGCCGGCGCCGTGCTGCCGGCCGGATATACCGCGCGCATCCACACGGCGTTCGAGCAGGGCGGGCCGCAGCTTATCCGCTCAACGATTGCCGTCAAGCAGATCGCCGAGCATTTCGTCGAACGCGGCCTGCGCGTCTTCGAGTTCCTGCAGCGCGGCGTCGAACGTGTGCAGCGCGATTTGCGACGGGCGGCCGCTGCCGGCCGGCGGAAACTGCGTCTGCAACGCGGCAAAGGCGGTCTGCACCTGCTGCGTCGCGTGCACCACGCGCTCCATCGCGCGCGTTTCTTCGGCTCGTGCCTGCTCGTGATTCATGAATGCTCCGTGGGTCGATGCGCGGCACTGTGCCGCGGCGCTCACTATGCCATCCGGGCCGCGCGTGATCAAAGTTTCGGCCGGTTCGCGGACTGTTGACGCGTCATAAGAGCGGCAATGCACCCGGCTGCTTCACCTCGCGCAGCGACAGCGCGGACTCCATCGCCGTCACGCCGGGCAGACCGCGCAGCTGGTCACGCATGAAGCTGCCGTAGTCGTCGAGATCGCGCGCGACCACTTGCAGCACATAGTCGGCGGTGCCCGAGACGTTGTGGCACGACAGGATGCGCGGGATCGCCTGGATTTCCCGCTCGAAGCGGCCTGAGAGGCTCTTGTCGTGCACCGCGAAGCGGACATAGACAAACGCAAAGACGCCCAGACCCAACGCCCGGCGCGACAGGTCCGCGCGATAGCGCTCGATGTAGCCGTCGCTTTCAAGGCGCTTGAGCCTGCGCGCGCAGGGTGTTTCGCTCAGCCCGACAGCCTCCGCGAGTTTGGCATTGGACATGCGGCCGTCGGTCTGCAGCGCGGCGAGCAGCGCGCGGTCGATCTTGTCGAGGTCGTTCATCGTTGGGTCAATGGGCTAGTTCGTCACACTATTTTAGGGGAAAGCTCCAGGTATTATCGGAGTTTCGTCGAAAAAAGCCGGAAATCGCTCGATGAGTGCAGGCAACATGAAGCCTTCAAGAGATGTGAGGCTGACATGATTTCCGCTCATTTACTGATTCTGTTTATCGCGGCGCTGGCCGTCGTGTGTGCGCTACCGGGACCGGACATGGCGCTGGTGATGCAGACCACGATCGGGCGCGGCACGCAGCACGGTTTCGCCGCGGCCTGCGGTCTCGCGACGGCGCGGGCGCTGCACGTGACGCTATCTGCGTGCGGCGTCGCGGCGCTGCTGCGCAATGCGCCGTGGCTCTATGAAATCGTGCGTTACGGCGGCGCGGTTTATCTGGCGTGGGTCGCCGTGCAGGTTTTCCGCTCGCCGGTGTTCGCGCTGCCGGGCGGAACCGTGCGCCTTGCCGAACGTCCGCCGTTGCGGACCGCTTATGTGAAGGGCCTCTTCACGAACCTGCTCAATCCGAAGGCGTTGCTGTTCTGTTCGGTGCTGCTGCCGCAGTTCTTACGTCCGGACGCCGGGCCGATCTGGTCGCAGATGATCGAACTGGGCGTCGTGCTGGTAGCCGTCTGCAGCGCGTTTGATGCCGTCTACACGCTTGGCGTCGCGCGCATTGCGACGTGGGTGCGCGCGCATCCGCTTGCGCAAAACGTGCAGCGCTGGGCATTTTCAGGCGCCTTGATCGCCTTCGCGGTGCGATTGTCGCTCGACTGAGCGAGCGGAGGCGTCGTCACTTCTTCAGCATCGCCGCGCGGTCCGATTTTTCTTCGATGATCTTGCGGCGGTGCTTGTCTTTCATCTTCTTCCAGCTTTTGCATTCATCGCGCGTGCGCAGACAGCCGATACAAAAGCCGGTCTTGCCGTCGAATTTGCAGATGTCGATGCACGGTGATTTGACGCTCATGGCACAGAGTGCAGAAAAAGGTGAAGGGAGCGCAGGGAAAAACGGACCGCGCTGACTGGCGGACTGTGGCATGGCTTCGCGATGTCCGGCCAAGTGATTGTCTTAATAAAGACGATAGACTGCCCGGCGATGCCGCCGATCGCTTCGATCGCCTTGTTGCCGGCGCGGTTTTTCCTTCACTCTTTCGGGCTATGAAGACCTTCCTGCTTTATGTCGTCACCGCGCTTGCGGAAATTCTCGGCTGCTACCTGCCGTGGCGTTGGCTCAAGGACGGCGGCCCCGCGTGGCTGCTCGTGCCCGGTGCGTTCAGCCTTGCGCTGTTCGCGTGGCTGTTGACGTTTCATGGCGCAGCGGCCGGGCGCGTCTACGCCGCTTATGGCGGCGTGTATGTCGCGGTCGCGATACTCTGGCTGTGGATTGTCGAGCAGACGCGGCCTACGATGTGGGACCTGGCCGGCGCCGCGTTGACACTCGCCGGTATGGGCGTGATCGCGTTTCAACCGCGCGGGTGACAGGCGAGCGCGCAGGTCGGGGCGGTCCGATCTGATCCGATCCGATGATCCGCTTGGGGGCGCCGAGCTTTGCGTTCGCTCGGGGGACGCAAGGCGTTGCCCGAACAGCGAAGTGGACCTGACCTGGGCGCAGATCCGGGCGGCGCACTGCGGCGGTGTTGCTGTCGCAGCGCGTTGCTTCGCCGAAGCGGTTTTGAAGCCCCGCTTCGAAGTCCCGCTTCGAAGCCCCGCTTCGAAGTCCCGTCACGAAGTCCCGTCACGAAGTCCCGTCACGAAGTCCCGTCACGAAGTCCCGTCACGAAGCCCTGTCACGAAGCCCTGTCACGAAGCCCTGTCACGAAGCCCTGTCACGAAGCCCTGTCACGAAGCCTGCGCAGCCTTCGCGATGCAGACTCGCTACGCAGCCCGTCGCTCAACCGTTGTTCTGCTTGCCGAGAAAGTCCATCTTCCCGACCTCGATCCCGTTGTGACGCAGGATGTTGTACGCGGTCGTGATGTGGAAGTAGAAGTTCGGCAGCACGAACCCGAGCAGATAGTCGAGGCCTGAAAACTCCACCGGCCCGGAGCGCATTTTCAGTGAGATATGGCGCGCTTCGCTGCCGTCGATCTGCTCCGGCTTGAATCCCTTCAGATACGCGATGGTTTTTTCGATGCGAGTGGTGAGTTCGTCGAACGACACCTCGACATCGTCGTATCTGGGTGCTTCGACACCGGCCAGACGTGCGGCGCAGCCCTTCGCGTTATCCGTGACGATATGCACCTGGCGCGCGAGCGGCAACATGTCCGGAAAGAGCCGCGCATTCGGGAGTACCGACGGCTCCAGCTGCTTTTCTGCCGCATGCGCCTGCCCCTTGCCGAGGATGGCCTGCAGGTTCGTCAACCCGCGAATCAGCACAGGCACTGATGCCCGATACATCGAAATGGTCATGATTCTTCTCCGTGATTTCTGGCGCGCCATACCGCGGCGTTCGCCTTGACGGCGGCACGCTCGATGAATGCATTGCGGCAGCATCATAACCTTTGCAACAGAGTCTGGACATTAGGCCATTCGGACGACTGTCGCGCGACCCGGAACTGTGTTGGAATCGTTTTGTCGGACAGAACGATGTGATCTCTGAAAACGAAGGGCGGCAGCGGGTGGCGCGACATACCGCGCGTCAGCGTGCATGCCGGCTATGTGCAACGCGTGGTCACGAGCCGCGCATCGCAGGAGAGCGAAACTATGGGCATGCATCCATTGCCGGGCAGCGAGCGGGCGGTCACCGATGGTTCGACAGTAGTCGGGTGTTGCGATCCGGCGGAAATCATCGAGGCCGTCGTCATGCTGCGCCGCCAGGACGAACAGCAGTTCCAGCAGATCGTGCGCAGAATCGAAACGGGTACGGCGGGCGCCATGCCCATTTCGCGCGATGAACTGGAACAGCGCTTTGGCGCATCGGCCGCGGACATCGCGAAGCTGAAGGCCTTCGCGGCGCAACAGGGGCTCGACGTGGTGCGTGAAAATCCGGCCGCGCGCACGGTCGTGCTGAGGGGCACGGTCGCGCAATTCCAGAGCGCATTCGCCGTCGAGCTGCAGCACTACGAGCACCATTCGATCGGCCGCTATCGCGGGCGCACGGGTGCAATCAGCGTGCCCGACGAACTGAACGGCGTGGTCACCGCGGTGCTCGGGCTCGATAACCGTCCGCAGGCGCGGCCGCATTTTCGCATCCGGCCGCCGTTCAGGCCCGCACGCGCGGAGCCGGCGGTGTCGTTCACGCCGCTGCAACTGGCGTCGCTCTATCGCTTTCCGCAAGGCGACGGCGGCGGCGAATGCATCGGCATCATTGAGCTCGGCGGCGGTTATCGCACGTCGGACCTCACCGCCTATTTCTCCAGCCTCGGCGTGAAGGCGCCGAAGGTGGTGCCGGTCGCGGTCGACCAGGCCGGCAACGATCCGACCGGCGACCCGAATGGTCCGGACGGCGAAGTGACGCTCGACATCGAAATCGCTGGTGCGATTGCGCCGGGTTCGACGCTCGCGGTGTATTTCGCGTCGAACAGCGACGCGGGCTTCGTCGATGCGGTGAGCCGCGCGGTGCACGACACCACGCATAAGCCGTCGGTCGTCTCCATCAGCTGGGGCGCGCCCGAATCCACCTGGACCGAGCAGTCGATGCAGGCGATGAACGATGTGTTGCAGTCGGCGGCGGCGGTCGGCGTGACCGTGTGCGCGGCGGCGGGCGACAGCGGCTCGAGCGACGGCGTCGGCGACGGGCGGGACCACGTCGATTTCCCCGCATCGAGTCCGTACGTGCTCGCATGTGGCGGCACGAGCGTCGAAGTAGCGGGGCAGGCCATCGCGCGTGAAGTGGTGTGGAACGATGGCGCGAACGGCGGAGCGACCGGTGGCGGTGTGAGCGTCACGTTTGCGCTCCCCGCCTGGCAGGAAGGCCTGTCGGCCGCCGGCGCGCATGGCGGCAAGACGCCGCTTGCGCGGCGCGGCGTGCCGGATGTCGCGGCCGACGCGTCGCCTGCAACCGGGTATGACGTGCTGATCGGTGGGCAGAACACAGTCGTCGGCGGCACCAGCGCGGTCGCGCCGCTATGGGCCGCGCTGATTGCACGCATCAACGCGGCGAAAGGGCAGCCCGCGGGCTTCGTCAATGCGAAGCTGTACAAGGCGGCCGGCGTGTGCAACGACATCACCCAGGGCAATAACGGCAGTTATGCGGCGGTGTCGGGGTGGGACGCGTGCACGGGTCTCGGCAGTCCCGACGGTTCGAAGGTGGCGGCGGCACTTTAGCCAGGCCACGCGCCGCGCGGATGCGCAGTTGCGGCGCATGCGCGGCGAGAGCGACAGCAGCGGCATCGCCACTTCATTGCGAGGTGCAGTGGCGTCTATCTGACGGTCACGTTTTATGGAGCGATCATGGCAAACAACGAATCGGTTTCCGATGGTCTGCAGTCCTCTCACGGTGCTCAAGCGTCGCCTGACGCGGCAGGCGGGAGCTCGCCGCATCGCGCGGGCGACCAGCCTTTCTTCGATCCCGTCGCATACGGCAACGGTCCCGACGACTCGGTCAGCGACTCGAGCGAAAACGCGGCAATCACGAAACATTCGATCACGCTTGGCGGCAAGAAGATCAACTACACGGCAACGGCCGGCCATCTGGTGACGGTCGATCCGAGCAGCTCGCAACCGGACGCGAAGATGTTCTACGTGGCGTTCACGCAGGACGGCCAGAAAGAGGAAGCGCGCCCGCTCACGTTCTTCTATAACGGCGGACCGGGGTCGTCGTCGGTCTTCGTGCTGCTCGGCTCGTTTGCGCCAAGGCGCATCAGGACGTCGATGCCGAACTTCACGCCGCCCGCGCCGTACCAGATGGAAGACAACCCGGACAGTCTGCTCGACAAGAGCGATCTCGTCTTTATCAACCCGGTCGGCACCGGCTACTCGGCTGCGATCGCGCCGCATAAGAATCGCGATTTCTGGGGCGTCGATCAGGACGCGGACTCGATCAAGCAGTTCATCAAGCGCTTTCTCACGAAGAACAATCGCTGGAACTCGCCGAAGTTTCTGTTCGGCGAATCGTACGGCACCGCGCGCAGTTGTGTGCTCGCTTACCGGCTGCATGAAGACGGCGTCGATCTGAACGGTATTACGCTGCAATCGTCGATTCTCGACTACACGCAATCGGGCAATCCGGTCGGCGCGCTGCCGACCGCCGCCGCGGACGCGTGGTACCACAAGAAACTTGGCGTCGCGCCGACACCGACCGATCTCGGCGCGTTCGCCGAGGAGGTCGCGCAGTTTGCGCGCACCGACTATCTCGCGGCGCTGCGCAAGTTTCCGGCCACCGACGATGCGACAAACGAAAAGCTGAGCGAATACACCGGGATCGACAAGACCACGCTGCTCGCCTGGAGCCTCGATATCGCCGCTTACGACAGTCGCGGCAATTCGCTGTTTCTCACCACGCTGTTGAAATCGAAGGGACTCGCGCTTGGCGCATACGACGGCCGCGTCACCGCGATCGACACCGGCATTGCCGGCCAGATCGATCCGAATTCCGGCGGCAACGATCCGACCATGACAGCCGTCACCGGCGTCTATACGACGATGTGGAACACGTATCTGAACGAGCAGTTGAAGTTCACGTCGAATTCCGCGTTTACCGATCTGAACGACCAGGCGTTTCAGAACTGGGACTTCGGCCATATCGATCCGACCGGCGCGCAAAAGGGCACCGATGCGCATGGCAATATCGTGCTCTACACGGCCGGCGATCTGGCGGCGGTGATGGCGCTCAACGTCGATCTGAAGGTGCTGTCCGCGAACGGCTTTTACGATTTCGTCACGCCGTTCTACCAGACGGTCATCGACTTGCAGCGCATGCCGCTCGTCAGTCAGCAGGTGCGCGAGAACCTGTCCGCGCGGTTCTATCCGTCCGGGCATATGGTCTATCTCGATGGCGGATCGCGTACGGCGCTCAAGCATGACCTTGCGGCGATGTACGACTCGGCGATCAGCAACACGGCTGCGCTTGGCCGGATTCGTGCGCTGCAGGCGCGCAAGCTGGAGCGGGTGGAGAAGCCGGCGCAATAGGCGCTGACGAGCCGTGAGCCACGAGCCACGAGCCATGAGCCACGAGCCATGAGCCATGAGCCGCGAGCGCGTGCCTGCGATCACGCGCTCGCCGGCATCGCATGCTATCGGCGTTTGCCATGCCGGTAGTTACGCGTTACGCGAAGGGGCCGCAATCGCAGATCCGACGTCGTCCGCGTTCCTCGCGTGGCGGCTCGCGTATCACGTATCGCGGGCCGATTGCCGGCGTCTCTTTCGAGGCTTCGCAGCAGCGCGTCGCATTGTCGCATTGCATGCGTCCGGCAGCGGTATGAAAGGTTGTGGACACAATCGTTTTGTCCACGCGTTTGGCACGCACGCAACCGCATTTTCAGGTTTCCGGAGCCATCGAATTCGCAATGCGCTCACCGAGTATGTTTTAATTGGTCTGCGAATTGACCCTTCCGCGCCGGTCGACGGCGCGCTGACCAATGAACGAAGGCAATGCAGACAGGCGCGGTAACGCGCACCGCATCAGTCGTATCGAACTCACCGAACCTCCGGCCGGAGCGGGCGTGCGCCGCACAGCGGACAGCGCGCGGCGCGCGTGGCCGACGCAGATCAGGCAGCGCGGCGTGATGGCGGCGCTGTGGGCGTCGGCCGCGCTGTATGGCGGCGCGGCGTTCGCGCAAGCGCCATCGATGCTCGACGAGCGCGTCACGCAGCAGTCGGTGGCGGACACGATCTGCAAGCCTGGTTACGCAGACACCGTTTCGCCGTCGGTCGACAAAATGATGGCGCACAAGAACCGGTTGCTGGCCGAACGCGGCATCGATCCCGACGACGGCACCGATTACGCGCTCGACCGGCGTGTGCCGATCGTGCTCGGCGGTTCGCCCGATGCGACCGACAACTTCGACTTGCTGCCGTGGGGCGGACATGGCGGCGAGCGCCGCAAGGAACTGTTGACCGCGAAACTGAAGCGCTGCGTCTGCGCAGGAAAGATGAGCCTGAGCGCCGCTCAGGCTGCGATCGCGGGCGACTGGTCCGCGCAATACGCACGCTTGCGCCGCGTGCCGTGCGGTGACGGTCATGTCGGCATGACCGGCGACGCCGACGATGACGGCTCGTGACGCGCCGGTCCGGATCTGGAGAATCTCGATGACGAAGCTGAACCTTGCTCTGATCGCCGCCATCGCGGCAGCCGGCTTGTCGACGATGACGAGCGCGTTCGCGTCGGCCGGGGCGCCGCTCAAATGCCGTCACGGCAACGCTTTGCAGATTCGCGGCGACGCGCCCGCCGCGATCAGCTACGATGTGTACAGCCAGTTGCAGCCGCTGTCCGCGAAGCGGCTCGCGCTGTTCGAGGCCGCGGGCGCGGTAAAGCGCCTGCCGGACGGCCTCGAAGTCTGCGAGATCGCGGACGACGGCGTGACGGACCCGTCCGCGGTGCTCGTGCATGGCCCGGATGACAGGATGGCGTGGTGGGTCGGCGCGGACCACGTCGAGGCGAACCACGCGGACGACTGACCGGTCAGTCGTGCGGCGCACGACCACGCGGGGTAGTAATCGCGCGGAGCCATTACGCGCAACAATCACGCGCCGCAATCACAGCGCACAGTCAAGACAGGCGAGACAATCGAGACAATCGGGGGGGGACGGTTCTCGCGCATGCGCCAGCATGCGGCGAGAGTGTGCGGCACTTCACAGGAGTGTGCGACATGACGGCGTCTGACCTGGACCCGGCCGCAGCGCGATGGCTGCGTGGGTTTCGTTGCGCGGAGCGTGTATGAACCTGATCGTCTGGAATATTCCCGAGACCTGTTCCGAGCAGGACGTGCGCGACTTTCTGATGCACGAGCTTGGTCACTACGCAAAGCAGGTCACCGTGCATGAGCCGGGCACGTCGAACGCCTATGCGCACGTCGAACTGAACGCGGATGTGCCGTATGTCGGCGACGTGATCGCGCAGCAGGTGCACGGCAAGTTATTGTGTGGCGTCGCGTTGCAGGCAAGCGCGACGCCGTTCAACGAAAGACCGTCGCCGCCGCCGCGGCGGGAGTGAACGACAGGCATCGACGGGCGGGTCGCGCATCGTCACGGCACGGCGGCTGACTACGCAAAGGTTCCGCGAGGTTCGCGTGCGCGATTGCGTAAGAACCACCTGAAAGCGCCACCCGAAAGCGCGCGCACCACGCTCACGAGCGCCGGATCGGCGGCGCTTCCTGCCAATCGAACGGCGTATACGGCAGCGCACGCTTGTGCTGCGTCGCCTCGTAAAAGCGCATCACGGTTTGATAGACCGCGTCGCTGACCGGCTTGCCTTCGAGAAAATCGTCGATGTCGTCATAGCGGATGCCGTACGCGTCCTCGTCCGGACGTTGCGGGCGCAACATCTCGAGATCGGCGGTCGGCACCTTGTGCGCGAGCGCGTCCGGTGCGCCAAGCGTCTGTGCGAGCGCACGCACGCGCCGTTTGTTCAGGCCCGCGAGCGGCAGCACGTCGGCGCCGCCATCACCGAACTTCGTAAAGAAACCCATCACCGACTCGGCCGCGTGATCCGTACCGATCACGACGCCGCGCCGTGCGCTCGCGACCGCGTATTGCGCGATCATCCGGCTGCGCGCCTTGATATTGCCGTGCACGAAATCCTGTTGTTCGTGACTCGCGAAGCGCAAGCCGCTGGCGTCGACCGACGCGAGCATGGCGTCGGCGGCGGCCTTCACGTCGACTGTCAGCACTTCGTCCGCGCGAATAAATGCGAGCGACTGCTGCGCGTCTGCCTCGTCCTGCTGGGCGCCGTACGGCAAGCGCATCGCAACGAAGCGCGCAGTGTAATGCGCGCCGCGCAGCCGCTCGACGGCGAGTTGCGCGAGACGGCCCGCGGTCGTCGAATCGACACCGCCGCTGATGCCGAGCACGTACGTGGCGAGCCGGTTTTCGCGCAGATAGCGCGCAAGAAAATCGATGCGCTGCTCGATTTCCGCCACCGCATCGAACCATGTGGCGACGTGCAATTGAGCCGCGATGCGTCGTTGCTGCTGTTGTTGCCGGCGAGCGGATGAGTCTGCGTCATGGGAGGTCATCGGCGTGCTCCTGAATAAGGATGTTCGATGGTGGCGAGATGCGTCGCGATGGATAGTCTGGTTTAATGTCGACAGCCTGTCTTCGATTATGTTCGCCTGAAGCTTTAATTTGCCTGACGCATTCGCGGCGTATTTGTCGGTATTTTGCCGGCGCATCTGTTCCGATGCCGGTCAAATCAGGCTGGCGTTTTGTCCATTCAATACCGATATTCGTGTTCCGATTTTCGACGCATGACACGTTTGCCGTCGAAAGACCTGCGCAAGGCGGCTTTCCACCGGCCTTTGGCGCGCGGTGAGTGCCGGCGCGGCTGACGGTAAGCGGGTTCGCACACACAGCGATGACGAACAATAAGTTTTACCGGCTGGTGAAACGTATGGCGGAGTCCGGGGGCGGTATTCACGCATGCGATTCAATTGATACAACGCGCCGTTTCGCTCTTTTTGCGCGTGCGCGTATCGCTATCTGTTGCATCGCTTTAATCGCCTGGTACGGTTCGGGCGCGATTGCCTTTGCCGCCGCTGCGGCGTCCGATACGCCGCGCACGCCGGCGGCGTGGTCCGCGCTTGCCGCGCGGGTTGCGGCGCGCGATGCGGTCGGCGGTGCGGACCCACGCCAGGCGCTGCTGATGCGCGAGATCTTTGCGCACGACGTCACACGCCGCCTCAAAGTCCCGCCGGCCGAGCAGCGCGCGTATGGCGCGCGGCTGCAGGCCGCGCTCGACGCGAGCACGCTCGGCGGGCTGTCGGGCGAATACGTGGTGCTCGTCGACCGGAACCAGAATGTGCAGGCGCTGTTCGTCTATTTTCGCGCGGTACCGGCCGACGACTGGCAACTGATCGGCGCAGCGCCGGTGGCGACCGGCCGGCCCGGACAATTCGATCATTTCATCACGCCGCTCGGCGTGTTCGAGCACACGCCGGACAATATGGATTTCCGCGCGGAAGGCACGATGAACCAGAACGGCATTCGCGGCTACGGCAGGCACGACATGCGCATATTCGATCTCGGCTGGGCGCAGGGCGAGCGTGGCTGGGGCAAGGGCGGTTTCTCGGAGATGCGCTTCCAGATGCACGCGACCGACCCGGACCGGCTCGAGCCGCTGCTCGGCATTCGGCATTCGAAGGGATGTGTGCGGATTCCCGCGACGCTGAATGCGTTCCTCGATCACTACGGCATTCTCGACGCCGAATACGAGAATCTGATCGACTCCGGCCGCTCGTTGTGGGTGCTGCATTCGGACCGGCAGGTCACGCCGTGGGCGGGGCGTTATATCGTGGTCGTCGATTCGCAGCGCAAGGCGCGCGCGGCGTGGTCGCCCGCGCCGAGCGGCGCGATGCGCGCGAAGATGCCGGCCGGCGCGGATACGGCCGACTGACGCGAAGCCGCATGGCGCCGGTTCAGGCTTTCGCGCTCGCCGATCAAGACCTGGCGAGCAGCACCCCGATCAGCGCGACGACAAACCCGGCAATCTGAATGGGCAACAGCGTTTCGCCGAAGGCCGCATAGCCTTCGAGCGCGGCAAGGGGCGGTACGAGAAACAGCAGCGCGGTCGCGCGCGACGCATCGCCGCGCCGGACCAGCCACACGAGCAGCGTGAGGCCGACGCCGGACAGCATCACGATGCCCCACGCCAACGATGCCCATAGCGTCGGCGACGGTATCCAGCGATGCTCGCCGAGCGCGAGCGCGAACAGTGCGGCGACGCCGGCGGCGCCGGCGTTCTGTATGGCGCTCGAACTGCGCAGGTCGCCGCGCGCGAGCGACGTCTTCTGAAACAGCGTGCCCGCAGTGATCGATACCACCGCCAGTATCGCGATCACGACGACGAGCCACGCGGGCGCGTGCCCTGCGGTGTGCCCCGGGGTGTATCCCGGGGTGTACCCATGCGACGCCGGCAGCGACGCGGCGGCGAGTTTCGGTTCGAGGACGAGCGCGACGCCGACGAGGCCGAGCGCCATGCCGCCCCAGCCGCGGGGCGACAGCCGCTCGCCGAAAAGCGGTGCGGCGACGGCCGCGGTCAGCAGCGGTTGCAGCGCGCCGAGCAGCGCCATCACGCCGGCGGACAGGCCCTGCGCGACCGCCCAGTAGCCGGCGCCGAGATAGACGCCCTGCAACAGCGCGCCGGCCAGTAGATGCTTGCCGAGCGCGCGGCCGCTCGGCCACGCCGCGCGGCCGATGAGCGCCGCGCACGCGAACAGCAGCGCGGTGCCGGAGAAGCGCGCGAGCAAATAGAGATTCGGGTCGGCGTAGGGCGCGATCGCGCGCGCGACGACAAAGCCTGTCGACCACAGGACGACGAACACGACGGCGCTGATTGAAGCGAGCATGAGACTGGACGTGGCGGGAACTGGAATGCGCGCAGTATCGCGAACGGCACGTGGGGTGTCTTGTTCGAAGCTGCACTCGGGATGCGGGCGCGGGCTCGCGCCACAGAGCCCGCGGCGACGCGCGAGGGCTCAGTACATCAGCAGGATCGCGAGGCCGCCGAGCAACGCGCCGCAGATCGTGCATGCCCACAACAACGTGCGCGTACGGCGATATTCGCGCGTCACTTCGCCGACCAGTTGCGCCTGCTGCCGCACGGTCGCGACACTGTGCTGCTGTTGCAGATAACGGATCGCCAGCTGCGGCACGCGCGGCACCAGATGCGCAAGGTGCGGCAGTTCCTGCGCAAGATGTTTGGCCCAGCCGCGGTGGTCGAAATCGCGCCGCGCGAGATCGGCGAGCACGCGGCGCGCGACGCCCCAGCTGTCGACGCCCGGATGCAGCGCGTTCGCGAGCGCTTCGGCCTGCTCGAATGCGCGCTGTGCGCCGACGAGGCGCGGCGGCACGCAGCCGTCGAACGGCGCGACCGCGTGCAGCAGATGATGAAACAGCGGACCAGCGAACCGTTCATGAGGCGCGCCCGCGAAGTGCGCCTCGGCACGCGTGCGCAGTTCCGCCTCGAGCTGTTCGGTGCGTGCATCGGGCGGCACATGTCCGGCGTTGCGATGCAGATCGGCAAGGCGCCCGTAGTGCTGGCCGAACAGTGCGGTCGCGCCATGCACGAAGAACGCGCGCTCGTCGGCGGACAGATTCGACATCACCGCGAAGTCGCCGAGCACCAGCTTGCCGTGCGTTTTTTCGTCGATGCTGACGCGCACGCGCCGTGCGTCGAGCGCCGCATGAAAGAAGCCGTGTTCGAACGCCTCGTGCGTGACCACCTCGATGATGCGCGCGGCGAGCGCCGGCACGCTGACACGATGCTCGGCGAGGGCGGCGAAGTCGGTGGCGCGCACGGTCGCGATCCGCTCGATCACGAGCGTCGCATCGCCGCTCAAGTCCCAGATGACGGCGGGCACGACGACGCGCGAGTCGTCGGCGAACAGATGAGCGGTCTGGCTCTGGTTCGCGGCTTCGGCGCGCAGATCGAGACGGCGCAGGATTTCCTGCGTAAAGGTCTCGGCGAGCGCGCGCACCTGCAACCGGCGCGCGGCGGGCGAGAGCTTCTCGAGCCAGCGCGCGACCCAGCGCAGCAGCGCCGTTTCATCCGCGATCTGGGTGCGCTGCGCGACGCGCAGCAGCTTGATCTCGACCTCGCGATGGCCGTCGATCGGCAGCGCGAGCCGCGCGGTGTGCACCTGATGCGCAAAGCCGCTTTCGACGGCGTTCAGATCGATCGATTCGAAGAGGTCCGCGAGCGGCGTGCCGAACGCGGCGGCTAGCGCGCGCCCGGCAGCTTCGGGCGGCAGCGGCTCGAGCAGATGACTCGCCGAATTGAGCGCGTCGTGCAGCGTGCCCTGCGCGAGTTCGGGCCGTACGGCGAGATTGTGCGCAAAGCCGCCGGCCAGCGGTCCGAGCAACGGCAGCACGCCGTGCAGGCCGGCGCGGCCACGCTCGGACGCATGCACGCGCCGGATCAGCGTGACGATCCAGTGCATCTTGTGGTCGGCAGGCGCGGCGAGCCAGATCAGGCGTACGCCAAAACGCAGCGCATAGAACAGCAGAAGCAGGCGGCGAAACAGAGAGGGCATGGGCTCAGCGGTCGGCAGAGCGCACGGTCGGTGCGCGGCATTGGGGGCCAAGCTTAGCAGGGATGCGGCTGCGCGCACACTGGCCGGTCATAGGCGGCATGTCGTGCGGCGGGGCGCGTGCAGCCGGGTTCCAGCAGCGCGCCTGCGCACGCATGGCGCGCCCGACAGCTTCACGTAATACAATACGCCGGCCTCCTGAACTCACGCAAAACCGCCGGAGCGTGGCTGCCCATACGCAGACGACCATGCGCCGGACGATAGATAGATCGATGCTCGCCGAACAACGTTATCAATACATCCTGTCGCAAGTCTCGAAGAACGGCGCATTGTCGGTGGCGGACCTTGTGCGCGAGCTGAACGTGTCGCGCGAGACGATTCGCCGCGATCTGAACACGCTCGCCGAACGCGGTCTGATCGTCACGACGCATGGTGGCGCGTTATCGAGCGAGCGGCGCGAGCCCGACCTCGACGTGCGCGAAGCCGCCAACGCGGCCGCGAAACGCGCGATCGGTGAACGCACCGCGCTACTGGTGCCGGACGGCGCGTCGCTGGTGCTCGATTCCGGTAGCACGACCACTGCGGTCGCGCGTGCGCTGATGATCCGTCACCGTCTGTCGGTCTATACGAACGACTGGCGCATTGCGCTGGTGCTCGGGCGCCGCAACGAGAATCGCGTGACCTTGCTCGGCGGCGAACTCTCGGATATCGAAGACGCCGCATTCGGGCTCGATACGATTCACCAGCTCTCGCAGTATCACGTGGACTTCTCGATTGTCGGCGCGGGCGGCATCACACCGGATGCGCATCTGTCCGACTACTCGCGGATGGCCGCGGAAGTGCGCGCGAAGATGATCGAGGCGGGCAATATCGTGATCGTGGTCGCGGACAATTCGAAGTTCGGGCGCGTGACGCCGGTTCGTATCAACGGTCTCGAACGCGCGCGCTATGTCGTGACCGAGGCCGCGCCCGAACGCGCGCTGGCAAAAGCGATTGCCGCGCGCGGGCCGGAGATCGTCGTCGCCTGAGCGGCTGTTGCGGCGGCCGCTTTTTTATCGACGTTGCGGCTGCCGTAAGGGTCTTGCATGTGCGTCGGCGTCTTGTGCGTATTTTTCAGGCCGATGCTTTCACCCTGGTCGTTCGCGGCTGCACGGCTATTCCTAAACGCTCGACGGTCCGGCCGATTGCCGCGACCGCATTGTGCATCTCATTGACGTCGATCGCGCCGATGCACCCGACGCGGAACGTGTCCGCCTGCGTCAGTTTCCCCGGGTACAGCACGTATCCCGCTTCGCGCACCGCCGCGTAGAAATCAGCGAAATTCCACTTCGGGTCGTCAGGCGCATGGAAGGTGACGATCACCGGCGCCTGAGCTTCGGCACGCAGGAAGGTTCTGAATCCGAGCGCGTGCATGCCGTCGATGAGCGTCGCGCAGTTGCGCGCATAGCGCGCGCCGCGTGCGCGCTGTCCGCCTTCCGCAACGAAGCGGTCGAGCGCGCTGCGCAGCGCGGCCGCCACATGCGTCGGCGGCGTGAAGCGCCACTGCGCGGTCTTTTTCAGATACGCGTGCTGGTCGTACAGATCGAGCGCGAGCGACGGCGAGCGGCCTTCGCACGCGTCGAGCACGCTGCGCTTCACGATGACGAATCCCATGCCGGGCACGCCTTCGAGACACTTGCCGCTCGCCGACACCAGCGCATCGATGCCGCCCGTGCGCAGATCGATCGGCAATGCGCCGAACGAGCTCATCGCATCGACGATCAGGCCTTTGCGATGCCGCTTGCAGAGCGCGGCGATGTCGTCGAGCGGATTGAGCAGTCCCGCGCTGGTTTCCAGATGAACCTGTGCGACGTGGGTGATGCGCGGTTCGCGCGCGAGCGCCTGTTCCAGCGCGGTGGCGGTGACCGGCTCGTCTTCACGCAGCGGCAGTTCCACACACGCGATGGCGAGCCGCTGCAGGATCCGCACGATGCGCGCGCAGTACGCGCCGTTGTTCGGCACCAGCACGCAGCCGTCGCGCGGCACGAGGGTGCCGAGCGCCGCCTCGACCGCGAACGTGCCGCTGCCTTGCAACGGCACACACACGTAATCTTTTTGTCCGTGCACGATGTCGACGAGATCGGTGCACAGGCTTTGCGTGATCTGGTTGAAAGCGCCGTCCCACGAACCCCAGTCGCGCAGCATCGCTTCGCGTGTGGTGGGCGACGTGGTGAGCGGCCCGGGCGTCAGCAGGATCGGGTCGTTTCCGAGTATCACAGGGTTCCCTCGTTGAGCGTTTGAGTGCGAGCAACAGGCGTCGATTGGACGGCGCCAATGCATAACTGCAGCGTCGCGGTATGTTGCATATTAGTGGCAATTTGTGTCAAGTTGTGGCGTTTTTGAGGATGTCACGGCATTGTCACGGAAAACTGTGATTCTTGCCCCTGCCTGCCGCAAGACGGCGGGCGGCGGATTCGTCTGATCATGGGCCGCCCTCGCCGGGCTGCGGTCGGCCGGATGCCAGCGAACCTCAGTTGGCAATCTGTGCGATGTCCGGCGGGCCAGACAGAAGCGGCGCGGGCCCTTGCGCCGCGCCAACAAAACAGGTTCGGGCAGCCCGATGCGCCGGCTTAGGCAGCGGGTGTTACGCCCTTCGGAGAGAAAACGACATGAGAACGACGAATCAACTTCGCGCAACGGCCGGCATGGTCCGCACACTGTTGCCGGCGCTCGTCGCCGCAGCGGCATTCGGCGGCGTGGCACTGCCCGCGCACGCGGCGGACGCGGTGGTGCTGTACACGGCCGACGGCCTCGAAAATCTCTACAAGGACGTGCTGCCGGCTTTCGAAAAGAAGGAAGGCGTCAAGGTCAATATCGTGACGGCGGGCAGCGGCGAAGTGGTGAATCGCGCGACCGTCGAAAAGGATTCGCCGAAGGCCGACGTGCTCGTCACGCTGCCGCCGTTTATCCAGCAAGCGGCGCAAACGGGCCTGCTGCAGAACTACCAGAGCGTCAACTACAAGAACGTGCCGGCCATTGCGAAGGCATCGGACGGCGCGTGGGCGACCTTCGTCAACAATTACTTCTCGTTCGCGATCAATCCGGAGGTGGTGAAGACGCAGCCGAAGACGTTCGCGGATCTGCTGCATCCGGACTACAGCGGCAAGGTCGCGTACTCGAATCCGGCGACCGCCGGCGACGGCATGGCGGTGATCATCCTGACGACGTCGCTGATGGGTGAGGACAAGGCGTTCGACTACCTGAAGAAACTCGAGCAGAGCGCGAAGTTCCACACCAAGGGCACCGGCTACCTCGACGTGCTGCTGTCGCGCAACGAAATTTCGGTGGCGAACGGCGACCTGCAGATGGACCTCGACGACGCGGCGAACGGCGGCCTCACGCTCAAGCCGATCTTCCTTGCGGTCGACGCAGGCGGCCAGCCGACCACGTTCCAGTTGCCGTACGCGATCGGCCTGATCAAGAACGGCCCGAACCAGGCGGGCGGCAAGAAGCTGATCGACTATCTGATGTCGAGCGACGTGCAGTCGCGCGTGCCGGACATTTTCGGCATCCCGGCGCGCAGCGATGTCCCGCTGACCGGCAAGAACGGCGAAGCGGTGAAGCAGGCGATTTCCGGCGTGAAGCTGATTCCGGTCGACTGGAATCACGTGATGTCGAAGAAAGCCGACTGGACCGCGCGCTGGAAGAACGACGTGATCGGCAGTTCGGGCAAGCAGCTTGAAGTCGTGAAGCCGCAATAAGCGCGTCGCCCGGCGACTGGAGTCTACTGGAGACGAACCCGGTGAATACCGCGAGTCTTGCTCATGCCGGCGCGCTCGACGCCGCTGCCGAATCACCGGGTATCGCTCGCGCGGACGCGCCGGGCGGCGTGCAGATCGAGCATCTGACCGTGCGCTACGGTTCGCGCGCGGTGCTCGACGATCTGTCGCTGACGATCGAGCGCGGCGAGTTTCTGACCGTGCTCGGGCGCAGCGGCTGCGGCAAGACCACGCTGCTGCGCTTTATCGCCGGGTTTATCGAAGCGGATGGGCTCACCGGCACGCTGAGCGTCGCCGGTCACGATCTCACGCACGTGCCGCCGCACAAGCGCAATCTCGGGCTGCTGTTCCAGAGCTACGCGCTGTTTCCGCATCTGTCGGTGTTCGACAACGTCGCGTTCGGGTTGCGCGCGCGGCGCGTGTCGTCGAAAGACATCGCGCGGCGCGTCGCCGATGCGTTGAAGCTCGTGCAACTCGGCGATTCGGGGCATGTGATGCCCGCGCAGCTGTCGGGCGGCATGCAGCAGCGCGTCGCGCTGGCGCGCGCGCTGGTGATCGAGCCGGACGTGCTGCTGCTCGACGAACCGTTGTCCGCGCTCGATGCGAATCTGCGCGCGTCGGTGCGCTCCGAACTGAAGGCGCTGCACGAGCGGCTGCCGAATCTGACGATTGTCTGCGTGACGCACGATCAGGACGATGCGCTCGTGCTGTCCGATCGCACGCTGCTGATGCGCGACGGCCGCATCGCGCAGCTCGGCACGCCGCAACAGCTGTACGACGCGCCGGACGATGCGTTCGTCGCGCGTTATCTCGGCGCGGCGAATCTGCTGCCGCCGCACGTTGCGTTTCCCCTCGGCGATGCGCGCTATACGGAGCGCGAACGGGTCGCGTGTCTGCGGCCGGAGGCGCTGCGCATCGTGCCGCTCGGACAAGGACATCTGCATGGCGCGATCGCGTCGGTCGAATGGTATGGCGCGGTGTTGTCGGTGTCGGTGGTGCTCGACGCGATGCCGAACGAGCCGGTGCTCGTCACGATGCAGCGCGTGAGCAGCATGACGCCGCAGAAGGGCGCGCGCGTGTCGTTGCAGTACGAGGCCGATGATGTCGTTCTTATCAAGCCCTGACGCGCTCGGCGGCGCTTCACAGGCCGCTTCACAAGCCGCTGCGCAGTCCGATGCGCTCGCTGACGCGCGCCGCGCGGCAAGCGCCGCATCGCATGCCGCGATCCGGCGCCGCCGCACGCGCGCATCGCAGTGGCATCTGCTGTTTCTCGCGGTCTGCGTGCTCGGACCGCTCGTGATCTATCCGCTCGTGCGGCTCGTGCTGTTGAGTCTGTCCGGCGCGCATGGCATCAGCCTGCACGCGTATGCGACGTTCTTCGGCAACCCGGAGACGCGCGGCGTGATCGGCACGACGCTATGGGTGCTGGTTCTGAGCGCGGGGCTCGCATCGCTGCTCGGCGTCGCGCTCGCGGCGCTGCTGTTTTTCAAACCGTTTCCCGGCGCGCGGCTCGTCACGCGTTTTCTTGAGCTGTTCGTCGCGTTCCCTTCGTTTCTGGTCGCGTTCACGCTGATCTTTCTGTACGGCTCGCAAGGCTCGGTCAGCATCGCGCTGCAGCGGCTCTTTCATTTGCAGTCGCCGCCGCTCGATTTTCTGTTCGGCGTCGGCGGCGTGATTCTCGCGGAAGTCGTGTTCTATGCGCCGTTTGTCGTGCGGCCGACGCTCGCGTCGTTCGCGCTGCTCGATATGCGCCTGATCGAAGCCGCGCGCAGTCTCGGCGCGCACGGCTGGATGGTTGCGTGGCGCGTGATCCTGCCGCTCGCGTGGCCCGGCATCGCCGCGGGCACGATCCTGTGCTTCCTGCTCACGCTCAACGAGTTCGGCATTCTGCTCGTGCTCGGCAGCGCGCACCTGGTGACGCTGCCGGTCGCGATCTACAGTTCGGCGACCGTCGATCTCGACCTGCCGACCGCCGCCGCGGGCGCGGTCGTGATGCTCGCGATGTCGCTGTCGCTCTATGCGCTGTACCGCCAGGTCAATCGGCGCAGCGCGGGAGGACGCCGCTGATGGCGACCCCGCAAGACGATATCGTGCTGCCGGCGCTTCGTCATCGCGCCCGCCCGGTGCAGCGCAGTCTTGTCACGCGCGTCGCGGGCGGCGCGTTCCTCGCGTTCGCCGCGCTGCTGTGTGTCTGGCTCTTCGTTTTGCCGGTGATCGTCGTCGCGTTGTCGAGTGTCGCGTCACATTGGTCCGGCACAATCCTGCCCGACGGCTTCAGCATGCGCTGGTTCGAGCGGCTCGGTTCCAGCGATTTCGACGCGGTGACGACGAGCCTCGAAGTCGGCTTCGGCGTGTCGCTGCTCGGCACGGCGCTCGGCTTGTGGCTGGCGCTCGCGCTCGAAGGACGCGACCGGGGCGGACTCGGCGCGCTGGTCGACACGATCGCGATGATGCCCAATGGCGTGCCGAGCGTTGTGCTCGGGCTGGCGGTGCTGATTGCGTATCACAAGCGGCCGGTCGATCTGTCGAGTTCGGCGGCGATTGTCGTGTTCGTGCAGCTCGCGCTCGTGCTGCCGTTCTGTTATCGCTGCGCGGCCGCCGCGTTGCGGCCCGAGTTGACCGTGCTGCGCGAAGCGGCCGCAAGCCTGGGCGCGCCGCCGTCGATGGTGCTGCGCACAGTGGTGTTGCCGCAACTGGTGCCGGCGATTCGCGCGAGCCTCGCGCTCGGTTTCGCGTTGTCGCTCGGCGAACTCGGCGCGACGCTGACGGTGTATCCGCCGGGCTTCGCGACGGTGCCGATCGTGGTGGTCGGTCAGGTCGAACGCGGTTACTACCTGCCGGCTTCAGCGCTCGCGCTGATTCTGCTGCTCGTCTCGCTCGCCGCGCTGCTGCTGATCGCCGCGCGCGTGCCCAAGCGGCGCCCGGACTGACGTCCGCGCGCTATTCCTGATTTTTTGCGTGGTGTCCTGCTGGGGAATTCGACGTCGATGATTGTGGCAAAAAATGTCGAAATGACCGAAAATGTGGAAATCGCGCTGGGCGCAGTATGGTTCGTAGCGCGGTTCGTAGTGAGGTTTGCAGTGTGGTTATTCGCAGCGCGGTTATCCAGCGCTGGCACCAGGGAAAGTACGCAATGACTCGCTCCACGCCCCGTAAGATTGAAGTCAACGGCCGGACCTACCGGTTGCCCGAGATGCCGACTGTGGTGGTGTGCGTCGACGGCTGCGAATACGACTATCTCGAAGCGGCGGCCGCGGCCGGCGTCGCGCCGTATCTCGCACAACTGCTCAGCGGCGGCGCCGCGTTCAAGGGCGATTGCGTGATCCCGTCGTTCACCAACCCGAACAACCTGTCGATCGTCTGCGGCGTGCCGCCGGCGGTGCACGGCATCTGCGGCAATTACTTCTGGGATCCGGACGCGAACGGCGGCGCCGGCGGTGAAGTGATGATGAACGATCCGGCTTATCTGCGCGCCGGGACCTTGCTTGCCGCCGCTGCGCAGGCCGGGGCGGCGGTGGCGGTGGTGACCGCCAAGGACAAGTTGCGGCGTCTGCTCGGCTGGCAGATGAAGGGCATCTGTTTTTCCGCGGAGAAAGCGGACGCAGCCACGCTCGAAGAGAATGGCATCGACCGCGTGCCTGAGCGCGTGGGCTTGCCGGTGCCGGATGTCTATAGCGCGGGATTGTCCGAATTCGTATTCGCCGCGGGCGTGCGGTTGGCGCAGACGCACAAGCTCGATCTGATGTATCTGTCGACCACCGACTACGTGCAGCACAAGTGTGCGCCGGGCACACCGGGCGCCAATGAGTTCTACGCGATGATGGACGGTTATCTCGCGCAGTTGCACGAGTTGGGTTGGGCGATCGCGTTGACCGCCGATCACGGCATGAATGCGAAGCACGATCCGTCGACGGGCGAACCGAACGTCATTTATCTGCAGGACGTGCTCGACGATTGGCTCGGCCCGCGCACGACGCGAGTGATTTTGCCGATTACCGATCCGTATGTCGTTCATCATGGCGCGCTCGGTTCGTTTGCGACGATCTATCTGCCTTCTTCCTCTCCGGCTGACACGCACGCTGTGATCGACAGGCTGGCGGCGCAGCCTGGCATCGATGTGGTGCTCGACAATCGCGCGGCGTGCGAACGCTTCCAGTTGCCGAACGATCGCGTCGGCGACATCGTCGTAATCAGCCAGCGCGATGTCGTGCTCGGCACGCGTCGCGCCGAGCACGATCTGTCCGGATTGACCGTGCCGCTGCGTTCGCATGGCGGGTTGTCCGAGCAGCAGGTGCCGCTGGTTTTCAACCGGCGCGTCGCCGATTGGCCGGCTAACCGGCGCTTGCGCAACTTCGATGTGTTCGATGTCGCGCTGAACCATCTGGTGATGCCGTGAGTGCGGTGCTGACCGATCATCCGGCATTCCGCGATGAAGCGTTGCGTCTCGCGGGCGCGCATGCGCGGCGCGAACGCAGGCTCGATGTGTTCGATCCGTATCGCGGGCTGCGCGTCGGCAGTGTGCCGCTCGCGTCCGTCGACGATGTGCGTGCGGCGTTCGATTATGCGCATGCGTATGCGGCGAAACTCACGCGCTACGAGCGCTCGCAGATTCTCGAGCGCGCGGCGGCGTTGTTGCGCGAGCGCGCGGAGCAGGCATCGGATCTGATCTCGCTCGAGTCGGGATTGTCGAAGCAGGACTCGCGCTATGAGATCGGGCGCGTGGCCGACGTGTTCAAGTTCGCGTCGATCGAAGCGCTGCGCGACGACGGCCAGAGTTTTTCGTGCGACCTGACACCGCACGGCAAGCCACGCCGCGTATT
Organism: Paraburkholderia solisilvae; assembly: GCF_902859875.1. Taxonomy (GTDB): domain Bacteria; phylum Pseudomonadota; class Gammaproteobacteria; order Burkholderiales; family Burkholderiaceae; genus Paraburkholderia; species Paraburkholderia solisilvae. The sequence continues at coordinate 2,011 of NZ_CADIKF010000021.1, read as the reverse complement.
CACGCAGCGTGAGCCGCTCGCCGGTGTGATCGTTGCGATTACACCGTTTAACCATCCGATGAACCAGGTCGCGCATAAAGTCGCGCCGGCCATCGCGACCAACAACCGCGTGCTGCTGAAGCCGTCGGAAAAGACGCCGCTATCCGCCTGTTTTCTGGCGGATCTGCTGTATGAGGCCGGCTTGCCCGCGCCGATGCTGCAGGTGCTGACCGGCGACCCGCGTGAAATCGGCGACGAACTGATCACGCATCCGCTTGCGGAACTCGTGACGTTCACCGGCGGCGTGTCGATCGGCAAGCACATCGCGATGCGGGCCGGTTACCGGCGCGTGGTGCTGGAACTCGGCGGCAACGATCCGCTGATCGTGCTCGACGATGCCGACCTCGAACGTGCGGCCGAACTCGCGGTGCAAGGCTCGTATAAGAACTCGGGGCAGCGCTGCACCGCAGTCAAAAGAATACTCGTGCAGCGCAGTGTGGCGGCGCGCTTTACCGAGCTGGTCGTCGAGAAGACGCGTGCGTGGTCGTATGGCGATCCGTTCGATGAGTCGAACCGGATGGGCACAGTGATCGACGAAGCCGCGGCGCGTTCGTTCGAAGCGCGCGTCAACGAGGCGGTGGCGCAGGGCGCGCGGCTACTGACCGGCAACCAGCGCGATGGCGCGTTGTATGCGCCGACGGTTGTCGATCGCGTCGATCCGTCGATGACGCTGATTCGCGAAGAAACCTTCGGGCCGGTCTCGCCGATCGTCGCGTTCGAGACGCTCGACGACGCGATCCGTATCAGCAACGGGACGCGGTATGGGTTGTCGTGCGGCGTCTGCACGAACCGGCAGGACGCAATCGTGCGTTTCATCAATGAATTGCGGGTCGGCACGGTGAATGTGTGGGAAGTGCCGGGATACCGCGTCGAGCTGACACCGTTCGGCGGCATCAAGGATTCGGGGCTCGGATACAAGGAAGGCGTGCAGGAGGCGATGAAGAGCTTCACCCATCTCAAGACGTTTTCGTTACCGTGGGAGTGACATTGTGGCATTGAGTCTTAGCGACATCCGTGAGGTGTTCGAACAGCACGGCAGTCTGAATTATGGCGGCGAGCAGGTGAGCCAGCTCGAACACGCACTGCAGTGCGGCGCGCTGGCCGAGCAGGAAAATGCGGGTGATGAACTTGTCGCCGCGGCGTTTCTGCATGACATCGGGCATTTGCTGAGCCGGCGCGGTCCGACGCCGACCGCGCGCGGCGTCGACGATCTGCATCAGTTCTTTGCGTTGCCGTTTCTGCGGCCGGTGCTGCCGGATGCGGTGCTCGAGCCGATTCGCTTGCATGTGGATGCGAAACGCTGCTTGTGCGCGATCGACGATACGTACTTCAGCAAGCTGTCGCCGGATTCGGTGCGCAGTCTGAATTTGCAAGGCGGCATTTTTAGCGACGATGAAGCGCAGGCGTTTTTGCGCAAGCCTTATGCGGAAGACGCGCTGCGTTTGCGCAGATGGGATGATCTTGCGAAAGTCGCGAATACGCCGACGCCGGATGTCAGCCATTTTCTGAGCACGGTCGAGCGTGTGATGGAGAAACAGGCAGTGGCTTGAGCGCGTGGGAACGCGTTTGAATGTGGTCGAATGCGGTTGAATGCGTTTTTCGAATGCACCGATTCGCTGAGGTTCGATGCGTTTGCATGTGGGCGTGTGAAGGGCACTTCACACGCCCACATTGCTTTTCAAATACCGCTTGCGTCACGTGATGCAAGTGACTAGAATTCCGGTCTTTCGCGCTTCGGTGAGCCTCCATGTGAGGCTGGGTTGAACGGAGTGCGGAAGGCGGGAGCGCCAGCAATGGCGGGGGTTTGCACGATGTGCGGCAGGTTGGTGGAAGTAAAAAACCTGTTGACGATGTGAGTGCGAGTCTGCATAATCTCGCTTCTCTGCTGCGACGCGCGGCAGACACGGAAAGGCGGTGGTGGTTGGGCAGTGTGCGCCTTTTCTGTGACGCGATCTTTAACAATTCACAGTCG
>NZ_CADIKF010000020.1 GCF_902859875.1 Paraburkholderia solisilvae | reverse complement strand
AACGGGCGCCGCGCCCGCACGCGGCGTGACTGCGTGGCGCACATCCTGGCGCACCCTCGAGGCACGTGCGGCAAGCGCGCTGCACAACACGTTGAACCGGGCCGGTCTTGCGCATGCGCGCTGGCTGCTGCTTGCCGGCGTGCTGTGCGCGTTGCTGCTGGGCGTGCTCGCCAGCGCATACGGCGGATGGCCTGCCGCGGGCGCGGCGCTCGTTGCGTGCGCGCTCGCGCTGTACGTGCTGGTGTCGTGGCGCACGCGCGCGCGGCGCGCGCGCATCGTGCGGCAATTGCCTTCGTTTCTCGACGGCATCGTGCGCCTCGTGGTGCTTGGCAACAGCGTACCCGCCGCGTTTCAGGCCGCGTTGCAGACCACCGAAGCGCCGCTGCGCGAGTGCCTCGATCACGTGTCGCGGATGCTGCGCACCGGCGTTGAAATCGACCGCGCGCTGCAGCATGTCGGCGAGCTGTATCGCGTGAGCGAATTCGAAATGGTCGGTTCGGTGCTGCGGCTGTCGGTCAAATACGGCGGCCGCGCGGACACGATGCTCGAGCGGATGGCGGCCTTCATGCGCGATCTCGAACAGGCGCAGCGGGAGCTGTCGGCGATGTCCGCGGAGACGCGGCTTTCGTCGTGGGTTCTTGCGCTGCTGCCGATCGGCATCGCCGCGTTTCTGATCGTGTCGAATCCGCGTTACTTCGCGTCGATGTGGCATGACGATACCGGGCAGCGCCTCGTCTATCTCGCGTTCGGGCTGCAAGCGGCAGGCGTTTTTCTGCTGTACCGGCTCGTGCGGCTGAGGAACTGACGATGGCGCCACACTCGATCGCCGTTCTCGCGCTCGTGCTTGCCGCGCTGGCGATGCTGCTGCTCGCGGGCGCGCTGATGGCGCGTATCGCGTCCGCACGCCGCAGCGAGCGCACGCTCGCCGATGCGCTCGAACGCCGCTCCGCGCAAACCGTTGCGGGCGCAACGAGCATGGCGTCCCGCGCGGATGCCGCACGCGGTGCGCCGGTCGCGGATGATGCGATGAGCGGCGCGCGGCGCGGCAGCGCAGCGTCGGCAGGCACAGCCGGCGTGACATCCGGCGCGACCGTGCAAACAACAGGCATGGGCGGTGCGGCATCCGGTGCAGCCGTGCGGCCGGCAGGCACGGCCGGTATGGCATCCGGCGCCGGCGCGCAAACGGCAGGCACGGCGAAGATGGCGGTCGCACCCGGCACACCCGGCGCACCCGCGAACGCCGCGATGCCGACGCAACCGCTTCGCCGGTCGCGCCACGCGCGCCTGCGGCGCGTACTCGATCGCGCGGCGCGCGTCGGCGGCGGCTGGCTCGATACGCCGCCTGGCCGCCTGATCGTCGCGGACGAAGACCGGCGTCTGCTTGAACAATGCGGCTTTGTCGACGCACGCGCGCGCGGCCTTTTTCTGGTGGCACGGCTCGCGTGCGCGATCGTGTTGCCGGCCGTCGCCGCCGCGTGTGCCGAAGGCCGTATCGCCGGCACGCGCTTCCTCGCGCTTGTGCTGATCGCGCTGGTGGCCGGCTTCATGCTGCCGAAGCTGCTCGTGCGACGCCGCGCGGCCGCGCGGCGCGACGCGGTGGTCGACGAGCTGCCGTTGCTGGTCGATCTGTTGCGGCTGCTGCAGGGCGTCGGCCTGTCGCTCGATCAGAGTCTGCAGGTCACGATCAACGACTTTCGACGCATGCTGCCGGTGCTCGCGAGCGAACTGGAAATCGCGCAACGTCAGTTCGCCGCGGGCCGCACGCGCGAGCAGTCGCTGCAGCGCCTCGCGTCGAGCTTCGATAACGAAGACCTGCGCGCGGTCGTGCGGCTGCTGATCCAGGTCGATCGTCACGGCGGCGCGGTGCAGGAGCCGCTCAGGCAGTTCGGCGACCGGCTGCGTGACGGACGCCGCGCGCTGTTGCGCGAAAAGATCGGCCGCCTGACCGTGAAGATGACCGGCGTGATGGTCGTCACGCTGTTGCCGGCTCTGCTGATCGTCACCGCGGGACCGGGCGTGCTCGCGGTCCTGCATTCGCTGTCGCAACACACTTATGTTCGGCATCGCTAAGGAAAAGCATCATGAACCGTTCGATCGGGACCGTGTTCGGCGCGGCGGCGCGCCGCTCGCTGCTGTGGTTCGCATGCGCGCTGTGCGGCGCGTGCTCGGTCAATCCGGCGGGTTACGGCGTCGGGCCGCAGGCTGAACGCGAAGCGATGCTGCAGCAGACGCAGCGCGATCCGGCGCCCGACACGCCCGGCATGTATCTCGCGCTGATCGACCGGATGCAGGCGCAAGGCCTCTATTACGCGTCGCTCGCGCATATCGATGCGTTCGATCGCCAATACGGCGCGACGCCCGATTCCATCCTGCTGCGCGCCGACGCATTGCGTGCGACCGATCAGCCGGTGGCGAGCGCAGCCGCGTACCGGCAATTGCTGGCGACGCCGCTCGCGGCGCGCGCGTATCGCGGACTCGGCCTGCTGGCGGGCGCGAGCGGCAATTTCGACGAGGCGTCGTCGCAGCTCGAGCATGCGGCGCAACTCGCGCCGACCGATCCGGCGACGCTATCCGATCTCGGCTACGCCCGGCTGCGCGCCGGCGACGTCGCGGGTGCGCGCGTGCCGTTGCTGAAGGCCGCGGAACTCGATAGCGGCAATCCGAAGATCGTCGCCAATGTCGCGCTGTATCTGGGCGCCGACGGGCAGGGCAAACGCGGCGAAGCGCTGATGAATGAACAGAAGCTGTCGCCCGCGGTGCGTGCGCGGATTCGCGACGAAACCGCGCTCGTGCTGAGCGCGGCCAGTCATACGCCGCGCGCCGCGCCGGGCGGGCATGCGCAGCCGGTGGCGAGCGCGCGCGAGCCGGCGCCGCCGCTGCTGCAGCGCTTTGCGCAGTGATGCAGCTCTTTCGGGAGGGGAACGTGATGGAATACGTGAAACGGGGCAGTCCGCTGATTCTTGCCACGTGTGTCGAGGGTGTGCTCGCCGTTGCGCTTGCGTTCGGCGTGGCTCAGGCCGCCGTCGCACAGACGCAAACGGGCGCGGCGGCGGACCCGCATGCGGTCGACGCCGTAAGCCAACCGGCGGCAGATGCCAGTGACGCGCCGCCCGCAAGCGAAATCGGTCACGCGACGCTGAGCTGGCTCGACCTGCAGCGCAGCGGCCGTGCCGCAGCCGCGCCGCAACCGATGCTCGGCGCCGAAGCGTCGCTCGCATATCAGCGCTATCTCGATTCGTTCAGGACGAAGATTCCCGCATCGTTCGGCTCGTCGATCGACAGCGGTTACTCGGGCAATCAGCTGCATGTCGACTATACGAACGGCGGCGGCCCGCAGAACTGAGATGCGCGATCCCGTTCGTCCGGTTCAGTCCATGCAGCGTGCGCGCGCGCATCGCGTGCAGCGCGGCGCGATCGCGGTGACCGCCGCGCTGTGGCTGGCCGTCGCCGTCGCGGCGCTGGGCGCGCTCGATGTCGGCAATGTGTTTCTCGCGCGCCGCCAGTTGCAGCGCACCGCCGACATGGCCGCGTCGGCGGGCGCGCAGTCGATCGGCGGCGCGCCCGGTTGCGGCGGCGCGACCGATGCCGCGAAGGCGAATGCGACCGGCAACGGACTGCAGCCCGATGCGACGATCACGGTCACCTGCGGCCGCTGGGATGCGCCGGCCGCCGGCGCGCCCGTCTTCGACGAGGACGGCACGCCGTTGAACGCGGTCCAGGTGGACGTCGCAAGGCAGATTCCGTATCTGTTCCTCGGGCCGTCGCGCACCGTGCACGCGAGCGCGACGGCGAAGGCGGTGAACATCGGCACCTTCGCGGTCGCGACCAGCACCGCGACGCTATCCGGCGGCGTGCTCAACGGCCTGCTGAACAGTCTGCTCGGAACGAATCTGTCGCTCGGCGTGCTGACCTTTCAGAATCTGGCGTCGACCCGGATCAAGCTCGGCGACCTCGCGACCGCGCTGAATGCCGGATCGATCGACCAGTTGCTGAAGATGAACGTGAGCGTCGCCGATCTCGCGCACGCGATGGTGAGCGCACTCGACGCGAGCGGCACCGCGAGCGCGGATGTGACGAGCGCGCTCGCGACGATCGCAGCGACGGTGCCCGCCGGTCTGAAGCTCAATCTCGGCAACAGCGGGTCGGGCAACGGGCTGTTCGCGCTCGGGCTCACCGATCCGCAAGGCGCGCTGTCCGCGCAGGTCAGCGCGCTCGATATGCTGATGGCCGCGGCGCAGATCGCGAACGGCACGTCCGCGATCGACGTTTCTCCGGTCCTCAACCTCGGGGCGCTCGCGAATGTCAGCGCGCGGCTGGTGGTGACCCAGCCGCCCGTGATCGCGGTCGGCGAAGCGGGCGTCGATGCCAACGGCGTCGCGCGTACGAGCGCGCATGCGGCGCAGGTGCGGCTGTATGTGAACCTGAGGATCGGCAACTTCAACGTGCTCGGACTGGTGTCGGCCGGCGTGCTGAATTTGCCGCTCTACATCGAGGTCGGCGATGCGACCGCGTCGTTGCAGAGCACGCAGTGCACCGGGGCGCGGCAGACGAGCATCAGCAAGATCGGCGTGCAATGGGGCGCGGCTGCCGTGTGCGTCAGTAACGCCGCGGTGCTGAACCCGTCGAACACGACGCAGCCGGTGAACTGTTCGCAGCCGGCAAGCGTGGCAAGCCTCTCGGTGCTGGGCTACCCGCTGCTCGGTGTCGGGCTCGGCAATCCGTCGCCGCCCGCTGGCGTGCAGGTCGCGCTGCGGGCGTCGTCGCCGGCCGGGGCGACGCCGCCGACGCTCAACTTCAACGCGCAGCCCGGCGACGCCGACGACTACCAGTCGGTCAATACCAACGCGCTCGGCTCCGCGAGCGCCGGTCTGCTGGGGCAGGTCATCACGCAACTGCCGAACGCGCTGTATCTGAGCGTCGGCGGCGTCAATGTGCGACTGGGCAACCTCGGCATCTATGTCGCGCTCGCGCCGATCCTGAACGGCGCGGTCGATGCGCTCAAGCCCGCGCTGAGCCAGCTCGACACGCTGCTCGTGCCGCTGCTGCAGGCGCTCGGCGTGCAGGTCGGACTCGCCACCGTTCATGACATCGCGCTTTCCTGCGGTGAAGCACAACTCGTCAACTGACTCCTCGCCAATGAGAACCCCAGCCAAAATCGATGAAGTCGACCTGTACGTGTGGGAGGGCAAAGCGGACATCATCGACCGCGTCGCACGCTGCATGGCGAGCTTCGACGTCGAGGTGATCCGTGCCGACGGCACCGCGCTTTCGCCGGAGCGCCTCGCCACCCGGCCGTCGCTGGCGATCATCAGCGTGTCCGCGATCGACGCCGGCGCGATGCTGCCGACCGACTGGCAAAGCGCGCACGGCATTCCGGTGATCTGGGTCGGCGCCGCGCCGCGCGAGAGCGACCCCGCGACGTATCCGCCCGAATACTCGCATGTGCTGCCGCTCGATTTCACCTGTGCGGAACTGCGCGGGATGGTCAGCAAGCTGGTGGTGCAGCTGCGCGCGCACAGCGCGCAGACGCTCGCGCCGACCGCGCTGATTGCGAGTTCCGAATGCATGCAGGCGCTGCTGCACGAAGTGGATACGTTTGCCGATTGCGATACGAGCGTGCTGGTGCACGGCGAGACCGGCGTCGGCAAGGAGCGCATCGCGCAACTGCTGCACGAAAAGCACTCGCGCTACGGCGGCGGACCGTTCGTCGCGGTGAACTGCGGCGCGATTCCGGACGGTCTGTTCGAGTCGCTCTTTTTCGGGCACGCGAAAGGCTCGTTCACCGGCGCTGCCGCGACGCACAAAGGCTATTTCGAACAGGCGGACGGCGGCACGCTTTTTCTCGACGAGATCGGCGACTTGCCGCTGTTCCAGCAGGTGAAGCTATTGCGCGTGCTCGAGGATGGCGCGGTGACGCGGGTCGGGTCCGCGACGCCGGTCAAGGTGGACTTCCGGCTGGTCGCGGCCACCAACCGGAATGTGCAGAAGCTCGTCAAGGACGGCACCTTCCGCGCGGACCTCTACTACCGGCTCGCGGTGATCGAGCTGCGCATCCCGTCGCTCGAGGAGCGGGGCGCCGCGGACAAGATCGCCATCTTCAAATCGTTTATTGCGTCGGCGATCGGCGCCGAACGGCTCGCGCAGCTGCCCGACATTCCCTACTGGCTCGCCGACGCGGTGGCGGATACCTACTTTCCGGGCAATGTTCGCGAACTGCGGAATCTGGCCGAGCGCGTCGGGGTCACGGTGCGCCAGATCGGGGCGTGGGACGCGGTGCGGCTGCAACGCCTGCTGACGCTCGCGCGCAACGGTCAAACCACGCCGGCTGAAGCCCCGGCCGAGACGGTGGTGGACCGCAGCAAGTGGGATATGAACGAACGCAACCGCGTGCTGGCGGCATTGCACGCGAACGGCTGGCGGCGCCAGGATAGCGCGCAGTATCTCGGCATCAGCCGCAAGGTGCTGTGGGAGAAGATGCGCAAGTATCAAATTTTCGACGAGGAACCCGAAACGCGTGAAAGTGAGTAATAATGAGACGATTGGGTGAAAACAAAAACTGTTCAAAGCAGGAACTACATGGACCAGAAGTCGAAAGTCAGGCAGATCATACTGTCGGTAGTGATCGCGATCGGGGGAATGCAGGCCGCTCAGGCGCAAGAAGCGGTGTCGGACAGTGCAGCGAGCGGTGCCGCTGGCGAAACGGCCACGGCGGCGCAGCCGGATATTCTGGCGGCATCGTCTGCGGCGGCCGGTCAAACGATTGCGCTGACACCGGACGAAGCGAAGCAGTCGGCCACCGGCAATGTGGCGGAACTGCAACAGATGATCCACGGCCCGGATCTCACTGAAATGCGCACGACGTACAACGGCAGCTATGGCGCGAGCCTGCTGTTCTACGGCAAGGAAATGACCTATTACGTCGCGCTTTTCCAGCAGAAGAACTTCTGGCGCGTGATCAAGACGCAGGACGATCAGCGCGCCGAGATGATCTATCGCGACTTCGTTCGCCAGACGCTGCAACTGTCGGATATCGAAATCCGGCGCACCAGGCTTGAAGCGCAGAAGGCGTTTACCGAGCGGCTCGTGGCGCTGTCTCAGGAACGGGCCAACCGGTTGCAGGCGGACCTGACGATCGCGCGCCAGCAGCAGGTGATCGTGAGCAACCAGCAACAGCAGAACCGTGCGGAAGCGACTGCGCTGCAGCAGCAGAAGTCGCAGGCGCAGGCGCAGTTGCGCGATGCACAGCGCCAGGTTCGCGAACTGCAGCGGCAACTCGACAGCGGTTTGCCGATACGCTGATTCGCTTGCGCCGCGGCGCGTGAAGTGCCGCGGCCGCTACGGCGCATGCCGTGCGTTCGATGGCGTTTTCCGAAGCCGCGATTCGACGCGGCGCGATTCAATCCGGCGCGATTCGACGTGTGCCGCTCGGGCTCGACGCGGCGAGGGCGGTGCGCTCGCCCACACAATCCTCAAATCTGCTCATGCGGCCATTCGCGCGCCGGGCGCCGGTTGGCGTTCGCGCGCAGGCCGTACGGTTCGGTATTGCGCGCGAGGTAGCAGGTCAGTGATGCTTCGCGCGCGCCGGCGGGCGCTTCACCGGCTGCTTTGCGGCATCGGCGTCCGACTTCGCGGGCGTGCGGTTCGGTTTGTCGGTATCCACCGCGATCGGGTCGCTGGCCGGAAACGTTTCTTCGAGCGCTTCGTCGAGGCGGTGCTCCGCGGTGAGCTCGGCCTGCTGTGCTTTTGCCTTCGACGTGGACATATCGTTCTCCGCTCGGACGTTGTCGAACAACCAGAATAGCGCAAAGCCTTGCGCGACAACATTCGGCCGATCGGCATAGGGCAAATCTTAATCTGGCGCGCCGATGCCTCGACCTCCAGCGGACCACTATGCTGCTGCCGCGACACCGCGACACCGCGACACCGCGACACCGCGACACCGCGACACCGCGACACCGCGACACCGCGACACCGCGACACCGCGACACCGCGACACCGCGACACCGCGACACCGGAGCGCGGCCAATCGCCCTCTCAGCGTGCCATCACACCCCGTCGCCGTGTTCCGGTAAGCAACGCATGAATACCGCAGCAGCAGTCCGTCGCGTGAGCCGCGCGGCCAGCGATGGAATATTCGCGCGCGCAAGTTCGTTCCAGCTCGGTCGCACGATAACGGCTCGCGCGTTGCGGGCCGCTCGCCTGCGCACCGACGAGGCAACGCAATGATGGAGACGAACGGATCCGGTCGCACGCCGCGACGCAATGCGTCACACGTGGTGGATGCGGAACTGGAACATCTGGAATGGGCGACGCAGCAGCCGATGCTGGATATCCTCGACGCACGATATTGGCAGCGCCGCGTCATGGCCTTGCAGAGCGGCTATCAGCTGACGCAGCAACAAGGCATGCGGATCGATCGGATGTTGAAGCGGCTGGTCGGCCCCGGCCCTGACAACTAGCGTCTCGAGCAACCAGCCAACCAGCAAGGCCGGGGCAGAGCGGATGCGCATCGCAGCAGCGCATCCGGACGACACATGCCGCGGGCGAGCCTGGCTGCAGATAGGACAAAGGGCGGTCAACTGCCCGCCCTTTGTCGTTGAACCGGTTACTCCCGCGGTTACTCGTCGTCGCCTGAGCCGCCGTGGTTGGGGTTGGGATTGCTGTTGTTGCCGTGCCCGTGGTTATCGCCGGCGCCGGTGCCGAACAGGCGCCGCCGGCGCGTCACGACGACCGGCGCGTCGCTGCCGGAACGCTCGGGCGCGCCCGGCGCCGCGCCGTACGACTCGCGTGGTTCACGCGGTTCACGGGGCTCGCGCGGTTCGCGATGCGACCCGTGTGTACCATGCGGCCCGCGCGATGTGTGTTCGCCGTGCGACGGGCGGCCGGCGCGCGGCCCCGGACGTGTGCCCGTGTCGAGCTGGATGGTCGAGATGGCGCGCTTGTAGATGCCCTGCAGCCCGACAGGCGTGCGCAGCATCACCAGGTACTGATCGAACGACTCGATGCACCCCGTCAGACGGATACCATTGACGAGGTAAATTTCGACGCGCTTTCGTTCTTTGCGCGCAGCGTTCATGAAGTCGTTTTGCGGATGCGATTCTGCGGAAGGCATGGACGAGTATGGGTGGAAGTACGTTTGTTCGCCGGGATTCTACATGGGTCGGCGCATACGCGTGCTGAACGGCGAACCTGACGCCCACTATAACGGCTTGCGCGCGCGGAAGCATCCGTTAAATACGATGTGTAACGTTGCGTTACGAATCTTTGCATTTGGGCCGCAGAGGCCGCGCGTACTGGCGCGAGGGGATGCTTCGTCATCTTCAGGATCGCGCGGATTGGCGGCGCTGGAACGCGATATGGCATAACTTTGAAAAACCGTCGGTGGGGACGGAATAAACCTCGCGCGGATCTCGTTTTGTTCACGTGCAGTTCGTTTTCATGTTCGACGAATACCCCGTTACCCGTCCGGGCCGCAAGGCCCATATCCCTCATAGCCCCACCTCAAGGAGTAAAGCTCATGAAGATGACACGACTCGTCAGAACCGTCTGTGTGCTGGTCGCGCTCGGCGCGACGGCGCTTACAGTGACCGCTTGCGGCGACATGAGCGGCAGCGGCGGCGCGAGCAGCGGCGGCAGTAGCAGCAGCTCCGGCGGATATTGATCCGCAGGCAACGCGTTCTGCCGGCCGGGTGAGTTTCGAAGCGGAGGTGGTGTCCTGGCTCCCGCAGTTGCGCCGCTATGCGCGCGCGCTGACGGGGGATCACGCTTGGGCGGACGATCTGGTTCAGGATACGGCCGAGCGTGCGCTCGCCCGCTGGTCGGCATTTCGGCCGAACAGCAACTTGCGCGCCTGGCTGCTGACGATTCTCCGGCATCTGTATATCGATCAGCTGCGCGTGCGCCGCGAGGTCGCGGTCGACGAGGAAAGCGCGCCATGGCGCAACCTCGAGGCGCCGCACGGCGAGGTCGACGGGTTGGTGCTGCGCGACGTGCAGCGTGCCCTCTACAGTCTGAGCGTCGAGCAGCGTGAAGTGATGCTGCTCGTCTGCGTCGAGGAGCTGAGTTATCAGGAGGCGTCGAGTGCGCTCGGCGTGCCGGTCGGCACCATCATGTCGCGCCTGTCGCGTGCGCGCGAACAGATGCGGCTATGGTTGAGCGGGGGTCCGGATCAGCAAACCCCGCAGCAAAACCCGCAGGAAAATGGTCATAAATCTCCGTCGCTGAAAGTAGTGAGAAATTCTTCATGAACAACGACGCCCGCTATCCTGAATCCGCGCCGAACCTGCGCATGCTGTCAGCGTTCGTCGACGACGAGTTGAGCGAGAACGAGACGGCCGCGGTGCGCGAGCATCTCGCGCATGACGAGCAGGCGGCGGCGCAGGTGGCCGCGTGGCGCGCGCAGAAGGCCGCGCTGCGGGCGCTGTGCGGCGCGACCGTGCGCGACGATTCGCAATTCGTGGTCCTGCATGCGCGCACGCCGTGGTGGCGCAAGGCGGTGCTCGCGGCCTGCTGGCTGGTCGCCGGCGCGGGACTGGCGCTCGCGCTCGGGCCGCTCGTGCCGCGCCTGACGGGCGGCGACACGATGTCGTTCGCGCGCCGCGCGGATATCGCGTATGCGGTCTATACGCCGGAGCGGCGTCATCCGGTCGAGGTCGCCGCGGCCGAAGAAGAACATCTGATCAACTGGTTATCGAAGCGCCTGAACCGGCAGCTGTCGGTGCCGTCGCTGCAGGAGTACGGTTACTCGCTGGTCGGCGGCCGGCTGCTGCCCGGCGAAGCGGGGCCGGCCGCGCAATTCATGTACGAGAATCCGACCGGCGGCCGTCTGACGCTATATGTGACCGGCGTGCCGAAGGACGAGACCGCGTTTCGCCTGTTCCGTGACGGCAACCGCCGCACCTTCTACTGGGTCAACGACGGCATGGGCTATGCGCTGTCCGGTCCGATTGCCGAGGGCAAGCTGCGCACCATCGCAATCGATGTATGCAGCGCATTGGGCGGCCGTCCGGAAGCGTGGCAATAACACATCGCGTACGGAAATACCAGGTAACGAAGATCTGCCGCCGCGACCCGTACGCAGCGGAATAGCAGCGCGCATCATGTCGTTTAGATAGATGCAGGCCTGTCGTGCGGTGCATTGACGCACCCGCACAATAACGGGTCACGCAGGCGAATCGATGGGGTCTTCACGGCGTCGACACGCATTTGTGTCGAACCTGCCGGACCGTCGAGGCGGGATGACGATGCGCACTACTTTCGGACTTGCAGCAGCGTTTTTTGTTTGTGTCGGCAGCGTACTGGCGGGCGGGCCGCCCGCGATGGCCGACGAACCCGAGCCGCCGGTGGTCAGCGCGCCGGCCGATCTGCAGCAGACTGCGCAACAGGACGGCGCGCAACCGGACGAGCTCCCTCAAAATGACAACGAAGCGCCGTCGGGCAACGCGCAGCACGCATTGCTCGGCGATCAGCAGTACGCGCAGCAATTCGCGCAGCCGGCTGAGCAGGCCGACCAGGGTGGCGGGGCCGTACCGGGCCAGGAGGCCGCGCAGGAGTGCCGCGAGGTCAGCGGCGATGCCGATATCGACGGCCAGCAGCAGCCGATCCGAGGCATCGCCTGCCGTCAGCCGGATGGCACGTGGCGCATCCAGCAGCAGGAAGCGGACGACAATGGCGGCGTCGTGTATCCGCCGCCGTACGATCCGTACTATGGGTATGGCTATGGTCCGTATCCGTGGTATCCGTATGATCCGTGGTGGGGGCCGCCGTTCGCGTTCGGGTTCGGTGCGTCGTTCGTGTTCGTCGACCGGTTTCATCATTTCCATCACATCAATCATGTCCATATCGGGCGTCCGTTCCACTACGGCCATGCCGGTTTTCACGGCGATTTCCGCGGCGGTTTCCGCGGTGGATTCGGTGGCAACTTCCACGGCGGCTTTCGCGGCGGCGGAGGGGGTTTTCACGGCGGAGGGGGCGGTCACCGCTAGCGAGCGTGGCGGGTCCGCGCGGCGCGTAGCGGGATGCGCGGTTGTACCGGCGCAGGGCAAGCGGCGCGCGGAGACGTTCGCATGATGCCGCCCGCGATCCGCATCCTGCCGCCGGGCGTGACGACGGCGCAGTTCGACCGCGCGCTCACGCGCTGGCAGTCGATCGTCGGCAGCGAGCACGTGCTCGATGGCGCGGCGCTCACGCCGTATCTCGATCCGTTCGCGCCCGGACCGGCGGGCGATGCGTGCGTGCCGTCGGCCGCGTTGCTGCCGGCATCGGTCGAAGAGATCCAGGCGATCCTGCGGGTCGCGAACGAATCCCGCATTCCGCTGTGGACGGTATCGACCGGCCGCAACTATGCATACGGCGGCGCCGCGCCGCGTCTGGCGGGTTCGGTCGTGGTGGACCTGCAGCGCATGAACCGCGTGCTCGCGGTCGACGAGACGCTCGCGTATGCGCTCGTCGAACCGGGCGTCAGCTACTTCGATCTCTACAACTATCTGCGCGAGCACGGCCACAAGCTATGGGTCGATCCGCCGGCCGCCGGCTGGGGCAGCGTGGTCGGCAATACGCTCGAGCGCGGCTTCGGCTACACCGCGTACGGCGACCACGCGGCGACGCAGTGCGGGATGGAAGTGGTGCTCGCGAACGGCGACGTGGTGCGCACCGGCATGGGCGGCATCGAGATCGGCACGTCGTGGCAGGTGTACCGGCCGGGCTACGGGCCCTCGTTCGATCCGATGTTCATGCAGTCGAACTACGGGATCGTCACGAAGATGGGCCTGTGGCTGATGCCCGCGCCGCCCGCGTATCGGCTCGGCGAGATCCAGTTTCACGACGAGCGCGATCTCGAAGCGATCGTCGATATCCTGCGGCCGTTGCGGCTCGACGGCACCATCACCAATCACGCGGTGATCGAAGGCGGCCTGCGCCGTGCGGCGGGTCTGTCGCCGCGTTCGCAGTGGTACGACGGCGACGGCGCGATGCCCGACGGCGCGATCGACGCGATGCTGAAGAAGCTCGACGTCGGCCGCTGGAATCTGCACTACGCGCTATACGGCGCGCCCGAGCTGATCGATGCGCGGCAGGCGATTGTCGAGCGCGCGTTCGCCCGCATCCCGCATGCGTCGATGTCCGCGAAAACGTACACCGGCGATGCGCAGCCGACCGGCGGCGGCGACCGCAATCTCGCGGGCATTCCCGCGATGACCGCGTTTCGCATGCTCGACTGGCGCGGCGGCACCGGCGCGCATATCGACTTCTCGCCGATCTGCCCGGCGAGCGGCCGCGATGCGTTGCGTCAATACATGATGGTGAAGGGGCGCGCCGCCTCGTTCGGCTTCGACTACTACGGCGGCTTTACCGCCGGCGTGCGGCATCTGCATCATATTTTCGCGGCAATTTTCAATCGCGACGACGCGCCGCAAAGCGAACGGGCCGGCGACCTGATACGCGCGCTGATGAGCGATATTCGCGCGGCGGGCTATGGCGAATACCGCTCGCATCTGGTGCATATGGACTATGCGGCCGCGCAGTACAGCTTCAACGAAGGCGCGTTGCTGCGCCTGTCGGAAACGGTGAAGGACGCGCTCGACCCGGCCGGGATTCTGTCGCCGGGCAAGCAGGGCATCTGGCCGCGCGCGTGGCGCGACAAGCGGGGCTATACATGATGGCTTGCGTACGCCGCGCTCGCGCGGCAAGGAGCGGGCGATGAACCGGCGCACCTTCGTTGCGGCTGGCGCGTGGTATTCGGGCGGCATGCGAATGCCGGCGTGGCTGGCCGGCGTCTGTGTTGCGGCGGATCGTGCGGCGCCGTCCGGCCCGGCGCGCTCGCGCGAAACGCTCGCGATATTCGATGCGGCGCTGGCGCAAGCCGGCGCCTTCGCCGACGAGGCGCTGCGGCTGCGCATGCCGATCTTCGACAGCGGTGACGACATCGGCACGTTGTGGCACATGACGCTTGCGCCACGGCTTGCGCATGCGCCGGCGGTGCTGATCGGCTTCACCCGCGCGTCGGATTTCTTCGTGCTGACGCGTCTTGCGTCGCGCCCGGGCCGGCTCGTTGCGGCCGCAACCGACGCGAGCCGGCCGCATGCGGACGCGCCGGTGTCCTTCGTGATGTCTGTGTGAGGTGACGGGGCCGCCGGCAAGCGTGCCGCGCATCCGGGTTCAGAAGCGGTATGCGGGGTTCTTCGGATCAAACGTTTCGTCGTCGAAGGTTTTCGGCGCGATCGTCTGGAAGACGATGCGCTCGAAAATGCGTCCGTCGTTGTCGTAGGATTCGACGGTGCGAAAGTACGGATGCCGCAGATCGAGGCCGAGCGTTTCCTTCTTCGCATAGAACTGCGGCATGCCGGTGCTCGTCTCGTACGTGAACGCGACGACGCGCACGCCTTCGAGCGTCTTGACCTCGATGCGCGTGGGCCGCGTGACGCCCGCCTGCGCATATTTTTCGCCTTCCGACAGAAACTGCCGCGCGATGTATTCGGTGCCGAGATCGCTGACCTGGTGATTCGATTGCGTGCGCGCCAGCGCGCCGTTCAGCGATGCCCACACCGGCAGGATATTCAGGATACCGCCGAGATGGCCGTACATTTCGTCGCTGCGGCGGGTCTCGTCATAGATGATTTCTTGTCCCGCGTGTGCGCCGTCGGGCAGCCATTTCGCGTAGATCCGCAGCGGGTAGCGCGTGACGCGCACCAGCATATGGTCGGGCCGGCTCGGCCACACGCCGCGAATGCGCTCCTGGCGAATCATCGTGAACTCATACGACGGATAACCGTTCGGGCCGTCCTGCACGTAGCGTGGAACCGTCAGCGCGTCGAGCGACTGGAAGAGCGTAGTGAGCTCCGCATCGTCGAGCTTTTCGAGCAGGCCGCTTTGCGCGGCCTGGCGCAGCCATCGCACCTGCTCGTCGGGTTTGAGCTTCGCGGCTTCGTTCGGTGGAACCTTGGGTGCGGCGACGTCGGTTCGGGGCGTGCTCGCCGCGCCGCCCGATCCATTAGCAACGGCTGTGCTGTTCGATGCTGCCGATGAGGCCGCTGCGGAAGGTGTCACGGAAGGTGTTACTGAAGGCGCCACGGAAGGCGCCGGCTCGAGCGTCGCGCTCGCCGCCGGCGCGCCGTTTTCCTCGGCGATTGCGGCGGCGGCCACTGCGCATGCCGCCATACAGGCGAGCCGGACAAGCGCGCGCATGAGCGGTGCGCGGCGAGTCGGATTCGTCGGTGGCGGGTGCGGCATCAATGGACTCCCTCATGAACCGGGGGCTGGATTGGTGACGGCCACGTGCGCCGCACATACGTAGTATCAGGCAGGTTTTTGCCTGGCGAGTTCCTGATCGCGCAACTCGCGCCGCAGAATCTTGCCGACATTGGTTTGCGGCAGCGCGTCGCGAAACTCGACGAGCTTCGGCACCTTGTAGCCCGTCAGGTTCTTGCGGCAGTGTTCGATTATCTGCGCTTCGGTCAACGCACGGTTGCGCGGCACGACAAACACCTTCACGCGTTCGCCCTGCAGCGCGTCGGGCACACCGATCGCCGCGACCTCGCGCACATCCGGATGCATCGCGATCACGTCTTCGATTTCGTTCGGGTAAACGTTGAAGCCGGAGACGAGAATCATGTCCTTCTTGCGGTCGATCAAGCGGATATAACCGTGTTCGTTCATCACGCCGACGTCGCCGGTGGCGAGCCAGCCGGCATCGTCGAGCACCTTCGCGGTTTCGTCCGGACGGTTCCAGTAACCTTTCATCACTTGCGGACCCTTCACGCACAATTCGCCCGGCTCATCTATACCCGCCCAACTGCCATCGTCCTTGCGAAAACGCACGATGGTCGACGGCGCGGGCAGACCGATCGAGCCGTCGAAGTCGCGCAAGTGCTTCAGGTTGACCGGATTCATCGTGACGATCGGCGAACACTCGGTGAGTCCGTAACCTTCGACGACCGGTTTGCCGGTCACCGCCTTGAAGCGCTCGGCGACCGCCTTCTGCATCGCCATGCCGCCCGCCATCGCGAGCTTGAGCTTCGAGAAGTCGCGCTTGCAGAATGCGTCGTTGTCGAGAAAGGCGTTGTATAGCGTATTGACGGCCGTGATGCCCGTGAAAGTTTCGTGACGGATCACCTTCATCACGCGCTGCGTGTCGCGTGGGTTCGCAATCAGAATATTGCGGCCGCCGAGCAGCATGAAGATCATCGCGTTCAACGTGAGCGAGTAGATGTGATAAAGCGGCAAGGGCGTGAGCACGGTTTCGATGTCGCCGGACAATTCGCTTTCCGACCACGCCTTCGCCTGCAGCACATTCGCGATGATGTTGCGGTGCGTGAGCATCGCACCTTTCGCGACGCCGGTGGTGCCGCCCGTGTACTGCAGGAACGCGATGTCGGTCGGGTTCACCGGTGTCGGCGTGGGCGCGCGGCGCGCACCGGTCGCGAGCGCGTCGCGCAGACGGATCGCTTGCGGCAGCCGGTACGCGGGCACCATCTTTTTCACGTGCTTCATCAGCGCGTTGATGCAGCGGCCCTTCACGTTCAGACCGCCGGCGAGCAGGTCGCCGAGCGCGGTGACCACCACGTTCTGTACGCGCGAGCCCGGCAGCGCGTCTTCGACGGTCTTCGCGAAGTTCTCGAACACGACGATGGTCTGCGCACCGCTGTCCTTCAACTGATGCGCGAGTTCGCGCACGGTATAGAGCGGATTCACGTTGACCACCACCGCGCCCGCCTTGAGACTGCCGAACAGCACGACCGGATACTGGAAGGTGTTCGGCAACATGATGGCGACGCGCTCGCCCGGCTTCACACCGATGCTTTGCAGCCAGCTCGCGAACGCATTCGCCTTGCGCGCGAGTTCGCCGTAAGTGAGGTTGGCGCCGACGCTCACGTACGCGACGCGCTCGCGATATTTCTGCGTGCATTCGTCGAAGAGCTGCACGATCGATGCGTACTGCGTGACGTCGATTTCATGCGGCACGCCCGGCGCATAGGATGCGAACCAGAGGCCGTCGGTAGCGGGCGCCGGTAGCGGCGCCGCATGCGATACGCGTACCTCCGTGGCCAACGGCGGCAGCGACTGGGTCAAGGTGGGCATGACGGTCTCCTTGGGCTTTTGTGTTTTATCGGTTGTACAGACAGTATGGCTGCCGATCGATCGGTGCGGAAGCTTTTCGCCACTGCGCGCCACGCATCGCGCAGTCAGCGCGCAGTCAGCGCGCAGTCAGCGCTCAA
The DNA here is from genome assembly GCF_902859875.1 of Paraburkholderia solisilvae. Lineage (GTDB taxonomy): Bacteria > Pseudomonadota > Gammaproteobacteria > Burkholderiales > Burkholderiaceae > Paraburkholderia > Paraburkholderia solisilvae. Next base: position 96,671 of record NZ_CADIKF010000020.1, on the reverse strand, counting down.
GCAGCGCGTAGGCAGCGGGCGCGGCGCGCGGGCGACGTTCGGACGGCACCCGGATCGCGCATGCCGGTCGCATTCGTCGCACGCTGTATGTTTGCGGCGCGTTGCTGCCGGACTGCGGGTTCACCCGCATGCGCGACCCATGCACCGCTGCGTCGCGGCGCGTTCGCGAAACAACCCGGTGCTCGAGGATACGGAACGCGACGACGATCGGGCAAGAGAGCGGCGTCGGTAAAGCCTTCTAACAGGCTGGGTGGAGGAGCACCATGCGTCGGCGTTGCTGAGCGATGAAAAAGGCCGTGCCGATCAGATCGGCACGGCCTTGGGTGCGTGCTGAAAGAAGCGCGAACCGGCCGCGCTCAGTGAGTGGCGGCGGCGACCTGTTCGGCGGATTGAGTCATGTCGATGCCGCGCCGCTCCCGGCTAAAGAGGATCATCACCGCGATCACGACCGCCACCGTGCCTGCGACGACCGCCATCGCGAGTCCATAGTTATTGTTGTTCGACACGGCGAACGAGGCCTGCATCGTCGCGTTGACCGACGCGAGCAGGTTGCCCAGCTGGTAGACGAGACCCGGGAAGGTCGCGCGAATCTCATCCGGCGAAATTTCGTTCAGGTGCACCGGGATCACCCCCCACGCGCCTTGCACGGAAATCTGCATCAGGAACGCGCCGAGCGCGAGCATCACCGCGGTCGTCGAAAAGGCCCACAGCGGCAGCACCGGCAGCGCGATCAGCGCGGCGATGCAGATCGCGCGGCGGCGGCCGATCTTCTCCGACATCGAGCCGAACAGCAGACCGCCGACGATGGCGCCGATGTTCAGCGTGATCGCGATCAGCGAGACCGTATGCGGATCGAAATGATGCTGTTCGCGCAGGAAGGTCGGATACAGATCCTGCGTGCCGTGCGAGAAGAAGTTGAACGCGGTCATCAGGATGATCGCGTAGATGGACAACACCCAGTTGCGCTTGAGGGTGACAAGCAGGCCCGGACGCGCCTTCTTCTCCATCGCGACCCACGCCGGCGACTCGCGCACGCTCGAGCGCACATACAGCACGAGCAACGCCGGCACGACGCCGACGAAAAACATGCCGCGCCAGCCGATGTACTGATAGAGCACGCCGAACACAATGGACGCGAGCAGATAGCCGCTCGGGTAGCCCGCCTGCAGCAGGCCGGACACGAAGCCGCGCGCTTTCGCGGGCACCGTTTCCATGGTCAGCGCGGAGCCGACGCCCCATTCGCCGCCCATCGCGATGCCGAACAGCGCGCGCAGCACGATCAGCGTCGTCAGGTTGGGCGCGAAGCCGGACAGCAACTCGAGCAGCGAGTAGCACGCGATGTTGATCATCAGCGTCGGGCGGCGCCCGAACTTGTCGGCGAGTCGGCCGAAGATCAGCGCGCCGAGCGGACGCATCGCGAGCGTCAGCGTAATCGCGAACGCAACATCGGGAATCTTCACGCTGAATTCGGCGGCGATATCTTTCAGAACAAAAACCATCAGAAAGAAATCGAACGCGTCGAGTGTCCAGCCGAGATACGCGGCGATCGTGACGTTTCGTTGTTCGCGGGTCCAGGTCATCGTCGTTGTTCTCCTCTTGCAGTTGTCGCTTTACGTGTTGAGCAATACGGATCGCGCCGCGTACCCCGTGACGCGGCCGCGGGTCGAGTGTACGCCGACCGTTAAGCGCCTGCATGTAAATGCGCATGAATCAGTGGTATTCCCTGGGCAGTGCCAATGCATTTTTTGTGCCTCGTTCTGCTGATGTAATAAATGTACCTTTCCAGATATGTATTGGTAAGTATTTGGTAATGAAAGGGGCGCTCAACTTCGCTTTTCGCGTGTAAGTTTCGCGCTCGAATTGGCGCTTCCCGAACCCGGGCGCGTACCTGCAAACCGCGTTTGTCGTCGCAAAAATTACAATTCGATTTCAATATCGGCGATGTGCGGTCAAGCTGTTCTGTTGAATAGGTTCGCTTACCGAACGAAGCCACGATACTTGCGCGGCGGTCGACACCTTGTTCGTCGAATAAGGGATCAAAAAATCCGTATGTATTAATAAGGCATGCGAATCATAAGAATGATATTGAGAAGCCTCCTAAATTTTCTGGCGTTGTTAGGAACCTTCTAATGTCGTCGACATGAAGCATGCGACTCAATTCAGATCCTGGCGCAATGGACCGCGCTTACATACGAGGGGCGTAGGCATGCATCGCAAGTTGATGCCGATCACACGATCAGGCGAAGGTTGGTATCGCGACGATCGGCGCTATCGGGTATTCCAGAAAATCATGGCGCAGGCGGGCACTTCGCTCGGCTATTTCGAACCGCGCTATTCGCCGAATGGACATGTGATTTCCGACCGGACGGGGGCGGAGATCATCAACTTTTCCGGCTACGACTACCTGAGCCTTATCCGTCATCCGGATGTCAGACACGCGGCTCGCGATGCCGTCGAACGATTCGGCTCGAGCGCGGGCGCGAGCCGCCTCGTGTCCGGAGAGACGCCTTTGCATAAAGCGCTGGAATCGCGCATTGCGCGCTTCGTCGGTGTCGAAAGCGCGCTGAGCTTTGTCAGCGGGCACGGCACCAACGTGACCATCATCGGCTTCCTGTTCGGCAAGGGCGACCTGATCCTGCACGACGCCTGCATCCACAACAGCGTGCTTGAAGGAATCAGGCTGTCCGGCGCCGAGCGATGGAGTTTCGCGCACAACGACGTGCAGGATCTGGAACGCAAGCTCGCAAGCGCCGGCAGATTCAAAAATGTTCTGGTTGTCGTCGAAGGGGTGTACAGCATGGACGGCGATGTGCCGGATCTGGCCGGTATCGTCGATCTGCGCACGCGGCATGATTTCGTGCTGATGGTGGATGAGGCGCATGCGCTCGGCACGGTGGGTCGAACCGGACACGGCATTGCCGAACACTGCCGGGTGTCGCCGCAGCAGGTCGATCTCTGGATCGGTACGCTGAGCAAGACACTCGTGAGCTGCGGCGGCTATGTGGCCGGCAGGCGGGATCTGATCGATTTTCTCAAGTACAACTGCCCGGGATTTGTGTTCAGCACCGGGTTGCCGCCCGTCAATGCGGCGGCGGCGCTCGCGGCCCTGACGATTCTCGAACGCTCGCCGGAACGGGTGCTGGAACTGCAGGACAAGGCCGCCTATTTTCAGCGGCAGGCGCGGCTGGCTAACCTGAATATCGGCACCGCGGGCAGCACGCCGGTTTTCCCGGTCTATCTGCCGCAGGACGCGGCGATCGCCGCGGGCGGCGCGCTGCGTGCGCAAGGCATCAATACGTTTCCGATTATTTATCCGGCCGTGCCGAAGCACGCGGCCCGTGTGCGCTTTTTCATCAACCGTGATCACCGCTATGAGCAGCTTGACCGCGCGATCGGCGTGCTCAGCGATTTCATCACCTGTCACGCGACGCCGGCCGCAGGCTATGCCGTCTGAAGGGAAGCCCTCGACCATGAAAATTCTCAACACCGCCCGGGTTGCGTTCAACACGGTGCGCTGGAACATCACGAACAATTTTGCCGATGTCCGCGCCGATTACGATGCCGCATCGTCCACCTACGATGACTACTACGGCCGCTATCTGGGCACCGTGACCGATGAGTTCGCGGCAGCCATCCCGTTGACGGGCGCCGAACGCGTGCTGGAGCTGGCGGCCGGCACCGGCCGGCTCACCGGCGCGATCTGCCGGCGGCTCGGGGCGGGCGCGCACGTCACGGCGGTCGATCTGTCCGAACGCATGCTGGCCTTGAACGAGATGAAGCACGCTGTGCTGCGCGAGCCGCGCATCGATTTCCGGCAAGGCGACGCGCTGCGCGTGATCGCCGAGCAGGAGGACGAATCGATCGATGCGGTGCTGTGCGCGTGGGGCATCTGCTATTTCAATCACGACGCGTTTCTGTCGCAGGTTCAGCGCGTGCTCAGACCGGGCGGCATGCTCGCGCTCATTGAAAATCGCAAGTGCACGCTGAACGAAGTGAGTAACCTGTTCGAGCGTCTCGTCATCAGCCGGCCCGCGTATCTCAGGAAAGCGATCAGGCTCAACCTGCCGGAGGATGCCGCGTCGCTCGCGCGCAAATTCTGTTCGGATGCGCTTCACGCGATTTCGCAATGGGACGGCGGACTGGATATTCCGTACACGGCGGCGTCCGAAGTCCGCGAATACATGCTGAAATCGGGTGCGTCCGCGGGCTTTCTGGATGCGATCGAACCTGCGTATCGCGACGAGTTTCTCGACGCGTTCGAACGGCTCGTCGCGGAGCAACCGCGACGCGTTCCGCTGCTTCATCAGTACAGTGCGCTGATCGCTCGAAAGCGATGAGTGCGCGTGCCGCTGCGGCGTGGCAGATCTCGCACGGCGATTGGGCCGCGCTGACCGCGATCCGGGGACTCGCCGCCTGTTACGTGATGCTCAGCCATATCTGGTTTCAGGTATGGCCTGCGGTCGCGCCGCCGTTCGGCTACGGCGCGGCGCCCGATGGCGTCTGGCTGCGGGCGACCGGATGGCTGTACTACGGACATTACGCGGTCGTCGTGTTTATTGTGCTGAGCGGATTTTCGCTCGCCGCCAGTTGCAGGATGGCGCTGCCTCGGGCCGAGTTCCGGGCGTTCGTCTGGCGGCGCTTCATGCGCATCGGTCCGCCGTACTACGCGGCGCTCGCTTTCTCGTGCGCGGTGATCTGGCTGACGGGCGACGGCAAAACGGGATCGCAGTGGGACATCAGCGTGCCTGTGACGGCCGCCGGCCTCGTGTCGCACGTCGCGCTGCTGCAGGATTTTGTCGAAAGCACGCAGATCAACTACGCGATGTGGTCGGTGGCGGCCGAGTTTCATCTGTATCTGTGCTTTCCGTTCCTGCTGCGCGTGTGCGCGAACGCGCCGTGGTGGTCGCTGGTGGTGGTGTACGGCATTGTCTATGGGGCGATCGCGTGGCTCGCGCCGATCGCGGGCGCGGATTTTCCGGTGGCCTATCTGGGCTTGTGTGCGCACTTCTACGCCGGCATCTGGGCCTGTCGTCAGCGCATGCGCGGCAGCCCGATGCGGCGATCGCGCGCGATGACGTCGGGTGTCGCGTTGCTGTGCGTGCTGATCGCGGTGTCTGTCGCGCTTGGCTTTGACGCGTCCGAGCGTTGGCTCGCGTGGCTGGATGGGCTGTGCGCGGCGGGCGCCGTGCTCCTGCTATGGGGCGTGACAGCGCGCACCGGTCGCGTCCCGGTGCCGAGACTGCGCGTGTGGCAAGGCGTCGGCGAATTCTCGTATTCGCTCTATCTGACGCATGCGCCGGTGATTTTCATCCTGTGGTCGTTCGTCAGCGCTTTTGTGAGTTCGCCGCCGTGGATATGGGTCACGCTCAGCGTCATCGGTCCGCCCGTTTGTCTGGGGCTTGCGCGTCTGTTTCACCGTTGTTTCGAAGCGCCGTTTGTCAATCGTCAGCGGCCCGCGCGGGCGTGCGCCGCGCATCTCAATCAATGACGGAGTGCATCCTGAACATGTTGTCGTCGCTTTATCTTGCCATTGCGATCGGTGCCGAAGTCGTCGCGACGAATGCGCTGCGGCTGTCGGCGGGCTTCCGATACTGGCCCGCCGTCGCTGCAACCGCGACCGGCTATCTTTGCGCGTTCTATTTCCTCGGCCTGTCGCTGCGGCATATTCCGATTGGCGCGGCGTACGCGATCTGGTCCGGTGCGGGCACCGTGCTGACGGTGATCATCGGTTATGCGTTCTTTCGTGACAGCGTTCCACTTGTGTCGCTGTGCGGAATCGCGTTGGTCGTGGTCGGCGTTGTGCTTATCCAGGTCGGCCGTCCGGCTATCACGGCGGCGTGAACATGGGCTCAACGACGAATTGGCGTGAGCAGCGGAACTGGCGCTTTGTCTGTTTGTATCTGCTGATGGTCGACATCGGATTGCTGGTGTACTGGGCAGTCGCGATTGCCGACGTGTTGCCGGCCGCGTGGCTGTTCAAGGGCTATCGCGATCCGACGATTTCAGCGTGGAACTGGTCTTTTTTGCCGTTGGATCTGCTTGCGTCCGTGACCGGTCTTGCGGGTGTCGCATGCGCACGCAGCGAGCGGCAAGCGCTTGGCGAATGTCTGATTCTGCTCAGCTTGTGCCTGACCTTCTGTGCGGGGTTGATGGCGCTCTCGTTCTGGGCGCTGACCGCCGATTATGACCCTTCGTGGTGGGGCGCCAATGCTTGTCTGATGGTGCCTTCGGCGTTGCTGCTGGCTGTGCGGCTGGGCGGCGTTCGCGGGTAGGGGAGCGTGCCGGGGCAGGCGCTTTGCTTCCTGGGCGCAGAAATGAAAAAGGCCGGCATCTGCCGACCTTTTTTGAATCCTGGTGCCCAGGAGAGGACTCGGTCACGCGAGCGCGACCCCGGCTGCGCTTGCAAGCGCAGCCTTTCGAGTCCTCCCGCAAAGCGCGCAGGCGCTTTGCTTCCTGGGCGTAAAAATGAAAAAGGCCGGCATGCGCCGACCTTTTTGAATCCCTGGTGCCCAGGAGAGGACTCGAACCTCCACGGTGTTGCCACCGCTAGGACCTGAACCTAGTGCGTCTACCAATTCCGCCACCTGGGCATGTTTCAGGCTAGACCGCTATTGTAGCGAGATGATGCAATGTGTCAATTGGGAGTGGATAAAAAGCCGCCCAAAACCCCGTTGCTTCCGCGCGCACAAATGAAAAAAGGCCGGCGTACCGCCGACCTTTTAAAATCCTCGTGCCCAGGAGAGGACTCGGTCACACAGGCGCGACCCCGGCTGCGCTTGCAAGCGCAGCCTTTCGAGTCCTCCCGCAAAGCGCGCAGGCGCCTTGCTTCCTGGGCGCACAAATGAAAAAAGGCCGGCGTGCCGCCGACCTTTTTTAAATCCTGGTGCCCAGGAGAGGACTCGGTCACACGGGCGCGACCCCGGCTGCGCTTGCAAGCGCAGCCTTTCGAGTCCTCCCGCAAAGCGCGCAGGCGCTTTGCTTCCTGGGCGCACAAATGAAAAAAGGCCGGCATGCGCCGACCTTTTTAGAATCCTGGTGCCCAAGAGAGGACTCGAACCTCCACAGTGTTGCCACCGCTAGGACCTGAACCTAGTGCGTCTACCAATTTCGCCACCTGGGCAGGTGTCTTCGCCATCCAGCGCCTAAATACATGCGCCTCGCAGCAAAGACCGCAATTATAGCCGTATGACAAAACCTGTCAAGCGCTGCGCGAAACTCACCCCTGGCCTGCCGAACGCATGCGACAAGGCCCGCGCACCCGGCCTGCGACGCGCTTTGCATTAAGAGACGGATGATAGAATGGCCCGCAGCAGTACGTTGACAGGGCGAGCCAGGCATACCGCGCCGCCGCACGTCATCCGCCGACGTCCACGCACCGAGAACAATCATCGATAAGCCCTTGAGCAAATATCCGTATCCGATTCCAAGCCGCGAAGAAATCCTCGGCGTGCTGCGCACGAGCGAAACGCCGCTCGCTGCGAACGACATCGCCGAGGCGCTTTCCATCAAGCGCCAGGAGCGCGAAGGCTTCTTCAAGCGTCTGGCCGCGATGGAACGCGACGGCCAGATCCGGCTCGATCAGCGAGGGCATTACCAGCTGACCCATCCGTCGAATTTCGTCGCCGGCCGCGTGCAAGGGCATCGCGACGGCTACGGCTTTCTCGTGCGCGACGACGGCCAGGACGACCTGTTCCTGCCCACCGGCGAAATGCAGAAGGTGATGCACAACGACCGCGTGCTCGCGCGCATCGTCGGTTACGACCGGCGCGGGCGGCCGGAAGGGCATATCGTCGAGGTCACCGACCGCGCGAACAAGCGCGTGATCGGGCGCCTGCTCAACGAGAACGGCGCGCTGATCGTCGCGCCCGAAGACAAGCGCATCGGCCACGATATCCTGATCACGCAGAACACCAAGAAGGCCAAGGTCGGCCAGGTGGTGGTGGTCGAGCTGACCGACTTTCCGAGCCGCCATTCGCAACCGCTCGGGCGCGTCGCCGAAGTGCTCGGCGATATCGACGACCCGGGCATGGAAATCGAAATCGCGGTGCGCAAGTACGGCGTGCCGCACGAGTTCAGCCAGGCTGCGCTCGACACGGCCGCGGCGCTGCCCGACGAAGTGCGCCCCGCGGATATCCGCCACCGCATCGACCTGCGCGACGTGCCGCTCGTCACGATCGACGGCGAAGACGCGCGCGACTTCGACGACGCCGTGTATTGCGAACCGGTCAAGGTGGGCCGCGGCGACGGCTTCCGGCTGGTCGTCGCGATCGCCGACGTGTCGCACTATGTGCTGCCGCGCAGCGGCCTCGATATCGACGCGATCGAACGCAGCACGTCCGTGTACTTTCCGCGCCGCGTGATTCCGATGCTGCCGGAAAAGCTGTCGAACGGGCTGTGCTCGCTGAACCCGCACGTCGACCGCTGCGTGCTGGTGTGCGACATCGTGATCACCGCGCGCGGCGAGATCAAGGCGTACCAGTTCTATCCGGGCGTGATGCATTCGGCCGCGCGTCTCACGTATACCGAAGTGGCCGCGGTGCTCACCAACACCAAGGGCCCGGAAGCCGCGCGCCGCGCGTCGCTGCTGCCGCATCTGCAGAATCTGTATGGCGCGTACAAGGCGCTGTTCGCCGCCCGGCAGAAGCGCGGCGCGATCGACTTCGATACGACGGAAACGTACATCGTCTGCAATGCGCAGGGCAAGATCGAGCAGATCGTGCCGCGCCATCGCAACGACGCGCACAAGCTGATCGAAGAATGCATGCTGGCCGCCAACGTCTGCGCAGCCGACTTCATGAAGCGCAACAAGCACGCCGGGCTCTATCGCGTGCACGCCGGGCCGACCGCCGAGCGGCTCGAAAACCTGCGCACGTTCCTGCGCGGCATGGGCCTGACGCTGACCGGCGGAGAAACACCGCACGCGAGCGACTACGCGGCGCTGATGGCGCATATCCGCGACCGGCCCGACGCGCAGATGCTGCAGACCATGCTGCTGCGCTCGATGCAGCAGGCCGTCTACAGCCCGGACAACATCGGTCACTTCGGTCTCGCGTACGAGGCGTATGCGCACTTCACGAGCCCGATTCGCCGTTATCCGGATCTGCTCACGCACCGCGCGATCTACGCGATCCTGCAAGGGCGCAAATACCAGCCGGAAGCGCCCGAAGGCGTCGTGCTGAACACCGCGCTGTCGCCGCGCGCCCGCGCAATGCAGGCCGACGACGAAAAGCGCGCCGGCCGCCGCCGCGAGAACACCGCGATCTGGGAAGAGCTCGGTCTGCATTGTTCGTCGAACGAGCGGCGCGCCGACGAAGCATCGCGGGACGTCGAGGCGTGGCTCAAGTGCTATTTCATGCGCGACAAGCTGGGCGAAGAGTATGGCGGGATGGTGAGCGGCGTCACGTCGTTCGGCATCTTCGTGCAACTCGATGCGCTCTTTATTGAAGGCCTCGTGCACGTCACCGAGCTCGGCTCCGATTATTTCCAGTACGACGAAATTCGCAACGAACTGCGCGGTGAACGCACGGGCATCCGTTACCGGCTGTCGGACCGCGTGCGCGTGCAGGTGAGCCGCGTCGATCTGGACGCGCGCAAGATCGATTTCCGCCTCGTGCGCGACACGCCGATCAAACCGCCGTCGAGCCGGGGCGCGGCGCTCGAGAAATCGGGCGGCGAGCGCGGCAACGGCGGGCCGCGCGTACGCGCGCTGGCGGCGGCTGATGGCGCGCATCGCAAGAAGGCGGCCCCCGCGCCGAGCGCCGCGGTGAAGGAAGCGCGCGCGGCGCGCGGCGCGGCGAAAAAGCGTTCCGCGTCGCGTGCGGCGCCGGCGAAGTCCGCCAAGGGACCGTCCAGAAAGAAGCGCTGACGCGCGCCGTTCGCGTTCAGCGCACCCGCAGGCAACACGCCTCGCCAGCACGCCGCGTGCGTGCATGCGCGTGCCGTGTTGCCGCGCATCGTTTGTCATTGTCGATGGGCTCGCCGCTTGGGCGCCTCATCAAAGGTCGTTTCAGTCATGTCACGTCTCAAGGTTCTATACGGTTTTCATGCGGTCATTGCGCGTCTGCGCCACGATGCGTCGACGGTCGAAGATATTTACTACGATCAGACGCGGCGCGACCGCCGCATGAACGAATTCCTGCATATCGCGAAGGAAGCGGGCGTGCGCGTGATCGCCGCCGATGAAACGCGGCTGTGGGGGCTCGCGCATACCGAGCGCCACCAGGGTGTGGTTGCACGCGCAACCGATTTACCGCTCGCGCAGAATCTCGCCGAACTGCTCGACGCGCTGAACGGGCCGCCGCTGCTGCTCGTGCTCGACGGCGTGACGGATCCGCACAATCTGGGCGCCTGCCTGCGGGTTGCCGACGCGGCGGGCGCGCACGCGGTGATCGCGCCGCGGGACCGCGCGGTGGGCCTCAACGCGACCGCCGCGAAGGTGGCGAGCGGCGCGGCGGATACCGTGCCGTATATCACGGTGACGAACCTCGCGCGCGCGCTGCGCGAACTGAAGGACGCGGGCGTGTGGGTGGTCGGCACGGCGGGCGATGCGCCGGCAAGCGTGTTTCAGACGAAACTCGATGGCCCGGTCGCGCTCGTGATGGGCGCGGAAGGCGAGGGGATGCGTCGCCTCACCCGCGATACATGCGATGAGGTGATGCATATTCCGATGGCGGGGAGCGTCGAGAGTCTGAATGTTTCCGTGGCAAGCGGCGTGTGTCTGTTCGAAGCGGTCAGACAGCGGGCGGCGGCGCGCACGTGAACCCGGCCAGTGTCCCGGCCGGCACTTCGTAACATAACAAAACAGACCTGCGGCACCATGACTTTCGTTCGACCCAGCCGGTTCGACAGCGCGCTGATACGCGCATCCATCGCCTGCGCGGCCGCGCTGCTCACCGCGTGCACCACCATGACCGTCGATCGCGGCACCTACTACGCCGACACCAGCCATCACGCGCAATACGCGGACACGCGTATCCGTTTTCTCGTGATGCACTACACCGAAATCGACGAAGCGCAGTCGCTGAACGTGCTGACGACCGAGCCGGTCAGCGCGCACTACCTCGTGCCGGCCGCGCCGCGCATCAGGAACGGCGAGCCGGTGGTCTGGCAGCTCGTGCCGGAGTCGCAGCGCGCGTGGCATGCGGGCGTCAGCGAATGGCAGGGGACCACCGAACTGAACGCCGCATCGATCGGCATCGAAAACGTGAATCTCGGTCCGATCGACACGCCGCAAGGCCGCACATGGCAACCGTATCCGCCTGCGCAGGTCGATGCGCTGATCCGTCTGGCGAAGGACATCGTCACGCGCTACGGCATTCCGCCGACGCGCGTGGTCGGACATAGCGATATCGCCCCGCAGCGCAAGACCGATCCGGGGCCGGCTTTCCCATGGAAGCAGCTCTACGACGCCGGTATCGGCGCATGGCCCGACGCGGCGAGCGTCACCGCGGACCTCGCGGGGCGCGCGCCCGATGCGCCCGCCGACGTGCGCGGCCTGCAGCAGAAGCTCGCGCGCTACGGCTACGATGTGGCAACCGACGGCGTGCTCGACGAGAAAACGCGGCGCGTGTTCGCCGCGTTCCAGATGCATTTCCGGCCGCGCGACTATGCGGGCAATCCGGACGCGGAAACGGATGCGATTGCGCAGGCGCTGCTCGACAAGTACATGCCGTCGGCACCCGCCGGCGCGACGCCGGCGCGGTAAGCGGCGCGGTTCTCTTAGGCATCCGCTCCACACCCTCGTCCAGCCCTCGCGCGAGTCCGGTAAACTGACGGTTTCCCGCTTGCGCAGCATTTCACTCTCATGACTCAAGACGAACTCAAGCAACTGGTCGGCCGGGCCGCCGCCGACTACGTGAACGCTCATGTGCCGGAAGGCGCGGTAATCGGCGTCGGCACCGGTTCCACGGCGAACTGTTTTGTCGACGCGCTCGCCGCCAGCAAGGGCCGCTATCGCGGCGCGGTGTCGAGCTCGGTCGCGACCACGGCGCGCTTGCAGGCGCACGGCATCCGCGTCTTCGATCTGAACGAGATCGACGCGCTGCCGGTCTACGTGGACGGCGCCGACGAAATCGATCATCGCGGCGCGATGATCAAAGGCGGCGGCGGTGCGCTGACGCGCGAGAAGATCGTCGCGTCGGTGGCGGACGTATTCGTCTGCATTGCCGATGCGAGCAAGCGCGTCGATGTGCTCGGCGCATTTGCGCTGCCGATCGAAGTGGTGCCGATGGCGCGTACCGCGATCGGCCGCCGCGTGACCGCGATCGGCGGCGTGCCGGTGGTGCGCGTCGCGAAAGACGGCGCGCCGTTCATCACCGACAACGGCAACGAAATCATCGACGTGAAAGGTCTGCGCATCAGCGATCCGCTCGCACTCGAAGCGCAAATCAACGCATGGCCCGGTGTGGTGACCGTGGGCCTCTTCGCGGACCGCGGCGCGAATCTTTGCCTGCTCGGCACGGACACCGGCGTCGAACGGATCGACTTCACGACGCGTTGAGCCGCGTTAAACTCGCTTAAGCTGGTTTTTCGAAACGCCGTGTGCAGCCGTCCGCTGCGCACGGCGTTTTTGCTTTCCCAGAACGCATCGTATTGCATCGCTGCGATGATTCACATCGCGGCGCATCGGAAGACCGACATCGTCGCGTCTCTACGTGCGATGCCGAACAGTATCGCGCCGCGCGTGCGCGAATAATGCAGTGACTGCGATGGCTGCAGTGGCGTACGGCGATCCAGCCGTGTGAACCCGCATCGCCGCCCGTTTATCTCGCGCAACGCATCGCTCGCTCTGCACTATCTCTCGCAGCACCGCATCACCGGCCGCCTGCGGCCGCGTCAGCACGTCGCGTCATCGCGCAGCAGATCTTCGCAGTCTCAAAGCGGTTTCCACGTCTTCAGTCAGGCTGTCCGATCGTTTCACACGAGTCGTGTCCGACGCTCGTCCGCTAGCGCTGAACCAGTAAGAAATCAGGCTGTAAACGGCCTGCAAGTTTCCCGTTTCGCAACCGCTTTATGTGCGCCTCACCACACAGCGCGGGTACGTTGATGACCGCACACAAAACGATCGATTGCCATGGCGGGCGGCGACGGGCGTGCGGTATAAATGAACCGCCGATGTGATCGATGTCCGGCGCCAGGATGCACCGGCCCGCAAGCCGCTTGGGCCGCCTGAAAAGACCAGCCGGACGCGGTGCGGTTGTCGAAGTGTCTGTCGTGGAGCCAGACCGCACATTCGATGACGGATCAACGTTCAGACTATTTCGGATAACAAATTATCTGAAAGGAAATCGGCATCATGGCTTTCAACGCTTTTATTCGAGTCGGCACAAGCGAAAGCGGCCACCTGGGGAAATCAGAATGACGTACGCCGGGATAGAACAGACGGGGGCTGGCAGGCTGGCGTCCGGCAGTGGTGCAGCACGCGCCGCGCGCCGGGTAGGCATCGTCCTGTCGGAGGGTTTCTCATTGCTGGCTGCCGGCATCGTCGCCGAAGTGTTCCAGCTTGCGAACGAATCGGGCGCTGCCGCGCACGGCGAATGCGTGCGCTACAGCGTGCGGTTGCTGTCGCTGCAAGGCGGCGGCATCAGATGTTCGTCGTCGGTGCAGGTGTGGACCGACGAACTCGACGTGCGCGCGCAAAACGCGTTCGACGCGCTGTTTATCTCCGGCAGCGGCGCCGACCCGTCGAGCGACCCGCGGCTGCCGGGCACGCCTGCGCGCGCGCCACAAAGAAAGTCCGCTCATGCGGCTGACCTTGACCTGAACGACACGCGCGACGCTGCGTCGATGGCCGCCGGCGCGTCACGCGCCACGCTGGTCTTCGACCTGCCGGCCGCGCAAGCCGATGACCGCTACGAAGCGGTGAAGAGCGCGCTTACGCTGGTCGTGCGTGATCATGGCCTCGACATCGCGCGCGAGATCGCCGAGCGGCTGATGCCGGGCTCGAGCGCGAAGCTGATGCCGCTGCTCGGCAGTGTCGGCACGACGGTTGGCGAAAAGGTGCGCCGCTCCGCGCAATGGCTGCGCGAAAACTGCGACCGCCCGATCTCGGTCGCCGACGCCGCGCAGGAAGCCGCGATGAGCGAGCGCAATTTCCTGCGCCGCTTCAAGCTCGAGATAGGCAGCACACCCTCCGAATATCTGCTTCAGGCGCGTCTCGACATGACCTGCCGGCTGCTGGCCGGCACCGAACTGCCGGTCGACAAGATCGCGCGCCGCAGCGGCATGGGCAACGGCGACCATCTCGCGAAGATTTTCCGCAAGCGCTGGTCGATCTCGCCGACCGAATACCGGCTGCGCAATCGCCGTGAACGCGACGCGCTTGCCGCTATCGTCGCGCCGGCCGCGGCAGCGGAACTCGAAACGCGCGATTTCGCGTTCTGAGCGCACGGCCGGATCGGGCAGGTGGGCGTCACGCGTCGACCGTACGCGCGTATGACCTGCATGAACAGCCTCACCGGCTCGCGCGCAAACGGCACGTGGATCGAACGCACGAACCAGATGCATCGCTACGCGCGCTGGCGCACCGTTTTTCGATTTTGCTAAAGAGAAACTGAAAGCCAACCGGACGCATGAAGTTTTCGCTTCGTCCCCGGATCGACGGAACGTCTACATATTTAGGAATGGGAAATGTTAGACAGCGAACAGACTGAGGAAATTGCCCGCACACTCGATGACCGGTCGCGTGCGTGTCTGGCCGGCGAACTGCCTGCCGTGCAGACGCTCGCACTCGCGCCGGTGGTGCTGGCGGGCGGTTCAGGCACGCGGCTGTGGCCGATGTCGCGCGCGAACTGCCCGAAGCAGTTGCTCGACATCGTCGGCCCGGACTCGCTGCTGCAGACGACAGTGCGACGCATGGCGAACTTCCCCGCCGAGCGCAAGGTGAGCGGCGCGCCGATCATCATGTGCGGCGAAGAGCACGGCTTTGTCGCGATCGAGCAGCTGCATGCAAACGGTGTCGATGCGCGGCTCGTGGTCGAACCGGCGCGCCGCGATACCGCGCCGGCGCTGACGCTCGCGGCGGTGGTCGCCTCCGCGCAGGGCGAGGACGTGATTCTGGTCGCGATGCCGGCCGATCATTCGATTGCCGACGTCGTCGCGTTCCAGCGCGCGATTCTCGCGGCGGCCTGCCATGCGGAAGGCGGCGCGATCGTCACGCTCGGCGTGCCGCCGACGCGGCCGGATACCGGCTTCGGCTATATCAAGGTCGGCGCCGCGCTGCAGGACGGCGCGCGCCATATCGAATGCTTTGTCGAGAAGCCCGCGCAGGAACTCGCCGCGCAGTATCTCGCGAGCGGCCAGTACTGGTGGAACAGCGGCATTTTCGTGGTGCGCGCATCGATCTGGCTCGAGGCCGTCAAGCGCCTGCAGCCGGCGATGCACGACGCGTGCGTCGCGTCGTTCGCGAACAGCCGCACCGACGGCGCGTTTCTGCGCCCCGGCGCCGCGCAGTTCGAACAGAGCCCGTCCGATTCGATCGACTACGCGGTGATGGAGCATCTGGGCACCGACGCGTTGCCGTGCCACGGCGTCGTCGTGCCGCTCGAAGCCGGCTGGTCCGATCTGGGCTCGTGGGACGCCGTCTGGGATGCGCACGACAAGGACGCCGACGGCAACGTCGGGCGCGGCCGCGTGATGTTCGAAGGGGCGACCGCGAGCTACGCGCATTCCGAAGGGCGTCTCGTCGCCTGCGTCGGCACCACCAATGTGGTGGTCGTCGAGACCGCGGACGCCGTGCTGGTCGCGGACCGCTCGCGCGTGCAGGACGTCAAGGGCCTCGTCGCGCGCATCAAGGCGGAGCGGGCGCCCGAAGCCGATCAGCACCGCAAGGTGCGTCGCCCCTGGGGTTTCTACGATTCGATCGACCGCGGCGAGCGCTTCCAGGTGAAACGTATCGTCGTGCAGCCGGGCGCGCGCCTGTCGCTGCAACTGCATCACCACCGCGCCGAACACTGGATCGTGGTGCGCGGCACCGCGCGTGTCTGGCGCGGCGAAGAGCAGTTCCTGCTCGGCGAAAACGAATCGACCTACATCCCGCTCGGCGTGCGCCATCGCCTCGAGAACCCCGGCAAGTTGCCGCTCGAGGTGATCGAGGTGCAGTCCGGCTCGTACCTGGGCGAGGACGACATCGTGCGTTTCGAGGACAACTACGGAAGGGGATGACGTCCTGATGGTGTTCCGGCAAGCGCCGCTCGCCGCCTGCCGACCGTGACGCCGCAACGCGTCACGCGACGTTTGCGAGGGCAATGCCTGGCGCCGTCGAGGCGTCGTTGAAGGGCGCGCGGCAGCGGTGTCCACACCAGGACGCCGCATCGCGTGGAAGACGGCAAAGGTGTGGAGTGACGACATGTCTGGACTATTTCATCGGGCGATCGATATCGCATTGATTGTGCTGGGCGCGTTCGGCGCGCTGCACCTGAACGTGCCCGCGGCCGGCGTGCACTACGAACTCGATGCGCTGCTGGTCGCGTTCGTGGCCGCGCTCGCGCTGTCGGTTTTTCCGGCATGCGGCACCTATCCGTCCAAAACGCAGCGCACACGTTCGGTCATCAGCTCGGCTACCCGCACCGCGATCGCATGGCTCGTGGTGCAGATGAGCGGCCTCGCGCTGCTTTATCTGATCCAGCGCACGAGCGTGCTGTCGGTGCCGTGGTTCCTTTACTGGACGTTGACGAGCGGGATTCTGTTGCTCGTCGCACATACGTTGACGGTGGTTGCGTTCAATATCGCGAGCCAGTTGCAGCAACGCGTGAGCGCAGCGGACGGCATGCCGGTGCAACGCGTGTATGTGTCGCTCGGGCCGACCGCGGCAAGCCAGGCGGTCAAGCGCGGTTTCGACGTGGTGGTCGGTGTCGCGCTGCTGATCGTTTTCTCGCCGTTTCTCGCGGCGATCGCATGGGCGGTCAAACGCGACGGCGGTCCCGCGGTGTTCGGACACGTGCGCGTCGGCCTGAACGGACGCAAGTTTCGCTGTCTGAAGTTTCGTTCGATGGTCGTGAATGCGGAGCAGGTGCTCAAGCAGTTGCTTGAAACCGATCCGCAGGCCCGGGCGGAATGGGAGCGCGAATTCAAATTGAAGAACGATGTGCGCGTCACGCCGATCGGGCGCTTCCTGCGCCGCACGAGCCTCGACGAGTTGCCGCAGCTATGGAACGTCGTGCGCGGCGACATGAGCCTCGTCGGCCCGCGCCCGGTGATCGACCAGGAGCTCGAGCGCTACGGCGCGGACGTCGACTATTACCTGATGGCGAAGCCCGGCATGACGGGCCTGTGGCAAGTCAGCGGCCGCAGCAACACCGACTACGCGACGCGCGTGTCGCTCGATGTTGCCTACGTGAAGAACTGGTCGCTGGCACGCGACGTCACGATTCTGTTCAAGACATTCAAGGTGGTGGTGTACGGCAGCGGCGCGTATTAGGCATGCACCGAGGCATGCACCGAGGCATGCACCGCAGGCCTGCACCGCAGGCACGCACCCGCAGACAACGCACCGCAGGCAAGCGTCGCGCGCGGATGGCGACGGTGGCGAAGCGCGCACTGCACCGCGCGCTTCATCAGGCGGCAGTCGGAAAAGAAAGCGGCGTTAGCGATTCCACGGCGAAGGCGGCGCGACCTCCGGCGTGATCGGTGAACTGTAGAGCTGGCTTGCGCCGCGCGCCGTATCGCCGCCCCAGCCGCCGTATGCATACGGATTCGGCATCGACGTATCGGTTTGCGACGCGGGACGGTAACGGAAGGTTTGCATCGAAGGGCGCGCATGCGCGGCACGAGCCGGCGTTGCGTTGGCGGCGCCCCGCGCGTTTTGCGCAACGCCTCCCACCTGGCTTGAAGTCGCGGTGGCGGTGGACGTGGAAGGAATCGGACTCGAGTAAGTCGGCTGAACTTGCGTTGGCGAAATCGAGGCCGCACCGGTGTAAGTCGGGTGAATGTGGGTTACCGCACCCGTAGCAACGCTTCGATTTGGCGTCGCGCCGGTTTGTCGTGCAGTCTCAGTAGTGGTGAGTGCTTGACGGGGGGATACCAGTTGAGCCGCAGCGTGAATCGAAAATGCAGTCGAAAACGCGGCAAACGGTATCAGTGAAAGAGTACGAATCAGTTCTTTGCTCATTGGGATGCCTGAACAGGTAAGTGAGCGGGATCTGCATACAGATGGGTAGAACCATGTTACACAGCGACTCTCTTTTTGCAAGCCCGGTTGCAGCCGCTGGGTGCGGCAAATCGCTTGCACATACAACGAATTCCACACGCTCGCCGCACGGCTGCGAAAAGGCCGGAGCCGGGGTCATCGTGAAGACGCTGCGCCGCCATGTGACGCTCGTGGCGGCCGTCGCGATGGCCGCCGTGCTGTCGGGCTGCGCGATGGCGCCGGGCATGAGCTACAGCAGCCGCGTGAGCGGCGCCGGCACGATCCAGTCCGATCCGCTGATGAGCACGCGGCCGGGCGCGCCGACAGCGAACGCCAAGGACACGCCGCCGCCGAACTCGCTCGTCGAGATCAACAACGAGCTGGTCTCGAAGCAGGAGGCGGAACGTCCGAAGGGCATTCCGGCCGGCGTCTCCGCGCTGTTCGCGAAGCCGGCGCCTTACACGCTCGGTCCGGGCGACATCCTGTCGATCGTCGTCTGGGATCACCCGGAGCTGAACATGCCGGAAGCGACCGCCGGCGGCGGGCAGGATGCGACCGGCTCGAACTCGGTGGTCTCCGGTTACACGATCGATAGCGGCGGCATGATCCAGTACGCGTATATCGGCCCGGTGAAGCTCGCGGGCCTGACCGAAATGGACGCGCGCGAATTGATGAGCACGAAGCTCAGCAGGTACCTGAGAAATCCGCAGGTCACGCTGCGCATCACCGCGTATCGCAGCAAGCGGGTCTATGTGGATGGCGAAGTGCGCAATCCCGGCCTGCAGATGCTCAACGACATGCCGATGACGCTGCCGGAGGCGATCAACCGCGCGGGCGGCTTCACGACCAACGGCGACCGCTCGCAGATCGCGGTCACGCGCCACGACGACACGGTGGTCGTGAATATCCCGGACATGATCGCGAAGGGGAACAACCCGAACAACATCGTGCTGCGCGACGGCGACCTGGTACGCGTGTTCTCGTCGAACGACAGCAAGATCTCGGTGCTCGGCGAAGTCGAGCACCCGGGCAGCTTCATGCTGAACAACGGACGCATGTCGCTTAGCCAGGCGCTCGGCGACGCGGGCGGGGTCAACCAGGGCACGGGCGACGCATCGCAGATCTTCGTCGTACGCAATCGCGACTCGGGGCAGCCGACCGTGTTCCACCTGGACGCGTCGTCTCCCACCGCGATGGCCACGGCCGACAGCTTCGAGCTGAAGCCGAACGACGTGGTGTTCGTCGACGCATCGGCGCTCGTCAGATGGAGCCGCGTGATCGGGCTGATCCTGCCGAGCACGCAGGCCGCATCGACGACTCGTGCACTGGGCTACTGATGAATCACACCATTGACAGACCTGACAGACTTGATCGGCGCAGCGGTAATGCATGCGGTAGGCCGGTACCTGGCATGCCTCGATCGAACGCATACCGATGTGGAGAATGGACATGACCCAGCGCGACCTGCAACTTGAAACGATCGATGCCGATTCGCCGCAAGGCTCGCACGTCGGCAGCTTTATCGATCTGCTGTATCACAACCGCGGCCTGATCGCGGCGGTGACGTCGTGCTTCGCGCTGATCGGCGTGTCCTACGCGATGCTGGCGGAGCCGGTTTATCAATCGGACATTCTGGTGCAGGTCGAGGAAAACCAGAGCTCGGCGCGCAACCTGCTGAGCGACGTGTCGTCGATGTTCGCGGTGCATACGGCCGCATCGGCGGAAATCGAGGTGCTGCGCTCGCGGATGGTCATTTCACGCGCGGTCGATCGCACCAAGCTCTATATCAACGCGCAGCCGCATTACTTTCCGGTGGTCGGGAAGTGGATCGCGCGGCATTTGCCGGGTCTCGTGCACTCCGGGCTCGGCGGCTACGCGTGGGGCGACGACAGCATCAGCGTGCCGGTCTTCGACGTGCCCGGGAGCCTGTACGGCGCGCCATTCGTGCTGAAACTCGAGGGCGGCGGCGCGTACTCGCTGTCGACGAAAGAACTGCATCTGCAGGGGCGCGTCGGCGAATTGATGCATGTCGAAACGCCGGCCGGCCCGATCGATCTGATGGTCGATCAGGTGTCCGGTCAGCCGGGCTCGACCTTCGAACTGGCGCGTCATTCGCGTCTGTCGACGATCGAAACGCTGCAGAAGTCGCTGCTGATTACCGAAAAGGGCAAGCAGTCGGATGTGATCGGCGTCGCGCTCGAAAACAACGACCCGCGCCGCGCGGCCGAAATTCTGAATGCGATCGGCTCCGAATACGTGAAGCAGAACATGGAGCGCACCGAGGAAGAAGCGGAGAAGTCGATTCGCTTCCTCGAGCGGCAACTGCCCGACCTGAAGACGCAGCTCGAAGCGGCGGAAAGCAAGTTCAACACGTTCCGTTCCGAGCACGGCACCGTCGATCTGAACGCGGAAGCCACCGCGCTGCTGCAGCGTTCGGTCGAGTCGCAAGGCCGCATCGCGGACCTCAAGCAGCAGCGTGAGCAGCTGCTTGCGCGCTTTACGTCCGAGCACCCGGCGGTGGTCGCGATCGACTCGCAACTGGCCGCGGCCGGTCAGGAGCTCGATCACATCGCGGCCACCACCAAGGCGCTGCCGCCGCTCGAGCAGAACCTGCTGCGCCTGCAGCGCGACGTGCAGGTCAACACCGATCTGTACACGAACCTGCTGAATACGCAGGAGCAGTTGCGTTTGCTGAAGGCCGGCAAGGTCGGCAACGTGCGGCTCGTCGACAGCGCGATCGTGCCGGAAAGCCCGATCCGGCCGAAGCGCGCGTTCGCGGTCGCGGGCGCGGTGCTCACCGGCCTGTTTCTGAGCATCGCGACGGTGCTGGTGAAGCGCAAGCTGATCGACGGCGTCGGCGGGGCCGAGGAAATCGAATACGGCACCGGCATGATGGTCTACGCGCAGGTGCCGCGCAGCAAGCTGCAGGAGCAGATCACGCGCAGCCTGCCGACCAATACCGGCACCAATCTCGTGCTGGCGCGCGCGTCGGCCGGCGACGCGGCGATCGAAAGCCTGCGCAGCTTCCGCAGCGCGCTCGAATTCGCGCTGCTCGATGCGCCGAACAAGATCGTGCTGCTCGCCGGCCCGACGCCGGTGGTCGGCAAGTCGTTCGTGTCGGTGAACCTCGCGACGCTGATCGGTTCGTCGGGCCAGCGCGTGCTGCTGATCGACGCGGATTTGCGCCGCGGCTCGCTGCACCACTACCTCGGTGCGACGTGCACGCCGGGCGTGACCGAGATGGTGGTGGGCGGCATGAGCTTCGAGGATGTGGTGCGCCGCGGCATCCTGCCGGGCGTCGACTTCGTCGCAAGCGGCGGTTTCGTGCCGAACCCGAGCGAAATCCTGATGCACAGCAAGTTCATCGAGTTCACACAGCGCATCGAGCAGGAATACGACGTCGTGCTGATCGACGCGCCGCCGATTCTACCGGTCGCCGATTCGGGCATCGTCGCGAAGCTCGCCGGCAATGTGTTCGTGATCGCGCGCCAGGGCGTGACCAATCTCGCGGAACTGCGCGAATCCGCGCGCCGCTTCGCGCAGATCGGCGTGCCGATCCGCGGCGTGATCTTCAACGATATGACGTCGCGTCCGAGTCGCTACGGCAAGGAGTACGGCGCCTACGGATACACCAGCTACGGCAGCGACTCACCGCCTGAACCGGCGAAGGAATAAACGCGATGAAGGATATGACGATCATCATCTGCAGCTACAACTACGAGCGCTTCATTCGCGAGACGATCGATTCGGCGCTGCGGCAGGAGCCGGAGCGCACCCGTGTCGTGGTGATCGACGACGGTTCGACCGACGGCTCGCGCGCGATCATCGAGAGCTACGGCGAGCGGCTTACCGCCGTGTTCAAGGAAAACGAAGGGCAGGCGTCGGCCTACAACCAGGGGCTTGTGCTAGCCGATACGGAATATCTGATCTACCTCGATTCTGACGACGTGCTGTACGACGGCGCGGTCCGTCAGGTGCTCGATGCGTTCGAGCGCGGCGGCTACGCGAAGGTGCAATTCACGCTCGACGTGATCGCGCAGGACGGCACGCCGACCGGCGCGCAGGTGCCCAATTCGCAGCCGCCCGCGGACTGCTGCGCGCTGCTCAGGAGCGGCTGGCTGTATCCGTCGCCGCCCGCATCGGGCAACGCGTACCGCGTGAGCGCGCTCAGACAGATTCTGCCGGTGCCGCTCGCGGGCGGCCGCCGCATCGCGGCGGACTTCTTCGCGATCTACGGCATCGCGATGGTCGGCTCGATCCATTCGATCGCAACGCCGCTCGGCGGCTATCGCGTGCATCGCTCGTTCGTCGTCGACGAGCACGGCGGCGCGCCGAAGATCAGCCTGTCGATTGCGAATTGTCAGGACTTCAATGAAGTGATCGACGGTTTTCCGCTGCGCTGGAACGCGTTGCGCGAACTGGTCGCAGAGCGTCTGGGCGAAGCGCTGCCGATGCAGGGCCATGACTTTTCGTACGAAAAGGCGCGCCTGTGCGCGAACGTATACGAAGCGTCGATCGCGCAGCGCTGGCGCTGGTTCGCATTCGAGTCGGGCCGCTACTTCCGTTCGGTGTTCGGCAATCCGTTCTGGAGCACGGGCAAGAAGCTCGGCGCGCTCGCGCTGACCGCGCTGTGCCTTGTGCCGTCGCGACGCGTCAGCGACTACGCGATCCGCTATATCGCGAATCCGCTCGCGCGGCAGGCGCATCCATCCCCGCATTCGGCGCGTTAGCGGCCATGACAAGCGTTGAAGCGGGTTGAGGCGACCACACCAATACTTCGGGGATTCAGATGACAACCACGGCAGCGCGCGGCCTCGTGATCAACGGCCGCTTTCTCGGCAGGCGGGCGACTGGCGTCGACCGCTTCGCGTTCGAGACGGTGCGCGCGATCGATCAGATGCTGCAGAACGGCGATCCGCTGGTGGCCGGTCTGCATGCGCAGATCGTCGTACCGCAGGCGCTGGGCGCGCTCGCCAACCCGTTTGCGCGTATTCCGCTGCGTGCGGTCGGCGCCGGGCATGGCATGCGCTGGGAGCAACTGAGCTTGCCGCGCGCGGCGCACGGCGCGTTGCTGCTGAATCTCTGCAATACGGGTCCGCTGTTCGTGCATCAACAGGTCACCGTGCTGCACGACGCGGCGCCGGTGCGTGTGCCTGACAGCTATAGCCGTGCGTTTACCGCGTGGTATCGCGTGATGGCGCCGCGCATCGGGCGCATCGCGCGGCGCGTGCTGACCGTCTCCGAGTTCTCCCGGCGCGAGCTGTGCGACGCGTACCGGATTGCGCCGGCCAAGATCGGCGTCGTGCCGGAAAGCGGCGAGCATATGCTGCGCGTGAACGAGGCCGGCGCCGGTTCGTATGGTGCGACCGCGCAGCGGCCGTATGTGCTGGCGGTCGGCAGCCTCAACCGTCACAAGAATTTCAAGCTGGTGAGCGACGCGGCGCGGCTGATCGGCGATGCGGCGTTCGACATCGTCGTGGTCGGCGCCGGCGATGCACGTGTATATGGCACGTCGCAGGACCCGCTGCCGTCTTTCGTGAAGCACCTCGGCTATGTGAACGACGCGGACCTCAACGCGCTGTACCGGCATGCCGCGTGTTTCGTCTACCCGTCGCGCTATGAAGGCTTCGGCCTGCCGCCGGTCGAAGCGCTCGCGCTCGGCTGCCCGGTGATCGCGTCGCGGCTGCCGTCGATTGTCGAGGCGTGCGGCGATGCGGTGCTCTACGTGTCGCCAGACGATCCGCGCGAACTCGCGAGCCTGCTCGAACGCATCACAACCGATACCGCGCTGCGCGACGCGCTGCGCGCGAAAGGCCATGCGATCACCGCGCAACTCACGTGGCGCGCGAGCGCCGTCAAGTTACTCGAAGAGATCTCGCCATGGCTGACCTAGCGCAAAGCGAAGTGACCGCCGACGAGCGGCCGCATTACGGCCGGGTCGCGATCGTCAACGACTGGCTGGTTACTTACGCGGGTTCCGAGCGCGTGCTGGAGCAGATTATCGCGATGTGGCCGGACGCGGACCTGTTCAGCCTCGTCGACTTCTTTCCGGACGAGCATCGCGGCAAATTGCTCGGCAAGCACGCGAAAACGTCGTTTATCCAGCATCTGCCGCGTGCGCGCACCGCGTACCGCTCGTATCTGCCGCTAATGCCGCTTGCGATCGAGCAGTTCGATCTGTCCGGCTACGACCTCGTGATTTCGTCCAGCCATGCGGTCGCGAAAGGGATCATCACCGGGCCGGACCAGGTGCATGTGAGCTACGTGCATTCGCCGATCCGCTATGCGTGGGACCTGCAGCACGAGTATCTGCAGCAGGCGGGCATGACGAAGGGCTTGAAGAGCTGGATCGCGCGCAGCGTGCTGCATTACGTGCGGATGTGGGATCTGCGCACCGTGCCCGGCGTCGACGCGTTTATGTCGAACTCGGCTTTTATCGGCCGCCGCATGCGCAAGACCTACGGCTGCGACGCGACCGTCGTGTATCCGCCGATCGACATCGAGCGCTTCGTGACCGGCACGCAGCGCGAAGACTTTTACCTGACCGCGTCGCGCATGGTGCCGTACAAGCGCGTGCCGCTGCTGGTCGACGCTTTCTCGAAGCTGCCGGACAAGCGGCTCGTGGTGATCGGCGACGGACCGGAGTTCGAGCGCGCCAAGGCGCTGGCGGGCCCGAACGTCACGCTGCTCGGCTTTCAGCCCGACGACGTGCTGATCGACCACATGCAGCGTGCGCGCGGGTTCCTGTTCGCGGCCGAAGAAGACTTCGGGCTGTCGGTCGTCGAGGCGCAGGCGTGCGGCGCGCCGGTTATCGCGTACGGCCGCGGCGGCGTACTCGAGACGGTCGTCGAATCGGTCGATCCGATGGCCCGCACCGGCGTGTTTTTCCGCGAGCAAAACGTCGACGCGATCGTCGACGCGATTGCGCGCTTCGAAGCGAGCGGCGCGTTCCACCCGGAGGTGTGCCATCGCAATGCGCTGCGCTTTACGCCGGAGCGGTTCCGGCGCGAGTTCCGGCGCGTCGTCGATGACGCGGTGCGCGCGGCGCAGCGCCGGCTCGGGGAAGAAATCGGGGTGGACATGCGTGGCGCCGGCGTGGGCGCCGGCCATGCCGATGCCACTCGTACGGAGATCCCGCGTCCTGTCGTTATGGCTGAGGAATGATATGAAAAAGTACGTGATCATCGCGACCAAAGGGCGCGCGGTCGAAACCGCGACGCTGTTCGATTTCCTGTTCGAGCAGGACGTCCGCCCGGATGCCGTGTACGTGGTCGGCGCGGAAGCATCCGATCTGCCCGATGTCGCCGCTCACCCGCTTGGCGCGCAGGCATGCGTGAAGCTGCTGCTGGCGAAGGGGCCGGGCCTCACCGTGCAAAGAAACGCGGGCGTGGCCGAATTGCTGCGCGATCTCGCGCGCGAAGGTCGCGAGGAACCGTGGTTCGCCGCGTTTTTCGACGACGACTTCCGTCCGCATCGCGCGTGGCTGCAGCAGTGCGACGCGTTGTTCAGCGCGGAGCCCGGCGTGATCGGCATGACCGGGCAGGTGCTCGCCGATGGCGTGCGCGGCCAGGGCGTTTCCGAGGCGAACGCGCTGCGTTATCTGTCGGGCGAGCTTGCGCCGCAGGAGCACTGGGCGTCGGGCGAGGCGCGGCGGCCGCTGAATTCCGCGTACGGCTGCAACATGGCGTTCGTCGAACGGGTGATTCGCAGTTGCCGGTTCGATGAAGCGCTGCCGCTGTACGGCTGGCAGGAAGATCAGGACTACACGTCGCAGGCGCTCGTGCTTGGCGAATTCGTGTATGAGCCCGCTTGCCGCGGCGTGCATCTGGGCGTGAAGAACGGCCGCATCTCCGGCGTGCGCTTCGGCTACTCGCAAATCGCGAATCCGATCTTCCTCGTGAAGAAGAACACGATGGCGCGCAAGAAAGCGTATGTGTTCATCACCCGCCATCTGCTGTCGAACGTTTATCACAGCCTGCAGCGCGACCCGATCTTCGACTATCGCGGCCGGCTCAAGGGCAATGTGCTCGCGTTTGTCGACTATCTGCGCGGCAGCAGCCATCCGCAACGCATTCTCGAAATCGGCCTCGCTTCGCGCGGCGGCCGCCGCTGATCGTCGCACCGGCATCGAACCACGCACGAGGGTAGAGCGATATGGAAATTCAGGTGTTCGGCGTGATCGTGTTTGCACTGGGCGTGCTGTCGCTGAATTTGCGCTACCAGTGGGCGATCTATTTCCTCGTGCTGTGCAGCCTTTTTTCCGCGGCGGCGACGGTGGCGTTTCCGGCGCTCGGCGGCCTCGCGATTGTGCCGGTCAATCTGTTTCTGCTGTTTTTCGCGCTGCGCGCGTTCAATATCGGCGGCGGGCCGATGCTGCTGCGCGCGATTTCACCCGGGCGGCCGGGTTTCTGGCTCGTCTGTGTGTGCGCGGTCGCGGCGCTCGGCGCGATGTTCCTGCCGCGCGCGCTGGCCGGCACCACCTACGTGTTTGCGATCGACCGCGCAGGCACGGACCCGAATGCGGCGGCGATGGTGCCGCTCGCGCCGGTGTCCGGCAATCTGAGCCAGTCGGTCTATGTGGTCGGCGAACTGGTGTTGTATTGCTGCATGTCGGTGTTTCTCACGCGCCGCGAGGGCTACCAGCATTTCGCGAAGGCCGTGCTGCTGCTCGCCGCGCTCAACGTGTGCGCGGCCGTCATCGATCTCGCGACGTATGGCACGAGCCTCGATATTCTCAGCGCGGTGAAAACCGCCGGCTATACGTTGCATGACGGCGAGGAGCTCGCCGGTCTCAAACGCATTACCGGCACGTTTGCGGAGTCGGCCGCGTTTTCGTACTTCACGCTGCCGCTTTTTGCGTTCACCGCGAACCTGTGGCTGCTCGGTTACCGGCCGAAGATTACCGGACTGCTCAGCATCGGGTCCGGGGTCGCGCTGATCATGTCGACCTCGGCGACCGCCTATGTCGGTTTCGTCGCCTATCTGTTCGTGCTGTTCCTCGGCCGCTCGGAGCGCATCGCGCCCGACAGCCGCGCGCGCAAGCGGCGCCTGTGCATCGTGCTGTCATCCGTCGGCGTGCTGGCGGTGATCTTCGCGGTGACGTTCAAACCGAGCCTGATCGACGTGATCAGCGACTTCTTCAGCCAGACGCTGCTCGCAAAAGCGGACAGCGATTCCGGCGTCGAGCGCACCGC
Source organism: Paraburkholderia solisilvae (assembly GCF_902859875.1). Taxonomy (GTDB): domain Bacteria; phylum Pseudomonadota; class Gammaproteobacteria; order Burkholderiales; family Burkholderiaceae; genus Paraburkholderia; species Paraburkholderia solisilvae. The sequence continues at coordinate 69,353 of NZ_CADIKF010000020.1, read as the reverse complement.
GTGGAACATGCAGGCGATCAAAAACTTTATCGATACGTTCGGCATGGGCGTCGGCGTCGGCAGCTCGCGCGCGTCGAGTTTCCTGCTCGTGACGCTGTCCAACCTCGGCGTGCTCGGCACCACCTGCTTCGGGCTGTTCGTCGCGCGTTCGGTGCTCTCACCGATCTCGACCGCGCATCCGCCGGCCGATCGTGCGGTGTGCTACGCGTCGCGGCAAGGAATGCTCGGCGTGCTGATCGTCGCGTCGGTGTCGGGCACGGTGTTCGAGCTGGGCGCCTGCTTTTATCTGTTTGCCGCTGCCGCAGCGGGCCTCGCGTTATCGGCCGGGCAGCGTGTCAAGGCGGCGCCGCGGCGCCGTGCGATAGCCGTGCCTCGCGCGTATGCAGGCCTCGGCACGGGCAAACCGGCGCATGGCGTAGCGGGCATGAAAGGCGCCGCAGGAAACGCGAGTGCGGCAACGCACGGTGCGACGCGTGACGCTGCCGCGGTGCCGCGCACGACGGCCGTCGTGACGCAGCAGCCCGCACCGCATGAACAAGGCCGTGTCCCCGCATGGCCGAATCGACCGTGATTTAGGCGGATTCAGGAGTACTGGCTTACGTACAGTAAGTCAGAAGCGTAAGGCAAGCATTGTGTCGCCAGGCGGAGGGGTTTCGCGGCGCAAGCGACGTCACGGCGCGGGTAGCGATTCGAGCAGACCAAACGTGCGAGCATCCTTATGGACAACCAGAAAGCTAGCTTTGTGCCGGTGACCCAACCGTACCTCCCGCCGCTGGCGGAGTTCACCCCTTATCTGGAGCAGATCTGGAGCAACAAGTGGGTGACCAACGACGGTCCGTTTCATCACCAGCTCGAACAGGCGCTTTGCGAGCATCTGGGTGTCGAGCACGTGTGCCTCTTTTCGAACGGCACGATCGCGTTGATGACCGCGCTGCAGGCACTCGATATCAAGGGTGAAGTGATCACGACGCCGTTCTCGTTCGTGGCGACCACCCATGCGCTGCACTGGAACGGCATCAAGCCGGTGTTCGCCGATATCGACCCGGTCAGTATGAATCTTGATCCAGCGAAAATCGAGGCGGCCATCACGCCGCAAACCACCGCGATCCTGCCGGTGCACGTCTACGGCAACCCGTGCGAAATCGAGGCGATCGAACAGATCGCGGCGAAGCACGGTCTGCGCGTGCTGTACGACGCGGCGCACGCGTTCGGCGTACAGCGCAACGGCCAGTCGATCCTGCGCGCAGGCGACATGTCGATTCTGAGCTTTCACGGCACGAAGATTTTTCATACGTTCGAGGGCGGTGCGATCGTATGCCGCGACATCGAAACGAAGCGGCGCATCGACCGGCTGAAGAACTTCGGCATTGTCGATGAATTGACGGTTGGCGCGGCCGGCCTGAACGGCAAGATGAACGAGGTGCAGGCCGCGTTCGGCATGCTGCAGTTGAAGCACGTCGACTATGCGCTTGCCGCGCGCGCGCGCATCGACCGCCGCTATCGCGACGCGCTCGGTCAGGTGCGCGGATTGAAATTGCATCAGATCGAGAGTCACAACACGCGCAATCATGCGTATTTTCCGATTCGCGTGACGCCGGAGTTTCCGCTGAGCCGCGATGCGCTGTTCGAGCAGTTCCGCGCGCGCCATATCGCGGTGCGGCGGTACTTCTATCCGCTGATCAGCGAATTCGTCACGTATCGCGATCTGCCGTCCGCGGCGCGCGAGAACCTGCCGGTGGCGAGCGAAGTGTCGTCGCAGGTGCTGTGCCTGCCGATGTACACGATGCTCGAAGCGGTCGAGCAGGAGCGCATTATCGAAATCATTCTGTCGTGCGCGGTGGATGCCAAGGCGGCGTGATACGGGCAGGGCGGGTTCATCCAGTCTGCGTTGCGTGCGCGTGAGCGGACGCGACGCAGATATCACAGGCGGCACAAAACTATAGCGCGCGTGCGACGATCACGGTCGGCGCGCGCGGGACGGGGAAGCGCAGTGGAGGCAGCCATGCTCGATATCGCACCGGATGACGCGTCAGGCGCGGGCGCGCAACGCCGCACCGCGCAGGCGCGCGTGATGGACGCATCCGCGGGTGCCGCGGCGGTCAAGGCCGCCGGCGCCGCGCAACGTGTGCGCGTGCTGTTCTCGCCATTCACCAATACCACCAATCCGTATATCGACATCGTCAAGCGCGTGCTGACGCAGGTCGGCTACGACGTCGAGCCGCTGTCCGCGCGCGGCCTGTTGCGCGGCGGGTTTGCGCATCTGTTCAGCACGAAAACCGTGCTGGTGTTCCACTGGCTCGAGTTGCGGCCGTTCCGGCGCAAAGGCACGCGTACGCTGCTGTCGCCGGTGGGCTGCCTGGTGTTCGCGTTCTATTGCCTCGTCATTTGCATCGGCCGTGCGAAGGTCGTGTATTTCGTGCATGACCATGCGGTGCACGACACAGTGGGCCTGATACGGCGCATGTCGATGAAATTGATGGCCTTCGTGCGCGGACTCGCCGATGCGCGGGTCGTGCATGCGCCGACCTTCGAGGGCAAGTACCGTGCGCGCTATCTGCCGCATCCGCTGTATTGGGACGTGCCCGGCTACGAAGCGACGCCGCGCGCGCACGACGACGGCGCTGCTTCTGCCGATTCGCCGCCGCTCTTTGCGATGCTCGGCACGATCCGCCCGTATAAGGATCTGGCGGCGGTGCTCGATGTCTGGCCCGAAGAATGCAAGCTGGAGATCGCCGGCAACGGCAGCGCCGACTATGTGAAGACACTGCACGATGTGATGGATCGACGCGCACTGAACGACACGGTGACGATCGATGCGCGCTTTCTGTCCGATCAGGAATTCGAGCAGCGCATCAGCCGCACCGACGTGCTGGTCTTGCCGCACGTCGCGGACTCGATGCTCGTCAGCGGCGCATTCTTCGAAGCGATCGGCCGGGTGCCGATGCTGATTGCGCGCGCGACGCCGTTTATGGTGTGGGCGGCGAAAAAGTTCGACAACGTGCTGCTGTTCGATCGCATCGAGCAGTTGCCGGAGCTTGTCCGTTATGCGCAGCGCAACTGGCAGGGCGCCGCGCGGCAGGACAAGCGCGAACTCGCGATGCGCGAGTTCGGCTGGCTCGCGTGCTGCCGGCATTACCGGCAGTTTTTCGACGCGGTGGTGAGCGGCACGCTCGCCGACGACGAACGCAGTTCCTTTTATTGAAGCGAGGCTCCCTTGTCGGTCAAAAGAGACACGGCCGCACTGTACGTGATACAGGCATGCGGCTACCTGGTTCCGCTGATTGCGCTGCCTTACCTGTCGCGCACGCTCGGCCCGGACCACTTCGGTCAGGTGAGCTTCGCGGTTGCCTTTATGCAGTTCTTTATCACGGTGACCGACTTCGGCTTCGATCTGACCGCGGCGCGGAAAATATCGATTCACCGCGGCGACCGCGAGATGCTCACGCGTCTCTACTGGATCGTCACCATTTCGAAGAGCTGTATTGCGCTGCTCTGCGCGCTGATCGTGCTCGCGTCCGTCGAGTTCGTGCCGGCGCTGCAGGATGTCAAGGGCATCATTCTGATCAGCCTGCTGTCGCTCGCGGGCACCGTGTTAAGCCCGGTATGGTTGTTCCAGGGGCTCGAGAAAATACCGCTGATGGCGGTGATCACGCTCGCGACGCGTATCGTCAGCCTGACCGCGCTGTTCTTTATCGTGAAGTCGCCGGCCGATTATCTCGCGACCGCGGTGTGCTTTTTTGCGCCGCTGCTCGCGTCAGGACTGATTCTGACCGCGATCGCGCACTGCGCGGGCATGCTGACGTCGTGGCAGAAGATCACGCGCGAAGACCTGTGGCAGCAGTCGCTCGAGGCGTTCCACGTGTTTTCGGGTTCCGCGTTCGCATTTATGTACACCTACCTGAATGCGATCATCCTGAAGTTCCTGACCGGCAACGATGCGGTCGGCTACTTCGTGATGGCCGACAAGATCGTGAGCCCGATCAAGCAGTTTTTCGGGCCGCTGATCCAGACCATGTTCCCGCGCATCTGCAAGCTTCATTCGGAGAACCGCGGCAAGGAGGCGGACGACATCATCAGAAAGGTCGTGATGACGGTATTGCTGCTCAACGCATGCGCGATTCTCGCGGTGTTCGTCGGCGGCGAGAAGCTGGTCGTGCTGGCGTTCGGTGTGAAATTCCTGCCGGCCGTGCCGGTGCTCAAGGCGCTGATCTTCCTGCCGGTGGTGGTCAGCATCGCGACGGTGCTGATGCAGCTCAGCCTGATCGCGCAAGGTGAAGTGCGGCCGCTCAAGCGCATCTACGGCATCGCCGCGGCGTTCCACTTCGTGCAGTCGCTGATTCTCGTGAAAGAATTCGGCGCGACGGGCACGGCGATCTCGGTGGTGCTCACCGAAGTGCTGGTGATCGCGCTGATCTGCTACGCATGCCGGGGCGCGCGAAGCCGTCGCGTCGAGGCTGGCGCACAGGGTGCGCAGGGCGCGCAATGAGGGGGAGCGTGACGGGCGGCCGGACAGCCACCTCAGTTTCCGCCGAGCGTGAGATCTTCGCCAGCCGGCAGGAAACGCTTGCGCAAACTGCCGAGCGCGAACACGCCGACGAGCAGATCCTTGAGCGCGCTGCGGCTGCCTTTTGCCCACACGTCGCCATTGCGGTAACCGCCGTTGGCCTTGATGCGAAAGAAGATCGTGAACCGTTCGACCAGCGTCGGTGCGTTGTACAGGTCGAGCCGGTCGACGTAAAGCTGCGCATACGCATCGAAACGCGCGGCGCCGGCAAGCGCCGCCGCCGCGTAGTGCGGCGGGTAGCTCGCGGCGACCTCGCGCAGCAGTTCGGCGCGGCGCGCACAGCCGTCCGCGAAATTGCGCCAGTGATGCAGGTTCTCGAACAGGTACGGCAGTCCGCGTGTGATCCACGACGCGCCTGCCCAGCGCGTGTGGGTCGCGGCTGCCGCATGACGGCGGTAGCGCGCGAGCGGCGTATCGATATAGACGATCGAACCGAACACGTTCGCGAGAAAGAAGAACCACTGGTCGTGGCCTTCGCGATTCGTGGGGTCATGGAAATCGAGCGAGCGTGGCCATAGCGGCATGAATACCATCAGTTGCCGGCGCAACAACAGCGTGAAGCCGAGTCCATACGCGAGCGGACCGACGGTGAGCGCCGGATTGTACGCGGCGGGCAGCGCGTCGCGCGCGAGCGTATCGATTTCGAGCAGCTCGCTGTCGGTGACGATCGCGTTGTGATAAATCAGCACCGCGTCGGTATTCACCAGCCGGTCGATGCAGACCGCGAGCTTGTCTTCGACCCAGACGTCGTCCTGGTCGCAGAACGCGATCACGTCGGCCTGGCATAGCTGCGCGGCCTTCATGAAGTTCGCGCGATAACCGAGCCGTTTCGGGTTGATATGCAGCCGCACCGGAAAGGGCGCGACGCGGGCAAAGGCTTCGACGATCTGTACGGTCTCGTCGGTCGAGGCGTCGTCGGTGACGACCAGTTCGGCGGGCAGCCAGGTCTGATGCGCAAGACTTTCCAGCTGCGCAGCCAGATACCGCATGCCGTTGCAGGTCGCCATCGCGACCGATACGGATGTCGTCATGTTCGCTTTGTCCTTGCTACATCATTATTTGAATGCGCGGATGGTGTCGTCTGCACCGGGTGCATGTCTGGCGGCGGCCGCCTCCGCGTGGCGGCTGCCGGGTAATGCGTTACGTCTGGAGCGCGTCGCTATGCCGGCTCAACGCGTCGATCACGTGCATGTCGCGCAGAACGGCCGGTTGGGCGTCGAGCGGCTCGCCTGGCTGGTCGTCGAGAATGCCGAGCAGGTAGTTGCCGTAGCCGCTCTTGACGAGCGGCGTGGCGAGCCTGTGCAGTTGTTGCGCGTCGATCCAGCCCTGCCGGTAGGCGACTTCCTCCGGGCTCGATACGATCAGGCCCTGGCGTTTTTGCAGTGTCGCGATAAACATCGCCGCGTCGAGCAATGAGTCGTGCGTGCCGGTGTCGAGCCATGCATTGCCGCGGCCCATGATCTCGACGTCGAGGCGTCCCGCTTGCAGGTAGCACGCGTTGACGTCGGTGATCTCGAGCTCGCCGCGCGCGGAAGGCGCGATGCCTGCCGCGATGTCGCACACGTCGTTATCGTAAAAGTAAAGACCGGTCACCGCGTAGTTCGAGCGCGGGCGGGTGGGCTTTTCCTCAATCGACAGCGCGCGCTGCCGGCTGTCGAATTCGACGACGCCATAGCGCTCCGGGTCGCTCACGTGATACGCGAACACGGTTGCGCCATGCTTCGCGGCGCTCGCGCGCGCGAGGCGCGTCGGCAGGTCGTGGCCGTAGAAGATGTTGTCGCCGAGGATCAGCGTCGACGGCGAGCGGCCGATAAAGCGCCGGCCGATCAGGAAGGCCTGCGCGAGACCGTCCGGCGACGGCTGTATCGCGTACTGGATATTCATGCCCCACTGATGGCCGTCGCGCAGCAGCGTCGCGAAGCGCGGCGTGTCCTGCGGGGTGGAGATAATGAGCACGTCGCGGATTCCGGCGAGCATCAGCGTCGACAGCGGGTAGTAAATCATCGGCTTGTCGTAGACGGGAATCAGCTGCTTCGATACCGCATGCGTGATCGGGTACAAACGCGTGCCCGAGCCCCCCGCCAGAATGATGCCTTTGCGAGCCATCGCAATCTCCTCCGAATCGGCGCCGGATCTGTCCGGTTGCGCCGCGCCGCTGTCTTGACCTTACCGGGACCATGATCAGCGGCGCTGAACCGGTCCGCATGGCACGATGCGGACCGACGCTTGTCAGGCATTCTAGGTAGCCGCGGCCTTCCGCTTCGGCCCAAATCCCGGCGCCATCGGCCATTCGGCGCATGGCGCCGGGCGGTGCGCGTGCGTTCGCACACAGGCGGGGCGACTACGATCGGCAGGGCACATTGCAGGCGTAAAAGTACGGGATGCTGACGTCTCGTCTGAAGGGTTCGATGCTAGTATCGTTTGGCATGCAAAACGACGCGCGCAGGTTGGCCGGCTCTGGCTGTTGCCGGTTGTGCGGCGTTCAGTGCTCGCCGTAAACGGAAAACCGCTCGGGGTTTCTCACATGACAACGCAAGACCAGACCACGCCGATGCACCTGCCGCAGCCCGCTGCCGCCGCTTTGCCGAAGGCGGGGCAGCGCGGCGAGCGAGCGGGACGCTTGTCCTTTCTGCTCTATAACGCGGTCGAATTTTCGAAGGCGCATATCCGGCGCATCGCAAAGGCGCGCGAAGTCCGCGCGGTGCGCATCGCGCCGGGCCTGCCGGCCGCGTCGCATGTGCTGATCATGACGGTGCATAACGAAGCGCACCGGATGGCGTTTTTTCTGCGTTATTACAAAGCGCTCGGCTTCGAGCAGTTTATCGTGCTCGACAACGATTCCACCGACGGCCTGCGCGAGCTGCTCGCCGGCGAGCCCGGCGTGTCGCTGTTCGCCGCGCACGGTTCGTACAAGCAATCGCGTTTCGGCAACGACTGGATCAATACCGTGCTGTCGCGTTATTGCAGCGGCAAGTGGATTCTTTACGTCGACGCGGACGAGTTCTTTGTGTACCCGCATCACGATACGCGCGGCATTGCGGCGCTGACCGACCACCTCGCAACGCACGGCCAACGTTCGATGAACAGCCTGATGCTCGACATGTATAGCGGCAATCGCACTCGCGACAACGCGTGCCTGCCCGGCGAAGATCCGGCAAGCGTCTGTCCGTTATACGACGCGTACGGCTATCAGACGCGCTTCGATCCGCGCTCGCGCACGACATGGACGAAGGGCGGGGTGCGCGGACGTATTTTCTTCAAGGACGTGTGGGACGGTCCGGCACTGAACAAGACGCCGCTCGTGTACTGGAAGAAGCCGTACGCGTTTCTGAAGTCGTCGCATCAATTGTGGCCCGCGCGCCTGAATCAGCCGGCGTCGCGCGCAGGTGGCGCGATCACGAGCGCGCTGCTGCACTTCAAGTTTCTCGCGGACCTCGACGACAAGCTGCAGGCGGAAGCCCGGCGCCAGCAGCATACGTCCGAGTACGGCGCGTATTCCGATCAGTTGCATGTGAAGCGCGACGAGCCGGATTTTGTCGGCGCACCGACCGCGCGTTATGACGGCTGGCGCTCGCTGGTGCGCGACCGGTTGATCGCCGGTGACGATACCTTCAACTGATCCTCAGTTAGTCCGACCGGTTAGTCCGACCGGTTAGTCCGATCGGTTAGCTCGATCGATTAGCTCGATGCAACGCGGCGCTGCCTGGCGCCGCGTTTTTTTGCGTTGCATTGTGTCGGGAACCTGAGCGCGGATGTGATGCGCCACGGCGCACTCACGCGCGCCGTGGCCCGTTCATCGGATACGGCCTACGCGGCCTACGTGCGCGGCGCGTCCATCAGCGTGACGATGAATTTCTGGAAGTGCGGCGCGAGCAGGCGGTTCGCATAACCGCTGATATGGTCGCCGTCGAAGAAGAGCGGCACGCCGCCCGTATGCATCGAGCAGACGTCGTCCGGGCACAGCACCGGCAAGGGGTCCCACACGCTGACCGACGGCACCGCCTGCGCGATGCGCGCATACGAATCGAGCACCGGCGCGCGATACGCTTCCACGTCCGCGCGCGGCACCTGTCCGCCGGGCGTGCAGATCGGATTGTCGCGATTGAACCAGTCCGCACAGCGGAAGGCCGGCGTCCGGAAGACCGGCTCCGGCGCTTCGAGCACCACCTTCGCGCCGCGTGCGGTCAGCTTGTGCAGCAGCTGGATCGCTTCCTGTTCGCGCGCACGGCGCTCCGCGAGCGACGCGCCGCTGAACATCGCATCGTGCGCGGCGCGATCGTCGAAACGCGCGAACTGGTCGGAAAAGCGCGGCAGCCTGAGCGACGGCAGGAACACGACGTCGCCTGGCCGCACCTTCTCGAGAATTTCAGCAAACGCGTCGTCGTCGTACGCCTTGCAGCGCGTCGCGTCCGCGCGATCGACCGGCAGAAAGCCGATAAACGCGCAACCGCCGTTGTTATAGGACAGCACCTCGACGCCGGTTTGCAACGCGAGTTCGCGGAACATCAGGCTATAGGCCATCGCGTGCGAATCGCCGATCACGAACAGACGCGACGCGTAGCGCGCCGGCACATTGCAGCCGACCCGCGAATAGGTCCACACCGGGCCGTCATCGAGCTTGCGGGTGTCCCACTTTTCGCTGCAGCCCGCATAGCGCTGGTTGAGCGCGCCGTACGGGTACCAGTCGTCGGCCTGATGCGAAACGACGCTCAGCGACAGCCGCGGCTGCTGCTGATAGAGGCCGAAGGTGAGCGCCGCGCCGAGTACGATCACGCCGAATCCGGAACCGATGACCGCCGGGCGCGGCCACTGCCGCAAGCGCGGCGAGCGGCGCACCGGATTCTCGACGAAGTAATACGACGCGCTGGCGAGCGCGAACGTGAGCACGGCGGCGACTGTTTTTTCCAGCGCGGTATCGATGCCGGTGGTCCAGCGCAGCAGCACGATCACCGGCCAGTGCCAGAGATACAGCGAGTACGAAATCCTGCCGATAAACACGACGCCGCGCGACGCGAGCACGCGATGCAGCATGCCTTCGGTGCGCCGCCCATGGAGAAAGCCGAGCAGGCCGAGCGTGCCGGCCACCGGCAGCAGCGCGCCGGGAAACGGAAACGTGTTCGGCGCCGACAGTGCAAGGCCGACCGCGACGAGGCCGAGCGACAGCAGCGCGGCGCTCGACGTGACCCACGTGGCGCCGCGTTCGGCGACGCCGAACGGGCGCCCGCACAGCACCAGCGCCTGATACAGCATCACGCCGGCCGCGAGTTCCCAGAAGCGGCTGAAGATCAGGTAGAACGCGAGCGTTTCATGACCGACTGCCAGCCATTTCGCACACACGAGCGATGCGGCAAAGCCGGCGCCGAACAGCACGAGCGTCAGCTTGCGACGCGGCGCCTTGCTGACCCACAGAAAGAACAGCACCGGGAAGATCAGATAGAACTGTTCTTCGACACCGAGCGACCACGTATGCATATACGGATTGAACTCGACGCGCGGCGAAAAATAGTCGTTGCCGGTCTTCGCGAGCACGAGATTGCTGAGGCCGAAGAACGCGAAGAGACCGGTTTTCGAGTTGGTGTCGCTCAGCCACGCGGATGGAATGAACAGCACCGACGCGAGCGCGGTGGCGACGAGGCAGACGATCAGCGCCGGTGCGATGCGCTGCACGCGGCGCGCATAGAAGTACAGCACGAAGCGCGACAGGCTGACCGAGCTCAGCGCGCCGACCGACGCGCTGACGACGAAGCCGGAAATGACGAAGAAGATATCGACGCCCGCGAGCCCGCCGGGCAGCCACTGCGGATGCAGGTGATAGGCGATCACCGCGAGCACCGCGATGGCGCGCAGCCCGTCGATATAGGGTGCATAAGCATGACGCTCGGCCGCGAGCATGCTGACGTTCATCTGCCGTGGATTCATGGTGCACGCCCCGCATATGGCTGAAATCGCCGGTATTTTTCATCATCCTCATCACGCAAGCTGCGCCCGCCGCATCGCGGGTCCGGACAGCTGGCACGTCAATACTGGCCGCGGCGGCACGGCGATGTCGGCCAATCGCCAGGCATCGACGGACAACGGCGCGCGGTATTTGGTGCAGCGCACGCTCGCGGCGTGCCGACACCGGATGTTGTCTGATCAACGCTATTTCGTATGCCTAGAATCCTCCGGCGATGTCCCGTTATGGGTGCCAGATGCGTAAGCTCAACTCCTTGAGAATTCTCCGCGCGGTTGCTGCGACCACGGTCATCGTGCATCACGTGATGATCACGAACGGCACGGCGTTCGGCGCGTTTCGCGTCGATATCTTCTTTGTGCTGTCCGGCTTCGTGATCGCGCTCGCGTTGAGCCCGGGCACGATGACGGTGCGCGAATTCGCCGTCAGCCGCGTGGCGCGCGTGGTGCCGCTGTACTGGCTGATGACGTTCGTGGTGTTTTTCGGCGCGATCGTGCGGCCCGACCTCTTCAATTCGACGACGGCCAATGTGGGCGAGCTGTTGAAGTCGCTGTTCTTCATTCCGTATACGAAGGAGAGCGGCCAGATCTTTCCGATGCTGTTCGTCGGCTGGACGCTCAACTACGAAATCCTGTTCTATGTCGTCACCGCGCTCGCACTGCTGCTGATGCGTGAGCGCCGCTTCGCGTTTATCACGGTCGCGCTCGCCACGCTTTATGTCGTCGCGGTGCTTGCGCATTCGAGTCATGCGCTCGGCCGTTTCCTCGCGGAAAACCGTCTGCTCGAATTTCCGCTCGGCATCGCGACGTGGTACGCGTGGAAGCGCGGCGCGCGGGTGCCGGCGACGCTCGCGCTGCCGGGCGCGGTCGCGATGTATGTGCTGATGACCTACGCCGAGTGGGCGCTGCCGGGTAGCTCGCCGCTCGTGCGCAACGGCTTGCCGTCGTTCTGCCTCGTGCTGTGTGCGTTGAGCCTCGAGGAGTCGATTCGCGACAATCGCGCGACGCGCGCGCTGATCTACATCGGCGACGCGAGTTACGCGACCTATCTGAGCCATCCGTTCGTGGTCGAATCGATGCGCAAGCTGTTGCCGAAAATCGTGCACGGCTTCGATATTCGCGCGCCGCTCGGCGCGGTGCTGGCGGTGATCTGTGCGACTTGTGCCGGCTGTCTGTTCTACCGGTTCGTCGACCGGCCGCTGTTCAAGTTTGCGCGGCGCACGCTCGATGCACGCGCGCGCACGAGTTTGCCGGCCGGCGCGGCTCCGCTGGCCGCGGAGCGGACGGAGTAGACAACGGCACGCAGGCGATCCGCGCCGTCGACGCGGCGCGCGGTGGCGCTTGAGAGTACGGCTTGCAAGGCCCCACGCATGGCGTGGGGCGTTGCTTCTTGCGGCGTTGCTTCTTGTGCCGTTGTCTCGTGAGTCGTTGCTTCGTGAGCTATTGCATCGGGAGTCATTGCGTCGAGCGCATTGCATCGGGCGTCATTGCATCGGGCGCCGCCGCACCAGGCGTCGCGGCGCCCGCCGCGCCTACGCGTAGCCGCTCTTCGCGCGCAGTGCGGCCGATGCCGCCTGTGCCCCCGACGGCGCGATCTCATTACTGAACACCCGGTCGAGCGCGGCCGCCAGCACGTCGATATTCGGCTCGAGAATCATATCGGTGTGGCTGCCCCCGACGTTGACCACGGCGAGCCCGCGTTTCGCAACTTGCCGCCACAGCGGCAGCGGATCGCCGCGCTCGGGGTCGAGCAGCGCCGCGCGCACGTAATACACCGGACCGCCTGTGTACGCGACGGGCCGATAGGTCGTCATCGCCACGCGCATCGCTTCGCGCACCCGGATCAGCACCGGCGGGAAATGCGCGATCTGCGGAAACGGCTTGTGCGCCATATGGCCGAGGCGCAGACGGATCTTGTCGGTCGCGCCGTGGAGCTTGCGCTTCACGAAGCCGATGCGCTGTGCGAACGGCAGGCCGCTGAAGGTGCGCCACTGGCGCCGCGCCCAGGCGCGCTGGAAACGCAGCCAGGCGCCCCACGGCAGGCAGCGTTCGTGCACGTAGCTGTCGACGAGACACAGCATGTCGACCTGTTCGCCCGCGCGATGCAATTGCTGCGCGATCTCGTACGCGACGAGGCCGCCGAATGAATAGCCGACCAGCGTGTACGGGCCGTGCGGCTGCACGCTGCGCATCTCGACGATATACGACGCGGCCATTTGCGCGACGTCCCGCAGCGGCGGCGCCTCGCCGTTCAGTCCGCGCGCGTGAATGCCGATAAACGGGCGCGGCGTGCGCAGCGCGTGGATCACCGCGAGGCACTCCATTACGGAACCGGCCATGCTATGCATCCAGAACACCGGTGTGCCGGTGCCGGCGCGCAGCGGCAGGACGATCTGCGATGCGGCGATTTCGCCGGCATGGCTGCCGCGAATATGCGTAGCCAGCTGCGCGACGCTCGGCGCGGCAAGCAGCGTCGCCAGCGAGATCGTTGCGCCGGTCGCCTGCTGGACTTCGGCGATCATTGCGGCGGCGAGCAACGAGTCGCCGCCGAGATCGAAGAAGCTGTCGTCGCGGCCGATCGGACTCAGATCGAACAGGCGTTCCCACAGCGCGCGCAGATAGCATTCGAGATCTTCGACCGTTTCGCCCGGCGGCGGCAATTCGCGCGTGATGACGGCGAGCGCCGGATGGTGGCGGATCGCATCGAGACATTCAGGGTTGCGCAACGCGCCGGTATTGCCCACCGGCAGCCCGTTTACCGCGTTGCGCGCGGCGGCCTCCGACGGCTTGCCGCTGTGCGTGACCGGCAGCGCGCCGACCTGCATCACGACGTCCGGCACGTGCGCACGCGACGCGCGGCGCGCAAGTTCGCGGCGCATGTGCGCGATCAGCGCGCCGTTGAGCGTGACGCCATCCTGCAACACGACGAGCAGCACGACGCGCCGGTCGTGCCCGGCGGCCGGGCGCAGCGGCTCTGCGTCCGGCGGCGCGGCGCGGGCCGGCACGGTCTGTTGCACGACCATCGCTTCGCGCACGCCTTCGATGTCGGCCAACACGCGGTAAATTTCGCCGGGACCGACATTGACGCCGCGCACGTTGAGCACGCCGTCTGAACGCCCATGCAGGCGCGCGCTGCCTTGCCCAGAGAATTCGATCAGGTCGCCGTGCGTCCAGATGCCCGGATTCGCGGCGAAATACGCCTGATGGAAACGCGTGCCGTCCGGGTCACCGAAAAAGCCGAGCGGCCGCGATGGGAACGGGTTGGTGCAGACCAGCTCGCCGACGCCGTGCGCCGGCGTGCCGGCCTGGTTGTCCCACGCGTTGACGTCGAGCGCGAGCGACTTGCATTGCGCTTCGCCGGTGAAGACCGGCAGATTCGGATTGCCTAGCACGAAGCAGCCGAGAATATCGGTGCCGCCGGAAATCGATTGCAACTGCAACGGTTTGACGTGATCGCGCACCCACTCGAACTGCGTGTCATACAGCACCGCGCCGGTCGACATCATCGCGCGCAGCGCATGCAGATCGAACGCGCGCGCCGGCTCGAGTCCGGCTTCGCTGCACATCTTCAGGTACGCGGGGCTCGTGCCGAACACGGTCACGTGTTCGTCGGCGACGAGACGCCATAGCGTATCGACGCTCGCGAGCGGACCGCTGTAAGTGACGATCTCGACGCCGGACGCAAGCGCCGACAATTGCCAGTTCCACATCATCCATGCACACGACGTGTGGAAATACATTTTGTCGCCAGGCCGCAGATCGCCATGCAGCCGATGTTCCTTCAGATGCTCGACGAGCGATCCGCCCGCGCCGTGCACGATGCACTTCGGCTTGCCGGTCGTACCCGATGAAAACATGATGAAAAGCGGCTGATTGAACGGAAAGCGGCGCCAGACGAAATCCGCCGCGTCGGCGCTCGCGATCAGTCGGGCAACGGAATGCACGGGCTGGATCACGCCGCTTGGCAGCGCGCCGTCATCGAGGCTCACGATGCCGTCGAGCGAGCGGATCGCCGCCGCGAGCCTCGCGACTTTCTCCGCCGGCGGCATGCCGGTGTCGGACGGCAGCGTTGCCGTGTGCGCGAACAGCAGGCGCGGCGACAACTGCTCGAAACGGTCGAGCAGCGCTTCGCTGCCCATTTCCGGCGAGGCGGTCGACAGTGTCGCACCGAGCGCGGCAACCGCGAGCGCGGTGATGATCGCCTGTTCGTCGTTGCGCATCACGGCGGCCACGCGATCGCCGCTGCGCACGCCGAGCCGCTCGAGCGCGCAGGCCAGACGCGCGACGCGCTCGCGCAACTCGCCGCGCGTCAGATGAACACGCCGGCCGTCCGCGTGACAGGCGGTGAGGGCGGGGGCGCTTGCGGGCGCGATGTCGGTGCCGAGCAGGTTGTCCGCGAAATTCAGCTGGAGTTGCGGAAAGAAGCTCGCCTGCTCGCAGGTATCGCCGACGCAGACCGGATCGGCGTCACCCGTATAGTCGAAGCCTTCGGCCCACTCGATAAAGAAGCGCCAGAAGGTGCGATAGTCGCGCACCGAGAACGCATGCAGCGCCGCGTAGTCGCTGCAATCGACGCCGGTGCGAGCCTGCAGCGCGGCGGCGAATGCGCTGATCTGCGAACCGGCGATACGCTCGGGCGACGGCATATGGATGATGGCGCGCGGGACTGGCGCCGCGTTCGCGCCTGAAACAGCGTCCCGGCTTGCGTGCGCGTCGGCGTGTGTTGCGCTGGTCCTGCCGACACTGTCCTGTACTTGCATATTCCCCTCCGCGAATGGCCTGTATCGCCGGTGTGCGGCGTCGTCCGTGGTGCGCATCGATGTCGTGCGCACGGTGCGACGCGCGTGATGTGGCGCGCAAGATGTGATGCCCATGCGGCACGCGAACATCGGTCGCGCAGCAGCGCCGATCGGGCCGATGTGCCGGCGTGACGCGTCCTGGCAGCATTGCCCGTGAACGCCACGCTAAGCGTTATCGGGCAGGCAATCTGTTCGGAATCGAACGATGCCGCGCGAGACGTTATCGGCGCGCGGCGAGCGGCGATGCCCGGGCGATTCATTTGGGTGACGAGGATGTGCGATACGTGCTGATGCCGATGGGTGAAATGTGCGATATGGCGCTTCGGATATCGCGCGACGAAAGCGCATGAGTCGGCCCATCGGTCCGGTGCGTTCCGGTGTCCCGCGCTGCGCTTCGCGGGTTGGCGGTTCATTTGTGAAACAGTGCTGTGGAAAAGGACTGTGCGAAGCAGGACTGTGAGGAGGACTGTGAAGCGGGCTGTGAAGCAGTGCCGTGAAGCAGTGCCGTGAAGCAGTGCCGTGAAGCAGACCTGTGCAGCGAGCGGAGCGGCAGCCGTTGTGCGGCTGCCGCCTGCCCGATCCCCGTTCTTCTATTGTTGCGAGAAGCGCTCTTGCTGGGCGTTCCGCGCGCCCGCACCCTTGCGGTGTGCGTCCAGGCGGCGCGCTGTGCCTGGCAAGGTCAAGACAGTTGTTGTCTTTGTTTTTGATCCGGTTACCGTGTGGCGGCATGCATGCCGCTCGTACGGCGGCTTGTCATGCGGCCTCATGTGCCGACTCAGCTCACGGCTTCGGCCTGACGCAAACGCGGCAGCAGACGGTCGAACTCGCGCCGCACGAGCCCGTAGCATTCGCATGCCTTCGCTTCGAGGCCTTTGCGGTCGACAATCTTGATATGGCCGCGGCTGTGATGAATCAGCCCTTCGTTATGCAGCTTGCCGGCCGCTTCGGTAATCCCTTCGCGGCGTACGCCGAGCATGTCGGCAATCAGCTGCTGCGTGACCGTCAGCTCGTTCGACGTGGTGCGGTCGACCTCGATCAGCAGCCACCGGCACAACTGCTGGTTCAGCGAGTGGTGACGGTTGCATGCGGCGGTCTGCGCGACCTGCGTGAGCAGCACGTGCATGTAGAGCAGCATCAGACGGCGCAGGAAGTCCGAGCGCGCGAACTGCTGCTTCAGGCACTGCGCGGTCATGCGGTACGCGAAGCCGGCCGATTGCACCTGCACGCGGCTCGGCATCGTTTCGCCGCCGGTCAGGATCGGCACACCTGTCATCCCTTCACGACCGACCGCGGCAATCTCGACGGAACCCCCGTCTTCCATCGTCGAGAGCATCGAGATGATCGCGGTGGTCGGGAAGTACACGTGGTGAATGCGCTGCGCGGAATCGCACAGCAGTTGCTCGGCGCGCAGATGCACGAGTTCGAGATGGGGCGCCAGCGCCTGCCACTCGTGCGACGGAAGAGCACCCAGCAGGTGGTTGCCGTGCAGATCGGATTGAAGGGTAAGCATGATCGGTCCTCGCATCGAAGCCGCTCGCGGCCTCTGTTGTATTCCTGCCCCACGTCCCTCGTATGACGTCGCTCGCGGGCGGTTGAGGGTGGCGGGGGCGGCCCCGTAATACGGTGCGCATCTGGCTGGAAGCGCCGTCGGCGTCCGTACATGTGTGCTGCGCCTCACTTTTAGCGAGGACTATGCCAAGCGAGCGCAAAACGAGCGCTGATGCGGTGCAGCGAACTCTCGCGCGATCGCGCGCCGGCCGAAATGTGAGTTTTTGTTTCAATTCTGTAAAACGGTTTTCGGCCCGCCCGACCCCCGCGAGATTCAATTTTGTATGATGCAAGTTATTGATATTATTGAATTTATTCGGGTTCATCCTGGTGCCTGGCGAAGCGCCGCCCCCGCTTCGGTTGGCGGGCGAAGCGGATTTTCGCCCCCGACCGGTGTGTGCCAGAAATGATTCAGTTGTGTTCTACCGGCTGCGTGCGCTGGCCCACATAACCGGCGGCCAAATGCGCGTTGTCGCGTCGGAAAAAATCCGTCTGTTGGCCGGTCCCCGACACCCGCGCCGTGCGCGGCGCGACGCGACGCGCATCCGAGGCCGATCCTGCGGCAGCATGCGAGAATTCGCTGTTCAGCAGCGCACTGTTCGCATCGAATGGCAGCTCAGAAAGCTAGCGAACGTGCGGTGTCGAGCTTGTATCGTCAACTTTAAACAGAATAATGAAGGCGTCACTTTCAGGTCGACGCCCGTGTTTAACACCTGTCTTTCATTCTTCGCATGGATAGCGAGGATAACGAAAGAAATTCTAACGGCCATTCGACAGACCGGATTCGTATAAGCGATCCGATGCATTGCATCGCGTGCATGTTCATGTCACATCATTCAGGGCATGTGGCCGCATCGACATCACCGCACGCACGCGCTATCGATATCGAACGTTGTCGATATCGAATTCACCCGAACGCGTGAGCACTACGAGAAATAACTCACATCTAATGTGTGTTGTACGAGCAATCACGTTTGACTGTGTGTCCGCTCGCACAGAATATGCGGTCAATCGTCTGCTCCAATCGATTGCGGGTACTGCAAGACGTTTGCATTCGGGGACGCCAGGCAATGCAAATTTTTCAGCTCGGCGTTTGGAGTGCCCGCGCCGGTTGTGCTTCGCTTCATCATGCGTTGCACGAACGAAACAATTCGTAAGAGGGATAACCCTGTTAGGACGTTTCCTAACTGGCGCATGGGTATTGAAGGAAGCAACGTGTCGAGATAAGTACGACTACAAGACACTTTGATGGGCGCGTGATCAACAGGCACAGAACGCCGAATCGGGGAGAGAGTTATGGAACAGGGAACCAAGGAGCGATCGCTCGTCAGCAAGGTCATGGACGGCCTCGTCACCGGCATCGTCGAAGAGAAATACGGTGCGGTGTTGCCGCCGCAAGACGTGTTGTCGAAGGAATTCGACGTGAGCCGCACCGTGATGCGCGAAGCGCTGTCGATGCTGCTCGCGCGTCACATGCTCGATGTGCGGCCGAAGATCGGCACGCGCATCAGGCCGATGCGCGACTGGCGGATGATCGACGAGGATGTGGTGAGCTGGCGGTTTCGCGCGAAGCCCGATCCGGAGTTTTTACGCGACGTGATCGAGTTCCGGATGCTGATCGAACCTCGCGCGTCCGCGCAGGCTGCGCAACGCGGCAACGCCGTGGATGTCGCGGCGATTCGTGACGCGTTCGAAAGCTTTCGAACGATCCGGCCGGACGATCCCGGCCATCTGGCCGCTGACGAACTGCTGCATACGCGCATCGTCGTGGCGAGCGGCAATCAGTTCTTTCAGCAGATGGCCGCGATCGTGCGCGGTGCGCTGTCGGCTTCGAATCCTCTTGTCAACGCGAATCAGCACGTGTGGGAAGAGGTGATTCGCAAGCACGCACGCGTGGTCGATGCGATCGAACGTCACGATGCGGCGCAAGCGGAGGCCGCGTCGCGCGAACTGATCGACTTCGCGGCCGAGGAGATCGGCAACGTGATTCCCGCCGACGGCAAGCAGGCGTAACGCGAAGCACCGCCACGCCGGCCGCTGTGGCCGCCCGTCCGGGCATGCGCGACAATAGCGCGTTTGCACAACCGGACGGGACCGAACATTCGACGGCCGTGTCACACCGTGATTGCCGCGCTATACAGCGCGCGCTCGCGCCAGTGCATCCGCGCACTCGGCGACGAGTGCCGGGCCGCGGTAGATAAAGCCCGTATAGACCTGCACGAGCGATGCGCCAGCCGCGATCTTCGCGCACGCGTCGGCGCCGGAAAAGATGCCGCCGACGCCGATGATCGGCACGGCTTCGCCCAGTTCGCTGCGCAAGGCGCGGATCACCGCGTTGGATGCATCGAATACCGGCCTGCCCGACAGGCCTCCGGCTTCGTCCGCATGCGGCAGACCCGTCACCGCGTCGCGCGACAGTGTGGTGTTGGTCGCGATCACGCCTTCGATCTGATGACGCAGCACGGTATCGGCAATCGACTTGATCTGCTCGCTGTCGAGGTCGGGCGCGATTTTCAGTGCGAGCGGCACGAGCTTGCCGTGCAGGTCGGCGAGACGCCGCTGCTTGTCCTTGAGTGCCGCGAGCAATGCATCCAGCTCGCCCGCGCCCTGCAACTGGCGAAGATTCTTCGTGTTCGGCGAAGAAATGTTGATTGTCACGTAGCTCGCAAACGGATACACGCGCTCGAGGCAATACAGGTAGTCTTCCGCGGCCCGCTCGATCGGCGTATCGGCGTTCTTGCCGATATTGAGCCCCAGCACGCCTCGATAACGCGCGGCTTGCACGTTCCTGACGAACTGGTCGACCCCCGCGTTGTTGAAACCCATCCGGTTGATCAACGCGTTCGCCTGCGGCAGCCGGAACATGCGCGGTCGCGGATTGCCCGGTTGCGCACGCGGCGTGACCGTGCCGACCTCGATAAAGCCGAAGCCGAGCGCGGCCAGCCCGTCGACGCATGCACCGTCCTTGTCGAGCCCTGCCGCGAGGCCGACCGGATTGCGAAATTCGAGACCCATCACCGTGCGCGGCGCGTCGGGCACGCGCGCGGCGAGCGCGCTCGCGACGCCGGTGCGTCCGGCGGCGCCGAGCATGCGCAAGGTCAAATGGTGAGCGTCTTCCGCATCCATGCGAAAGAGTTGGGCGCGTACAAGCGGATAAAGGGAACTGAACACGAACGGGTGAGGGCGGAAGATGGGAACCCACTATTTTACGACAACGCGATGTGGGCCTTTCAGCATGCCGGTTAGCCGGGGAGCGGCAGCGGCGACGGCGACCGGCGCACGCTGACGGCGTGGCGGACAGCGGCGGTGCGCTGCGGGTGGACGCGCGCTCGCGCTTACAGATAAACCGGGCCGCGACGGCCGGGTGTGGCGACGTCGACGCTCGAGACGACCGGGTTCGATGTGTCGAGCACTTTCCAGTTGCCGTCGACGAGCCCTTCCAGCGGGCGATAGTTCGACTTGTACGCCATCTTCGGGCTTTCGCGGATCCAGTAGCCGAGATACACGTACGGCAGGTTCAGGCTGCGCGCCTGCGCGATCTGCCACAGGATGTTGTAGGTGCCGAAGCTGCTGCGCGGCTGATCCGGATCGAAAAACGTATAGACCGACGAAAGCCCGTCGCCGAGGATGTCGATCATGCTGATCATGCGCAGCGTGCCCGGTTGGCCGGCTTCGCCCGGCCCGGGTTCGCGGAATTCGACGAGCCGCGAGTTGATCCGGCTTTGCAGCAGAAACTGCTCGTACTGGTCGCGGCTGTCGCGATCCATCCCGCCGCCCGCGTGGCGCGCCGACTGGTAGCGCATATACAGCGCGTAGTGATCTTCGTCGTAGTGCAGCGGCGTGACTTTCGCGACCAGCTCGCCGTGCAGCTTCGCGACGCGCCGCTGCGTGCGGTTCGGCGTGAAGCGCTCGACCGGCACGCGCACCGGGATGCACGCGCGGCAGCCGTCGCAATAAGGCCGGTAGGTGAACACGCCGGAACGCCGGAAACCCGCCTTGACGAGGTCGGTGTAGACGTCCGAATTGATCAGGTGGCTGGGCGTGGCGACCTGCGAGCGCGCGATGCGCCCCTCCAGGTAGCTGCAAGGGTAAGGCGCCGTTGCATAGAATTGCAGCGCGGAAAGCGGAGAAAGCGGCAGCTCATTCGGGTGAGTCACGTTGGCAGCTCTCGAAGCGTTTCTATCACTTGCGAACCCGCGTCGGCGGGTCGCGATGGTCGCATTGCATCAGCTGTTGCGAGCGGGTGCTGACGTCGGGCGGCGGCGCCGTCGCGTTGACTGCGGCGTTGATTGCGGCGGCGACTGCGGCGTTGACTTGCGGCACTCACTTATTACGGCATCAAGTTGCGGTATTGACTGCGGCGTTCGCAGCGGTTTGCGCCGGCGTATCCGTGGTTGCGCAGCGCGGCGCATTCCCGGTGGCGTTTGCCAGTGCGTTTCCAGTTGCGTTACGTTGTGCGGCTGATGAGGTCGAGCAGTACCGATTTGTCGAAGCGCCACGGAATGGACGGAGCATCGACCGATGCGCGGACATGCGCGACGAACACCTTGCGCGCGATCTCGCGGCCGCCCAGCGACGCCAGATGCGACGTATTCTGCTGGCAGTCTATCATTTCTATTTCATGCCGTTGCAAGTGGGCGACCAGCGCGGCCAGCGCAATCTTCGATGCGTCGGTCGCTTGCGCGAACATCGATTCGCCGAAGAACATCCGGCCAAACGACACGCCATACAATCCGCCGACACGCGTGCCGTCGCACCATGTCTCGATGCTGTGCGCATCGCCGCGCCGATGCAGCGACGAATACGCTTCGATCACATCCGCGGTGATCCACGTGCCGCGCTGCCCGCGGCGCGGCGCCTGCGCGCACGCGCGCATCACGGCGGCGAAGTCGTGGTCGACGCGCACTTCCCATGCGTGCTCGCGCACGACGCGCTTGAGCGTCTTGCGCAACGACGGCGAAACCTTGAATTCGCGCGGGCGCAGGATCATGCGTGGGTCGGGGCTCCACCACAGCACCGGCTGGCCGTCCGAATACCACGGGAAGATGCCGTGCCGGTACGCATCGATGAGACGCGACGGCAGCAGGTCGGCGCTTGCGGCGAGCAGGCCCGGCGCGCCGCTCGCTTCACCGAGTGCGCGCTCGACGGACGGAAAAGGGTCGTCGGGTCCGAGCCAGGGAACCATGCGTGCGCCGTTCAGCCTTCGCGTAACGAGCGGAAAATATCGCCGGTGTGCAGACCGAAGCTGCCCGCGGTGCGGTCGGCGAAAAAGAAACGCAAGGTCTGGCCGACGGTCGGAAACGAGATGTCATCCCACGGAATCTCGCTTTCGTCGAAAAGCCGGACTTCGAGGCTCTCCTCGCCGGCGGCGATATCGAGGTCGAGCAGCCGCGCAAGATAGAACAGATGCACCTGATGCACGTGCGGCACGTTCAGGAGCGCAAAAAGGCTCTGTACTTCGACGCGCGCGCCGGCTTCCTCGAGCGTTTCGCGCGCGGCGGCCTCCGACGTGGTTTCGCCCATCTCCATGAAACCCGCGGGCAATGTCCAGTAGCCGTAGCGCGGTTCGATCGCGCGGCGGCATAGCAGCACCTTGTCGTCCCAGACGGGAACGGTGCCGACCACATTGCGCGGATTCTGATAATGCACGGTGCCGCAGTTCGCGCAGACGAAGCGTTCCCGGTTGTCACCGGGCGGAATGCTCACGCTGACCGCGTGGCCGCAGACAGAACAGAATTTCATGGAAACGGGGACGGGAATGAGTGATGGGAGTTTATCACCCGGCCGGATTTCGGGAATGCGGGGCGTTCATGCAGGGTGCGGGCGGTGCAAGCAGTGCAGGCAGTGCAGGCGGGCGCTTGTAAAGACGGACAATGGATGATGAAGCATGCGCGGCCGCGGGTGTCAGCGTTGATCACCCTGGCCGAACGTCTAACGCGCGACAATTTGCGTGAACGGTGCGAGGCAATGAGTTAGGATTGCTACTCTCGTGAGGTTGACGATGAATGCATAGGGAGAGTTATGAGAAAGCAAAACATTTTTCGCCGTCTTCGGTTTGTCGCGAACTGCGCGTTGTTCGGCGGCGTGACTGCGAGTGTCTTTTTTGGTTGGATCGATCGGTCGGTTGATCTGCATCCGATCGGAGCAATCATCGGCGCCACCGCGGCTTCGCTCAAGATGTTTCATACGGCCTAAGAGCGCTTGAGATTTTCGTGCGGTGCCTATGGATATTTTCGGACTACGGATCGATGGAAACTGGGTCGACCAGTGTTCGTTTGTGATTGCGGGGGCGTGGGCGGTGGCGCGCTACGTGAAGCGACATCAACTGCCGCAAGTGAAGCGGCATAGTGCGTCGCGAGCGCGCCATCGTGCGGGGTCAAGTACGACGATGCCCCCGCACTTTTTCAGCAAGGCGACAACCGCGGATATTTTCAATGGCGTGTGCATCTTCCCGTTGTGCATTCTCACAACGTCCGTGTTCTCGGATTGGCTGCTCGATGCGCTGCTGCTGGCCAACCGCCTGATGTTGAGCGTTGCAGGCGTCGCCGCGCTGTTCTGCGTTCTGGAAGATTTTTAGCGAATAGATTTTTAGCGAAGGGCGAGCCAAAAACAAAAGCCAAAAACAAAAAAGGCCTGCCAATGAGGCAAGCCTTTTGATGCGGTACCGCCGAGAGTCATGATGCAATCAGTAACGATGCGATAACAACGATGCAAAGACTGCTTGTTTGCGCGACTGCTGGAACTGACTTCCTAGCTATGGTTGCGGGGGTAGGATTTGAACCTACGACCTTCGGGTTATGAGCCCGACGAGCTGCCAGACTGCTCCACCCCGCGTCCGTCGAAGAAAAGATTATAGGACAAACCCCGTTCCCGCGCAACACCTTTGTTCGATTCGAGATGCGTGCCGCACCATGTGCATGCGCTTCGCGGCCCCGTCACGCGGTAGCGGATGCGCGCAGGCGCCGATAGTGGCTGCGCTAGAATCGCCATTCGATCTGCGGCACCGGCATGCTCGCAGCGTTCTCTTTCTCTTTGCCATTCAATCGCACATGGACATCGTTCACGACCTGCAAACAATCGCCGCTCAGGAAAAGGCGCTGGTGTTTGCGCAATTCGATCCCGATCGCGCATGGCAACTCGGCGCGTACCTGCATGAAATTGCCAAGGCCCGCGGGCTCGCGCTCGCTATCGACGTGCGCACGTTCGGTCAGCCGCTGTTCTTTTGCGCGCTCGACGGTGCGACGCCGGACAACATCGAGTGGGCGCGCCGCAAGAGTAATGTCGTCGCGCAATTTCGTCGCAGCTCGTATGCGGTCGGACTGCGGCTGCAGCAATCGGGCGCCACGCTTGCGGACAAGCATGGTCTCGCCGTTGCCGACTACGCATCGCATGGCGGTGCGTTTCCGTTGACGGTGGCGGGCGTCGGCGTGATCGGCTCGATCACGGTATCCGGTTTGCCGCAGCGCGCGGATCATGAGCTCGTCGTCGAAGCGCTGTGCGCGCAACTCGATCAGGACTACGGCAAGCTCGCGCTGGCAAAGGCCTGATTCGATGCGCCTGCCCCCTTACGCATTGCTCGCCATCGCGATTGTCGCCGAAGTGATCGCCACGTCGGCGCTACGCGCATCCGCCGGCTTTACGCGCTGGCTGCCCGCGGTGGTCGTGGTGCTCGGTTACGGCGTGTCGTTCTACATGCTGTCGCTCACGCTGAAGAGCATTCCCGTCGGCATTGTCTATGCGATCTGGTCGGGCGTCGGCATCGTGCTGATCACGCTGGTCGCACTCGTGGTGTACAGGCAGGTGCCGGACTTGCCTGCTGTGGCCGGGCTGGGTCTCATCGTCGCCGGCGTCGTCGTGCTCAATCTGTTTTCGAAGATGCAGGCGCACTGACATACCGTGTGCGGTCCGGCGCCGGACCGCGCGTCGGTGTTCCCATCGTCGTGTCCGCGTTGCCGCGTGGCGGCGTCCGTGCCGGACGCGCTTACTTGCAGCGAATGATCATCGAGCGGTTTTTCACGTT
This sequence comes from Paraburkholderia solisilvae, assembly GCF_902859875.1. GTDB lineage: Bacteria > Pseudomonadota > Gammaproteobacteria > Burkholderiales > Burkholderiaceae > Paraburkholderia > Paraburkholderia solisilvae. The sequence goes on along the minus strand of NZ_CADIKF010000020.1, from coordinate 44,470 downwards.
CGCCGATACGACGTTGGTGATGCCGCCCCCCGCCGTGCCGCCTTCATCGTTGTCTTTGGACACGATGTCGTAGCCGGTGGGGCCGCATGCCTTGCCGGCCTGCACATAGCAGGATGCCCAGCTCGATCCCGCATCGGCGCCGCTGCAGTTCACCGCGAACCCGGTCTCGCCATTCGGCAGGTTGATCAACGATGTCTTGTTCGACGACGCGCAAGCGCCGAGGCTTGCGGCGATCAACACGAGACCAGGCAGCCGTGCGGCGCGCCACCATGTTGCGTCAAGAAAAGAATGTGGCGGGCGCAGGCGCGTCGTGGGGTGCCTCATGAGATGTCCTCGTGTGTGGTGAGTATGAGCGGGCCGTGCAGCGATGCCGCCGTGGTTCGCGCGGCTCGTGCAACGATTGAGCCGCGCCGTGACAGGTGTGCCGTGTGTCGTGCGCGTGCGGTCATGCATCAGCCGATGCCCGGCTCGATGCGGATGCCCGCATCGCCGACCCTCTGCCGGCTTTCGGAACCCTCGTCGGTCGCCGCGTCTTCCCAGATGCTGATGGCTTTCGGCACCTCGATGCCATGCGCGTCCGCATAGGTGAACCACGCGCTCGCCGCGTCGGGTTCGGCGACTTCAGTGTCCCGGATGAAATATTTTCCCATATCGCAATAGCGGCGAGTGTTTTCGGATGAGGTTTGAGGTTGTGCGCGACATCGATTGCCATTCGCGCGGCTGGGTTCAGCGGATGTCTGCAGTATCGGTACGTCGGCATACGGCACGTCGGTCCGTCGGCAGATCGGTCGGTATATCGGCCGGTACATCGGCGCGCAGCGCATCGGAGCCTGACACCGGTACGCCGCCGCCATGCACGCCGCCCACACGGCCGACAAGTCCATCGCGCAACGTACAGCGGCGGCGCGCGCAGAACTAATTTCCGTTACGCGCGCCTTATAGCAATACGCGTGAAAGGCGGCGTCGAGGCAATCGATCCCGCACGATTCTTGCACAATCGCCGGCGCTTCGTCGCCGGCCGCACAAGTCCAGCATACGGAGGTGAATATGGCAGAACGCGTAACCGGACCTTATCGCGGGTATTACATCAGCGCCGCCGCGAGGCTCGTGAGCGCGCACGAGACGGCCGCGCGGCCCGATGCGGCGGGTGGCATCTATGTCGGTTCCGTCAGTCTGTCGCGGCGCGGTCCCGACGATCCGCATCGCATCGAGACGCTGCTCGACCTCGGCGACGAGCAGCGATTCGCGACGGAAGAAGCGGCGCTCGAGCATATCGAAGCGTCCGCGCGCGCGTATATCGACCGCCTGTTGCAGGCAACGTGAATGCGCGTTCAGCAACGCATCCCGAGCAATCATCGGGACGGCGCGCGCAATTGGACTGTCCGTTGCGCGCACGCGTACCATAGCCCGACATGCCCGATCATGCCGCTGTGCGGCAATACGGGCGTCGGCACGATCATTCAGATGAGGCGAACATGGACATTCGCTTTCCCGCGGACGCGCCCGCATACCGCGATTCGAATCTGACCATCGTTTTCCGCGCACTGGTGGATGGCGAACCGGTGCCGTGCGCGATCTCCGTCGAAGCGCTCGAAGATCACTTCGACGCGCGACCGCGAGACCGCGACGGCTGGATGCGCGCGTTCGACAACGGTCGGCCGCGCATCGAAGCCGTTGCGCGTGAGCATTTGCAGATCAGCAACGGCACGCCCGTGCTGCTAAAGAGCGGGCACTTTCCGCCCGGCAAGGTCGTCGGTTCGTAAAGCCGGCCGCGCGCGCGTTGCCCGTCAGGCGCGAGCCTTTGCATGCAGGCTCAGTGCGCGTTTTGCCGCGGCAAAAGCGAGCCGGATGCCTTCATCGTAGGAGGTCTTGCTGATAGGGCCGATCAGCGCTTGCAACGCGGTATCGTCGAGGACGACCGGCTCGGTCAGCAGATAGTGCATCTCCACCAGTTCCCGCATCATCGGGTTGAAGAGGCCCAGGACTCGCAACGTCGTCTTGCCCGCGACCATCAGTTTCGGCGGCCGGCCGGCGAGCGCATACGCGCGCGTCGCAATTTCACGCGGCGTGATCGTGCCGGCGCCCGCGAGATGCAGGACGCGGCCATAGGCCGCAGGCGTGTTGGCGAGCGTCGCGACAACGGGGCCGAGATCAGGCATGAAAATAAATTCGTGCGGTGTGTCGATCGGGCCGATCATCTGCGCGCGGCCGCCGCGTGCCGCGCCTTCGAACACGCCATGTAGAAAGCTGCGTTCGACGCCCGGGCCATAGAAGTCGGGCAAGCGCAGCACCAGCGTCGCGAGGCCGTCACGTCCGTGCGCATTGAGGACGAGCGCTTCCTGCTCGAGTCGCATGCGGCCTTTGAATGTGTGAGGGTCGCGCGGATGCGTTTCGGTGACCGGATTGTGCCGCGGGCGGCCGTACGGATAGACGGTGCCGATCAGAATCAGCCGTTGCACACCGGCCGCGTTGAGTCCCGCGAGCGTGTTGCGCATCAACTGCGGATGCATCGCAAAGCGGTCGTAGGGCACCCCCACCAGATAGATGGCGGTTTGCAGTCCGGCAGCCGCGGCCTCGACGGATGACGGATCCTGCGGATCCCAGATGGCGATGTCCGCATGCGGGTCATCGCCGAACGCGGCTTCGAGCGCTTGCCGCGACCGGCCGATCGCGCGATAGCGCACGCCGCGCGCGCCAAGCGCGGCGGCGATGCTCTGTCCGGCGGCGCCGGCCGCGCCGAACAGGCCGATTTGAGCAGAACTGTTGCGATGGTTTTCCATATCGGCTCCGCGAGCTTGGCGTGATGGTTTCAGCAGCGTTCGGTGCGTCGATCGTCCTGACGGCACGACATGCGCGAAGGCATGCACCGAATGCGCACGCCTCGCTGAACACTGTTCACTAAACGGTGTTCAGTTTAATTTGACTTTTCATTTTGTCAACCCGAAAATCGCTGCCATGGGAATTGCCGAACGGAAGAATCGCGAGAAGCAGGTGCTGCGCGAACGCATCCTCGATGCGTCGCGGCGCATTGTCATGCGTGAAGGCCTCGCCGCGTTGTCGATGCGCAAGATCGCTGATGCGATCGAATATTCACCGGCCACGCTCTATCTGCACTTCGAGAGTCGCGATGAAATCGCGCGCGTATTGTGCACCGAGGGTTACGCGCAATTGCTCGAAACATTGCAGCCTCATCTGTCGGTGGCGGATCCCGCGGACCGGCTCAAGGCGATCTGGCGCGCCTACGTGTCGTTCGGCATCACGCATCAGGAGACGTACCGGCTGATCTTCATGGAAGATCCGACCTATATCGGCGCCGCGTTCGCGAGCGCGCGCGAGGCCGGCGACGACACCGGCGAAGCCGCGTTCCGGCTGGTGGTCGATGCGCTCGACGAGCTGAAGGCACAAGGCCGCTTGCCCGCGTCGGTCGACAGCGTCGCATGGACCGAAGCGCTGTGGGCGACGATGCATGGCATCGTCGCGTTGCGGCTGACCTGTCCGGTCTTTCCGCGCGTGCCGCTCGACAACGTCGTGGACGCGACATTCGATGCATGGTTCGGCGGCGCGTACGCGGGGCACGCAGCCGCACCCGCCAGGGCGCGCAAGCGCACGGCCGCCGCGGCGTCGGGCAGGGCGGATAAATCGGGTGCTGCTGCGGCGTCCGCTGCAAAGACGAAGCCGCCGCCGCGCCCGTGAACCGGCGCGGCCTCGCGCCTGCGCGGTTGCGCGGTTGCGCACGCCAGCGTGAGCGTGAGTGCGAGCAAGCTGCGCGAGCCAATTGCGCACCGAAAGCGTCCGGTCATATTGCGTCATAACGGCACGTGTTACCGTTGAACCTGCCGATTGTTACTTTTGTCTGCGTTATTCACCATGTCGACCCTTGAACCGCTTCCCGTCAGCGAAGACGTTTCGACCTATGTCGCCAATCGCATCGGCTTCATCGAACTCGATCGGCCGAAGGCGCTGAATGCGCTGTCGACCGGCATGATCCGCGCGATGCATGGCGCGCTCGAGAACTGGCGCAACGACCCCGACGTGCTCGCGGTGCTGGTGCGCAGCGCGCATGCCCGCGCATTCTGTGCGGGCGGCGATATCCGTTTCCTGTACGACGCGCATCAGCGCGGCGAGCGTGACGCGCTCGATACTTTCTTTATCGAGGAATACCGGCTCAATCACGCGATCTTCACGTACCCGAAGCCGTATATCGCATTGACCAATGGCGTTGTGATGGGCGGCGGCATGGGCATTTCACAGGGCGCATATCGCACCGGCGGGCTGCGCGTCGTCACCACGTCGACGCGCATGGCGATGCCGGAAACGCGCATCGGCCTGTTTCCGGATGTCGGCATCAGCTGGTTTCTCGCGCGCACGCCGGGTGCGATCGGGCGGTATCTCGCCGTGACCGGCGAAGCGCTCGGGCCGGCCGACGCGCTCTATGCGGGCCTTGCCGATGCGTATATCGAAGACGACGCGCTCCCCGCGCTGCTCGACCGGTTGCAGACCGAGGTGTTCGAGCAGGGCGCGGACGTGGTGAGCTGCGTCGCACGCGAGGCCGCGGCCTGCAAGGTCGTGCCGACGCCGGATACCTCGGCGCTGGCCGATGTCCGCACGCTGGTCGACCGGCACTTCGCGTTGCCCGACGTGCCGCGCATCATCGCCTCGCTCGACGCGGAGGGCGATTGCGCGAATGCGGACTGGGCGGAGCAGGTCGGCGGCGTGTTGCGCGAGCGCTCGCCGCTCGCGATGGCGATGTCGCTCGAACTGGTGACGCGCGCGGAAGGCACGATGGCGGACTGCCTGCGGCGCGATCTCGATCTGACGCGCTCGACCTTCGAACGCGGCGACGTGAGCGAAGGCATCCGCGCGCGCATCATCGACAAGGACAACCGGCCGAACTGGCGCTTTGCCCGCATCGAAGACGTGCCGGCCGAGTATGTGGCGCAGATGTTCGAGAGCCCGTGGCCGGCGGCCGCGCATCCGCTGCGCGACCTGCAGGGGTGACGCGCATGCGACGGTGAAGCGTGCTGGCGGTGGTTAGTACCGGCGAGTCGTTGGCGCTGGCAGTCGTGACTATCGGCAGTCCGATCATCGGCGGTCGTGAGCAGCGGTGGGTCGTTAGTGCGGGCAGTCATTAGTGCGGGCGGTCGTCAGCACCGGCAGTCACTAGTACCGGCGAGTCGTTCGCGCGGGCGATCGTGACCATCGGCAGTCTTTGGCCGCGGCGGGCCGTTAGCGCGGACTGTTAGCGCGGGCCGTCGTCACCACCGCCAATCGTCACCACCGCCAATCGTCACCACCGCCAATCGTCACCACCGCCAATCGTCACCACAGTCCGGCGCGCACGCCGGCCACCCATTACGATTCATCACGCGCCATGAACGCGCGCATGAACACGAGCGCGCCCCAACCCCACATCGCGTTCGCGGCGAAGCCGACCGCCAGCCGCGGCAGCATGTTGCCGGCCGGCCAGATGCCGCGCAGCGGATCGATGACGAACACGCTGCCGGCCGTCAGCACGATGCCGCCGAACAGGAAGGCCGGCACCCACGGCGCGCTCCGTTCCGGCGACACGCGCAACAGCCAGGCCATCAGCACGCCCCACACCGCGCTCCAGATCGCGTTCGCGATAAATTCGGGCAGGCCGAGCGGGGCGAACGGCGCGATCGAAAAGCCGCTCGGCTCGATCATGCCGGCCGCGTGCAGCAGCCCGAGTGTCGCCTCGTGGAAAAACAGCGAGGCGAGAAATCCGGACACGAACGGCAGTATCAATTTTTGCATCTATCGCACACGCGAGAGGCAAGGCCGGCGCGGCCTCGCGGGATTGTCGGAAAACGTGCGTCATTATATCGATGGCGCCCGTCGATTCGACGCGCATCGCATCCCATCGCGTCGCGCCGCCTGAAAGACACCAACCGACACCCGCCGACACCCGCCGACACCCGCCGACACCCGCCGATGCGCGACGCGGCAGCACGGCGATCGGTCAAATCACGAAAGCGGAAAACCTAAGCTCAAAAAAATCGTTCTAAACTCGCGGCCCGCTCCATAGACTGTTTTCCGATGCGCACGGCGTTGTGCGCCGTCATCTGTTTTCATGCCGCGCAGCCGATGCGCGTCTTTCCGAGGGAAGCCGTCGCGATGTCCTGTCCGATACCGATTCACGCAAGCTCCGCCGCTGCCGGCCCGGGCGCGCGTTTGCGGCGGCGTGCCTAGCACGACGCTTCTTTCTCCTTCGCGTTTCATTCGTGTTTGACGATGCGCGGCGCGTGGCCGCTGCGCGCCTCTCGCGTCGCGCGCGCCGTGTTCGACGCGCCCATGCGCGGCGCGCTTTATTCAACTTCTCGATCTGGCACAGGCAGGAGCCTCAGATGAATGTGTTCTGGTTCATTCCGACGCACGGCGACACCCGCTATCTCGGCACGTCCGATGGCGCGCGCGCCGCGGATTACAGCTATTTCCAGCAGATCGCCACGGCCGCCGACACGCTCGGCTACGAAGGCGTGCTGCTGCCGACCGGCCGCTCGTGCGAAGACGCATGGGTGGTCGCGTCGAGCCTGATTCCCGTCACGCGCCGGCTGAAGTTCCTCGTCGCGATTCGTCCCGGCATTTCATCGCCGGGGATGTCCGCGCGGATGGCGGCGACCTTCGACCGGCTCTCCGGCGGACGCCTGCTGATCAACGTCGTGACCGGCGGCGATGCGGCGGAACTCGAAGGTGACGGCCTGTTCGTCGATCACGACACGCGCTATGAGATCACCGACGAATTTCTGCGCATCTGGCGCGGTCTGCTCGAGGGCGCGCATCGCAGCGAGTCGATCGATTTTATCGGCACGCATCTGAAGTCGAAGGGCGGCAAGCTGCTTTATCCGCCGGTGCAGAATCCGCATCCGCCGCTGTGGTTCGGCGGGTCGTCGCCGGCTGCATATCAGGTTGCGGCCGAGCATATCGATACGTATCTGACGTGGGGCGAACCGCCCGCGGTAGTCAAACAGAAAATCAGCGAGGTGCGCGCGCGTGCCGCGCAGAACGGCCGCCAGATCCGCTTCGGGATTCGCCTGCACGTGATCGTGCGCGAGACGGAGGAGGAGGCGTGGGCCGCCGCCGACAAGCTGATCAGCAAGCTCGACGATGAAACGATCGCACGCGCGCAGGCGTCATTCGCGAAGATGGATTCGGAGGGTCAGCGCCGCATGGCCGCGCTGCACGGCGGCAAGCGCGGCGGCCGCAAGGAACTGGAGGTGTATCCGAACCTGTGGGCCGGCGTCGGCCTCGTGCGCGGCGGTGCGGGCACCGCGCTGGTCGGCAGCGCGCAGCAGGTTGCCGAGCGGATGAACGAGTATGCGTCGCTCGGTATCGAGACGTTCATTCTGTCCGGCTATCCGCATCTCGAGGAGTCTTACCGGTTTGCCGAACTCGTGTTTCCGCTGTTGCCGGGCCGCGAGCGCGCGACGGTCAGCGGTCCGCTGTCGGGGCCGTTCGGCGAGATCATCGGCAACCACTACGCGCCGCAGGCCGCGCAAAGCTGAGCGGGGAGGGGGCATTCATGTCTGTTGCCGTAGCCGTAGCTTCGAATAAACGCAACCTCGCCGCCGCGTATGGACAGCGCGTCGCGCCGTGGCTCGTGCCGCTTGCGATTCTGCTCGCGTGGGAACTCGCGGCACGCAGCGGCGTGCTGTCGACGCGCGTGCTGCCCGAGCCGCTGGCGGTGGTGAAGGCCGCGTGGTCGCTGATCCGCTCGGGCGAGATGTGGGCCGACGTGAAGGTGAGCACGTGGCGCGCGGTGTCGGGCTTTGCGCTGGGCGGCGGCATCGGCTTCGCGCTCGGACTGGCGACCGGCCTCTTCAGGTCCGCCGAAATCGCGCTCGATTCGAGCGTGCAGATGATCCGCAATATCCCCGCGCTCGCGATGATTCCGCTCGTCATTCTATGGTTCGGCATCGAGGAAGAGGCGAAGGTGTTTCTGGTCGCGCTCGGCGTGTTCTTTCCGGTCTACGTGAATACGTTCCACGGCATCCGCTCGGTCGACGCGAATCTGATCGAGATGGCGCGCAGCTATGGCGTGAAGGGCTTCGCGCTCTACCGCGACGTGATCCTGCCGGGCGCGCTGCCGTCGATTCTGGTCGGCGTGCGTTTCGCATTCGGTTTGATGTGGGTCACGCTGATCGTCGCGGAAACGATCTCGTCGCAGTCGGGCATCGGCTATATGACGATGAACGCGCGCGAGTTCTTGCAAACCGATGTGGTGGTCGTCGGCATCCTGCTGTACGCGGCGCTCGGCAAGCTTGCCGATGTGCTCGCCAAAGGGCTCGAGCGCGTGACGCTGCGCTGGCATCCCGCCTATCAACGAGGAGCGCAGCGATGAGCTCGACGGGTTATTCGACGTCGTTCGGCGGCATTGCCGGCGCCGATCTTGAAGCGGAACTCGCGCAGTGGCGCACGCGCGAAACCGACGCGGGAGCCGCGCGTGCTGCGCAGACACGCGACGTTGCGCATGCGCCGGCCGCGCTGAACGGCGCGGCGGCGAGCGGGTTCGGCCGCGACGCAGGAAGCGCGCTCCGGCGCATCACGGACCGCGAACCGCACGCGGTGTTCGCGCCGGCCGGCGCGTCGCTGCGCGAGCGCGTTGCCGATCACGCAGTCGAATTGCGCGGCGTGCGCAAACAGTTCGGTGCACGCACGGTGCTCGCGGAGCTCGATCTGTCGATCGAACGCGGCAGCTTTGTATCGATTGTCGGGCGCAGCGGCTGCGGGAAATCGACGCTGCTGCGTCTGATCGCAGATCTGGAAACGCCGACCGCCGGCACGGTCGACAAGCGTGCCGCCGGCGGTGCATCGAACGGTGCGCGCTTCGATACGCGCATCATGTTCCAGGACGCGCGCCTGCTGCCGTGGAAATCGGTACTGCAAAACGTCATGCTGGGCCTTGGCCGCGGCGCGCGCGAGGATGCGCGCGCGGTGCTGGCCGAAGTCGGGCTGATCGAGCGTGCGAACGACTGGCCTGCGCAACTATCGGGCGGTCAGCGGCAGCGCGTCGCGCTCGCTCGCGCGCTCGTGCATCGACCGCAATTGCTGCTGCTCGACGAACCGCTCGGCGCGCTCGATGCACTCACGCGCATCGAAATGCATTCGCTGATCGAGCGGCTGTGGCGAGAACATCGATTCACGGCGCTGCTCGTCACGCATGACGTGCACGAGGCGGTGGCGCTTGCCGACCGGATTCTGCTGATCGAAGAAGGGCGCATCGCGCTGGACCTGCCGGTGCCGCTCGCACGTCCGCGCGAACGCGCGTCGGCGGGCTTTGCAAGCCTCGAAGACCGCGTGTTGCGGCAGGTGCTCAAGCGCGACGCGGACGACGGCGCGGCGTCGCCGCCGGCGCCCGGCGGCGCTGCGCCATCCGCTGCGCTTTGCGCCTCGCCCGTGGTGCGGGCGTCGCAGATTCGCTGGGCCGTTTGAACCGCTGTCCACTTGATCGACTTTCTCTGGGAGACACACGCATGAGCATCGCCGCAATCAACGTTCGCAATCAGTTCAAAGGCAAAATCAAGGAGATCATCCGCGGTCCGGTCGTCTCGGAGGTCGATGTCGAGACGCCGTTCGGCATCGTGACGTCGGTGATCACCACGCGCTCGATCGATGAGCTCGAACTTGTGCAGGGCGCCGAGGTGATCGCGCTCGTGAAGTCGACTGAAGTATCGATCGCGCGGCTTTGACGCGCTTTGCGCCGCGCGCATCGAGCATCATCGCATCGAGCGTCGCGGCGAAGCGCGCGTGTTTGAACGCGGGGTCGTATCCGCTACTTCGCATTGGCCGCGCTGGCGGGGGGATCGTGCATCATCCTGTCGTTGGTCGGCTTGCGCGGTTTCTTGACGGGCATATTGTCCGGATTGTCGGAGCCGCCCGACGCCTCCGACGGCGGCTTGACCATCGATGCGCCGCGACCTTGCGCCGGCGCAGTCTGCGCCGACACTGCGCTGCTCGCTGACATGACGGCGCCCAGCACGGCGGCTGTGGCGAGCGCCGACGCTATCGGCCTGAATCCGTTCATTGCGATCCTCCTCCCGGGTGAGTGCCCGGTTTCCCGATCATGTTCCGTTGGGTGCGCGGATGCCCCGCCGGTTCCCTCGCAGACTTTGTGCCGCACCGGGAATCTCTCGATTTACCGGGACGCATCACGTGCATGCACGTCGGCTTCCGCCCGGCAAGCGTCGCTGGAAGTGCTAGCATGAGTTGAGCAACGGCGGCGAACGAAGGTCATTCCTCAGCTTGCGGAGGTTGCCATGATGAAAGCTCTGAGTTCCGGCGCGATCGACGCGCTGCGGCATCTGAATGACAAACAGGCCGGCGCGGCGCCGGCGCCGTTACCGGCTCAGGTGGCGGCCGAACTGCTGGGCGCGGGATTAGTCGCGAAGGCGGGCGGCAGCGACGCCGTTGAAATTACCTGCGACGGCAGGAAGTATCTGTCCGGCGATTGCGATTGATGCGCGGCAGGGGCGCCGCCTGACCGGCGGCGCATGACGGGTCGCCGCGGTGCGCGCCGCGGAGAGTGTGTGACAGGCATGCGTTGCGTGCAGGAGAGCCGGACATGGAGCCAAGCGGGCTCGACATGGGCGACTATCAGGAGCGCTACAAGGAATACGACATCGAGGTCGCGGTCGAGCAGGTGCTGACCGGCGTCAAGGCGCACTTCAGGGTGTTGAAAGCAGGTGTCGTAGCGTTGGACTGGCGGCTCGTGCATGTCGATCGCTTCTGGCCGACCGAACGGGCCGCGGCGCAAGCCGCGCTGCATGCCGCGCGCGACGCAATCGACAGCGGCATCGCCGCAGCGCGAGATTGACGCACAAAAAAACCGGGCGTTCGATTCGAACGCCCGGTTCCGATTTGCTGCGAGAGTCTGAGCGGCTCTGCCGGCTGGCCTGGCGGCTGTGGCTTAGTGGCCCTTGAACACCGGCTCGTCTGTCGGCGTCGTTTGTGCCGTACGGTTGCCCGTTTGGGTGTCGCCCGAACGCACGCCGCCGTATGCGACCACGTTGTCGTCGGCTTGCTGGCGCTCTGCAGCCAGCGTTTGTGCGCTTTGGCCACGTTGCGACGCCGGTGCGCCGATCTGCGGACGATACGACGGATCCGGGCCCATGCCGCTTGCAAAAGCGGGTGCTGCAACAGCGGCGGAAGCGGCGATAAGAGCAGCAGCGATCAGTTTGGTCTTCATGGTGACAACCTCCATAAGTTTCGATTCGGAAAGACGTCGCGTGGATTGCTTTGCGAAAGGATGCAGCGACATCGTTGGAGCGCAGTGTATACCCTTACTATCGAAAATTTGTGCGCGATATCTCGAAATTACTATTCTGTCAATCGAAACAATCCCTCGGCCTTATCCGGCGGGGGTTGCAAGGTTGCCGGCCGCAATATTCCAACGGGAACGCTATCCAATTATTGAGAAATGCAGGGTCGGTAAAGGAATGCGACGCGGCGGGCCGAGGCCGCGCTACGGTAAAATGGCGAGTTGATTTCGCTTTCTGGCACCATTTTTTATGCTTTCAAGTCAAGCCGTGCGGCCTCGCCGCGTGAGCGTCGCGCCGATGATGGACTGGACCGATCGGCACTGCCGCTATTTCCATCGCACGATTTCGCGTCATACGTGGCTGTACACCGAGATGGTCACCACCGGTGCGCTGATCCACGGCGACGTTGCGCGTCATCTCGCGTTTACCGCGGATGAAGCGCCCGTCGCGCTGCAGCTCGGCGGCAGCGAACCCGCGGATCTCGCGCGTTCGGCACGCCTCGGCGAACAATGGGGATACGACGAGATCAATCTGAATTGCGGCTGCCCGTCCGAGCGCGTGCAGCGCGGCGCGTTCGGTGCGTGTCTGATGAACGAGCCGCAGCTCGTGGCCGACTGCGTGAAGGCGATGCGCGATGCGGTGTCGGTGCCGGTCACGGTCAAGCATCGGATCGGTGTCGACGCGGTGGAGCACTATGAGTTCGTGCGCGACTTCGTCGGCACAATTGCCGATGCGGGGTGCAATGTGTTTATCGTGCATGCGCGCAATGCGATTCTCAAAGGACTCAGCCCGAAGGAGAATCGCGAAATTCCGCCGCTCAAATACGAATACGCGTACCGCCTGAAGCGCGATTTCCCGGATCTCGAGATCATCATCAACGGCGGTATCAAGACACTCGATGAAGTCGAGCTGCACCTGCAGCACGTCGATGGCGTGATGCTCGGGCGCGAGGCTTATCACCATCCTTATCTGCTCGCGGGTGTCGATGCGCGTTTCTATGGCGCGACGGCTGCGGCGCCGACGCGCGATGAAGTGGAGACGAAGCTGATCGAATACTGTGCGGCCGAGCTCGCGCGCGGCACCTATCCCGGCGCGATCGTGCGGCATGCGCTCGGTCTGTATCGCGGCGTGGCCGGTGCGCGCGGCTGGCGCCGCGTGTTGTCCGATAGCCGCAAGCTCGCGGCGCGCGACCTCGCGATCTTCGATGAAGCACGCCAGCATTTGCGTGAACCGATCGAACGGGACAGCGCCTGGCAAAGCGCCGCGATCGAAATGTTGGAATAAAGGGCTAGGCAAACGCAGATCGTGTTTGTATAATCTCGCTTCTTCATCGGCGAGCCAGTTCTAGGCAAGCCAAGCAGATTTTCCAGTGGTGGCTGTAGCTCAGTTGGTAGAGTCCAGGATTGTGATTCCTGTCGTCGTGGGTTCGAGTCCCATCAGCCACCCCATATACATTCCCCGTAAGGTTCAGCTTCGATAGACTTCGCATGCTATGCGGTCGCATCGTCACGCTGTCGCGTGGAAGTCCTTATGCGCGCAGCGCGCGGTAGTGCACTACGCAAGCCACTATCGGCATCCGCTTCCAACAAAAGCTACTATTGACGTCTGGATGTTTGCCGCCGAACCGAACGGCCAAAGGGGAGAATCAATGAACGTTGCCGATCTGGAAGGTCCGTTGCTCGACTATTGGGTTGCGCGCGTCGCGCAGTTGCCCAAGCCGCGCGTCGACGATGGCTTTTGCTGGATCGAGGAGCCGGCATGCGATGGCGACCCGGCCGGCGCGCTCGAAGCTGCGTTCGCCCCATCGACGGACTGGACCCATGGCGGCGCGATTATCGAGCGCGCGCATATCTGTATCGGCTATTCGCAAGCACACGCATGGGGCGCCGGCGCGACGGACGAAGCACCGCGTTTTCGCTGCCATGGCGCGACGCCTCTGGTTGCCGCGATGCGTTACTACGTCGCAACGCAGTTCGGCGACGTAGTGCCCGACGAATCTGAACCGGCGGCGGCCGGCTAGAACGGAACTGCGCCGCCGCGCGAGAACCTCGCCTTCGCGTCGAGTCAGCCAGGCGAAGCCGGTTCGATCGTGCATTGAGCCATCGGCCGCTGAATGTCGCACGACGTTACGCTGCCGACGCTGACGAAGTGCCCATCACGCGCGTATCAAGCCGAACCCGCATGCTAGGATTCCTGAAGAATCGTCACCCGGGAGCCGAACATGTGGGACCGCATCGAGCACAACGGTTACGAAGTCTGGGTGTTGCCGGTACTCGCCTATGGGCCGCCGGCGCCCGATACGCTCTGGCATTACACCGCCTATTTCTGCCGGCACGGCGCAGACGCGCATCTGGCCGGTCAGAGCACGCGTTTTCAGGAAATGGTCACGACCTTTCGCAGCGAAGATGAAGCACGCGACGCAGGCTATGCGGAAGGGCGCCGGCTCGTCGACCTGTTGCCGCGACCCGGCCCGCACGGCGTGGCGGCAGGTGGCGTCGGTCAGGTCGCCGGGTAGCCGCCGCGAGACGGGTGGCCGCCCAAGGCCCAGCGCTTCGGCGCCAACCCGATCAGTACCGCACGCCGCCCAGCCCATCGACGAAAAAAAACCCCGCCGAAATTTTTGGAGCGGGGCTGCGCATGAAAAAGGTTCCTTGGAGATCAAGCGCGTGACTACAGTATCCGCTTAAAAGATGGATTTCAACCCGTGCAAGATGACAAACTGTTACCAAACAGCGGTCTTCAGTCGGCTTCGTGTCGGGATCGCGGCAGTTTTCGTTCATTCAGCGGGATTCGGCCGGGCTATGTGCGGCGGCGCAGCGGTTCCAGCAGCGATTTGAGCCCGTTGTGATCGATCTCATGCATCAACGCGAGCAGCCGCCCGATTTCGCCGGGCGGAAAGCCCTCTCGCGCAAACCAGTTCAGATAGTGGCCCGGCAGGTCGGCGATCACGCGGTCCTTGTATTTGCCGAACGGCATCACGCGCGTGACGAGCAGTTCGAGGTCTTCGGTCTTCATCGTGTCGCCTCGGTCCGCGTGGGGCGATGTCCACTGACATGTGCACCGGCGCGGGTATCGAGCCCAAACACGTCGAAGATCGACGCGAGCCCGACCGCCGCAACCAGCAGAAACGCGACGCTGAAGTCGGCAGCGGTGACCGACTGCGCATCGTGCCCATGAACCCACGCGGCCACACGCAGCGCGATCGCGCCGAGTGCGACGCCCATGCCGAGCGTCAGTTGCTGGACCGTGCTCGATAGCGTCGAGGCGCCGCTCATCTGCGGTTTCGGCACGTCGGCAAAACTCAAGGTGTTGATCGCGCTGAACTGCAGCGAACGTACGAGCCCGCTTGCGAACAGCACCGCGAAGATAATCCAGTACGGCGTATCGGGCAGGAGCAGGCTCATCGCGGCGAGCGACATGGCGGCCAGCACGCCGTTGGCGAGCAGCACCGCGCGAAAGCCGAAGCGCCGCATCACCTGCGTCGCGACGAGTTTCATCGACAGGTTGCCGGCGAACACCGCGAGCGTCAGCAGGCCCGAGCGAAACGCGTTCATGCCGAAGCCGAGCTGGAACATCAGCGGCAGCAGAAACGGCACCGCGCTGACCGAAACTCGGAACAGCGACCCGCCCGCCATCGATACCGCGAACGTCTTCACGCGCAGCGCGCTCAGATCGATGACCGGATGCGGCGTGCGCCGTACGTGAACCAGCGCGGCTGCGCCCGCTGCGAGTCCGCCGGCAAGAAACGCGAGTGCTTGCGACCAGCGCGTATCGACGCGGCCGAGCAGTTCCATCGCGTACATGATCGCGGTGCCGGACACGCCGCACAGCACGAACCCGAGGCTGTCGAACGGCCGCCGTTCGCTGTCGCCGGCCGCGTGGATAAAACGCCATGCAAGCACGATGCCGATCAGACCGAGCGGCAGGTTCACATAGAAGATCCAGCGCCACGACGAATAGGTCGTGATGAACCCGCCAAGCGGCGGCCCGATGACGGGCGCCGCGAGTCCCGGCCACGTGATGATCGCGAGGGCGCGCATCAGGTCTTCTTTAGGCGTCGCGCGCAGCACCGCGAGCCGGCCGACGGGCACCATCATCGCGCCGCCGATGCCTTGCACGATGCGCGCCGCCGTGAAGCTGACAAGGCCGTCGGTCATCCCGCAGGCGACCGACGCCACGGTGAAGACGGCGAGCGCGGCGGTGAATACGTTGCGCACGCCGAAGCGGTCCGCCGCCCAGCCGCTGATCGGAATGAACACCGCGAGCGTCAGCAGATACGACGTGATGCCGATGCTCAGATCGACCGGATGCACGCCGAATGAGTGCGCCATTTGCGGGAGCGCGGTCGCGATGATCGTGCCGTCGAGGTTCTCCATAAAGAACGCGGCCGCGACGAGCATCACGATCAGCGACGAGTCTTCTGAACGTGCGGCTGCGGACGGCGAATCTGACATCGGAAGGTGCTCCGGCTGATCGGGTGAGAATGGGAGATTGCAAACCGGTGGAAAAACATGCGCCGCACAGGTGGCGCACAGGCGACAACAGGCGACAAACAAGCGGCACTCATGCAGCACCCGCGCAGCACCCGCGCAGCACGCCCGCGGCAAATTCGCCGAACACGAATTCGCGATGCATCGCGGGCCGTGCCGTTCGAACGGCCACCGGAGCGACATTTTACTGATCGGCGCTGTTTTCGTCGCGTGACCGTGTTCGTCGGCAAGCGGCACACGCATGAGATAATGACAGACTTACGACTGGCCGGCCCCGGCGCAAGCGACGCTTGCGCGTGGATACGCCTCATCATTTTCGCGTTGCCAAATTGAAAAGTCTGCTTGCGCCGCTCGCTGAAATCGCGCGCTTCGATGAAATCGTCGACGTGCGCACGCCGCTCGAATTCGCCGAAGATCACATTCCAGGTGCGATCAACGTGCCGGTGTTGTCGAACGAAGAGCGCGTGATTGTCGGCACGATGTACAAGCAGGTGTCGCCGTACGAGGCAACCCGCCACGGCGCCGCACTCGTGATGCGCAATATTGCCCAGCATCTGGACACGACCTTTGCCGACCGGCCGCGCAACTGGCGACCGCTGATCTACTGCTGGCGCGGCGGCAAGCGCTCCGGATCCATGACAACGATGTTCAACATGATCGGCTGGCAGGCGCGGCAGCTGGACGGCGGCTACAAGACCTACCGCCGCTCGGTGGTCGAGAAGCTCGCGGCATGGCCGCAGCGTTTCGACTATATCGCGCTCATCGGCCATACGGGCACCGGCAAGACGCGGCTGCTGCATGCATTGCGCGACGCCGGCGCCCAGGTGCTCGAACTCGAAGGCCTCGCATGCCATCGCGGTTCGCTGCTCGGCGCATGGCCCGACCGGCCGCAACCGTCGCAAAAGGCCTTCGACAGCGCGCTGATCGTCGCGCTCGCGCAATTCGATCCGGCGCGGCCGGTGTTCGTCGAAGCCGAAAGCCGGCGCATCGGCGCGATCACCTTGCCCGATGCGCTGCTCGAACGGTTTCGGCGCGGCACGTGTGTCGAGATTCGCGCCGCGCTCGACGAGCGGGTCGCGTTCCTGCTCGAAGACTACGCGCATCTGTTCGACGATCCGGCCAGATTCAAGCGGCAGCTCGACCCGCTGATCGGATTGCATAGCCGCGAGCAGGTGATGCGCTGGCAGCAGCTGATCGATGAAAACGCGCGCAGCGAACTGTTTTACGAACTGCTCGAACGGCACTACGATCCGGCGTATCAGCGCAGTTGCCGGCAGCACTTCAGCCAGCTCGCGCATGCCCGGCAATTCACGTTCAGGCCGACCGCCGCTGATCCGGTGAACCAGGCGCAAGCGCTGCTTGCACAGTTGCCGGCCGGCGTCGATGAAGCGAGGATCGTGCATGCATCGACATAGCGCACGCATGCACGGCGCATCCGGCCGACCCGGCTCGCCGCAGGGGTTAGCCAGACAATAAAAAGGCAGCGCGCTGACGCGGGCGCCGTAGCGGGTACAGCGGGTGCGCGCGGCGTACGCGTTGAGCGCCAACAGGAAGCATGCGGAAAACAGGCAGACAAACAAACGAATTCACCTACAACAACATCAGAGGACAACCCAGATGAACACCACGCGACAAGCTCCCCCGGCGCCGGGGTGGCCGATCTTCCTGTTGCTCGCAATCGCGGGACTCTTTTATGTGAAATGGTTTCCGTACTATCACCGCGCATTTACTGCGGCGTCGACGCATTCGATCGGCACGTCGATCCTGATGGGCAGCGCGGCGCGTCCGCCCGCGCCGTCGGTGGCCGCCGCGCTCGGCTATGCATGGGCGTACGGCAAGGCGATCTGGCAGGCGATGGTGCTCGGCTTGCTGCTCGGCTCCGCAGTGCAGGCGCTGTTGCCGGCCCACTGGGTCGCGAAGGTGCTCGGCAAGACGGGCTTCGGCAGTGTCGCGGCGGGTGGTCTGCTGGCGATCCCCGGCATGATGTGCACGTGCTGCGCGGCGCCGGTCGTCGTCGGGCTGCGCGAGCGCGAGGCGTCGCCAGGCGGCGCGATTGCGTTCTGGCTCGGCAACTCGGTGCTCAATCCGGCCACGCTCGTGTTCATGGGGTTCGTGCTCGGTTGGCAATGGGCGGGCTTGCGGCTTGCGCTCGGCGCCTTGCTGGTGTTCGGCATCGGTTATCTGGTGAACCGGCTTGTGACGCCCGCCGAATCGCGCGCGGCTGACGCACGTCTGGCCGAACTGATCACGCGTCAGCAGGCGGGCAACGCATTCGCGCGGTGGCTGTCGATCCTCGCGCGCATGGCGGTGCGCCTCGTGCCGGAATATGTGGTGCTGATCCTGCTGCTCGGCGCGGCGCGCGCGTGGCTCTTTCCGCAGATCGGTCCGGCGATCGGCAACGACATCGGCTGGATCGTCGCATTTGCGGTGGCCGGTATGCTGTTTGTGATTCCGACCGCAGGCGAAGTGCCGATCATCCAGGCGATGCTGACGCTCGGCATGGGCGTCGGCCCCGCCGGTGCGCTGCTGATGACCTTGCCGCCGGTCAGCGTGCCGTCCCTCGTGATGCTCGCACGTTCGTTCCGGCCGCGCGTGCTGACGATCGTCGCCGTGTCGGTGGTGGGGTTCGGCATCGTGGCGGGCGGGCTCGCGGTCGCGCTCGGCTTGTGAGCAAGGCGCAGGACGATTGGCGAAGCGGGCGGCGAACTGCGCTGTGAAGTAGGCTGTCAGGCCGGGTGTGCAGTAGGCTGTGCGGCAGGGCCGAGAGGCAGTCTGTGAAGCAGGGCCGAGAAGCAGGCCCGAGAAGCAGGCCCGAGAAGCAGGCCCGAGAAGCAGGCCCGAGAAGCAGGCCCGTGAAGCAGCCCGTGAAGCGACATTGAGAAGCAAGGTTGTGACGCAGATCGCGAAGCAAGCCGCGGCGCGCGCTATCGAAATGGACAGTTCAGCAAGTCGCAAAGCACGTTCTGCGGCACGTCTTGAAACGTGCTGTTACACGTGCGCGATTGAAGCGCGATTGAAGCGCGATTCGGCCCGGCGCGGACGGCCGGGCGGAGTCGTGCAGTGCAGCATCGGGAAGCGCTGTAAAGCGGTTGGAAACCGTTTCAGCCGGTTTCAACGGTTTCAGCGCGTTTCAAGCCGCTTCCAACGGCCGAATCTCGAACTAAACTGGGGTGAACCGGTGTGCTCGGGGGAGGGCAGCCCGGTACGGCGAGTATTGACAGTCAAGAAGACGATCCAACTCAGGACATCGCATGGCGCAACAGAAGACCAATCCGAAGCTCGAGCAGGCGCTCACGCGTGGCGACCTTGCAATCCGCCAGGCCAATTCGGCGCGCGCGACCGCGTTGCTGCGGGCGCTCGGCAAGATGATCGTCGATGCATCGGCGACCATCGGCGTCGAGGTATCCACACTGATCCCGGACGGCGACCGCATCTACGACCCCGCCGACGGCGTCTGGCCGCAGGTGTTGCTGATCTCGCTCGACGGCCCGGTCGAAGAGGCCGATCCCGACGAAGTGCGCAAGGTGCGGCTGATAGCCGACGATCCAGGCACGGTGTTTCGCGTCGAATGGCAGCGCGCGGACGGCAAGGTCGGGCGCCAGGACGGCGGACCGTTCGCGACCGTCGCCTTTATCTCCGACGTCGATATCCCGTGGTCGGACGACGAAGACTGACGAATCGCGGCCGGCGTCGGGCTGCGTCCAGGCGAGCCGACGTGCATGGAGACGGCTCGCGCAACGGCGGCCGCCGCTACCGCATCATGCGCCGCCGCAGCAGCACCGCTGAAATCAGAAACGGCACGATCACGTAGACCGCGAGCACCGTGACGTGCAGCACCGCGCCGTCGAACGGCCGGTTCAGCATCGCGGCCCGGATCAGGTCGACCGCATGCGCGAGCGGCAGCAGCTGGGCCGCATATTGCGCGGCCGGCGGCAGCTGCGCGATCGGAAAGAACACGCCCGAGAGCAGCAGCATCGGCGTGAGCACCAGCGTCTGATAGAACATGAAGAAGTCGTACGACGGCGCGAGCGCGGTGACGATCATCGCGAGGCTCGCGAACGCGAGGCCGACCAGCGCGATCACCGGCAACGCGACGAGCGTCGACGGCAAGCGCGCATAGCCGAGCAGGCCCGCGACGATCAGAATCGCCACGCCGGACAGCACCGCCTTGCTCGCCGCCCAGACAATCTCCCCGAGCACGATGTCGCCGAGCGTGAGCGGCGTATGCATGATCGCTTCCCACGTGCGCTGCACGTGCATTCTCGAAAAGCCCGAGTACATCGACTCGAAGCTCGCCGACATCATCACGCTCGAGGCGACCGTGCCCGCCGCGAGAAAGGCGATGTACGACACGCCGTCGACGCGTCCGACCATCAGCCCGAGCCCGAAGCCGAGACCGAACAGATAGATCATCGGATCGGCGAGATTGCCGAACATCGACGCGAGCGCGAGCTTACGCCACACCAGGTAGTTGCGCCGCCACACCGCGACCCAGTTGTACGGATTGGCGGGCAGCGCGGCGAAGCGTTTGCGCATCGGCTTGAGCGGGCGATCGGGCGTGTCGTATGAGCGGGCGTCCATGGTCAATCCTGCATCTCGCGGCCGGTGAGCCGCAGAAACACGTCTTCGAGGTTCGCGGGGCGGTGCAGATAGCGCAGATCGTCGCGCTGCTTGAGCCGCGCGAGCACGGGCTGCGGATCGTCGACATAGCAGAAGAGCGTCTCGCCGCTGATGTCGATGCGTACCGCGAATGGCGCGAGTTCGTCGCGCAGCGCGAGCGGATCGGGGCCGTACACTTCGATCACGTCGCAGCCGATCTCGGAGGCGATCAGCGCCTTCGGTGCGCCCTCGGCGATCTTGCGGCCTTCTTCGATCACGCACAGCCGGTCGCACAGGCGCTCGGCTTCCTCCATGAAATGCGTGGTCAGGAGAATCGTCTTGCCGCGCGACAGCAGCGAGCGCAGCCGTTCCCAGATCAGATGACGCGCCTGCGGATCGAGGCCGGTGGTGGGCTCGTCCATGACCAGCACATCGGGGTCGTTGACGAGCGCGCGCGCAAGCGTGAGGCGCCGCTTCATGCCGCCCGACAGCTCGGCGACGCGCGCATCGGCCTTGCTTTCGAGCCGCGCGAATTCGAGCAGCGACGGCACGAGCGCGCGCGTCTGCGCAGCGCTGAGACCGAAGTAGCGGCCGAACACCAGCAGATTCTCGCGGACCGTGAAGTCCGGATCGAGATTGTCGAATTGCGGGACCACACCGACGCGCGCGCGGGCGATGCGCGAACGCGCGGGGATCGGTTCGCCGCACAGGCGAATCGAGCCGGCGTCGGGCGCGGCGATGCCGAGCAGCATACGCAGCGTGGTGGTCTTGCCGGCGCCGTTCGGGCCGAGCAGTCCGAAGCATTCGCCGACGCGCACGTCGAACGACAGGCCGTCGACCACCTTTCGGCCGCCGTAGTGTTTTTCGACTCGATGAAATTCGATCGCGGCTTCGGGCATGGGCGAATGGTCTGATGACGGTAGTCGGATGCGGCGGCGAACATCGCTGAAGCGCCTGATGGCACGATAGCGAAACTGCGAACGCCGACCGTGAGCCTCGACGAATTGAGGCGCTAAAGGAACCTGCGGCGGCGCTTTGCATCGTGCACCGGTGGCCTGCCGCAGTTGGCGCTCCGAAGAGGTGCCTATTCTAGGCCATGGCCAGGGCGCGCCGCGCAGCCGCCACACGCGCGCCGCGGCTTTCTTGCGCTGCGGCATCCCGGCCCGGACGTGCTGTTGCGCACTTAGCGTTTTCCATCCCTTGCAAGCGCAATTGCGGCGCACCATGATTGACTCGACGTCCGCGATCGGCGCGGGAGGGAGAACCACCATGGCGAGCTACCAGAAGATTCTGCTGTGCTACGACGGCTCGCGCGAAGGCCGCAAGGCGCTGCGCTGCGGAGCGGACCTCGCGCTGGATCTGAAGGCGCAGACGCATCTGCTGTCGGTGGTCGACATGCGCTCGAGCATCGCGCAAAGTGCGGGCCTGCTCACCGATGTCGCGTGCGGCAGCTTCGAGAAGACGGCGCGCGATATTCTGCAGGAAGGCGTCGACTGGCTGACCGAGCGTGGTGTGCAGGCGCAGGGGCATTTCGCGTTCGGTCATCCGATCGACGAGATCGCGGCGCTTGCGGAAGAGTTGAAGGTCGATCTGGTCGTGGTCGGCCATCGCTGCCGGCACGGCCTGTCGCGCTGGTGGATGGGCGCGGGCAATACGCCGCTGCTCGATCGCGTGTCGTGCAGCATTCTCGTCGCCTGTTCGTCACCCGACGAGCAGCCGTCTGCTGTGGCGTCCGGAGAGGCCGCCCGGGCAGCAGACTGACAGGCGCACCGGCATAAGGGGCGGACCCGAGGACCGGCCGGCCGCCTCAGCCGTTCAGATCGACGGCCGCGAGCTTCCAGGTGAAGAGCCCCGCACGGCGGAAGATCGCCGCATAACGCGTGTCGCCGACGCCGTGCTGATACGTGACGACGAATTCGTTGATGCCGCGGTAGGCGGCCGTGGTTTGCGGCGGCTGGGGCGGTTGAGGCGGGTGAGGCGGTTGCGACGGGTTGTCCGCCGGTGGCGCGGACGGTCGCGCCGAGGAGGGCTCCGCCGCAGTCTGACCATTGTCGGTTGACGCCGGCGCGTCGGGCGGAGGCGGCGGGCGCTCGCCGGGTTCACCGCGCGGCGGCATGCCGTTCAGTAACGCGGCGACGCCGTCCGGCGTCGCATACGCGTCGACCCATGGCCCGATCAACGCGACGCCGATCATCGCACCTAGCGCGGCAAGCGGATTGCCGTGACTTTCGGCGTCAAGCCTGCGCTTGAGCAGCCCGCCCAGTTGTTCCTTGAGACTTTCGCGAAGCGATGGAAAGTCCACGTACTGGTTCACCGTTGCGGCATCACGCGCATCGGCCGCGCGTTTCAGTCGGTCGAGGGCAATATACGGCGATGCATAGACGAATGCCAATGCAACCAGAACGACAATCGCAACCAGCGAAACCAGCATCGGTCGCCTGATGCTGCCGTTCATGCCGCGAACCATGCGGCCGTTTATCGCGCGTGCCGCGCGGTCTGTGCGAATCGTCATCGTGCAGGATGTTCCTTCCAATGGGGGGGATTAACGTGGACCCCATTTACGCCAAAACGATCCCGCATGGTATGTCGATGCCGGCGCACGCGCGAATCAGGCGGCTTGACCGGCGGCATGTTCCTCGGCGATGCAGCGGTCGATCATGCGGCACACCGCGTCGAACGTGCCGACCATGATGAGCCGCGACGGCCCATGATAGACGCGCACCGGCGCACGCCGCGCCGGTTCGGTGTTCAGCCCGGAATTGAGCGACACGCGTGCGAACGCCGGCAACGAAGACGGCAGTGACGACGGTTGTGCCGCAGGCGTCAAAGCCGCTGCGGCCATGGCCCGCTCATGCTCGTCGAGATCGAACAGGGAAGCCGTGTGCGGCGTGCGGGCGGCGTCGAGGGGCGCGCACGGCGCAAGATTGCGCAAGTGGCGCAGACGACCGAACTGGCGAAAGGGCAGCAAGCGGGCAAGGCGTTCCATGAATCTCTCCGGACGATCTAGACGAGTAGCCGTGGGCGGCGCCGGGTAGCGGCTCAAAGGAGCCGTTACCCGCGCAGACCCGCGGGAGTATCAGAATTCGGTTGGCCGGATCAGGCCGACCGCGATGCCTTCGAGCGCGAAATCCGCGCTGCCGGCCTCGACGAAGATGTTTTCGTAATCGGGGTTTTCGGCGATCAGTTCGATGCCGTTCGGCCGGCGCTTCAGGCGCTTGACCGTCACGTCGTCGCCAAGACGCGCGATGATGATCTGGCCGTCGTTCGCTTCGCTGCGCTTTTGCACCGCGAGCAGGTCGCCATCGAGAATGCCGGCGTCGCGCATCGACAGGCCGCGCACCTTCAGCAGGTAGTCCGGCTTGCTCGAGAAGAGCGCCGGGTCGCACGCGTAATGCTGCGCGATATGCTCCTGCGCGAGGATCGGGCTACCGGCCGCGACCCGGCCGACCAGCGGCAGCGACAACTGCATCAGCGCCGCATGCGGCAGCGTGAACTGATGCGGCGCGTCGTCCTGCCCGGCGAGCAGCCGGATGCCGCGCGATGCGCCGGCGGCCAGTTCGATCACACCCTTGCGGGCCAGCGCCCGCAGATGCTCCTCCGCCGAGTTCGCCGAGCTGAAGCCCAGCTCGGCCGCGATTTCGGCGCGCGTGGGCGGAAAGCCGCTGCGCTCGATGGCGCGGCGGATCAGATCGAAAACCTGCTGCTGACGTGCGGTGAGTTTGGTCATGGCGCCACTGTATGTATGAACAGGTGACTGTATTTTTATACAGTATCCGCAGTAATTCAAGCTTTACTTTAAGTTCGCCCGCCGCGCGCTTCGCCGCCTGTCGCAAAAACGCCGATTACCGACGCTCGAATAGCCGAATTCGCGCTGCAACACCGCGTCCGGCTGTCATTACCACTTTTGCGTATTAAAAAATGAAGAAACATTATTTTTAATGATGAAGCCGCGCGGATAGACTGGCCGCAAATCAACACAGGCACGGCGGACAAGGGCGGCACGCCGCTACCGCGCGCTTGTGGATCACCGATAAGCGGAGAACAGAAATGATCAACGGCAGCACGGGGTGGGCGGCACGCGCGCAGACGCGCACGGCGGCGCGCACGAAAAGATTCTTCGCCTGGCTGGCCGTCAGTGCGGTTGCGGCACTAGGCGTCGCGACGCAGGCGCATGCTGATACGACGCTGCTCAACGTGTCGTACGACCCGACGCGCGAGCTGTACCAGGACATCAACGCGGCTTTCGGCAAACAATGGAAGGCGCAAACCGGCGAGTCGGTGACCTTCAAGCAATCGCATGGCGGCTCGGGCGCGCAGGCGCGTTCGGTGCTCGACGGCCTGCAGGCGGACGTCGTGACACTCGCGCTCGCATACGACATCGACGCGCTCGCCAGCAAGGGTCTCGTGGACAAGGACTGGCAGAAGCGTCTGCCGGACAACGCGTCGCCGTACACGTCGACGATCGTCTTCCTCGTGCGCAAGGGCAACCCGAAGCACATCAGGGACTGGGACGATCTGGTGAAGCCGGGCGTGTCGATCGTGACGCCGAACCCGAAGACCTCGGGCGGCGCGCGCTGGAACTATCTGGCCGCATGGGCGTACGCGCTGAAACAGCCGGGCGGCAATGAGCAGAAGGCGAAAGAGTTCGTGTCGAGGCTGTACAGGAACGCGGGCGTGCTCGACTCCGGCGCGCGCGGCGCGACGACCAGCTTCGTGCAGCGCGGCATCGGCGACGTGCTGATCGCGTGGGAAAACGAGGCGTTTCTGTCGCAGAAGGAGTTCGGGTCGGACAAGTTCGAGATTGTCGTGCCGTCGGTGAGCATTCTCGCGGAACCGCCGGTCGCGGTGGTCGACAAAGTGGTCGACCGGCACGGCACGCGCAAGCTGGCCGACGCGTATCTGAACTTTCTGTATAGCGAGGAGGGGCAGGAAATCGCCGCGAAGAATTTCTACCGTCCGCGTTCGGACAAGGTGCCAGCGGCGCTGACCGCGAAGTTTCCGAAGCTGAAGCTCTACACGGTCGACGATACGTTCGGCGGCTGGGCGAACGCGCAGAAAACACACTTTGCCGATGGCGGCGTGTTCGATTCGATCTATCAGCCGCAGTAGTTCCGCCGCGGCGGATGCGGTCAGGCAGGCGCGCCTTCGGGCGCGCTTTTGAGCTTCTTCACGAGGCTTGCGCAGCGAGGCCTGCGCACCGCACCCTGGGCACAACCTGGAAAGAGTATTGAGCATGACGACGTTGACCTTCCGCAAGCCGAGCGCGTTGCCCGGCTTCGGCCTCACACTCGGTATCACGGTGGCGTATCTGAGCCTCGTGGTGCTGATTCCACTCGCGTCCACCTTCCTGAAGACGGCGACGCTCGACTGGAGCCAGTTCGTGCGCGCGGTCGCATCGCCGCGCGTGCTCGCATCGTACCGGCTGACGTTTTGCGCGGCGCTGGGCGGCGCGCTGATCAACGCGGTGTTCGGCTTTCTGGTCGCGTGGGTGCTGACCCGCTATACGTTCCCGTTCAAGCGCATCGTCGATGCGATCGTCGATCTGCCGTTCGCGCTGCCGACCTCGGTCGCGGGCATTTCGCTCGCCGCGGTCTACGCGGGCAACGGCTGGATCGGCCAGTTTCTCGAACCGCTCGGCATCAAGATCGCGTTCACGCCGGCCGGCGTGCTGGTCGCGTTGACGTTTATCGGCTTGCCGTTCGTGGTGCGCACGGTGCAGCCGGTGCTCGAAGAGTTCGAGCGAGAGCAGGAGGAGGCGGCCGCGTGCCTCGGCGCATCGCGCTGGCTGACCTTCCGGCGCGTCGTGCTGCCGGCGGTGTTTCCCGCGCTGTTGACCGGCTTCGCACTCGCGTTCGCGCGGGCGCTCGGCGAGTACGGTTCGGTGATCTTTATCGCGGGCAATGTGCCGATGAAGTCTGAAATCACGTCGCTGCTGATCATCACGAAGCTCGAGCAATACGACTATGCAGGCGCGACGTCGATTGCGGTCGT
Organism: Paraburkholderia solisilvae; assembly: GCF_902859875.1. Lineage (GTDB taxonomy): Bacteria > Pseudomonadota > Gammaproteobacteria > Burkholderiales > Burkholderiaceae > Paraburkholderia > Paraburkholderia solisilvae. The sequence goes on along the minus strand of NZ_CADIKF010000020.1, from coordinate 18,114 downwards.
GATGCTGGTGGTGTCGTTCCTGATGCTGCTCTTTATCAATACGCTGCAGTGGTACCTGCGGCGCCGCACGAGCCGCAGCGCGGCGCCGGCGGCGCCCGCTCATGCAGTAGCCGCCGCAGCGGACGGAGGTGCGCGATGAGCGACGATTCCGTCGTGCTGTCGAATACGCGTCGCCCGGCTGCGCGGGCGGCTCGCCGCGACGACCCGGTCAGCGAGTCGCGCGCGGTCCGCTGGATACTGACGGGCATCGCGCTGCTGTTTCTCGTGCTGTTTCTTGTCGTGCCGCTCGCCGCGGTGTTTTATCAGGCGCTCAGCAAGGGTCTCGCGTTCTATCTGGAAGCGCTCGCCGATCCGGATGCGCTGTCCGCAATCAAATTGACGTTGCTGACCGCGGTCATCGCGGTGCCGCTCAACCTGGCGTTCGGGCTCGCGGCGTCGTGGTGTATCGCGAAGTTCGAGTTCCGCGGCAAGGCGCTGCTGACGACGCTGATCGATCTGCCGTTTTCGGTGTCGCCGGTCATTGCCGGCTTGATCTACGTGCTGATGTTCGGCGCACAGGGCTGGTTCGGCCCGTGGCTGCAGGCGCACAACGTGGAGATCGTGTTCGCGGTGCCCGGCATCGTGCTCGCGACCGTATTCGTCACGTTTCCGTTTGTCGCGCGCGAGCTGATTCCGCTGATGCAGGCGCAAGGCACCGATGAAGAAGAAGCCGCGCATGTGCTCGGCGCGACGGGCTGGCAGATCTTTCGCCGCGTGACGCTGCCGAACGTGAAATGGGGCCTGCTGTACGGCGTGATTCTGTGCAATGCGCGTGCGATGGGCGAGTTCGGCGCGGTGTCGGTGGTGTCGGGTCATATTCGCGGCCAGACCGACACGATGCCGCTGCACGTCGAAATTCTCTACAACGAATACAACTTCTCGGCGGCGTTCGCCGTGGCGTCGCTGCTCGCGTTGCTCGCGCTGGTGACGCTTGCGCTCAAGCTGCTTGCCGAGCGTCATATGGCCGCGGACGTGTCGTCGCAGCGCGCCGATGCGCAGGCGGCAAACGTTGCTGCTGCCGCCGTGCCCGGTTCCACGGGTTCCGCGGGTTCCGCAGCACAGGCGGCGCCGTCCGGCGCGGCCGCTGCCGGCCGCCAGGTCCAATAAGGAGTCGCATCAGATGGGTATCACCGTTCGTAATCTGCACAAGCGCTTCGGCGACTTCACCGCGCTCGACAACGTGTCGCTCGATTTCCCGCCCGGCGAGCTGGTCGCGCTGCTCGGGCCGTCCGGTTGCGGCAAGACCACGCTGCTGCGCGTGATTGCCGGCCTCGAGTTCGCGGACGCGGGACAGGTCGTGCTGCAGGGACAGGATGTCGCCGATGTGCGCGCGCGCGAGCGCCAGGTCGGCTTCGTGTTCCAGCACTACGCGCTGTTCCGGCATATGACGGTCTTCGAGAATGTCGCTTTCGGCCTGCGCGTGAAGCCGCGCAACGAGCGGCCGTCCGACGCGGTGATTCGCGAGAAGGTGCACGAGCTGCTCAAGCTCGTGCAACTCGACTGGCTCGCGCCGCGCTATCCGTCGGAGCTGTCGGGCGGGCAGCGCCAGCGCATCGCGCTGGCGCGTGCGCTGGCGGTCGAGCCGAAAGTGTTGCTGCTCGACGAGCCGTTCGGTGCGCTCGACGCGAAGGTGCGCAAGGAGTTGCGCGGCTGGTTGCGCCGCCTGCACGACGATCTGCATATTTCGACCATCTTCGTCACGCATGACCAGGAAGAAGCGCTCGAAGTCGCGGACCGTATCGTCGTGATGAATCACGGACATGTCGAACAGGTCGGTGGTCCGCAGGATGTGTACGACCATCCGCAGACGTCGTTTGTCTACGAGTTTCTCGGTGCGGCGAACCGGCTGCGTGGCAGCGTCGGCAAAGCGGGCTTCGTCGCGGACGGCGCCGCGCAGCCGATCGCCGTCGATGCGGGCTTCGAAGGCCCGGCGCTCGCGTATGTGCGTCCGCACGATCTCGTGCTGTATGGCGAGGCGGGCGGCCGTCGCGATGGCATCGCGCTCGGCGTGCGGCGTGTCGTGACGCTTGGCGGCGCGGTGCGCGTCGAGCTGGAAGGGCTCGACGCGACGGTGCTCGAAGCGGAGCTCGATCGCGAAGCGTGGCGCGAATTGCAGCTCGCGGTCGGCGACGCGGTCACCGCGGTGCCGCGCACGCTGCGCGTGTTCCCCGCACAGCGGTAAAGGCGAGCGGCGGCCTGCACCGCCGCGGCTCGCGCGATGTCCTCTTTCAATACCAATTTCACTTCGCGCGCGTCGTCGCAGCGATGGAGACAACAATGAACTTCCAGCAGTTGCGCTTCGTGCGCGAGGCCGTGCGCCAGAACATGAACCTGACCGAAGTCGCGAACGTGCTGTACACGTCGCAGTCGGGCGTGTCGAAACAGATCAAGGACCTCGAGGACGAACTCGGCGTCGATATCTTTATTCGCCGCGGCAAGCGGCTCACCGGTCTGACCGAGCCGGGCAAGGCGGTGCATCAGCTGATCGAGCGGATGCTGCTCGATGCGGAAAACCTGCGGCGTGTCGCCCGGCAATATGCGGATCAGGACAACGGCCACCTCGTCGTCGCGACCACGCACACGCAGGCGCGCTATGCGCTGCCGAAAGTGATCCGTCAGTTCACCGACGTGTTCCCGAAAGTGCATCTCGCGCTGCGCCAGGGCAACCCGCAGCAGATCGCGCAGATGATCATCAACGGCGAAGCGGATATCGGTATCTCGACCGAAGCGCTCGACCGGTATCCGGACATCGTCACGTTCCCGTGCTATTCGTGGCATCACGTGGTCGTCGTGCCGAAGGACCATCCGCTCGTCGGCCGCGCGAACCTGACGCTCGAGGAGATTGCCGAATATCCGATCGTCACGTACGACCAGGACTTCACCGGCCGCTCGCATGTGGACCAGGCGTTCACGAAGGCGGGCGCGATGCCCGACGTCGTGCTGACCGCGATCGATGCCGACGTGATCAAGACCTATGTCGAGCTCGGCATGGGCGTGGGCATTGTCGCGGCGATGGCGTTCGATCCGAAACGCGACAGCGAGCTCGTCGCGCTCGATACGCAACATCTGTTCGAAGCGAGCACGACGCGCGTCGGCCTGCGCAAAGGCGCGTTCCTGCGCGCTTATGCGTACCGCCTGATCGAGATGTTCGCACCGCAATTGAACGAAGCGGAAATCGCGGCGCAATTGCGGGAAGTGGCTTGAGCGTGGCGTGGTGGTGGCGTCGTAGCGGCTTGATTGACGCCCGGTAGCCGGGCTGCAGCCGGGTAGTTGCCTGATGATAGCTGCCCGGCAATGGCGTGATTGGCGCGGCGCCGCGCGTGCAGCTTGTTTGCGCGATGCCGGTTGGTCCGCCGCCGCACACCGCTGCCGCCATCCGGTATTGCGGCTGTACGGTGACAGGCCCGCGGCGCAGGCGAGCGCTCGTATGCGCATCGCTTACAATCGCCGCCATGAATACCTCTTCTTCCTCGTCCTTTTCCTCCGCGCCGCCGCGCGTGCTGTCGCGCATCGCGGTGCTCGCGACGGGCGGCACGATCGCCGGCTCGGCGCACGATGCAACCCGCACCGCGGGCTACCAGGCGGGTGTCGTCGGCGTGGCGCAACTGCTTGCGGCGGTGCCGGCGCTGTCGACGCTTGCGAACATCCACGCGGAGCAGGTCGCGAGCATCGATAGCAAGGACATGTCGCTCGCGCTGTGGACGACGCTCGTGCAACGGGTCAACGCGCTGCTCGCAACCGACGCGGTCGACGGCATCGTGATTACGCACGGCACCGACACGCTCGAAGAAACCGCGTATCTGTTGCATCTGACCGTGCAGAGCACGAAGCCTGTGGTGCTGACCGCGGCGATGCGGCCGTCGACCGCGCTGTCGGCAGACGGGCCGCTGAACCTGCTCAATGCGGTGAGCGTCGCGGCGAATCGCGCGGCACACGGGCAGGGCGTGCTGGTCGCGTTTAACAACCGGATCCACAGCGCGCGCGACGTCGTGAAGACGAGCACCTTCGCCGTCGACGCATTTCATTCGCCGGAAGTCGGCGCACTCGGCTGGGTGCAAGACGAGCGGGTCGAATTTCTGCGCGGTGTCCTGCGGCCTCACACGGTGTCGACCGGACTGACGATCGAACCCGTCGCAGCCGATGGATGGCCGATGGTGGAAATTGTCGCGAGTTATGCGGGGGCGACGCGCTTGCAAGTCGATGCGCTGGTGCAGGCCGGTGTGCGCGGCATCGTCGTGGCGGGCACGGGCAACGGTTCGATGCACGTGTCGCTGCAGCAGGCGCTTGCCGATGCGCTCGCGCGGGGCGTCGCAGTCGTGCGCGCGTCGCGCGTGGGATCGGGCCATGTGATGCACAATGGCGCCGCGCCGGATGACGCGCTCGGCTTCGTCACCGCGAACTCGTTGAATCCTTACAAGGCGCGTGTGCTGCTGATGCTGGCGCTCGCGGCCGGCCATGCCGGGCCGGCGGAATTGCAACGGGCGTTCGACCTGTTCTGACCCGTTCGGTAACGGCGGCGCGCTGCGCAGGCTCGTCGTAGCGACGCACGGCGCCGGCTCACGGTATCTTCAGCGGCCCGACCCGGGCCGCCTCGCTGCCGCCACGGTCACACGACTTTCCTTCTCCGGCCGCCGGACTTTCTTCAGCCTTTGTGCTGCAACCCACGGTCACGCCTTTGCGTCGCCGCTACCATCGCGCTCATTCGGACCACGGTCGAGCCCATGAGCGCGTCGAAGCTGCAGTCGTGGGGGCACTATCCTCACGCGCCCCAATCGAGCCACCCGTTAGCGTGGCGCGACGCGATCCAGGCGGAACTGGAGCGCGTGAGCGCGCGCTTCGGCACGACGCTCGCGTTCGGCAACGGCCGCAGCTACGGCGACAGCTGCCTCGCGGCAACCGACCATGTGCTGCATATGCGCGCCGTCGGCCGCTTTATCAGCGCGGACTGGACGAACGGCGTACTCAGGGCCGAAGCGGGCGTGACGCTCGGCGACGTGCTCGCGCTGTCGGTGCCGCGCGGCTGGATGCTGCCGGTCACGCCCGGCACGCAGTTCGTGACGCTCGCCGGCGCGGTGGCCAATGACGTCCATGGCAAAAACCATCACGTGCGCGGCACCTTTGGGCGGCACGTGCGGCGTTTTTCGCTGCTGCGCTCGGACCGCGCCCCCGCTGAATGCGCGCCCGGTGAAAACGACGAACTGTTTCGCGCGACGATCGGCGGCCTCGGTCTCACCGGCGTGATCGAGTGGGTCGAAATCCAGTTGATGCCGGTGCAGTCGAGCCGCATCTCGACCACGTCGATCCGCTTCGACAATCTCGACGGTTTTTTCGCGCTGTCGAACGAACTCGATCCGCAGCATGAATACGGTGTCGCGTGGGTCGATTGCCTTGCAAACGGCGCGGCGCTCGGGCGCGGTCTCTATATGTGCGGCGACCACGCGACGCACGGCGATCTGTCGATGCCCGCGGCGCGCGTGCGCACCGTGCCGTTCGCGCTGCCGCTATCGCTGATCAACCGCTATACGTTAAAGCCGTTCAACGCGCTGTATTACCGGCGTCAACGACAGCGCAGCGCACATGCGGATGTCGATCTGATCCGCTTCCTGTATCCGCTCGACAGCATCCTGCACTGGAACCGCATCTACGGCCAGCGCGGTTTCCAGCAGCATCAGTGCGTAATTCCTGAAGCGGCCGCGCGTGACGCGCTCAAAGCGATTCTCGCGGCAATTGCGCACAGCGGCTCGGGCTCGTTTCTCGCGGTGCTCAAGCGTTGCGGCGCGCTCGCGTCGCCAGGTCTGCTCTCGTTTCCGATGCAAGGCGTGTCGCTCGCACTGGATTTTCCTCAACACGCGCGCCGCAACGATGCGCTCTTTCAACGGCTCGACGCGATCGTCAGCGAAGCGGGCGGCCGTCAATATCCAGCGAAAGATGCGCATATGAGCGGCGCATGTTTTCGCGCTGCGTATCCGGCGTGGCACCAACTCGAACGCAATCGCGATCCGGCCTTGATGTCGCGATTCTGGCAACGGACCACACAGTCATGAAGAATGTTCTGATCGTCGGCGGCTCGTCCGCCATCGCGGCCGCCTGCGCGCGGCGTTGGGCGGAGCAGGGCGCCAACCTGTTCCTGACCGGCCGTCAGCCGTTGCGGCTCGACGCCGTGGCGCAGGATCTGCGCGTGCGCGGCGCGGGCAATGTGCTGACCCATGTGCTCGACATGAATGATCATCTGCAGCATCCGGCGATGCTCGACGCATGCCGCCGCGCGCTGGGGAGTATCGATATCGTGCTGATCGCGCACGGTTCGCTGCCCGATCAGACACAGTGCGAGCGCGACGTCGGCGCCGCGTTGCACGAACTGTCGACCAACGCGATCTCGACGATCGCCCTGCTTACGCTGCTGGCGGGCCTGTTAGAAAGCCAGCGCAGCGGCACGCTCGCGGTGATCGCGTCGGTGGCGGGCGACCGCGGCCGGCCGTCGAACTATGTGTACGGCGCGGCGAAAGCGGCGGTCGCGACCTTCTGCGAAGGTCTGCGCGCGCGCCTCTTCAAATCCGGCGTACGCGTGCTGACGATCAAACCAGGCTTCGTCGATACGCCGATGACAGCGGGCCTGTCGCTGCCGGGCCCGCTGGTCGCGTCGCCGGAGCGGGTTGCGGCCGATATCGTGCGCGCGGTCGAGCGCGGCAAGGATGCGCTGTACACGCCGTGGTTCTGGAGCGGCATCATGCTGGTCATCCGCGCGCTGCCGGGCTTCGTTTTCAAACGGGTGTCGCTGTGAAGCGGCCGGCGCTATGCAGACCACACCGGACGCTTGCGTGCGCAAACGCGCGAAGCCTGCTGTCGCTTCGCGATGTTCGCCAGGCGGCGCCACGATGAGCGGCCCGGCACTCGCTGCGGCTGCGACGCCGCTTAACCGTTCGCGGCTCGTCGTGTGGTACGCGACATTCGCGGCATTGTCGATTGTCGCCAACCTCGCGAGCCAGAAGCTTTCGTTCTGGCTCTATAGCGGATGGCTTGCGGTGCCGTTGTCGGTATGCGTCGGCACCGGCGTCGGGCTCGTCGTCAAATACATGCTCGACAAGGCCTGGATTTTTCGCTACCCGCATCGCAGCGTCGCGCATGGCCTCCAGACATTCACGCTGTACGTCGTGATGGGGCTGGGCACGACCGCGCTCTTCTGGGCCGTCGAGTTCAGCGCGCAGGCCATCTTCCATACCGAGCCGGCACGCCTTGCAGGCGGTGCGCTCGGACTGACGCTCGGCTATCTCGCGAAGTACCACCTCGACAAGCGTTTCGTGTTCGCTTGAGCTCGCGGTGCGGTGCCGCACAGAGCCGCGCCGGATGCATCGATAGCATGGCCCTGGTCGTCGCGCATTCCGTATGCGGATTGCTCGCGACGACATCTTCCGCTGTTGCCGCCGTTCCGGATGCGAAATGAAGCGGGCCGTCCGGACCCGACTGCGCAAGCAGTGCGTTGAAGAAAAACGTCAGGTGAACGAGGTATTCATGGCGAATACGGCAATTCCGTTATGCGTCGATCTGGACGGCACGCTCACGCGTACGGATTTTCTTCTCGAAGGGTTCCTGGTGCTGGTGAAGCACAACCCATGGGCCATTTTCCTTTGTCTCGCGTGGCTGCTGCACGGCAAGGCGCATCTGAAAGAGCAGATCGCCAAACGCGTGACGCTCGATGTCGGCGTGTTGCCGTACAACAGCCAACTGGTCGACTATCTGCGCGACGAGCATTCCACCGGCCGGTCGCTGTATCTGTGCACGGCGTCCAATCATCGTTTTGCAAGCCAGGTGGCCGAGCACTTCGGCCTCTTCAAGGGCGTGCTCGCGAGCACCGCCGAGCGCAATCTGCTTGGCCGCAACAAGGCCGATGTGCTGGTGGCGGAGTTCGGCGACCAGGGCTTCGACTATTGCGGCGATGCGCTCGCCGACGTGCCGGTGTGGCGTCGCGCGCGCCGCGCGATCGTGGTCGGCGACCGGCATATCGCGGCTGCCGCGCGCAAGGTCAACGAAGCGATCATCTTCTTCGAAAGCAAGCGCCGCATCGTGCCGCTCGTGCTGAAAGAGATGCGCGTGCACCAGTGGGTCAAGAACGTGCTGATTTTCGTGCCGGTGCTGACCGCACACCGCTTCGCGGATCCGCATGTGATGCTCGAGGCCTGTATCGCGTTCGCGTCGTTCAATCTCAGTGCATCGTCGGTGTATCTGCTCAACGATATGCTCGACCTCGACGCCGACCGCCGTCACGAACGCAAGCGCAGCCGCCCGTTCGCGTCGGGGCATCTGCCGCTGTCGCTGGGCATCGTCGTGACCGTTGCGCTGCTTGCCGGCGGCATCGGGCTCGCGACGTTGCTGCCGTGGCACTTCGGCGCGGTGCTCGCCGCGTATCTGGCGGCAACCGTCGCGTACTCGTTCAGCCTGAAACGCATGGCGCTCATCGATGTGTTCACGCTTGCGTGCCTGTACACGGTGCGTGTGATCGCGGGCGGCGCGGCCACCGACATCACGCTGTCGTACTGGCTGATTCTCTTTTGCGTGCCGATCTTCCTGAGCCTTGCGATGGTGAAGCGCTACGTCGAGCTCGAGAGCATTCTGCGTCAGGGCAGAATGGAAGCGGCGGGGCGCGGCTATATCACGCAGGATATGTCGATTCTGCGCTCGTTCGGCACGTCCTCCGCGTATCTCGCGGTGCTGGTGCTCGCGCTTTATCTGAATTCGCCGGAACTCACGCAGATGTACCGGCATCCGCAGTTGCTGTGGGCGGTGTTCGCGCTGACGCTGTACTGGGTCAGCCGGATCTGGATGTTCGCGTTTCGCGGCCAGATGCATGACGACCCGATCGTGTTCACATTCAAGGACCGCGTGAGCGGTGCGGTGATCGGACTGTGCGCGATCAGCATGGTGCTGGCCATCTAGTACGACAACAGTGGGCCGCGGCGCGCACCGCGCCCGCGGCCAACCCGGGGGGAGCCGCGGCGCCGGAGCAGATCCGGCGGTCGCCGCGGCGTGACGATATTGCCCGCTCGCAAGCTCGCGTGGCGGCGTGTCCCCTCGACTGCCATCGGCCGCTCGTACAGCGGCCGCATCGTTCGATGCAACGGGCCGGCCGACGGTCGTTGCGCGAAGCTCACGACGCCGTTGGAGGACATGCGAAGATGGAAGCGGGCCAGTTTTACCGGTGGATGACGGGCGTTTTGCGTGGGCTGACCATCACGCCCGCATCATCGGCCAGCATCGAGGCGGCGCCGCCGATGCGCGTGCAGCGGGCGCGGTCGCAATCGATGGTGAGCCGTTGGAGCTCGACGCGATCTGCGTATTGTCTGGCGATCTTTATCGTGCTTGCCGCCGGCGCGCTCGCAGCCGGCGCGTTCGGCTTCCTGACGGTCGACTCGTGGAATTACCTGCATCTCGCGCAGTCGATCCGCGACGGCCGCGGCTGCACGGTCGACGGCGCGTACTTCGCGGTCTTCCCGTGCGGCTACCCGCTCGCGATCGCGTTGACGGCGCCCGCACACGATATCGCGAGCCTGATGCTGAGCAGCAAGGCGACCAACCTGATACTCGCGTTCGGCGGATTCTGGCTGTTGATGAAGACCTTCCGCAACGTGCTCGTGCCCGCGCTGATCATCATCAATCCGCTGTCGATCGGGTTGTATCAGTACACGTGGTCCGAAAACCTCTTTCTGTTCGCGTTTTGCGGTGCCGTGTACGCGATTTCGCGCATCCATCGCGGCGAAAGACGATACTGGAACGTGTCGTTGCTGGCGCTGTTCCTGGTGGCCGGCTGTTCGGCCCGCTACTTCTTCGCGCCCTTTGCCGCGGCCATCTTTATTGGCGTGTGGCTCGCGTACGGCAGGAAGACGGCGCTCGTCGCGCTGCCGGCCTTTGTGCTGTCCGCCGTCTTCTTCGTTGCGTACCAGAAGTTCAACATCCAGATGACCGGTTTCGGCACGGGCATGGGCCGCATTCCCGCGCCTGAGACGTTCGGTTTCCTGACCGTCAAGTTCGTCGTGCAGCTCGCGAAGGAAGGCGTGTGGTTCAGCGTCGCGGCCGTGCTGCTGCTTTGGCTCGCGAGAAAATATGGCGCGTGGCCGTTGCAACCCGGCCGTGCCGTGCGCGGCGATGGCGACGCGCGCGCTTGCCGGCTGCTGATGTTCTCGGGCGTCGCTTTTCTGCTGCTCGCGTTTTATCTGCGCACGCAGACGCAATACGATCTGTATTCGCCGCGGACGATCAGCTACGGGTTGACGTTCGTTGCGGCCGCATCGATCGGCATGATGACGCGCGCGCGGTCGCGCATTTACCCGGCGCTGCCGGTTGCGGTGTACGGCGTGTTTTCTCTGCTTGTCGCGCAAGACCTGTTGCTGCCGTTCCAGCTGAAAGACGCGCTTGCGAACGGCTATGTCTTTCCGCCGCATGCATTGGTTCGACACCACAGCGAAAACACGGACGCGGACGTTATCGTGAACTTGCGGCTGCCCGATGTGGCGCCGCTCGTCGATGGCTTCTACGGCCTTTACTATCCGCCGGGGAAAACGGTCCTCGAAATGCAGGCGGCGCCTTATCGCATTCCGGACACGGCTGCCGACCTGAAGTCGCGGATCGCGGACCAGCATGCGCGCTCCTGCGTAGTCGACTTCACGCCGTTCAAGACACGCGACGAGTTGCAGAACTATCTCGATCAGACGTACCCGGTGCAATTTCGCTTCGCGTCGTTCGCGCATGCGCCCGACACGATCGAGCGGCCGGATTTCGCGCCGTCGATGAAAGAGTATCTGTTGCGGATCTTTCAACCGGGACAGTATGTGCGGTGCTAGCCGTCGCGCAGGTGCGCTGCGCGCCGCAATGCGCGCGCATGCGGCAGCACGAGGACATCCGACAGGCGGACACCCGACGACGACGTCTGACCGACCAAGGCTTCCTCGTCGCCGCCGGGTGCCGCTGCGGACCCCACTCACCGCTCTCAGCCCAGAGCGGCTTGATTTGTCCAGTCCGCCGCGCTGCGCGCATCGGACCGGACGCCCCACCTGAGGGCTGCCGCGAGGAATCGTTCACGCGCCGGCTGTCGAACCGATCCACGTGCACGCCATGTTGCGGCAACCCGAGTTGCTGGCGACAAGGCGTTGCTTGCCCGATCGCCTCGATTGCGTGTTTGCTTCTACGCGGCCTTCGCGTCGCTGGCGGGCGCCTGCGCGACTTCGAAGTTCGCCATGATCTCGAGCGCGCGCACCATCGCCGAGTGATCCCACGCCTTGCCGCCATTCGCTGCGCACACGCTGAACAGCTGTTGCGCGCTGGCGGTGTTCGGCAGCGCGATACCGAGCTTGCGCGCACCGTCGAGCGCGAGATTCAGATCCTTCTGGTGCAGCTCGATACGGAAACCCGGATTGAACGTGCGTTTGGTCATCCGCTCGCCATGCACTTCGAGAATGCGCGACGCGGCGAAGCCGCCCATCAGCGCGCGGCGTACGCGTTCCGGATCGGCGCCCGAGCGTGCGGCGAACAGCAGCGCCTCCGCGACTGCTTCGATATTCAGCGCGACGATGATCTGATTCGCAACCTTGCAGGTCTGACCCGCGCCGTTATCGCCGATCAGCGAGACGTTCTTGCCCATCAGGTCGAACAGCGGCTTGGCCTGATCGAACGCTTTCTGCGGACCGCCGACCATGATCGTCAGCGTCGCGTCGCGCGCGCCGATTTCGCCGCCGGACACCGGCGCGTCGAGATAATCGCAGCCGAGCTCGTTGACCTTCTTCGCGAACGCCTGCGTTTCGAGCGGCGAGATCGAGCTCATGTCGATTACGAGCTTGCCCTTGCTCAGGCCCGCGGCGACGCCGTCATCGGCGAACAGCACGTTGGCGACATCCGGCGTATCCGGCACCATGATCACGACGATCTCGGACGCTTGCGCGACGGCGGTCGAATTCTTGACCACGGTCGTCGTTCTGGTCAGATCGTCCGGCACCGGGTAGGCGCCATTCACAATCAGCGTGTGACCGCCCTTGAGAAGGTTGCGCGCCATATGCGAGCCCATGATGCCGAGGCCGATGAAACCGATCTTTGCCATTGCATACTCTCCAGTGACATCCAGTAAAAGTTTGAAGTGCGGGTCAGCGTCGCTGCGTTCAGGCCGTTGCGCGCGCAAGCTGTTTGAGCCAGCCGAGTCCTTCGGTGGTCGTCTTGCGCGGCTTGTACTCGCAGCCGATATAACCCGCATAGCCGAGCGAGTCGAGCAGATCGAACAGGAACGGGTAGTGGATTTCGCCGGTGCCGGGTTCGTTGCGGCCGGGGTTGTCGGCCAGCTGGATATGCGCAATCGACGCGAAATTCTTTTTGATGGTCGCCGCGAGTTCGCCTTCCATCCGCTGCATGTGATAGATGTCGTATTGCAGGAACAGGTTGTCGGAGCCGACCGCGCGGATCACGTCCAGCCCTTCGGCGGAGCGGTTCAGCGCGAAACCCGGTATATCGTACGAGTTGCAAGGCTCGACCAGCAGCCGGATGCCTTCCTTCTTCAACGCGGCAGCGGCAAACCGCAGGTTGTCGACGATCGTCGCGCGCGCCTTGTCCGCATCGACGCCCGCGGTCGGAATGCCGACGAGGCAATTCAGCTGCGGCACCTTCAACGCTTTCGCGTATTCGATCGCGCGGCCCACGCCTTCCTGGAACTCGCCGACGCGATCCGGCAGGCACGCGATGCCGCGCTCGCCGGCTTCCCAGTTACCGGCCGGCAGGTTGTGCAGCACCAGCTTCAGGCGGTTTTGCTGCAGACGCTCGGCCAGTTCAGCGGTTTTGTACGGATAGGGGAACAGGAATTCGACAGCATCGAAGCCCGCGTTGGCCGCGGCGGCAAAGCGCTCGAGGAACGGGACTTCATTGAACAGCATGGTCAGATTGGCAGCGAATTTCGGCATTGTGTGTCTCTGGTCGGTCAGATGAACAGCGTCCCGCGGACGGCTTTTTCAGGCCGTCTCCGGCAGGTCCGGCAAAAACAGAAGCGACGAATCGGCGTGATGTCCCACGGCGCGCGACGCAGCGCAGCGCGCGCGGGTCACCCGACGTCGACTGTGCGAGCGCGCGGCATCGATCGCCTCGCTCGCCCGAGTCGGGCAAGCGGGCGAACGATCAGGCGCGACGCTCGCTCAGTCCAGCGCGCTGAGTGCGCTGATCGACGTCGGCGCATCCTTGTGCGATTCGGCGAGCTCTTCGAACTCGTTGACCGCGTCGATTTCCGTGCCCATCGAAATGTTGGTCACGCGTTCCAGAATGACTTCGACGACCACCGGCACGTTGAACTCGGAGAGCATCGACTGCGCTTTCTTCAGCGCCGGTGCGATCTCTTCCGGCTTGAACACGCGCAACGCCTTGCAGCCGAGACCTTCTGCGACCGCGACGTGATCGACGCCATAGCCTTCCACTTCCGGCGCGTTGATATTGTCGAACGCGAGCTGTACGCAGTAGTCCATGTCGAACGCGCGCTGCGCCTGACGGATCAGGCCGAGGTACGAGTTATTCACCACCACGTGCACGTACGGCAGCTTGAACTGAGCGCCGGCCGCGAGCTCTTCGATCATGAACTGGAAGTCGTAGTCGCCGGACAGCGCGACGATCGGACGCTGCGGGTCCGCCGCACGCACGCCGAGCGCGGCCGGAATGGTCCAGCCGAGCGGGCCCGCCTGGCCGCAGTTGATCCAGTTGCGCGCCTTGAACACATGCAGGAACTGCGCGCCCGCGATCTGCGACAGACCGATCGTGCTCACATAGCAGGTGTCGCGGCCGAATACCTTGTTCATCTCTTCGTAGACGCGCTGCGGCTTGACCGGCACGTTGTCGAAGTGCGTCTTGCGCAGCATCGTGCGCTTGCGCTCCTGGCATTGCTCGACCCATGCGCCGCGGTTCTTCAGCTTGGCCGCCGCTTTCCATTCCTTCGCGACTTCGACGAACAGTTCGAGCGCCGCCTTCGCGTCGGACACGATGCCGAGATCCGGCCCGAACACGCGGCCGATCTGCGTCGGCTCGATATCCACGTGCACGAACTTACGGCCCTTGGTGTAAACCTCGATGCTGCCGGTATGGCGGTTCGCCCAGCGGTTGCCGATGCCGAGCACGAAGTCCGACGCGAGCATCGTCGCGTTGCCGTAGCGGTGCGACGTCTGCAGGCCGACCATGCCGGCCATCAGCGGATGGTCGTCGGGAATCGCGCCCCACGACATCAACGTCGGGATGACCGGCACGCCGAGCGTTTCGGCGAATTGCACGAGCAGGTCTTCGGCTGCCGCGTTGATCACGCCGCCGCCCGAGACGATCAGCGGCTTTTCCGCGTCGTTCAGCATCTTCAACGCCGCTTCGATCTGCCCGCGGCTCGCCTTCGGCTTGTAGATCGGCAGCGGTTCGTAGGTCGCGATATCGAACTCGATTTCGGCCAGTTGCACATCGATCGGCAGGTCGACCAGCACCGGACCCGGGCGGCCCGAGCGCATCAGGTGGAATGCCTGCTGGAACACGCGCGGCACGAGCGCCGGCTCGCGGACGGTGACCGCCCATTTGGTGACGGGCTTGGCGATCGATTCGATATCGACGGCCTGGAAGTCTTCCTTGTAGAGGCGCGCGCGCGGCGCCTGGCCGGTGATCGCGAGAATCGGAATCGAATCGGCGGAGGCCGAGTAGAGGCCGGTGATCATGTCGGTGCCGGCCGGCCCCGACGTGCCGATGCACACGCCGATATTGCCGGGCGCGGCGCGCGTGTAGCCTTCGGCCATATGCGACGCGCCTTCGACGTGACGCGCGAGCACGTGGCTGATATTGCCCGCCTTGCGCATCGCGGAATAGAACGGGTTGATCGCGGCGCCCGGCACGCCGAACGCGGTGTCGATGCCTTCCTTTTCGAGCACGAGTACGGCTGCGTCGACGGCTCTCATCTTGGCCATGAATGTCTCCTCGGAGGGTCCTGCTAAGTGGGAAATGGGGCGTTCCTCGCACTTTAGGCCTGCCTCAAAGGTTTGATAAGATCACCCTGAGTTGTTTATTCCGATACAAAAAGTATCTAATCGATATCGGGCTAGCCAGCTTTAACAGGGCTGAATGGGAGACCGGGATGGACCGCTTCAAGCAGATCGAAACCTTCGTGCGCGTCGCGGATGCGGGCAGTCTCGCGGCCGCGGCGCTCGAGGAAGGGGTGTCGCCGGTCATCCTTGGGCGCCGTATCGACGCGCTCGAAAAGCGGGTCGGCGTCAAGCTGATGTACCGCTCCACCCGGCGGCTCGTCGTCAGCGAAGAGGGGGCCGCCTTCCTCGAACGCTGCCGTGGAATGCTCGCCGACTGGGATCAGGCGGAGAACGAACTGAGCGCCGGGCACCGCGGCGTGAGCGGCCATCTGATCGTGTCGGCGCCGGCTGCGTTCGGGCGCAAGCACGTCGCGCCGCTCGCATCCGCGTTTCTGGCGGACAAGCCCGAACTGCAGGTGTCGTTCAATCTGACCGACCGCGTGGTCGACCTCGTGCGCGAGGGCTACGACCTGTCGATCCGCATCGGCGGCGCGGTCGATCCGAACTTCGTCGCGGTCAAGCTCGCGTCGAACCGGCGCGTCGTGTGCGGCACGCCCGCCTACTTCGCGAGGCACGGACGGCCCAGAACGCTCGACGATCTGCCGCAGCACAATTGCCTCGCGTTCAACCTGCAAGGCGGGCAGAACCGCGGCTGGTACTTCCGGCGCAACGGCAAGCTCGTGACGGTGCGCGTCGGCGGCACGCTCGATTGCAACGACGGCGAGTTGCTGCACCGTTGGGTGTCCGAAGGGCTGGGGCTCGGCTGGCGCTCGACGTGGGAAGTGCAGCAGCAGCTCGTACGCGGCGAACTCGAAACCGTGCTCGACGAGTATGCGTTGCCCGATTACGACATTGTCGCGGTGTATCCGCAGCAGCGGTTCGTGCCGGCGAAGGTGCGGTATTTCATCGATTATCTGAAAGCGGCGTACGCGCAGCCGGGGTATTGGACGGGCGAGACGTAGCGGCGAAGGGCGACGGGGCAGTGCGCCGCCGCCCGCGCTTTCATCCGACGATCAGCGACCCGTTCATGGTTTCGTGCCCCGAGCCGCAAAAAATGTCGCACAGAAACTCGACGTTGCCGGCTTCGCCCGCCTGCGCCGCGAGCCGCACCGGCGGCCCCGGCGGCACGTCGGCGCGCACCCCGTATTGCGGAATCGAAAAGCCCATCGGGACGTCTTCGGAGGTCAGTTCGAACACGACCGACTCGTGCGGCGCGAGCTTGATCTGATTCGGCGTGAACACGAAGCGCTTCGCGTGCACCTGGATCACGCGCGGCGTGGCCGCCCGCGCCGGGATGCGCGACAGCGCCGTGAGCGCGGCCGCCGCGCCTGCCAGCATCAGCCATTTGCGACGGGCGGCATTCCGCGGCGCGTGGGGGGTGTTGGTTTGCATCACATGTCCTCAGGTCAGGTTGCGCTCGGGTTGCGGACCGGCATTTCGTTCAGCGCAAACGCGCGCGGCTGGCCGTTCACCTCGACCTGGCGCCAGCCGAGCCCGCGGTAGGGCGCCGCCGCATCCCACGGCACCGGCAGCCGCTTTTCCTGCGAGCCGGGCGCAGGCAGCGGGAACATCAGCGAGCGCGCCGCGTGGTGCGCGATATTGCCGGTCATCGTGTGATGCTCCTGATGGATGTGTCCGTAGAACACGGTGACGTTCTGGCGCCGCGTCAAGACGTCGATCACCTGCGCGCCGTCGCGCGTCGCCCAGTCCCATTGCGGCGCGAGGTCGAACAGCGGCCGGTGCGTGAAGACGACGATGCGCGCGTCCTGCGGCTGCCGGTCGATATCGGCGGCAAGCCACGCGATCTGCTCGGCGCCGACGCGGCCCGCCGGATCCGACACGTTGTCGAGCGTGATGAAGTGCACGCCCTTGTGGTCGAACGTGTAGTGAGTCGCGCCGAAACGCTCCTTGTAGGCGGCGCCCGCGTCGAGGCTCGCATCGTGTTCGCCCGGCATCAGATAGAGCGGCTTGACGTTCAATTGCGCGACGATCGTCTCGAACTGTTGCATCCGTTCGCGGCGCAGCATCGGGTCGTCGGTGGTGTGCGTGAGGTCGCCGGTGAAGATCACGAAGTCCGGCTTGACGGGCAGCGCGTTGACCGCCGCGATGGCCTTCGGCAGCGTGCCTTTCGCATCCGGATTGACGGCCGGGCCTTCGAAGCCCCAGTGCGAATCCGATAGCTGGACGAAGTAAAAGTCCCGGTCGCGCCCGTACGTGAAGCCGGGCAGCGCCGACGCGAACGCTGCGCCGCCGACCGCGGCCAGCTTCAGGAAATCGCGCCGTTTCAGATGACGAAGGGTGGTTTGCATGGATCGCTCCTCTCAGGTTCCGGTTGCCTGTCGAACCTGGCGGCGAGGTTTTTTATTCCCGCTTTATTTTTTGCGAATCGCGCGCGGCACGGGAATAAACTCGTCGCGTAGCCGGTATAGCAGCCGTAACGTTCGGAGGGCTCCGGTGATCGAAACCGACAGTGATGCCGCACAGCGCAGCGCCCGCTTCCAGCAGATGGCGCTGCCGCATCTCGATGCGGCTTTTAACCTTGCGCGCTGGTTGTGCGGCAATCCGAACGATGCCGAAGACATCGTGCAGGACGCGTATATGCGCGCATTCCGCTATTTCGACATGTTCCACGGCGACAACGCGCGACCGTGGCTGCTCACGATCGTGCGGCGCACCTGGTACAGCGAATGGCAGAAGCGCGAGATGTCGCGCCATTCGGTCGAGTTCGACGAGAACCTCGACGATGCGATGTTCGAAGGCTGGAGCGAGCCGCACGCCGACCCCGAGACGCTGATGATGCGCGACCAGGACGCGCGGCTCGTGCACGAGGCGCTCGAGCAGTTGCCGGCCGAGTATCGCGAGGTGATGGTGCTGCGCGAACTGGAGGAGCTCAGTTATCGCGAGATCGCGACGATTGCGGACCTGCCGGTCGGTACGGTGATGTCGCGGCTTGCGCGCGGACGGCGCCGGCTGGCGGCGGCGCTCGCGTCGCTGCAGGCGCGCGCGGTGGGCGGCA
>NZ_CADIKF010000019.1 GCF_902859875.1 Paraburkholderia solisilvae | reverse complement strand
GCCCCATGCGGCGCCCGGCGCCGCGCCAGGGTCGGCGAAGAGCCCCGCGAATCACTGAAGCGCGCGGCGTACGCTCCGCGTATGCGGGCTGGCAGTCAGGCGGCTGGTTGGCATTGAGGCATTGAGGCGTTCAGGCGCCTGGGCGCCTGGGCGCTTGAACGGCGAGTGATGCGCCGCTGCAACACTTTCAACAAGGCTTCAACTGACGATAACGGCGCGCTGATATCAGTAAAAACAACCGGATTCGCAGCTGCCGCGGCGGGCAAATCGTCAGCGCAAAAGCGGATGACGCGAGAGCCGCGCGCCGTGCGAATCTGCCACGCGCAGCGGTCCGGCGCGTACCGCGGCACCGGTCGGATTTACCCGAAGCATCGGTCGCCCGCCCGGAAACGCCCATCACACAAGGCGCTGCGGGTCGCCGGTAAAAGACGCTCTTTATGCATCCGTGTGTTATAACTAAACAGCAACCCGCGTGAACTGAGGCTGCATACCCGGAACCACGATGGAGAAAAACGATGCAAAGACGAAACTTCATTCTAAAAAGTAGCGCCGCGCTCGCTTTCGGAAGTCTTGCACTCGCAGGCTGCACCACCACCACGAAGAGTGGAGAATCGGGCGCGACCGACATGTCGAAGCGGCAGTCGATTGACGCGAGCGTCGACGGCACGATGTCCCGGCTTTACAGCACTGTCACCGGTTCGCGCGAGCTGGTCGCGAAATCGCGCGGCGTGCTGGTGTTCCCGTCGGTGATTCAGGTTGGTTTCGTGATTGGCGGGCAGTACGGCGAAGGCGCGCTGCGCGTCGGCGGCAGCTCCGTCGGGTACTACAGCACGGTGTCGGGTTCGTTTGGCCTGCAAGCCGGTGCGCAATCGAAGGCGATCATCTTCTGCTTCATGACGCAGGACGCGCTCGACCGCTTCCGCAGTGCGGACGGCTGGTCGGTCGGCGCCGATGCGTCGGTCGCGCTCGTGAAGATCGGCGCCAACGGCGCCGTCGATTCGACCACCGCGACTGCACCGGTCGAAGTGTTCATCCTCACTAACGCGGGTTTGATGGCCGATGTATCCCTCGCCGGTACGAAGGTGACGCGGCTGAAGATCTAGCCGCGCAGCGCGTCCGGTCAGCGTTGTCCGCCGCCGTCCATGCACCCGGCATCCTGACGCGCAACAGTCTCACGTCTTGCTGAACTGAACCCACAAAGCCGGGGTCCGGCTTTGTGGGTTCAGCGCATCCGGTCGACGGATTCGATTTCCCCATCCGCATGCAGCGGCGCGCAATGCTGCCGTGTTTGGGTCACGATGTTCCAGTATTTCCCGCCCTTAGCCGCCCTGAGCAAAATGGAATCGACACGTCAGCGCAGCGACGTGTCCATCGCACGCGCTCGCCGAGCGCGAAGCGATTCTCCAACCTGCTTTATAAAAGGAAGGGCAAAAAATGAATGTCACCCATCAGATTCATACGCGCGTCGAGGATGCCGGTTCGCTCGGGATCATCGGCGTAAACGGACGCTCGGGCAATGAGAAGCGCGACGTGCAGCCGCCGTGCGGGTGCTCGGAGGACTGGAAAGCTCATCGCCCCGACGACGCTTACGCGGGGGGCGGCCTGCTGCGCTTCGAGCATAGCTCGAAGCCGCAACACGATCCCGCGCTGGCTAACTGGGCCTACAACCAGTTGAGATCGGGCGGCTCGCAGTCCTAAGCTGAAGACTCACATCGGCGCGGTCGCGTCGCGCCGATCATTGGCGCCATGCAATCTCACGGACTCGTCGACGTATCGATCACCTTGAAGCGCGAGCGCTTCTGCGCACGGATCACGGACTGATACGCGTCCACGTATTGCTGCGCCATCCGGTGCGACGTGAAGCGCTCCTCGAAGCGTCGCCGCACGCCCTCGCGCGGCAGCTTGTGCAGGCGGTTCACCGCCGCCACCGCGCCGATCTCGTCCTCGACGATAAAGCCGGACACACCGTCATCGACCACCTCGGGCACCGCACCGCGATTGAACGCGATGACCGGCGTGCCGCATGCCATCGCTTCGATCATCACCAGCCCGAACGGCTCGGGCCAGTCGATCGGGAACAACAGCGCATGCGCACCGGACAGGAATCCGGCCTTCTCATGGTCGGCGATTTCCCCGATGTATTCGACATACGGCAGATCGAACAACGGCCGGATATCGCGCTCGAAATATTCGCGGTCGGCGGCATCGACTTTCGCCGCGATTCGGATCGGCATGCCGCAGCGGCCCGCGATGCGAATCGCCGTGTCGACCCGTTTCTCGGGCGAGATGCGGCCGAGAAACGCGAGGTACTTCTGCTCGACCGGTTGCGGCGTATACAGCGCTTCCGGCAAACCGTGATACACGGTGGTCAGCCAGCGCGCCTGCGGCAGCGGCTGGCGCTGCGAGTTCGAGATGGAGACCACCGGCGCGGTATTGAACGTATCGAATACCGGCTGCTGCTCGGGCAAATCGAGGCGGCCGTGCAGCGTCGTGACGAACGGCGTGTCCTGGCGCTTGAACACCGAGAACGAGTAGTAATCCATATGGAAATGCAGCACGTCGAACTGGTCGGCCTGGCGGCGCACCAGTTCCATCAGCAGCATATGGGGCGCCACGCGGTCGCGAATGCCCGGATCGAGGCGCAGCGCGCGCGGCCACACCGCTTCGAGCTTCGCGCGCGTGACCGAGTCGCCGCTGGCGAACAGCGTGACGTCGTGGCCGAGATCGACCAGCGCCTCGGTGATGTATGACACGACACGCTCGGTGCCGCCGTAAAGCTTCGGCGGTACCGACTCCGTCAAAGGGGCGATCTGCGCAATTCTCATGACGTCTCCGTAGTGGCGAGCGAGTATGCCAGCGCGGCAGGCTTGCGGGCAATTGGAGCGAACCGCAGGTCGTCGCCCGCGGTGAGGCTGCGGGGTGTGAACGGCGATTCGCTCCGCATGCAGGCCTCCCATGCGCGACGGCTTTTTGCCGGCGTTTTTGCCTTGCTGCCTGCTGTCGTTTTGCTTACGTGACTCGATTATTGCCTGGGCGGATGGAAAAAACCGCGTCTATTTCACTTGCAGAGCGCTGTTACAGTCGGGAAACATTCGCTCACGAAGAGAGAACGATGCGACGCGCATCGATGCACACGGGACCGCGCATTTTAAGCGGCACGACGCGCACGCGCGAAGTGCGCACGGCTTCGCGCGCAACCGGCTGCGCCGCGAGCTGCCTGGCGGCCACCTGCGTCACTGCAGCCTGACTTACGGCGAGCCGCTCACATCGCGACCCGTCGGGTCTGCTATCTATGGATGCGCGATCTGTCGGGCCGCAATCCTTCGGGCCGCAATCTATCCGGCCGCGACCTATCGCGCCGGCCACTTCCACGCCGGCACGTCGAATTCGTCGACACCCGCGATGCGCGTCGCACCAAGCTCCTTCTCGAGCACCAGCGACTGGCTGCCGCTGTCGCGCTCGAGCGCGGCGATGAGACGCGCCGCGTGCGACACCACCAGCACCTGGGAAGACCCGGACGCCTGTGCGATCAACCGTCCGAGCGCGGGCAGCAGATCGGGATGAAGACTCGTCTCCGGTTCGTTCAGCACCAGCAGCGCGGGCGGACGCGGCGTCAGCAGCGCGGCGATCAGCAGCAGATAGCGCAGCGTGCCGTCGGACAGTTCCGCGGCCTTCAGCGGCCGCAACAGGCCGTGCTGATGCATCGTCACTTCGAAGCGGCCGTCGAGGTTCGTGATATCGATGCGCGAGCCGGGAAACGCATCGCTCACCGCATCGTCGAGCGCGCGCGGCGAGCCGATCTCGCGAATCGTCTGCAAGGCGGCCGCGAGATCCGCGCCGTCGTCGGCCAGCACCGGCGTATGCGTGCCGATTTGCGGCAGTCGCGCGGGCGCGCTCGCGTCGGTGCGAAAGTAGTCGTAGAAGCGCCACGAGCGAATCTGTTCACGCACCGCGAGCATTTCCGGCGCGCCGCGCGGGTCCGCGAACTCGGTCATCATGCTGTCGAAGCTCGCCACCGTCTGCGGCACGGTCTGCCAGTCGCCGTTGTCCGCGCGCGTGCGCAGCGACGCGCCGTGCCGGTCGACCAGCAGCGCCGACGGACGCAACAGCGGCCCGCTCCAGATGCACTCGCGCTTGATGACCGGGTCGAGGCTGAACTGCGTCGGCCCCGGAATCGGCAAGCCGAGGTCGATCGCATAACCGAATTCATCGCCGGCAAAACCGAGGCGCAGGTTCACCGGCTCGTGGCGGCGCGTGCCCTGCACCGGCTCGTCGCCGGCCCGCATCGCGCGCGAAAAGCGCTCGGGGCCCGCCCACAGCGTCGACTGCAGGCCGCCTTCGCGCGCCAGCGACGGAATCACGCCGCCGCGCGCGGTCGCGGCAAGCAGGCGCAGCGCGCGATACACGTTCGACTTGCCGCTGCCGTTCGGGCCGGTCACGACATTGAGTCCGTGCAGCGGCGCGATCAGATCGCGCAGCGAACGGTAGTTGGCCACCGCCAGCGTGGTCAGCATGATCGGCCTCGCGGTTCGAGCGCAGCCTCAGGCCGACGGCGCGCTGCGCGGCGCCGGGCTGGCGGGCCGGATGCTGCGCAGATCGCGCAGGAACGTATCGCGCCACACGCCGAGGTCGTTCTTGCGCAGCGCGGCCATGTTGATGTCATGGCGGCGCTTGCGCTCGTCGAGCGGCATCGACAGCGCGCGCTGCAGCGCCTCGCACATGCCGACCGAATCGTGCGGGTTGACGATCAGCGAGCCGGTCAGCTCGGCCGCCGCGCCGGCGAACATCGACAGCACCAGCACGCCTGGATCGTCCGGGTTCTGCGCGGCCACGTATTCCTTCGCGACGAGATTCATGCCGTCATGCAGCGGCGTGACGAAACCGATCTGCGATTCGCGGAACAGCGACATCAGTTTCCAGCGGTCGTAGCGCTGGTTCAGATAGCGGATCGGCGTGTAATCGAGGCCCGAATAGCGGCCGTTGATGCGCCCTGCTTCGTATTCGAGGTCCTGACGGATCTGCTGATAGGTCGACACATCGGCGCGCGTGGGCGGCGCGATCTGCACCAGCGTGACGTTGCCGCGCCATTCGGGCGAACGTTCGAGCAGCTGCTCGAAGGCGCGAAAGCGCTCGACAAGTCCCTTCGAATAGTCGAGCCGGTCGACGCTCATGATCAGCTTGCGGCCTTCCAGGCTCTGCTTCAGATCCAGCACGTGCTGCCGGCTTTCGTAGCGCCTCGCCTGCTCGGCGATCTCGTCCGGGAACACGCCGATCCGGTAGACGCCGGTGCGCAGCTTGCGGCCGAATGCCTCGACGTGGCCGCCCGGCTTCACGGTGCCGCGCGCATGACGTTCGATGTAGTCGTGAAACGCGAGCTGGTCGGTGTCGGTCTGAAAGCCGAGCAGGTCGTAGCAGCACAGCGACTTGACGAGTTCTTCGTGCGGCGGAATGTTGATCAGGATTTGCGGCGACGGAAACGGAATATGCAGGAAGAAGCCGATCCGGCTGTTCACGCCTTCGGCACGCAATGCTTCGGCGAATGGAATCAGATGGTAGTCGTGCGCCCAGATGATGTCGTCGGGCTCGAGCAGTTGGGTCAGCCGATGCGCGAGCCATGCGTTCACGCGCCGGTAGCCGGCGTATTCGTCGCGCTCATAGCGCGCGAGGTCGTTGCGATAGTGGAATACCGGCCAGAGCGTCGCGTTCGAAAAACCCCGGTAGTACTGGTCGTAGTCCTTGCGCGTCAGGCCTACCGTCGCGAACGTCACGGCCCCATCCTGCTCGAGCGTCGGGCCCGCGTTTGCGACCGTCTCGCTGACCACGTCCCCGCTCCAGCCGAACCAGACGCCGCCCGCGTCCTTCAGCGCGCCGAACAGGCCGACTGCAAGCCCGCCGGCGGATCCTTTGGTTTCGGTAGGTGTCGCCACGCGATTCGATACGACGATCAGTCGGCCCATGCTGGTGTCCTTGAAGTTCTGTTCATGCTCATATCCGGTGCGGCCCGCTGTCGGGTTCGACCGGTCGCAGGCCGGATCGGTTGCAGGCCGTCCGGTTTGCGCCGCAGCGGTTCGTGCTGCCGGCGCGCGTTACGGTTTGCTGCGCGAGCGGGTGCGCGCTTGCGCTGCGCGGTTGCGTTGCGCGTCGCGTTACCGTCGCGTTTCCATTCGCGCTTGCGTCGCGCCGTCCGGCGCTACGTGGTGCGCTCGGGCGACGCGTCGGTGCAGTGTGCTTCTGGGCGCGCTTCGTGGCCGGGCTCGCGGGGGGGTTGCCGGGCTGCTTCATGGCCTGCTGCGCGGCCTGCTTCATGGTCATCAGCCCTCTCGCCTGCTGCGCGGCCCGCTGGCTCACCTGCCTGCTGCTCCACCGCCTGTTTCCCCCGATGCCTCGCCGGCGCCCGCGCGCCGTGGCCCGCCACCGGATCGGCCGCGGTATCCGCGACGGTGCTCGACGCCGGCGCGGGTGTCGCGTTCGGCATCCGCTCGAGCGGCTCGCCCGTATCCGCGGCCGCGATCACGCGCCCCACGTCAGCGTCGGCGACCCAGTTTGCCGCCAGATCGGCGCGCGCGCGCGGCAGATAGTGCGGATAGTGGCGCTGCACGAAGCTCACCAGCCCTTCGCGAATCCGGCAGCGCAAATCCCAGTTGAGTGCCGAATCGCCGGAGCTGACCAGCACGCGCAACTGCATCGCGCGTTCGGTCGCATCGGTGACCTGCAACACCTGCACGCGGCCGTCCCACTCGGGCGCGGTTTCGACAAGCCGCGCGAGTTCGTCGCGCAGCGGCGCGAGCGGCATCCGGTAGTCGACGAACATGAACACGCTGCCGACGATCTGCGCGTCGTTGCGGGTCCAGTTCTGAAACGGATTCTCGATGAACCATTGCAGCGGCACAATCAGGCGCCGCTGGTCCCACAGCCGCACTGACACATAGGTGCCCGTGATTTCCTCGATGCGGCCCCACTCGCCCTCGATCACCACCACGTCGTCGAGCCGGATCGGCTGCGACAGTGCGATCTGCAGGCCGGCGATCAGATTGCCGAGCACCGGCCGCGCGGCGATACCGGCGACCAGACCGGCGACGCCCGCCGAGGCGAGCAGGCTCGCGCCGATCTGCCGGACATTCGGGAAGGTCATCAACGCGGCGCCGATCCCGATGATCACGATCACCACCATCACCGTGCGTGCGAGCACGCGCGCCTGGGTGTGGATGCGGCGAGCCTGCAGGTTGTCGACGGTGTCGAGCGGATGGGCAGCGACGATCGCTTCGCCGATCGCAGCCGCGCTGCGCACCGATAGCCACGTGATCGCGGCGATCAGCGCGAACGCGGCCGCGTCGCGCAAGCCGCCGATGAAAAGCAGCGTGTCCGGCGCTTCCCACCAGACGATCTCGAGCGCGACGATCGCCATCGCGAACCGCGCCGGCCGGCCGATATGGTGCAGCACGACGGTCATCACCGGATACGGCCGCGCAATACGCATCAGCACCCGCTGCCCCAGCCAGTGCACGCCGATCGCGACGACGCTCAGACAGACGGACACGATCAGCGCGCCGGGCCATGCATGAAGCGGCGCCGCGGCGATGCGGCTGAAATCGTCGAACGTCACCATGAATGCGTCATTCCTGTTCAGGTTACGGAAAAAGGGAGAGCGGCCGGTGCCGGGCGATCTGCGTAAGCCGGCTCAATATGGCCACTCGATACGGCGACCGCTCAGGCAACCGAACCGATGCGCGACCGATGCGCGACCGATACGCAAATCGCGGCATGCGACGTCGAACTGCGTCGCGCACCGTGTCCGATCGATCGCCCGACCATGGGTATGGGTTGGTTCGATCGGGATGCGCGTCGACGCCGTGCTCATTGCGGCCGGACCGATGGCCGGCGAAGCGACTGACGGCGCGCACGTTGCGCGCCTCGCTGTGACCCTCAGTGACCCTCAGTGACCATCACCGAGCCGGCGACGGTACGGACATGCAGCGCGCGTGCCTGTGTCTGACACAGGCTTTCTGAAACGCAGACCCGCAGCCCTGCAGATCCACGAACCTATGGATCCGCAGACCTTCAGGCAGCGGCTGCATTGCCGCGACATGCGCGGCAGATTGCGGGCGGATACGACTGATACTGGATGCCCCGGCAAACAGAGCATCAACCAACGGAGCACGAACCAACGCAGCATGAACCGTCACCCATCGGAACGCGCTGCGAAAACCCGTTCACACGCGCGAAGCCGATGCTCGAGAAGCGGCTTCAGCCGGCGCACATCGTCACCGCGAACACCCGAATGAATCCGTGCCGCGCGAGGCGACTACCGATGCCCGAGCGTCGGAATGGCGCGTCCCGAGCCGAGTCGTGCGGAGCTCAGTTCGCCCCCTTGCATGGAAACGCCTTGCCGAGCCCGAGCGACACCGCGGTACTCGCATTGAAGCTTGCCGCATTCGGATTTTCCGCGATGTATTTGCGCACCGCATCGGTCAGTTGCTGCGAACGGGCTTCGGGCGGCAGACAAAAGTATTGCCCGACGCGCGGTCCGGTCGTGCCGCCGATCGCATCGATCGTATTGAACACGCCATCCGCCGCGCCTTCGATATACGCACCGCATGCGCTTCGCGACGCGATATCGGTTTTCGTGCACAGCCTGTTGAGGTCAGCCCCCGTAAACGCGTTCGCCGACAGCGGCACGGCAAGCACGCTGACGCAAATCAGAACCCGCAGCATGGTGATCCTTCGAGGTATAAGCGATGCAGATTTTATCCGGTCATGGCTGCGATCCCAGCGATCTCAGCCATCTCGAGCCGGTCCGCTATTTTGCACCGTTTTGCGACGCCGGCGCAGCGCCGTCGGCGGGCGCGCCGCCAGCAGGCCCGCGATTTTGCGTCTGCTGCAGCCGCGCGGTCAGCCCTTCGACGACATCCGGCTCCTTGTAGTGCTTCGCGAAGTCGAGCGCGGTCAGGCCCAGCTGGTTCTTCACGTTCAGGTCCGCGCCATTGTCGAGCAGCAGCTTGACGGTCGACACGTGGCCGCCGCGCGCGGCCATCATCAGCGGCGTGGTGCCGTTCGGCGAACCGGCGTCGATATACGCGGAATGGTCGAGCAGCAACTTCACGACTTCGTCGTTGCCGTTGGTGGCCGCGTAGTGCAGCGGCGCCCAGCCCTTGCGATTCACTTCGGCGCCCTTCGCGATCAGCAGATTCACGAGTTCGGCGTCGCCATTGAGCGCTGCCATCATCATCGCGTTTTCGCCGGCCTTGTCGGTGATCTCGATGTTCGTTTTCGGATTGTCGAGCAGCACCGCCGCGACCTTTTCCGACTTTTCGCGCGCGGCCAGCACCAGCAGCGGCATGCCGTAGTCGTCGGCGAGGTTCGGATCCATGCCGTTCGCGAGCTGCTTCTTCACCTCCTTCACATCGTCGAACTTGACGGCCTTGATCATCGTATCCGCGGGCGCAGCCGTCGCGTAGGGCGCAAACAGCGCAAGCAGCGCCGCGCAGGCGACCGAGGCGGCCAGCATCGTGCGCGCGGCGCGCAGGGCGAGAGGGCGGCGCAACCCGCGGCCTGGCATGCGATCAGCGAAATAGTTTTGCATATTTGACTTTAATAATATTCAGTATCTTATTGATATCAAGGCAAAAACTGCCCAGACCGGATTCAGGCGCCCGCGGGTGCCTGAAGACCGAACAGACGGAAGAAGTTGCGCGTCGTGGCCGCAGCCAGCTCCGTGTCCGGCATCTCGCGCTGCTGCGCGATGAAGCGTCCGACAAAACTGACGTACGCAGGTTCATTGGGCTTGCCTCGATATGGCACCGGCGCGAGGTACGGCGAGTCGGTTTCGATCAGCAAACGCTCGAGCGGCACGCGGCGCGCGACGTCCTGCACGTCCACCGCGCTCTTGAACGTGACAATGCCGGACAGCGAAATGTAGAAGTTCTGCGCGAGCGCCTGTTCGGCGACCGGCCACGCTTCGGTGAAGCAATGCATCACGCCGCCCGGCTCGCTCGCGCGCTCTTCGGCCATGATGCGCAGCGTGTCGTCGGCCGACGCGCGGGTATGGATGATCAGCGGCTTGTTCGTCGCGTGCGCGGCGCGGATGTGCGTGCGAAAACGCTCGCGCTGCCATTCCATATCGGCGATCGAGCGGCCTTCGAGGCGATAGTAGTCGAGCCCCGTCTCGCCGATCGCGATCACTTTCGGATGCGCGGCCAGGTCGACCAGTTCGGCGACCGTCGGCTCGCGCGCGTCCTCGTGGTCCGGGTGCACGCCGACCGACGCGTAGATATTGTCGTGTTGTTCGGCAATTTCGAGCACCGACGGCAGCGTTTCGAGATCCACCGACACGCACAGCGCATGCGTGACCGCATGCTCGCGCATTCTGTCGAGCACCTCGGGCAGGCGCTCGGCGAGTCCTTCGAAATTGATATGACAGTGTGAGTCGACAAACATGGCAAATCCTGATTGGTGTGGCGCGCGATGAGATGAGGCGTCGCAGCGCCGGTCGTGCGCGATCATGCTGGCCTCGCGGCCGCGCCGGTGCACCGTCGCGCGAACGTTACGCGGCGAGACGCCGCCCGAGAATCACGAGGTCCCGCTCGATGCCGTCGAGCACCGCCACGCGCGGCAGCACGCCCCAGTCCGCGAAGCCGAAGCCGTGGAACAGGCGCAGGCTCGGCTCGTTATGGCCGAACACGAAGCCGAGCACGGTATCGATGGACAGACCCGGCGCCGCCTCGAGCGCCGCTTTGAGCAGCGTCTTGCCGAGCCCTTTACCGCGCGCGCTTTCGTCCAGATAGATGCTGACTTCGGCGGTGCGCCCATACGCCGGCCGCCCGTAGAAATCGGAAAAGCTCAACCACGCGATCACACGGGCGCCTTCCTCGACCACCCACAACGGCCGCCGCTCTGGTCCATGCGCATCGAACCACGCGCGCCGGCTGTCGATGCTGACCGGTTCGAGATCCGCGGTCACTTCGCGCGACGGCACAGTCGAGTTATAGATGGCGACGATCGCGGGCAGATCGTCGGGCGTGGCGTCGCGGTAAGAAAGCGTCATGGCTCGGTACGGTCGATTGTTATGGTCAAAACGGGTCAGGCAGGTCGCAGGTCAAGCAGGTAGAAGCGGGTCAAGCGGGTCAAACAAAGTTCGAAACACCCTCGCGTCAATCCCCGCCGCAACGTCTCACGAACCGCTGTTCATGCGGCGCGGACGATGGGCCGGTTCTGCGACGGCGGCGCACAGCCGCATCCAGCGGCTACGCGAACAGGTCGCGATAGCCGAAAAACAGTTCCTCGAAGACCAGTCGCGCGTTCAACGGATGGTTCTCGACGGCGCGTTGCCGCGTGACGGTCTTCATGAAACGCGCGAACGCCGCGGCGTCCGTCTGCGCGGCGCAGCGCGCGAGCGCAGCTGATGCATCCGGAAAATAGCGCGGCGTGCCGGCGCTGCGCTGCGCGAGCAGATCGTATAGCCAGCGCTGCAGCCAGCCGAGCACGAGCGGCACCGGCAGCTTTTGCAGCGTTTCACCGCACGCGAATGGATCGCAGTCGCGGCCGGCCCCAAGCTGCTGCAGCGTCCAGTCGCGCAGCGCGCGGTTTTCGTCGCGCGCAAGCGCAAGCGCCGCGAGCGGCGCGCCGCCCGCTTCCGCCAGCAATGCACGCGCGTCGCCCGTACCTTGCGCGGCCAGCCACGCGGCCGCCGCGTCGGGCGCGGGGGTCGGCATCGGCCACTGCCGGCAGCGGCTGATGATGGTCGGCAACAGCCGGTCGATGCGCGCGGACACCACCAGGAACACGACGCCCGCGGGCGGTTCCTCGAGCGTTTTCAGCAGCGCGTTCGCGGCCGCGACATTGAGCGCCTCGGCCGGATACAGCACGACGACGCGCACGCCGCCGCGATGCGAGCCGACCCCGCAAAAGTCCAGCAGCGCACGCACCTGTTCGATACGGATTTCCTTGCTCGGCGCACGGGTCTTCTTGCCGTCGTCGGCGTCGGCCTTTTCCGCTGCTTTATCCGCCTTCTCGTCGCCGCCCGCCGCCGCCACGAAGCCCGCCTCCGCGGCGAGCGCCTCGGGCAACACGATCCGGTAGTCCGGATGATTGCCTTGCACGAACCAGCGGCAGGCCGCGCACTGGCCGCATGGCTGGCCGTCGGCCTGCGGCGCCTCGCACAGCAGGCCCTGCGCGACGTGCTGCGCGAAGTGGAGCTTGCCGATGCCCGCCTGGCCATGCAGCAGCAGCGCGTGAGGCCACGCGTCGCGCAACGCCTGCAGACGGCCCCATTCGTCGGTTTGCCAAGGGTAGATCATGTTTTAAATTCAGATACTTGCAATCAGTTCTTCAAGTTGCTTCTGAATATACGGCACGCTCAGCGTCGAATCGACGATTGCGAACCGGTACGGTGCTTCTTCTGCGCGCCGCAGATATTCCGCGCGCGTGCGTGCAAAGAACGCGTCCGTTTCGCCTTCGAAACGGTCCGGCACGCGCGCCGCGCTGCGCCGTGCGCTGGCGGTATCCGGCGGCACGTCGAACAGCACGGTCAAGTCCGGCTGGAAGCCGCCCTGCACCCAACGCTCGAGCGCTTCGAGCTTATCGCGCGGCAGCCCGCGGCCGCCGCCCTGGTACGCGAAGGTTGCATCGGTGAAGCGGTCGGA
Source organism: Paraburkholderia solisilvae (assembly GCF_902859875.1). GTDB lineage: Bacteria > Pseudomonadota > Gammaproteobacteria > Burkholderiales > Burkholderiaceae > Paraburkholderia > Paraburkholderia solisilvae. The sequence goes on along the minus strand of NZ_CADIKF010000019.1, from coordinate 107,960 downwards.
CAGCACCCAGTCGCCGCGCGCGAGCGCGGGCTCGATGACCTGCGCGAGATGCTCGCGGCGCGCCGCGAACATCAACAATGCTTCGGTTTCGAGATCCATGCCCTGATGCAGCAGGATCTCGCGCAGCGCTTCGCCGAGCGGCGTGCCGCCCGGTTCGCGCGTCACCACGACTGAACGGCCGCCCGGCGCGAGTTTCGCCTCGAGCCGTTCCCGGAACCAGGCAAGATGCGTGGTCTTGCCCGCACCGTCGATGCCTTCGAATGTGATGAATTTGCCGCGCGCCATCATTGCCCTCGAATGTATTTGTCGACGGCCTTGTTGTGATCGCCGAGTGTGTCTGAAAAAATGCTGCTGCCGTCGCCGCGCGACACGAAGTACAGTGCACTCGTCTGCGCCGGGTTCAGCGCCGCTTGCAGCGACGCGACGCCCGGCAGAGAAATCGGCGTCGGCGGTAATCCCGTTCGCGTGTAGGTATTGTAAGGAGTGTCCGTCAGCAGGTCGCGCTTGTGCAAATGCCCGGTGTAGCCGTCGCCCATTCCGTAGATTACCGAGGGATCCGTCTGCAGCGGCATGCCGACCCGCAGCCGGTTCGCGAACACACCGGCCACCATCGGCCGGTCCGACGCCCTGCCGGTTTCCTTCTCGATGATCGACGCCATCGTCAGCGCCTCGTACGGCGTGCGGTACGGCAGCCCCGCCGCGCGGCTCGACCACGCTTCGTCGATGCGCAGTTGCATCAGCCGGTACGCACGGCGATAGACGTCGAGGTCGCTCGTGTCCTTGTCGAATAGATAGGTGTCCGGGAAGAACAGCCCTTCCGCGTTGCCGCCCGGCGTTGGCGGCACGCCGATCGCCTTGAGCAGGTCCGCATCCGACAATCCCGCGGAATCGTGCCGTAACGCCGGATTCGCGTCCAGTTCCGCACGCATCCGCTTGAAGGTCCAGCCTTCGATCACCGTCGCCACGTATTCGTTCACATCGCCGCGCGCAATTTTCTGCAGCACCTCGTACGGCGTGATGCCGCTCCTGAACTCGTAGTTGCCCGATTTCAGCGCCGCTTGCAGCCCGAGCGCGCGCGCCATCAGCACGAACAGTTCCGGCGCGACGGGCACGCCGCCGCGGTTCAGCTGCGCGGTGACGCTGCGCAGGCTGCTGTGCGGCTTGAGCGTGACGTCCAGTTGGGGAGAGGCCAGATTGACCGGTGTGGTGGCCCAGTGATATCCGCCAGCGGCAGCTGCCGCGGCCAGCACGACGAGCGCCGCGCCGGCCAGGAGACATTTCTTCAAAAGGGTCATGCGGGACAAGGCTCAGGTGAAGACCCATATAATAGCTGGTTGCCTTACCCTTAGTCATGCATGACCCTCGGGGTTTCCGCGTCCATGAATGCACCGCACGATTTCGCTTCTGTTTCCGCCTCCGGCCCGCATCAAGGCCCGGACACCGAAAGTTCAAACGCAGTGAGCTCGAATACCGCGTCCGGCACAGCTTCGGGTGCCGCGCGAGACACGTCCCACGCATCCGATCCGTCTGCGATTGCCGCGGCCGGTACGCCTGCGGCCGGTGCTCAGGCGGCCGGTGCTCAGGCGGCCGGTAGTGCGGTAGCCGGCGCCGCGGCAGGCGCGCCGCTTGCAGCCGCCGCGTCCGCCCAGGCCGCGTTCCCGCTCACACCGTTGCCGCGGCCGGGCCGCGACGAGTTCGATGCGGCGCTCGCGCGCGGCGCTTATATGCCGCTCACGCAGTTCGGCGTCATCGACGTGACCGGCGACGATGCCGCCGCCTTCCTGCACAGCCAGCTCACCAACGACACCCAGCACCTCGACGCGGCAAGCGCCCGCCTCGCGGGCTACTGCACGGCGAAGGGACGTCTGCTCGCATCGTTCCTCACATGGCGCGCGGGCGACGCGATCCGTCTGCTGGTGTCGCGGGACGTGCAGGCGGCCGTGCAAAAGCGCCTGTCGATGTTCGTGCTGCGCGCGAAAGCGAAGCTTGCCGACGCGAGCGGCGCACTCGCCGTGGTCGGCTTGGCCGGCGACGTGCGTGGCGCGCTGTCCGGCGTGTTCGACGCATTGCCCGACGGCGTGCACGTCAAGGTCGACGGGCCCGCCGGGTCGCTCATCCGCGTGCCCGACGCGGCCGGCCGTTTGCGTTATTTGTGGATCGGACCGAAGGCGCAGGTCGAGGCGCATCTGCCCGCGCTCGACGCGAAGCTCGCGCGCGCGTCGGCTGCCGTATGGGACTGGCTCGACATCCGCGCAGGCGAGCCGCGCATCACGCAACGCGTGGCCGAGCAGTTCGTCCCGCAGATGATCAACTTCGACGTGCTCGGCGGCGTGAACTTCCGCAAGGGCTGCTACCCCGGCCAGGAAGTGGTCGCGCGCAGCCAGTACCGCGGCACGATCAAACGGCGCACCGCACTCGCGAACGTCGCAGGCGAGCCCGAGACCGTGCTGGCGGGCAGCGAACTGTTTCACTCGGACGACCCGAGCCAGCCGTGCGGCATGGTCGTCAACGCGGCCGCGGCGCCGGACGGCGGCGTCGATATGCTGGTCGAAATCAAGCTCGTGGCCCTTGAAAACGGCACGGTCCACCTCGGCGGCGGCGAGGGTCCAGCGCTCGCATTCCTGCCGCTGCCATACGCGCTGCCGTCCGACGCCTGAGCACACCCCGCCTGTCGACGAAACCCGTCGACAGGCTCCCCCTCCCGACGGCGCGCCAGCCCAGGCGCCCACCTCTTCCTGGCGACACGCCCGCCGACGCCCGCGCCCATGCGCGCGACGGCCGCGCCGATGTGCCGCCGATGTGCCGCCGTTGCATGTCAGTCGCGCCTCAGTTGCGCACATGGCCGATGCAGGGTTGAATACACAAAAACGGCCACCACGTCGCTGTGGTTAGCCCGCCACTCATTTCAACTCTCAAACCGGCGACTTCACGCGATGTGTCTGATCGTCTTCGACTGGCGGCCCGCCGCAACCGGCGGCCCGCTTTTCACGCTTACCGCGAACCGCGACGAATTCCTGCGCCGCCCCGCCGAACCGATGCACTGGTGGCAGGACGCGCCGGCGCTGCTCGCCGGCCGCGACCTGACGGGCGGCGGCACATGGCTCGGCATGACGCGCGACGGCCGCTTCGCCGCGCTGACCAACTACCGCTCGCCGCATACGACACGTCCCGATGCGCCGACGCGCGGCACGCTTGTCAGCCACTGGCTGATGCGCGAGCCGGGCGCAACGCCGCTCGCTTATCTGCACGAGGTCGCGCAAAACGGCGACCTGTACAACGGCTTCAACCTGCTGGTCGGCGACTGGACGCGGCGCGAGCTCGCGTGGTACTGCAACCGCTCGCCGCAGGCACCGGCGCTGCTGGCCGAGGGCACGCACGGCATCTCGAATGCGGTGCTCGACACGCCGTGGCCAAAGCTCGTCAACCAGCGCGCGGCGCTCGCCGATACGCTCGCCGCCGACCCGGTCGCGCCGCTCGACCGTCTGATCGACTTGATGCGCGATACGCGTATCGCCCGCGACGACGAATTGCCGGCGACCGGCATATCGCTGGAACTCGAACGCGCGTGGTCCGCGCCGTTTATCGAATCGCCCGACTACGGCACGCGCGGCACGACCGCGTTGCGCGTGCTCGCGCAAGACGGACGTCTGCGTGTGCAAACCGTCGAGCGCAGCGACGACAACGGCTCGCACCGCATCAAACGCCCCGGCGATTACGAGCGCAGCTTTACGTTCGATATCGAAGGCGCGCGGCGTGCTGCCGCCTAGCGCCGCGCGAGCCGTTCTTCGTTCACTCGATGCCGAACGCCGCCCGCAATGCGGCGGCAGCATCGGCATGCGCCTGCGCGACCTCGGGCACGTAGCCGCCCATCTTGAAGAACTCGTGGATCATCCCGTCGTAGCGTTTGAGCGTGACCGCATTGCCCGCCGCACGCAGCTTGTCCGCGTACGCGACGCCCTCGTCGCTCAACGGATCGTATTCGGCGGTCGCGATCCACGCGGGCGCGACGCCGGCGAAGTCCGGCGCGCCGCGCGTGCCGTCGAGCGGCGCGAAGCGCCAGTCGCGACGGTCGTCGGCATCGCGCAGATACTGCGCGAAAAACCATTGGATCGTCGTGGCCGACAGCAGAAACCCATCGGCAAAACGTGCGTGCGAATCGGTCTGCTGATGGCTCGTCGTGCCCGGGTAGATCAGCAATTGCAGGGCGACCGGCATGCCCGCATCGCGCGCGAGCACCGCGCAGACCGTCGCGAGCGTGCCGCCCGCGCTGTCGCCGCCGAGCGCGATGCGCGACGCGTCGATGCCGAACCCGGCCGCCTGCTCGCGCAGCCAGCGCAGCGCATCGAATGCATCGTCGACGGCGGTCGGGAACCTGTGTTCGGGCGCGAGCCGATAGTCGACCGACAGCACCGCGCATTGCGCGTCGCGCGCGAACATCCGGCACAGCGCGTCGTGCGTCGCGACGCTGCCGACCGTAAAACCGCCGCCATGAAAATAGACCAACGCGGGCGACGGTTGCGCCCACTGCGGCTCGACCGGTTGATATAGCCGCACGCGGATCGTCGCGCCGTCACGCACCGGCGCCGCAAGATCTTCGACCGAAAACATCGGCGCGCTCGCGATCTCGAGAATCGGCGCGCTCTTTTCGTATGATGCGCGTGCCTGCTGCGCGGTCAACGCGTGATACTCGGGGCGCTTCGCGCGCCCGATCATCTCGAGGATTTCCTTGATCTTCGGGTTGAGCGGCATCGTGCTATGAGCGGCGTGTACGCCGTGCGGTGACGGAGCGGGCAATGATGCCACGAAGGTCTCGACGGCATACGCGCGCGTGACACGCAGTCGATCACGCGTCGCGCTTCGCCTCGCGCCGCAGCGACATCGGGTCGGTCGGCCCACGGCGTTCTTCGATATCCGTGTGGCGCAGTTTCACCGCTTCGAGAATCGACGCATGCGTGACGATGTAGAAGCGCCCGTCGCGCACCGCGTCGAACGTGAGTTCGGCGATCTCGGCCGCGCTCTTTTTGCCCGCCCGTACGGCGCGTTGCAGTTGCCGGTCCGCGGCGCGGCGCGACTCGCTCGGCGGTGCGTCATCGCGCAGTTCGGCCGGACGCCCGCGCTCGGACTCGGTAATGCCGGTCGGCACATACGCGGGACACAGCAGCGAGCAGCCGACCGGCGCGCCCGCGAGGTGCAGATCGTGATAGAGCGTCTCGGTCAGCGACACGACCGCATGCTTCGACGCGTTGTAGATGCCCATCGCGGATGGCGACAGCAGCCCCGCTACCGACGCGGTATTGACGATATGCGCCGGCTCGTTCTGTCGCAGCATGATCGGCGTAAAGACGCGCACGCCATGCGCGACGCCCATCACGTTGACGCCGAACACCCACGACCAGTCGTTCGCCGAGCACTCCCACATGTAACCGAGTGCGCCGACGCCCGCGTTATTGAACAGCAGATGCACGCGGCCGAACGCGTCGAGCGCCGCTTGCGCGAGCGCTTCGACCTCGTCGCCGCGCGACACGTCGGTGCGCACCCCGATCGCGTCGGCGCCGGCCGCATGCAGTTCATCGACCGCGCGTGCGAGCGCTGCGTCATCCACGTCGGCCAGCACGAGTTTCATGCCGAGCGCCGCGCCCTTGTCCGCGAACGCGCGGCCAAAGCCGCTCGCCGCGCCGGTGATCACGGCGACCTTGCCTGCGAAATCGAACATCCCTACTCTCCCCATATGGCGCGACGCGGCGCGCGCACCGGCTTGCAGCCGGACACTGCGCAGCCAGAACTAAGCGTGGTCCACCGAATAACGTCCGACAGCACTCTCGAGCTGACGATAGTTGAATGAAGCAGTCGGCGAGGTGCTCCAGCCGCGGGTGGGTTTGTAACCCAACTTGCCTCTTTCCGCCAACACCTGCACGGTGATTTTGCCATTCTCGTCTTTTCTTATGATGGCTTCGGCGCTGCCGACCTCGCGGGGACTCTGGTCCGCACCGACATAGTTGAAATTCATCATGCTCCACGGCCTCCCGTCAGCGCCCAAACCGGCGTCGTTCGAAGGCGCGTACTTCGGGTGCGGTTGACCTGCCGGCGGATCGCCATAGCTGGAAACGATTGCAGAGAACGGATGGGATGTCGCCGCACGATAAAGCGCATCCATACCGTTTTGCTGCGGCGTGGCATCGGCGTGGGTCGATCCGAAGCGTTCATGAGCTTCCGCGATACTGGACGCCTCTGCGTCCGCGGCTTTCGCGCGCGTCTGTTTCGACGCGCCCGCATGGTAGGCGGAAAATCCCGTTTCATCCGCCGTAAACAACATCGTGCTGCCGCGCATGGGCCCGCTGCTCACGATCGTGGTCGAACCCGGAGCCAGATCTTCAAAGCACACGTTGACCGCCGCCACGCCGTCCTTGCCGCTGCCCAGCTGGATCACGCTGGCATTCGCCAGTTCGGGCGTCATGTCGGCCGCCTTGTCGCCATTCACGCCCGCCTTCTCCTCGGCGTCGTAAAAGGTCAGGTCCTTGCCTTTGCCGACCGTCAGCACGTTACGCCGGTCCTTGTATTCGGTTGCATGAATGACGGACGGAAAGTCAGGAGCGGGCGCCTCGCGATCTTTTCTATAGAAGGAAACCGGACCGCAGAACGCGTCAATGCGTTGCTGATCCGCCTGCCGGTTCGCCGCAGGAACGAGGTCGGGCGGCCCACGCCTGACCAGTTGCTTTAACAACGACACGGACTCCTTGCCGACTTCAGATGCAGCGGGTTCGCTACCGGACGCCTCGGCTGACGAAGACTGCAACGATGGGCTGCCCAAACGCCCGGGCATTTCTCCCTTGAAGTCTGGAAGCTTGACGTCGACACTCGAGACACCGTCCAGCAGGTCGCTCGCCATGTCCTCTCTTGAGAACGGCTTACCATGAGCGGCATCGTTTATCCGATGCAGTATTTTTCCCGCCAATTGCATTTGCCCACTCCTCGACGCAAGACCCACGACTGCATCGAACTTGCTGGTAATCCTTTCAATTGCGTCCTTCTGGCTTTGCGTGGCAGGTTTCCCGTCTATCAGCAGCGATCCGGCGTTCGACATATAAGTTAGAAACGAGGTGAAAGGCTTTTCAAAAGCATCGCCTGTCATCCTCAATACCTCTTTCAAGGTGTAGCTCGTCTTGATTCCGATGCCCTGCAAGCGGACGCGTGTTACCCCGCTGTCGTTCTGATTAACAGCGTTGGTGCGCGGCGGCGGCGGGGGCGGCGGCGGAAACCGGAGCCGGCGCGGGGGCGCGGCAGAAGCTTCCCGTGTATTGCGTTGCCGTGCATCTGTCTTGATCTGTGGCGCTTTTCCGGATGCCTCGCCGGTGGCTTGCGCTTCGCCGTACATCGTCTGTGATAACGGCGGCATTGCTGAATCTGTCGTTTTCATCCGATTCGTCCTCGCATGGAAATAATATGCAAGCCGAAATAATCGGGCGACCTTATGAGCAGGCGGCGTCGTCCGATTCATTGAGCATGCGAGGACTATTCTGCTGTTACGAAATTTGCCTCAAGCAATATCTGCTCACAGCAACATTCTTTTGACGAATCGTTCACACAAGCGCACCACGCGCGTGCGTTGCGCACCCGCAGCGCTCAGCGCGACGTAAGCGATCAATACATCGGGTACATGAGGTCGCGCTCAGATCAGCTTGACGATCTGCTTACGGAAACTCTGCCCTTTGAGCACGCCGGGAAAGCGTCAACCGTCGCTCGGTCCGGGCTTCGCCGACGGGTCGGTGCGCAAGCGCTGCTGCACGACATCGCGGCCGACCGCGAGCCGCCGCATGTACTTGAACGTGCCGAGCGCCTTCGCGACGAAGTGCCCTTCGCTATCGCGAATCTCGCCTTCACAGTAGGCCATCGTCGTGGAGCGATGCAGCACGCGGCCGGTCGCGCGCAACTCGCCGCGCCCCGGCTGCATGAAATTCACCTTCATTTCGACGGTGACTACGCCGATGCCGTGCGCGGAGAGACTGCGCGCGGCCATCGCCAGCGCGACGTCGGCGAGCGTCATCGTGACGCCGCCGTGCGCGACATTCCACGTATTCAGGTGGTCCGGCGCGAGCGGCAGCACGACTTCGCTCGCACCGTCCGCGGCGGATACCACGCGCACGCCGAGATGATCGACAAACGGGCTTTCGATGACCGGCGTGGCGGCGGCGCCGCTGTGCGGCGCTGCGTGTTGCGATTCATTCATAAGAGGGCATCACACTTCGTAATCGACGCATTCGCGCGACTCGCGCACCTTGCCGACAAACGCCTTCAGCGCTTCGTGCGTCGGGTGGACCTGATAAGCGTCGAGCGCGGCCTTGTCGGTGAAATCGGAGACCAGCACGACGTCGTACGTGGATTCGAGGCCGGGCTTCGCAATTCCGGCTTCGAGATGCAGGATGCCGGGCACAATCGAGCGGCAGCCTTCGAGCTTTTCCTTCAGCTTCACCGCGTTTTCCGCACGCGTGGCGCCTTCGGCGTTTTCCTTCAACCTCCACATCACGATATGTCTGATCACGATCTCTGTACCTGTCTGATGTCGATTATTGAATGTTCAAATTTACGTTGCCATTCATGCTGATCGAAATCATGCGAGCGCATGTTTCGATTCCCGATCGGTCTTGCGGGTGCTTCTGGCTGCACCGGCTTTGCCCGTCTTGGCGGCCTGCGGGGCCTTGGCTTTTTGACGCGGCTTGCGCGCCGCCGACTCCGACTTCGCCTTTTTCATGGCCCGCGCATCACGTTTGGCCTCCTCCGGCAACGGAGGATAGTTTGCCTGGAAGACCAGCCGGACGCCAAGCGCACCGGCGACTTTCATGATCGTTTCAAAACGTGGCTTGGCCCCCTCATTCAGAGACTTGTAGAGGCTTTCGCGTTGCACACCGGCGTCCGCCGCAACTCTTGCCATACCGCGCGCTTTGGCAACATCCCTGAAGGCGGCGAGCACGACATCCTCGTTTCCGGATGCAAGCGCGTCGGTCAGGTATGCCGCGATCGTTTCCTCGTTGTCAAGGTACTCCGATGCATCAAATGGGGTGATGCCGGTCGTCTTGCTCATTTCCTGCGCTCCTTCAATATCGATGCCCATAGCGCTTTTGCAGCCGCAATATCGGCGTCCTGCCCTTTTTTCCCTCCGCCGCTGATCAATAGATAAACAGTCAAGCCATCCCTCACGTAATAAAGGCGTGCGCCTCCTCCAATATGAACTCTCATCTCCCACACGCCGTCGCCTACATCGTGACAATCGCCGAACGACCCGTGCGCCGCGCGGGTGATTCGTCCAATTACCGCACCCTTCAGGGTTTTGTCCTTGATGCCAGACAGCCAGTTCCGAAATTCGTCGGTCTGATTGATCGTATTCATTCTTCGTTTCAATCCCCCCGTTACCAGTAGAGCCAGAGCCAGTAGAGCCAGTAACGATAGTGTATCCAATCGATTACACAAAGGCAAATGTAGTCAGTAACCGTATCGCGCCGGAATCCCGCCATCCCGCTAGAATGACCTCCACATCCCCGCTCTCCCCGAGGTGCCGGCCATGTACTCCGATCGCGTCGTCCGGTTTGTCCGCTTCGTTGTCGTCGTGTTTGCCATGGCCGCGCTGAGCGCCACGTTGAACGGCTGCGCCGCGTGGTTCGGCCAGGATCCGCTGCGCGTCAACGTCGCGGGCCTCGAGCCGCTCGACAGCCAGGGCATGGAAGTGCGCTTCAATATGAAGCTGCGCATCCAGAATCCGTCCGGTTCGCCCGTCAGCTTCAGCGGCATTTCAGTCGAGCTCGAAGTGAACGGCAAGGCGTTCGCGAGCGGCGTGAGCCCCGCGGCCGGCAGCGTGCCGGCGTTCGGCGAAACGGTCGTGAGCGTGCCGGTGTCGGTCTCCGCGATGAGCGCGATCCATCAGTTGTTCGTGTTCGTCGACCGCTCGCAATACGGGCAGATCGAGTACATCCTGCGCGGGCGGCTCTCCGGCATCGGCCTCGCCGGCGGCACGCGGTTTATCGATCAGGGGTCGCTGTCGGTGCCGTTTCCGTATATCGGCACGGATTCGTGATGCGCGCGGCGCTTGCCGCAGTCGCGCCTCGAGCAGATGCGCTCGCAGCGGTGCAACATCTGCGCATGAGGGTGCAGATGACGTGCACATAAACGCAGCGTGCGTCGCGCCGGCCGCCGCTTTGCGTTACGCGAGCGGCGCCGCGGCCTGCTTGCCGCGCAACGCGACCGCGACCGAACTGCCGATCACAAGCGCCATCCCCGCCAACGACACGGGCCCGACCGTTTCGCCCCACGCCAGATAACCGAACAGCGTTGCCCAGACGATGCTCGTGTAGTTGTACGGCGCGAGCGCACTGGCGCTCGCCTGCCGGATCGCGACCGTCATCAGGATCTGGCCGGTGCCCGCGAGCACGCCGATCAGCGCCATCATCGCGAGCGCATCGAGCGTCGGCGTGCGCCATAGAAACGGCAGCGACAACCCGCTGACGAGCACGCCGACCACCGTGAAGTACAGCACCGCGACGCTCGAATCCTCGGTCGGCTTGAAACGCTTGATCTGAATGATCGACAGCGCGCCTGTGATGGCGCTGGAAATCAGCAGCAGCGGACCGAGCCAGCTCGAGTGGCTGCCGCTCGGCCGCACGATCAGCAACACGCCGATAAACCCGATGACGGCCGCCGCCGCGTCGCGCCGCCGCAGCCGCTCGTGCAGCAGCAATGGCGCGAGCACAATGACGAACAATGATTCGGAATAGAGAATCGCCACCGCCTCGGAGAGCGGCGCATACGGCAGACCGGCAAAGAAGAGCCCCAGCGTGACGAGCAGGGTCAGCGCACGCAGCGTCTGTCTGCGCAGATTGAGCGTTTTCAGCCGCGCGCGCAGCGGCACGCCGCGCATGCACATTGCGAGCGCCGGCGCGAGGCCGAACAGCATGCGGAAGAAGGTCAGCTCGTTGGCCGGATAATGCAGCGCGACCGATTTCGCGAGCGCATCGACGAGCGCGAAGCAGAACATCGCGAGCAGAATCTGCACGATGCTGCGTGAATGGACGGCGTGCGAATGAGCGAGCGGAACGGACACGGGACGTAAAGGAACGCGAGGGCCGCTGGATGATGCGCGACGCGGCGCGCTGCGTCAAGGCGCGAAGCCGTGTGCGATGCAGTGTGCGTCACCGTCGCGACCCGTTGCGCACGCAACGGATGTGCAGACCCGCTAAGCCAGCACCTGCGCCGCGCGCAGGCGCCGCACGCCGGCTGCGTTCATATCGCGCCACGCCGCGTCGAGCGAGCCCTCGAGGTCGATCGCGCGTGTCGCATCTTCAATGACGAACACGTCGAACCCGGCCGCTCGCGCATCGAGCGACGACCACGCGACACAAAAGTCAGTGGCGAGCCCGCAGCACCAGACCCGTTTCACCCCGGCGTCGCGCAGATAGCCGGCAAGGCCTGTCGACGTCGTATGGTCCGCTTCGACGAAGGCCGAATAACTGTCGACGTGCTCGTGGTGGCCCTTGCGGATGATCGCGCGCGCATGCGGAATATCGAGGCCCGCGTGAAACGCGGCGCCCGGCGTTTCCTGCACGCAATGCACCGGCCAGAGCACCTGTTCGCCGTAAGGCAGCGTGATGAACTCGAACGGTTGGCGCCCCGGATGATTCGCGGCGAACGAGATATGCGACCGCGGATGCCAGTCCTGCGTCAGCACGACGTGGCTAAAGCGTCGCGCAAGCTGGTTCGCGAGCGGCACCACCTCATCGCCGCGCGCGACCGCGAGCGCGCCGCCCGGCATAAAGTCGTTCTGCAGGTCGACGACCAGCAGCACATCGTCCGCCTGCCTGCCCCCGGAGTTCGCTTCCGCCTTCATCGCCTCACCTCGTTCTGATGCCGGTTGCAACACGCGCCGCCGGTGCTAGTCATTGAAACGCCGCCCTTGCGCCGCGCGTTCGACGAGGCCCGGTGCGATGTCCCATGCGTCGCCGTTCGGCGACTGCGCCGCATAGCGGCGCAGCGCGCGCTCGACCTCGGCAAGACCGATCGTATCCGCATACAGCATCGGTCCGCCGCGCCACAGCGGAAAGCCATAGCCGGTCAGATACACCATGTCGATATCGGACGCTTTCGCGGCGATCCCTTCATCGAGAATTTTCGCGCCTTCGTTCACGAGCGCATACACGAGCCGCTCGACGATTTCGCTGTCCGTCAATTCGCGGCGTGGGATGTCCGTCTGCTTAGCCAGATCCTGCGCGTGCGCGACGATCATCGCGTCGACGAGCGCCGACGGATGCGCCGTCCGGTCGCCCGCCTGGTAGTCATACCAGCCGCCACCGGTCTTCTGCCCGAAGCGGCCCATCTCGCACAGCCGGTCGGCAAGCGTCGGATAGCGATGCTGCGGCTGCTCGCGATAGCGCCGCTTGCGGATCGCCCAGCCGATATCGTTGCCGGCGAGGTCGCTCATCCGGAACGGCCCCATCGCGAACCCGAACGCCTCGATCGCGCGATCGACCTGCGCGGGCAACGCGCCCTCCTCGATCATGAAGAGCGACTGCCGGATGTACTGCTCGATCATGCGGTTGCCGATAAAGCCGTCGCACACGCCCGCGACCACCGCAGTCTTGCCGATCGTCTTCGCGAGCTTCATTACGGTCGCGAGCACGTCCTTCGCGGTCTTTTCGCCGCGCACGACCTCGAGCAGTTTCATCACATTGGCCGGACTGAAGAAATGCAGGCCGACCACGTCCTGCGGGCGCCGCGTGAACGCGGCAATCCGGTTCAGATCGAGCGTCGACGTATTCGACGCGAGAATCGCGCCGGGCTTCGCAAGCGCATCGATGCGCCGGAACACCTGCTCCTTCACGCCGAGATCTTCGAAGACCGCTTCGACGATCAGGTCCGCATGCGTCAGATCGTCGTAGGACAGCGAAGGCGTAATGCGCTCCAGCCGCTCCGTTGCCGCCTGCGCGTCGAGCTTGCCCTTCCTGAGCGTCGCGTCGTAATTCTTGCGAATCGTCGCGAGACCGCGCTGCAGCGCGTCTTCGTCGGCTTCGATCAGCGTGACCGGCAGCCCCGCGTTGACGAAGCTCATCGCGATGCCGCCGCCCATCGTGCCCGCGCCGATCACCGCGACCCGCGCGATGGTCCGGGTCGGCGTGTCGGCGCGCACATCGGCGATCTTGCTCGCGGCGCGCTCGCCGAAAAATGCATGACGCAGCGCGCGGCTTTCCGGCGATCGCACAAGCGCGACAAAACATTCGCGCTCGAAGGCAAGCCCGTGGTCGAAGCCCTTCAGCACACCCGCCTCGATCGCATCGATACATTTGTGCGGCGCCGGGAAGTGCTTCGCGGTCACCGCGATACGGTCGCGCGCCGCCTGGAAGCAGGCGGCGGCATCCGGCTGCTCGATCGCCCGCTCGCGCAACCGCGGATGCGGGGCCGGCCGTGCCCCGGCGTCGCGCGCCAACGCGAGCGCGGCGTCGAGCAGATCGCCGTCGACGACCTTGTCGAATAGCGCGGTCTGCGCGAGCGTGTCGGACATCGCAGGCGTGCCCGTCACGATCATGTCGAGCGCGCGCGCCAAGCCGATGGCGCGCGGTAACCGCTGTGTGCCGCCCGCACCGGGCAGCAGGCCCAGCTTCACTTCGGGCAGCGCGATCTGCGCGCCGCGCGCGGCGATGCGGTAATGCGCGCCCAGCGCGAGTTCGAGACCGCCGCCCATCGCAACGCCGTGCAGCGCCGCAACGACCGGCTTCGCGCTCTGTTCGAGCGCCTGGATCACGGCGCCGAGCAGCGGCGCTTGTGTCGCTTTCGGCGTGTTGAATTCGGTGATGTCGGCGCCGCCGCAAAACACCTTGCCGGCGCCGGTCAGCACGATCGCGGCGAGCGCGGGATCCTGCTGCGCGCGCTCGAGCGCCGCGACGATGCCCGCACGCGTCGCGTGGCCGAGACCGTTTACCGGCGGGTTGTTCAATGTGATGACGGCAACGCCGTCGTGCGTCGCGTAATCGACTGCCATCTGCGTGCCTCCGTTTGCCCGGAAGAACCGCATGCCGCATGCACCTTTGCACGCGGACTCAGCGGAGCGAATCGCTCATTGTCCGCGATTCCCGAAGAACGTCTTCAAACGGGCGCGCAGGATACGCAGAAAGGTACGGCGGCTCGATCAGGCTTGCCCGGACGAAACACCAACTCGCGCCAACCCGCGCGATACCCGCGCGATCAAGGCGGCGAGCGCGTCGCACGATCGCTCGGCGGGACGCAGCCGGCATGATCCGCGTTCAGATCCGTGCTCACGTCCGTCAACGGGCAGTCGGCATCGCCGCGCGCCGACGGCGGCACATGGTCGCGCCACTGCTCGCGCAGCGTCAGCTTCTGCAGCTTGCCGGTGGCCGTATGCGGCAGTTCGTCGACGAACACGACATCGTCGGGGATCCACCATTTCACGACCTTGTCCGCGTAGAACGCGAGCAGTTCCTCGCGCGTCACCTGCGCATCCGGGCGCTTCACGACAACCAGCAGCGGCCGCTCGTTCCAGCGCGGATGCGCGAGCGCGATGCACGCCGCTTCCGCCACTGCCGGGTGCGCGACCGCGATATTCTCGAGATCGATCGAGCTGATCCATTCGCCGCCGGACTTGATCACGTCCTTGCTGCGATCGGTGATATGCAGGCAACCGTCGGCGTCGAGCGTCGCGACGTCGCCGGTCGGAAACCAGCCGTCGATAAGCGGCGACGTGTCGGTGCGGTAGTAGCGGTCGATCACGCACGGACCGCGCACATGGAGATCGCCGAACGTGACGCCGTCCCACGGCAGCTCGCGGCCGCCGTCGCCGACAATCTTCATCTCGACGCCGAAGCCCGCGCGCCCCTGCTTTTCGCGCAGTTTGCGCTGCTCGGCGGGCGGCCGCCGGCGTTCCTCGCCCGTCAGCTTGACGAGCGAGCCGAGCGGCGACATCTCGGTCATCCCCCAGGCATGGATCACTTCGACGCCGTAGTCGTCCTCGAATGCGCGCAGCATCGCGGGCGGGCACGCGGAGCCGCCGATCACCATGCGCTCGAGCGACGAAAAGCGCGCCCCCGCTTCCTTCATATACGCGAGCAGCCCGAGCCAGACGGTCGGCACGCCGGCCGAAAACGTCACGCGCTCGGCTTCCATCAATTCATAAAGCGAGCGTCCGTCGAGGTCCTTGCCGGGCAACACCAGTTTCGCACCCGCCAGCGGTCCCGCATGCGGAATGCCCCACGCATTCACATGGAACATCGGCACGACCGGCATCACCACATCGCGGGCGGACAGGCCCAACGCATTCGGCAACGCCGCGCCATACGCATGCAGCACCGTCGATCGGTGCGTATAGAGCGCGCCTTTCGGATGGCCGGTTGTGCCGGATGTATAGCAAAGATAAGACGCGCTGCGCTCGTCGATGCGCGGCCAGTCGAACGCGCCGTCGTGCGGGGCGAGCAGCGTCTCGTAGCTCGATACCGGGGTGCGCATGTCGGGCCGATGCGCGTCGTCGGTCAGCGCAATCCAGCCGCGCACCTGCGGGCATTGCGGCGCGAGCCTGTCGACCAGCGGCGCGAACGTGATGTCGAACAGCACGTAACGGTCTTGCGCATGATTGATGATGAACGCGATCTGCTCGGGAAAGAGCCGCGGGTTGATGGTGTGACAGACCGCGCCGAAGCCCGCGGTACCGTAGTACGTTTCGAGATGCCGGTAGCCGTTCCATGCGAACGTCGCGACGCGCTCGCCCGGTTCCACCCCGAGCGCGATCAGCGCCTGCGCGAGCCGTTTTGCGCGCCGCTCGCATTCGCGGTATGTGTAACGATGCCAATCCCCTTCGATGCGCCGCGACACGATTTCGACCGTACCGTAGAAGCGCGCCGCATGCGCAAGCAGTGCGGACACCGTCAACGGCATATCCATCATCTGACCTTGCAGCGACGCCGTCATCGGCACGCCTCCCATGCAGGATGGTTGCAGCGGTTGTCATTGTCATCATGCGAAGCAGATACGCGGCCAGCAGCGCCAGACACGCGGATTTACAATACAGCAATTAAAGAGGCGCTCAACATGACGTTTTCCCCAAGCACCGCAGACATGCCCGACGCACGCACGGCGAACCCGCTCGATGCGGCCGCAGCGGCCATCCAAAGCCAGCGCGAGGGCTCGTTCGCGCAACTCGGCTCGACATTTCTCACCCGCTTACCCGCCGCACCGCTGCCCGCGCCATACGTGGCCGGCTTCTCCGCGGACACCGCCGCACTGCTGGGCTTTCCCGCGACGCTCGCCGGCGCGCCCGGCTTCGCCGACTATTTCTCCGGTAATACGACGCGCGAATGGGCAGCCGACGCGCTGCCGTACGCATCGGTCTATTCCGGGCATCAGTTCGGCGTGTGGGCCGGCCAGCTCGGCGACGGCCGCGCGCTCAGCCTCGGCGAAGTCGAACACGCGGGCGCGCGCTACGAACTGCAGCTCAAAGGCAGCGGCCGCACGCCGTACTCACGCATGGGCGACGGCCGCGCCGTGCTGCGCTCGTCGATTCGCGAGTTTCTGTGCTCCGAGGCGATGCATCACCTCGGCATTCCGACCACGCGCGCGCTATGCGTGACCGGCTCCGACCAGCCGGTGCGCCGCGAAGAGATGGAAACGGCGGCGGTCGTCACACGCGTGTCGCCGAGCTTCGTGCGTTTCGGCCACTTCGAGCACTTCTCGTCGAACGACCGCATCGATGCGCTGCGCGCGCTCGCCGATCATGTCATCGAGCGCTTCTATCCGGCCTGCAAGGACGACGACGACCCCTATCTCGCGCTGTTGAACGAAGCGGTGCTGTCCACCGCGGACCTGGCCGCGCAATGGCAGGCGGTCGGCTTCTGTCACGGTGTGATGAACACGGACAATATGTCGATCCTCGGCCTGACAATCGACTACGGTCCGTTCGGTTTCATCGACGGCTTCGACGCGAATTACATCTGCAACCATTCGGACTCGCAAGGCCGCTACGCGTACCGGATGCAGCCGCAGATCGCGTACTGGAACCTCTTCTGTCTTGCGCAAGCGCTGCTGCCGCTATTCGGCGCACGGTATGAAGAAAGCCAACGCGGCGAACGCTCGGTCGAAGACGCGCAGCGCGTACTCGAAGCGTTCAAGACGCGCTTTGCGCCTGCGCTCGAAGGCCGGATGCGCGACAAGCTCGGGCTCGAGACCGCGCGTGACGGCGACGACGCACTCGCGAACCGGCTGTTCGAAATCATGCACGCGAACCGCGCCGACTTCACGCTGACCTTCCGCCATCTCGCGCAGATGTCGAAGCACGACGCGCGCGGCGACGCGGCGGCGCGCGATCTGTTTCTCGATCGCGCGGCGTTCGACGCATGGGCGAACGACTACCGCGCGCGGCTGTCACAGGAAGCACGCGACGATGCGTCGCGCGCGCTTGCAATGAACCGCGTGAACCCCAAGTTCGTGCTCCGCAATCACCTTGCGGAAACGGCGATACGCCGCGCGAAGGAAAAAGACTTCTCCGAAGTGGAACGCCTTGCCGCGATACTGCGCCGCCCGTTCGACGAACAGCCCGAGCATGCCGCGTATGCGGCGCTACCGCCCGACTGGGCGACCTCGCTCGAAGTGAGCTGTTCATCGTGACGGCGCGCCCGTCACGAGCAAGACCGACGCGGCGTCTGTCATTTTTTCGCCGCTGACACGACAAAACAGGGAGCCGGGCCGTGCGCGGCACGCATTGCCCGACCCGCCCTTTCATCAGGAAGAGACCATGAACGCAGACGACCCGAAGACCACCCCGTATGCCGTGCAGAAAGACGACGCGGACTGGCGCAAGCAACTGTCCGAGGCCGAATACCAGGTGACCCGGCACGGCGCGACCGAGCGTCCGTTTACCGGCCGTTACTGGGACCATTGGGACCGCGGCATCTACGACTGCGTAGCGTGCGGCACGCCGCTCTTCGAATCCGATACCAAGTTCGACGCGGGCTGCGGCTGGCCGAGCTACTTCAAGCCGATCAACGGCGAAGTGATCGAGGAGCTCACCGACCGCTCGCATGGGATGCTGCGCATCGAGGTGCGGTGCAAGAACTGCGGCTCGCATCTGGGCCACGTGTTCGAGGACGGACCGGCGCCGACCGGCTTACGCTACTGCATCAACTCGGCTGCGCTACAATTCGACCCCAAGTAACCTGGCCGAAGCGGGATTGAGGCGGCTGACGTGCCGGCCGCCGGCGCACGGCCGGGCAAGCCGCCGTCCGCCTGCCGTCAAGCCGTTGCCGTGCGCGGCGGTGTACGCTCTTTGCCGAAGCCTTCATCGGGCCGCCCCCTGCACACCACGCGCGACGATCCGCGCACGATGAGCGTTCCACTCTCCGGACTCCCGACCTGACAATGAAATTCCTGTTCGATCTGTTCCCGATCATCCTGTTTTTTATCGCATTCAAGATCTGGGGCATTTTCACTGCAACGGCAGTGGCGATCGGTGCGACGCTCGTGCAGATCGCATGGGTCGCGTTCCGGCATCGCAAGGTCGACCCGATGCTGTGGATCAGCCTCGGGGTGGTCACCGTGTTCGGCGGCGCGACGCTCGTGCTGCACAACGACACGTTCATCAAATGGAAGCCGACCGTGCTTTACTGGGCCTTCTCGGTCGTGCTGATCGTGTCGCAGTTCGCCTTCAGCAAGAATCTGATCGAAGCGATGATGGGCAAGCAGATCACGCTGCCGCACCGCATCTGGGGGCACCTGAATATCATCTGGGCGGTGTTCTTCGTGCTGCTCGGCATTCTGAACCTGATCGTCGCCTATCACTTCTCGACCGACGCGTGGGTCAACTTCAAGCTGTTCGGCGCAACCGGCTGCCTTGTCGTGTTTATCGTCGGGCAGAGCCTGTGGCTTGCGAAGTATATGAAAGAGGAATGAGATGAGCGCCGACGTCTTTCTCACCGCCACGCCGGCCGAGCGCATCGCACTGATCGAAGCGCGCCTCGCGGCCGCGCTCGCGCCGCTCGAATCGATCGCGGTGCGCGACGACAGCGCGCAGCATGCGGGACACGCCGGCGCCGCCTCGGGCGGGCATTACAGCGTGACGATCGTGGCCGCCGCATTCGCGGGCAGGCCGCGTATCGCGCGCCATCGCATGGTGTATGATGCGCTGGCCGACGCCATGCAGCGCGGCATTCACGCACTCGCAATCACGGCTTACACCCCGCAAGAATTCGCGCAACTGCCACCGCAGTTGCCACCTCAGTAGCCACACGAGCCGCTGGTTGCGTCTGCCAATAACATTCGCAGTTGCACTCACCCGCCGCTGCCATTACCCCGTTACGTTAGCTCCGTCAGGAACCTCCGATGACCTTGAAAAACCCCCGCTACTGGGTCTTGCTGGCCGCGTGCGCGGCCGCGCCTGCATTCGCACAGAACATCGCCGTCGTGAACGGCACGCCGATTCCGAAAGCACGCGCCGATGCGCTGGTTCAGCAGCTCGTGGCACAAGGTCAACAGGATTCGCCGCATCTCGAGCAGGCGGTGCGCGAAGAGCTGATCAATCGCGAAATCCTGATGCAGGAAGCAATTCGCCGCGGCCTGCCTGCGCGCCCGGATATCAAGGCGCAAGTCGCGGTCGCGCAGCAGACGGTCGTGCTGCGCGCGCTGATCGAAGACGTCGTGAAGAACAACCAGCCGACCGATGCCGAAGTGAAGGCGAAGTATGACGAGCTCGTGAAACAGGCCGGCGGCGGCAAGGAATATCACCTGCATCACATCCTCGTCGACAACGAGCAGCAGGCGAAGGACCTGATCGCGAAAATCAAGGGCGGCGCGAGCTTCGAAGATCTCGCGAAGCAATACTCGAAGGACCCGGGCTCCGCCAAGAACGGCGGCGACCTCGACTGGTCCGATCCGAAGGCGTACGTGCCGGAATTCGCGGATGCGGCCGAGAAACTGCAGAAAGGCCAGATCACCGATACGCCGGTGCACACGCAGTTCGGCTGGCACATCATCCGCGTCGACGACGTGCGCGAGACTCCGCCGCCGCCGCTCGAACAGGTCAAGCAGCAAATCGTCCAGCAGATGCAGCAGGAAAAGCTGCAGGCGTTCGAGGAAGATCTGCGCAAGAACGCGAAGATCCGCTAACCAGGCGGACCGGACTGACCGCGCCGGTTCAGCCGACCGGCAGTCAGGCAAGCCTGCCCACACTTCTTCAGACCACCCGCCCTCGTTCGGGCCAGCCGGTCTGACACGCGACCCCATGCTTTCCGGAGCATGGGGTTTTGCTTTTTCCGGCGCGAGCATTTCGTTCGGCGGACGCTCGCGCGCCGGCCCACGGCAATTCTTACAAATTACAAAATAATCCAAACAATTTTCTAAAGCTGGTCAACCGGTCGGCCGTTATAGCCGTTGCGTCTTTACTCAATATTTGCAACACACGTACCGGCGCAACGCCCGCCGCGCCATGCCCGAAGGCAAGCGACGCGGCTGGCTCGCACCGACGACTATAAAAATGCCGTTAAGGATCCACCCTGCCGCTGCGAGGGCAGCACCCCGGCACCCGGGGCTGCGGCGGCACGGCACGGATCCGCATTCACTCGATACATGCGTGACACAGACTTATCCGGCCTCGCCCGCGTTCTCGTACGCGTGAGGCGCTTGCCCGGCGCGCAGCACTGGCGCCAGTGCGTCGTTCCCGCTGTCGCAGTCGGCGTCTGCGCGCTGCTGCTCGTCGTCTTCCAGCATCTGTCGCAGACCGTCGATTACCGCTCGGTCGTCGTCCACTTGTGCCACCTGTCCGCCACCGAATGGGTGGGCGCGCTCGGCGCCACCGCGGCGAGCTTCGTCGCGCTGGTCGGACGCGATGCGGTCGGGCTGCGTTACGTCGGCGCGGCGGTGCCGCGTCCGCCGCTGTGGGTCGGCGCGACAGTCGGCTCCGCGCTCGGCAATGCGACCGGCTTCGGCGCGCTGACGGGCGGCGCGGTGCGCTGCCGCGTGTACGGCGTGGCGGGCGTCACGCCGGGGCAAGTTGGCCAGATGACGGTTTTCACGAGCGTGACGCTCGCGCTCGCCCTCGCATTGATGACCGCAGCCGGCATGCTGGGCGCCGCGACCACGCTCGCCAGCATGAGCGGACTCCCGCCTGGCGTGCTGCGCGGGCTCGGCGGCGCCGGGCTCGCCGGCTTCGTCGTGCTGATCGCGGCTTGCCGGGCGGTGCCGAAGCGCGTGCAACTGTCTGGGCGCTTCGCGCGCCTCGCCTTCACGATTCCGGCACGCCGCGATCTGCTCGAAGAGCTCGCGCTATCGGTCGCGGACGTCGTCGCCGCCAGCCTCGCGCTGTGGACGCTGTTACCGCATGCCGGCGCGCATGTCGGTTTCGCGCAGTTCGTCACGGTCTACGCAGCCGCCATGCTGCTCGGGATGATCGGCCACACGCCAGGCGGCGTCGGCGTGTTCGAAGCCGCGATGGTGTACGCGCTTGGCTCGAGCGTGCCGACCTCGAAGATGCTTGCCGCGCTGCTCGCCTATCGCGCGATCTATTTCGGCGTGCCGCTGATCCTCTCCGCGGGCGTGCTTGCCGTGTTCGAAGGACACGCGCAGAAAACCGCGCGGGCCTCGGCGCTCGCGCAGCGCGGCGCGAAAAGCGTGTCGCAGCTCGCGCCGCTGTTCCTCGCGATCAGCACGTTCGTGGTGGGCAGCATGCTGGTCATTTCGGGCGCCACGCCCGCGTTCATGAAGCGCATCGCGATCCTGCAGACGGTGCTGCCGCTGTGGGTGCTGGAAAGCTCGCAGCTGCTCGCGAGCCTGTTCGGCGTGCTGCTGCTGTTCGTCGCGCGCGGGCTCTTCAGGCGGCTCGACGCCGCATGGTGGCTCGCGCTCGTGATCGCCGCGCTCAATCTCGCGCTGTCGCTCGCAAAAGGGCTCGCGTTCGTCGAAACCGGCGTGCTGTGTGTGCTGATTGCGCTGCTGCTGGCCACGCGCGAACGTTTCAACCGCCATTCGTCGCTGTTCGCGGAGCGCTTTACGCCGGGCTGGCTCGCGTCGGTCGGCATCGTGATCGCGCTGGCGGTGTGGGTGCTGTTCTTTGCGTTTCGCGACGTCGAATACTCGCAGCATCTGTGGTGGCAATTCGCGTTCGATGAACGTGCGCCTCGTGCGCTGCGCGCGACGCTCGCCGCGGGCCTGTTCGCGGCGGCGCTCGCCTGCTGGCAACTGCTGCGGCCGGCCGCCGGCCGTTTCGAAAAACCCGCCGAAGAAGACCTGATCGAAGCGGCCGGCGTCGTGCGCGCGCAGGAGCGCAGCGACGCGGTGCTCGCGATGATGGGCGACAAGAGCTTCCTGTTCTCCGAGTCGCGCAACGCGTTTCTGATGTACGCGAAACGCGGCCGCACGTGGGCCGCGCTGCACGACCCGGTCGGCCCGCGCAGCGAATGGCCCGCGCTGATCGAGCGCTTCGTCGCGCTCGCGCATGCGCACGGCGGCCGCGCGGCGTTCTACCAGGTGCGCGCGGACGCGTTGCCGCTCTATCTGGACGCCGGCCTTACGCTGATGAAGCTCGGCGAAGAAGCGCATATCGCGCTGCCGACGTTCGATCTGAAGGGCTCGCATCGCGCGCATCTTCGCTATGCGCTAAAGCGCGGCGAACGTGACGGTTTCTCGATCGAGCTGATCGAATCGACAGAAGTGCCCGGCGTGCTGCCGGCGTTGCGCGAGATATCCGATGCGTGGCTCGCGAACCGCGTCGCGCGCGAAAAGAGCTTCTCGGTGGCGGCCTTCATGGACGGCTATCTCGCCGCGCAGTCGGTGATGCTGCTGCGTCAGCATGGCCAGCCGCTCGCGTTCGTCACTTTCATGACCACGGACCTCAATACCGAAGCGACGGTGGGCGTGATGCGCCACCTGCCCGGCGCTTCGCCCTATGCGATGGAATATCTGTTTACGCAGCTCGCGCTGCATCTGAAAAACGCGGGCTTCCGCTCGCTGAGCCTCGGTGTCGCGCCGCTGTCGGGTATGCAGCCGACGCCGCTCGCGTCGCCGTGGCATCGCGGCGCGGCGCTCGCATGGCGTTTCGGCGGCTGGTTCTATAACTTCCGTGGACTGCGCGGCTTCAAGGACAAATTCCAGCCGCGCTGGGAACCCCGTTATCTGGCGGCGTCCGGCTCGGTGAGTGTGTTCTTCACGCTCGCGGATCTGTCGCGGCTTGCCGGAGGGGCGCGCTCATGAGGGCTGCGGTTGTGACTCACGTCGTGCGTTGCTGGAACGGCGCGGTCGAGGTTGCATGTCGATGCGGTGCGGCTGTGACTGTGACGCTTGCGCACTGCATGGCGGCACGCCGCCGCGTCGCGCGTCAAGCAGGCTTCGCCCATATCTCGCTTGCTGCGCTCGCGCCGATCAGGCCGCTTGCGCGCCGCATCGCTGCAAGCGGCCACGCTGCACACCACGCGGGCTTCGCCCTCGCGTTCGCCGCGCTCGCGCCAATCGGGCCACTCGCGCGCCGCGTGGCTGCACGCCGCCGCCTCGCGCTTCGCGCATGCATGGCCCTTCTCTCGCTAGTTGCGCTCGTGCCGGTCGGGCCGCTTGTGTCGTATGCCCACGCCGAAACCACCGTCGCGACGGTTGCGACCGTCGCCGGCGGCCGTTATGGCGACGTCACCGTGACGAAGCCCGCAGGCGAAATGCGCGGCTTCGTCGTGCTGTTTTCCGAAGCCGGCGGCTGGGCGGCGTCCGACCAGCAGGCCGCCGATGCGCTCGCGCACGACGGTGCGTTCGTCGTCGGTGTCGATACGTCGCGCTACGCCGCCAGGCTCGCAACCGCTACGCGCGAAAACTGCCACAAGCTCTACAGCGACGCCGAGGAGATCGGTCATCAACTCGAGCGCCAGGTGCAATCGAGCCGCTATTTCTCGCCGATCATGGCGGGCACCGGCGAAGGCGCGCTGCTCGCCGAGCGCACGCTCGCGCAGGCGCCGGCCAATACGATCGCCGGCGCGGTGTCGCTCGATGCCGGCCAGACGCTCGATCCGCGCTTCGCGCCGTGCCCCGCCGATCCGACGTTGAGCCGCGGCACCGGGCTGCCCGGCTTTCTGGCGCAAGGCGCGACGCGTGCCAATGGAAATGCCGGCAGCAGCAGCGACGGCGCGTCGTCGATTCCCGCGGCGGCGCCGGCGAATGCGCATGCCTCCGCCGCGCATCGCACATTCAGCGCCGGCATGACAAAAGCGGCGCGCCTCGCGGCGCTGGCCGGGCCGTATCTGCGCGCCGACACCTCGCACGAAGAGGATGTGTCCGATCTGCCGCTGATCGAATTGCCGGCGGCCCAGCCGACCGACATGCTGGCCATCGTGATCTCGGGCGACGGCGGCTGGCGCGACCTCGACAAGACGATCGCGGAATCGTTGCAGAAGCAAGGGGTGTCGGTGGTCGGCTGGGATGCGCTGCGCTATTTCTGGAGCGAGAAGACGCCCGCGCAGACGAGCCACGACCTGGCCCGTGTGCTGAAAACATACGGCTCGCGCTGGCACGCGCGCACCATCGCGCTGGTCGGCTATTCGTTCGGCGCGGACGTGCTGCCGTTCGCGTACAACCGTCTGCCCGATGCGCTGCGTGCGAAGGTGTCGTTCGTGTCCCTGCTCGGCTTCGCGCCCGATGCCGATTTTCAGATCCGCGTGACCGGCTGGCTCGGCATGCCGGCGAGTGACAACGCGCTGCCGGTGCAGCCCGAACTGGCGAAGCTGCCGCCCGCCATCATCCAGTGCGTGTACGGCGAAGGCGAGAAGGATACGTTGTGCCCGTCGCTGACGAAGACGGGCATCGAACTGGTTCGCACGCCGGGCGATCATCACTTTGGCGGACGCTACGATGAGCTCGCGAAGCACATCGTGGAGAGCTGGAAGAAGCAGGCCGCACTGCTGGCGGTGCGCGGGTAGCGGTGCGTGGGTTGCGGTGCGTGGGTTGCGGTGCGTGGGTTGCGGTGCGTGGTTGGCGCTGCGCTCATGGCGGCGCACGATGGCGGTGTACGGTAACGCCGCAGCACGCGGAACCGCGCGTGGGTAGCGCTGAGTAGTTGGCCCTGTGCTCATGCCTGCGCGCGATGGCGATGTACGGTTGGCGCTACATGCGCAGCCACGCGTGAATTGCGCAGCGTGGTTGGCGCTGCACGCATAGGGGCGCAATCGCGATGTACGGGTCACGCCGCGCGCGCAGCGCGCTAGCGGTGTGAGCGTGTTTGGCAGGACGGGATCGCTAGCGGCGCATGGCTAGCGCCGGCCCGTCGCTGACGGCAAGGCGCACCCGCTTCCAGGCACGCCCGGCCTCCCGGCTTAACCGAGCCAGCGGCGCGCGTTCTGGAACACGCGCATCCACGGACTGCCGTCGCTTTGTGCCGCGGACCATTGCGCCGGCGCCCAGCTCATCTGCACGGTGCGGTGCACCCGCTCGGTGTGCGGCATCAACACGGTAAAGCGACCGTCCGGCGTCGTGACCGACGTGATGCCGGCTGGCGAGCCATTCGGATTGAACGGATACTGCTCGCTCGGCTGCCCGCGATGATCGACGAAGCGCATCGCCACCGCGACGCGCGATGCGTCGCCTTGCTGCGAGAAGTCCGCGAAGCCTTCACCGTGCGCGATCGCGACCGGAATACGCGAGCCTTCCATGCCCGCGAAAAAGATGGACGGCGACGCCTGCACTTCGACCAGCGAGAAGCGCGCCTCGAATTTCTCCGACTTGTTGCGCGTGAACTTCGGCCACGCATCCGCGCCCGGGATCATCGAGGCGAGGCTGCTCATCATCTGGCAGCCGTTGCAGATGCCCAGTGCGAATGTGTCCTTGCGATCGAAAAACGCGGCGAACATATCGGCCAGTTGCGCATTGAAGCGGATCGTCTTCGCCCAGCCCTCGCCGGCGCCAAGCACGTCGCCGTATGAAAAGCCGCCGCACGCGACCGCGCCCGCGAAGTCGGCCAGCGACGCACGGCCCGCGAGCAGATCGCTCATATGCACGTCGTGCGCGTCGAAACCGGCGCGATCGAATGCGTAAGCGGTTTCGAGGTGCGAATTCACGCCCTGCTCGCGCAGAATCGCGACGCGCGGGCGCGCGCCCTTGCCGATAAACGGCGCGGCGACGTCTTCGGACAGATCGAAGCTCAGGTGAGTCGTGATGCCTGGATCGGCCGCGTCGAGCAGCGCGTCGTACTCCGCGTCCGCGCACGCGGGGTTATCGCGCAGGCGTGCGATGCGCCAGCTCACCTCGCTCCACGCACGCTGCAACTCGACACGCGGCGCCTCGTAAATCTTCTTCGCGTCGCGATAGATTTCGAGCGCGTCATTTCCGTTCGGCTTGCCGATCACATGCGAGCAGGTGGACAGGCCATGCTCGCGCAGCATCGCGAGCACCGCGTCGCGCTCGGCCGCGCGCACCTGCACGACCGCGCCCAGTTCTTCGCTGAAGAGCGCGCGCAGCGTGCGATCGTCGCGCCGCCCGCTGGTCTGCTTCGCCCAATCCTTCGCGTCGCCGTAATCGAACTCGTGGCCCGCATCGAGCGCCAGCATATCGACGTTCAACGACACGCCGACGTGCCCCGCGAACGCCATTTCGCAGACCGTCGCCCACAGGCCGCCGTCCGAGCGGTCGTGGTACGCGAGCAGCTTGCCCGCGCCATTCAACGCCTGGATCGCGGCGAAGAAGCGCTTCAGATCCTGCGGATCGTCGACGTCCGGCACCGCATCGCCGACCTGCTGCGTCACCTGCGCGAGAATGCTGCCGCCCAGCCGGTTCTTGCCGCGGCCGAGGTCGATTGCGATCAGCACGGTGTCGAGCGCGTGGCCGGCCTCGTCCGCGATACGCAGTTGCGGCGTCAGGTGCTTGCGCACATCGTCGACCGGCGCAAATGCCGAGATGATCAGCGATACCGGCGCGACCACTTCCTTTGCGGCGCCGCCGTTTCCTTTTTCATTCCACTTCGTGCGCATCGACAGCGAATCCTTGCCGACCGGAATGCCGATGCCGAGCGCCGGGCACAACTCCATGCCGATTGCCCGCACCGTGTCGTATAGCGCCGCGTCCTCGCCGGGGCTGCCGCATGCGGCCATCCAGTTGGCCGACAGCTTCAGTTTGTCGAGCGAGGCAATCGGCGCGGCCGCGATATTCGTCACCGCTTCGCCGACCGCCATGCGGCCCGACGCCGGCGCATTGATCACCGCGAGCGGCGTGCGCTCGGCCATCGTCATCGCTTCGCCGTGAAAGCCCGCGTAGTCCATGGTCGTGATCGCGCAGTCCGCGACCGGCACCTGCCACGGGCCGACCATCTGGTCGCGCACCGTCGTGCCGCCGACCGAGCGGTCGCCGATCGTGATCAGAAACGACTTGCTCGCCACCGTCGGATGACGCAGCACGCTCGCGGCGACATCGGCCAGCGACACGTGCGTCACGTCGACCGGCGGCAGCGCGACCGGCTCGCGCGTCACGTCGCGATGCATGCGCGGCGCCTTGCCGAGCAGCACGTCCATCGGCATGTCGACCGGCTGGTGTGCGTCGCTGTCGTGCGCCTGTTCGTCGGTCAGCTGCAGCTGGCGTTGCGCGGTCGCGGTGCCGACCACCGCGAACGGGCAGCGCTCGCGTTCGCAAATCGCTTCGAACTTCGCGAGGTCCGCGGGCGCGATCGCGAGCACATAGCGCTCCTGCGCTTCATTCGACCAGATCTCGCGCGGCGAGAGCCCGCTTTCTTCGAGCGGCACCTTGCGCAACTCGAAATGCGCGCCCTTGTTCGCGCCGTCGACCAGTTCCGGAAACGCGTTCGATAGCCCGCCCGCGCCGACATCGTGAATGCTCAGGATCGGATTGCGCGCGCCGAGTTGCCAGCACGCGTTGATCACTTCCTGCGCGCGCCGTTCGATTTCCGGATTGCCGCGCTGCACCGAATCGAAATCGAGCTCGGCGGTGTTCGTGCCGGTCGCCATCGAGCTGGCGGCGCCGCCGCCCATGCCGATACGCATGCCGGGGCCGCCCAACTGAATGAGCAGCGAACCTTCGGGCAGGTCGTGCTTGTGCGTATGCGCATCCGAGATATTGCCGATGCCGCCCGCGATCATGATCGGCTTGTGGTAGCCGCGCACGAGGCCCGCGACGTTCTGCTCGTAGGTCCGGAAGTAGCCGCCGAGGTTCGGCCGGCCGAATTCGTTGTTGAACGCGGCGCCGCCGAGCGGCCCGTCGATCATGATCTGCAGCGGCGACGCAATGCGATCCGGCCGGCCGTATCCGCTGTCCGCGCCGCGCTGATCCGCGCTGTTGCGGTGCGCGACCGGCTGCGCGGCGTCGCGTGCGTTTTCCCATGTCTCACGCGCGTCGGGCAATTCGAGGTTCGACACCGTGAAGCCCGTCAGGCCCGCCTTCGGACGCGCGCCGCGGCCGGTCGCGCCTTCGTCGCGAATCTCGCCGCCCGCACCGGTGGCCGCGCCCGGGAACGGCGAAATCGCGGTCGGGTGATTGTGCGTTTCGACCTTCATCAGCGTGTGCGTCAGTTCTACATGACGCCCATAGCGCTCGGCGGGTTCGCCATCGCGCTGCGCTGCGCGCGGGAACCAGCGTTCGGCCTGCGCGCCCTGCATGATCGCGGAGTTGTCCGAGTACGCGACGATCGTGCCTTGCGGGTTGAGCTTCTCGGTATTGCGGATCATCGCGAACAGCGACATGTCCTGTGCCTGCCCGTCGATCGTCCATTGCGCATTGAAGATCTTGTGACGGCAATGTTCGCTGTTGGCCTGCGCGAACATCATCAATTCGACGTCGGTCGGGTTGCGGCCGAGCGTCGTGAAGGCATCGACCAGATAGTCGATTTCGTCGTCCGCGAGCGCGAGGCCCAGTTCGGCATTCGCGCGTTCCAGCGCCTGCCGGCCGCCCTTCTCCTTGCCGAGCACGTCGACCGTGAGCAGCGGTCTCGCCGGCAGTTCGTCGAACAGATGCATCGCGTGGTCGCGCGACGGCGTGACGCTTTCCGTCATGCGGTCGTGCAGCGCCGCCGCGACGGCTTCGCGTACGCTGTCCGCCAACGCCTTCTTGCCGCCGACGCCAAGCAGCCCGCTTTTCAGCACCACCGTGTATTCGATGCCGCGCTCGATGCGGCGCACGTGCGTGAGGCCGCAGTGGTGCGCGATATCCGTCGCCTTGCTCGCCCACGGCGATACGGTGCCAAAGCGCGGCACCACCAGAAACGTCTCGGTCGCGCCCCGCTCGCTACCCGCTTCGAACGGATCGCCGTAGTGCATCAGCGCTTCGATCTTCGCGCTGTCTTCGCCCGTGAGCGGCGTGTGCGCATTGACGAAGTGCAGATACTGACCGCGCACGCCGACGATATTGGCGTCGATGCGGGTGAGCGCGTCGAGCAGGCGGGTTTGACGGAAATCAGAGAGGGCCGAAGCGCCGGGAAAACACGAGAAGTGGGCCATGAACTTGACGTTGCTGGACGTTACGTCGGGGCGCCCGCGGTGCGCCGATCCGGGTTGATCAGGCACGCGCGTCGCAAGCGACGTTGGGGCGAAGGGAAGTCCGGGATTATAACCCGGAAGGCCTGCCCGACCGGGCCGGTCATCGATGTTTTGCGCGCGCGAAAGCGGCTCCGCCGGGGCGGTGCGGGCGAGCTGGCCTCGTTGCCGGCGCACCGGCCGGCGGCGGCGCGCGAGCGAACGCCACCACGGCGCCGGCCATCCGCCGACGATCTGCAACCGTTGCGCCGTCGACCCGCCGCCCAACGCTTGTGCGGCGCGCGCCGTTTGACTGCTATCATGCGGCCTTTCATCAGACCGGTGCGGCGCCAGCGCACATAGCGCGGCGCTGCACGCGGCGCGCACGGAGACCGGGCGCGTCTCGCGTCCTGCCGGCAACACGAAATACAACATGGATGTCATTGTCATCGGCGGCGGGATCGTTGGCGTCGCCACCGCCTATCAGTTGCGCGCGGCCGGCCACCGGGTATGCGTGGTCGAACGGCATGCGACCGTCGCGCAAGGCGCTACCTACGGCCACGGCGGCACCGTGCTGCCCACTCCGCTCGATGTCTGGTTCGGCCCCACCTTCATGCAGCACCGGCAGGCCGCGAAAAACGGCATCATCCGCAAGACCGGCTTCAACGGCGCGGCGCGCGAGTTCGTCAAGCGCCTCGCCGCGTGGCAGGCGCCCGACGCGTTCGCGCAGCAATACACGCGGCTGCGGCCGCTGATCGAATCGGCGCGCGACGCGCTGGCCGATATGGAGGCGCGCTTCGGGCTCGAGTTCGAGCAGGCGAACGGCCAGCTCTACCTCGTGCGCACCGCGCAGGAATGGGCGCAGATCAAGCCGGCGCTCGACCTGTTGGGTCAGTTCGAAGTACCGCATCACGTGCTGTCGCCGAACGAATGCGTCGCGTTCGAGCATTCGGTGCCCGCCGATCCGCCCTTCGCGGGCGGTGTGCTGTTTCGCGACGAACGCACCGCGAACTGCCCGCTCTTCGCCAAGCTCGTCAAGCAGACACTCGATGCGCAAGGCGGCGTGCAATTCCAGTTCGGCCGCGAGGTGACCGCGATCCGTCTCGACAACCAGCGCGCGGCCGTCGAACTCACGCCGCGGCCCGGCGACCCGGTGCGCTCGCGCGAAGTCGATGTGATCGGCGCCGATGCGATCGTCGTCGCTGCCGGCGCCGGCAGTCTGCCGCTTATCGAGCGCCTCGGCATGACGTTGCCGCTGCATCCGCTGCGGCTGCACAACCTCGTTGCGCCGATCGCCCGTGAAGAATTCGCGCCGCACGTGGCGGTGATCGACGCGGTCAAGCGCATCACGATTACGCGCAGCAACCACCGGCTGCGCATCGCCGGCGGCGCGGTGCTGCAAGGCGCGCGCGAAACCGACAAACCGCTTGGCGAGCCGCTGACCAAAGAAGCGCTCGCGCTGCTCGGCCAGGCAACCCACGACTGGGTGCCGGGCGCCGCGCGCATCTCGCAGGCGCTGCCGTGGGAAGGCATCAAGCTGCTGTCGCCGGACGGCTTGCCCGTGACCGGCAATGCGCTGCATCCGCGGCTGTTCGTCAACCTCGGGCACGGCCCGGTCGGCTGGGCGCTCGCCTGCGGGTCGGGCAAGCTGATCGCCGACATGATGTCCGGCCGCGCGCCGGATGTGCCGCAGGAGACGGTGGCCGCGCTCGCGCCGCAGCGGTTCCAGAAATAAGTCGTGGGTGCGCGCACGCCGCCGGCACGGGTACGCGCATTGCCACTACCATAAGGGATCGACGCAGCCGCGGCGCAGGTTCGTTCGTTCGTGAACCATGCGGCCCGCGGCCCCCTTACTCGCCTCCCGACGCGCATCCAGTGCGCCTCAGAACGCTGCCATGACTGCCGCTCCGTCTTCCGCGTCTTCGTCCGCTTTGCCGTCCGTGCCGTCGTCCGCTGCCGCGCCGACGCTCGTCAATC
Organism: Paraburkholderia solisilvae; assembly: GCF_902859875.1. GTDB lineage: Bacteria > Pseudomonadota > Gammaproteobacteria > Burkholderiales > Burkholderiaceae > Paraburkholderia > Paraburkholderia solisilvae. Next base: position 76,536 of record NZ_CADIKF010000019.1, on the reverse strand, counting down.
CGCATGACCGCCCGTTGCCGCTTTTCACCGTCGCCGAACTGCGCGCGCTCGAAAGCGGCGCCGCCGCTACCCTGCCGCCGCATACGCTGATGGCCCGTGCAGGCGCCGCGGCCGCCCGTTTCCTCACCGGGCAGATCGCGCACGACACCGCCGCTGACGCCGCGCGCCCAGTGCTGCTGATCGCCGGTCCCGGCAACAACGGCGGCGACGCATTGGTCGTCGCAGCCGAATTGCGGCGCGCGGGTGTCGCGGTCGAAGTATGCATGCCCGTCGAAGTGAAGCCCGACGATGCGCGCTGGGCGCTGGGTGTTGCGCGCGCAGCCGGCGTCACGATCACGTCGACGCCGCCCGCTTCGTTCGATGCGTACGGCTGGATCGTCGACGGGATGTTCGGCATCGGACTCGCGCGGCCGCTCGACGGCGTGTTCGCGGAACTCGCGCAGCGCGTCGCGGCGCGCGCCGCCGGGCAGCGCGGTCACGCAGGCGTGTCGGCCGCGGCGCCGTATGCGGCGCCGCGTACGCAAGCCCAAGGGCCGACGACGCGCGGTCGCGTGCTCGCGCTCGATGTGCCGAGCGGCCTCGACAGTGACACCGGCAATGTCGTCGACGGCGGTGTCGCGGTGCGCGCGAACCACACGGTCACCTTTATCGGCGCGAAGCCGGGCCTCTTCATGGGTTCGGGCCGCGATCTCGCGGGCGAGGTGACGGTCGCACCGATCGGCGTCGATGCGCTCGCGCACGGCGGCGCGGTGCTCAATGCGCCGGCGCTATTCGACGCGCATTTCCCGCCGCGCGACTTCGCGACCCACAAAGGCACGTTCGGCAGCCTTGCGGTGGTCGGCGGCGATACCGGCATGTGCGGCGCGCCGATTCTCGCCGCGCGCGCGGCGCTCTACACGGGCGCCGGCAAGGTGCATGTCGCGCTGATCGGCAAAGGCGGTCCGGCTTACGACCCGCCGCACCCTGAACTGATGCTGCATGCGCTCGACACGCTACCGCTCGACGGCATGGATGCGCTGTCGATCGGCTGCGGCATGGGCGACAGCGAACGCGCGACGCACGTGCTGCGCGACGTGCTGCAACTCGATGTGCCGAAGCTGTTCGATGCGGACGCGCTGAACCTCTTTGCACGCGATGCCGCGCTGGCCGCCGCGCTCGCGGCGCGCGGCACGCGGGCGCAGGACCCGGCGATCGTCACGCCGCATCCGCTCGAAGCCGCGCGGCTTCTCGCCTGCGATGCGCAAACCGTCCAGCGCGACCGGCTGGCCGCCGCGCGCGCGCTGACGCAGCGCCTCGCGAGTGTGGTCGTGCTGAAAGGCGCGGGGACGGTGATCGCCGCGCCGGACGGCCGCATCGCCATCAATCCGACCGGCAATGCGGCGCTCGCGACCGGCGGCACCGGCGACGTGCTCGGCGGCATCATCGGCGCGCTGCTCGCGCAGGGACTGCCGCGCTACGAGGCGGCGCTGGCAGGCGTCTATCTGCACGGGCTCGCCGCGGACGCACTCACCGCGCGCGGCGACGGCCCGGCCGGATGCACCGCCGGAGAACTCGCGCCGATGGTGCGCAAACTGCTGAACCGGCTGATTTATCCGGCGCAAGGGTAAGCGACCTGGTTGCTCACTTTGTCGACTTGATATGTCCGCCTGCGCGTGCGCTCGAGCGCCAGCGGACGGACGCGCGCCGTCGAGCGGACGGCGCATCGGTCCCGGTCGCGCCCGCGGCCTTGATCGCCGCGGCTCGAATCTGGCGGACATGCTGCTGGCTACGATGCGTCAAGCGCCATGCAGGCGCGGCTGCAGCATCGGATACGTGAAAAACAGAAAGTGTGTTGCGTTCAGCGCGAAATGCGCGAGCACTGCGGCCGCGAGTCCGCCGAACCGGTACGCGAGCCCGTAGCCCAGCCCCGCAACCGCACCGAACAGCACCCACAGCCAACCGCCGCTCGGCAAGTGCATCAGGCCGAACAACACGGAGGCGATGATGATCGCAAGCGTCTTGCCGAATCGATGCCCATCGAGCAAACGCGCGAGTCCGCCTTGCAGATAGCCGCGAAAAAACGCCTCCTCGACAACCGATACCAGCAACAGATTATTGAGCAGAAAAAGCCATGCATCGGCCGGCCACTTCGGCTCCCACACGATGAGCCGCAGCGCGAACGCGATGCCGAGGCACACCGCCGCGGTAAGCAGCCACCCGCCGATGCCCGCGGCAAGCGCCAGCGTCGCGTTCTGCGGGCCGCGCACCCAGCGGAACATCAGGAGCAGCCAGAACGCGACGAGCGGCTTGTCGAGGTTCAGGTACATCGTGAACGGCAGCGCATCCGCCGTGAAGCGCTCCGCATCGATCACGCGCGGGTTGTGAAAGCCCGGCACCCAATGCAGGATCAGAGCCACGCCGAGCACGATAAACACCGCGTGCGCCGCACGGCGCACCGCCGGCTTACGCGGCGGCAGCACCGCGTAAGCCAGCGCCAGCAGCACGACGATCGCGGCGACGGCCGCGGCGCCCAGCAAACCGGACAGGAGCGCCGCGCCGTAACCGATCACAAGCAGCGCCACCCCGATCGTGCGCCGCTCGATCAGCCCCGTCGCGGGAATGGCGAGAAAAATGGCGGCCCAAAGCATGACGAACATCGAATCCCCGCAAAGATGGCGCCCTCGCACTCGGGCGATTGGTCTGAGCAAAATGATCAAGCGCGACGATACCGTATCGTTCGGCAACGCGCGCTGAAGCGGGCAATCGCCGCACGTCCCGTTATCTGGGGCTGCAGCGGCAGCGCTGACTGCCGGCATTGCGCGCCGCTATACTGAGTAGCTGCGTGACTCGACGGCGCCCCGCCGGCGTGTCCGGGCCATCTCGCCGGGCGGGCGACGGGCGGTATGTGCCGCACACGTGCGCCGACGGTGGCTCGCGATGCTTGCGGAGCATGGCCGCGGCGCGCGGTATCGCGTGTCCACGCAGTGCCTCCGCGGTGTGCCCCGGGCGCGCCGCCCTCCCTTCGTGCCCCTTCGTTTGACGGACGGTTATGACCAAGATCTCCTTCCCCGCCTGGACCTCGCTGCAAGCGCATTACGAGCAGATTCGCGATGCACGCCTGCGCGACTGGTTCGCCCCCGAGAACGACCCCGCTCCGACCCGCGCCGAACGCTTCACGTACACGGGTGGCAGCCTCGCGGCCGACTTTTCGAAAAACCGCATCACCGACGAAACGCTGAAGCTGCTCGTGCAACTCGCGCGCGAGGCCGGCGTCGAGAAGCGCCGCGACGCGATGTTCGCCGGCGAGATCGTCAACCCGACCGAGGGCCGCGCGGTGCTGCACACCGCGTTGCGCGCCAGCGACCCGAACGCCCCGTTCCACGCGCAGGTGCAGGCCGAGCGCGCGAAGATGGCCGCGTTCGCGAACCAGGTGCGCGACGGCAAGTGGACCGGTTACACCGGCAAACGGATCCGGCATATCGTCAACATCGGCATCGGCGGCTCGGACCTCGGGCCGAAGATGGTCGTGCATGCGCTCAAGCACATCTCATCGCCGGATATCTCCGCGCACTTCGTGTCGAACGTCGACGGCGCGGATCTGTACCGCGTGCTCGAACAGATCGATGCGGAAGAAACGTTGACCATCGTCGTATCGAAAACGTTTACCACGCTCGAAACGATGACCAATGCGCGTTCGATGCGCGACTGGTTCCTGCAGAAAGGTTGCCCGGAAAACGCGCTCGCGAAACATTTCGTCGGGGTGTCCGCCAACCCGACCGAGGTCGTCAAATTCGGCATCGCGAAAGAGAATGTCTTCGAGATGTGGGACTGGGTCGGCGGCCGCTATTCGCTGTGGTCGGCGGTCGGCCTGTCGATCATGATCGCGATCGGACCTAAGCATTTCGACGAACTGCTCGCCGGCGCGAACGAAATGGACCAGCATTTCCGCACCGCGCCGCTCGAGAAGAACCTGCCGGTGCTGCTCGGCATGATCGGCATCTGGTATCGCAACTTCTTCGGCTCGCAGAGCTACCTCGTCGCGCCGTATTCGGAGGCGCTGCATTTCCTGCCGTCGTATCTGCAGCAGCTCGAGATGGAGAGCAACGGCAAGCAGGCGCGCCTCGACGGCACGATGGTCGACTATGCGACCTCCGCGGTGACCTGGGGCGAGCCCGGCACGAACGGTCAGCATGCGTTCTTCCAGATGCTGCATCAGGGTCCGACGATCGTGCCGATCGACTTCGTCGCGGTGCTCACGCCCGAGCATCCGCTCGCGGGCCATCATCCGAAGCTGCTGGCGAACTGCTTTGCGCAAAGCGAGGCGCTGATGCTCGGCCGCACCGTCGAAGAAGCGAAGAAGGTCGCCGGCCCCGACAAGCCGGAACTCGTGCCGCATATCGTGTTCCCCGGCAATCGCCCGACGACGACGATTCTCGTCGATGCGCTGACCGCGCATTCGCTCGGCGCGCTGATCGCGCTTTACGAGCACAAGGTGCTGACGCAGGGCACGGTGTGGGACATCAACTCGTTCGATCAGTGGGGCGTCGAGCTCGGCAAGATTCTCGGCAAGGTGGTCGAAGCCGATTTGACCGCGGCGAGCGTCGCTGCGGGCAAGCATGATTCATCGACGTCCGCGTTGATCGCGCGCGCGCGGGCGGCATTGAAGAAGTAAGCCGGCTGGTTTTTGCTGCTGGCGCAATGGAGCGGGCCTCGAGGGTTGAGTGCCCGCTTTTTTTGCGCATTCGTTTGTCTTGCCTGCGTGCTGTGGGCGTGCTTTGGGCGTGCTGTTTGCGTACTCTTTGCGTGCTGGGTCCGCGCCCTGCCGCTTCGTCAGACGAGCCGCCCCGCTTCGATCGTCACCGTCGTGTCGCAGCGGCGCGCAAGCTCGATGTCGTGTGTGACGAGCACCAGCGTCGCGCCGTTTGCGCGGTTCATCTCGAACATCAGGTCGATCACCGCGTGGCCGGTCGCCGCATCGAGGCTGCCGGTCGGCTCGTCGGCAAAGAGAATCGCCGGATGCGTGACGAATGCGCGCGCGAGTGCGACGCGCTGCTGCTCGCCGCCGGACAGCAGCTTCGGGTAGTGACGCATGCGCTCGGCAAGTCCCACCTGGGCGAGCAGCGTGCGCCCCCGGGCGACGATGTCTCGCGCCGGCATCCCGCCTTGCAGTTCGAGCGGCAGCGTGACGTTCTCGAGCGCGGTCAGATGCGGCATCAACTGGAATGACTGGAACACGAAGCCGACCGAGCCGCTGCGCAGCGCGGCGCGTCCGTCTTCGTCGAGTTCGGACAACTCACGGCCGAGCAGTCGAACCGACCCGGACGTCGCACTGTCCAACCCCGCGAGCAAGCCGAGCAGCGTAGACTTGCCCGACCCCGACGCGCCGACTATCGCAACACGGCTGCTTGCTTCGATCGACAGGTCGATGTTGTCAAGTATCGTCAGCTCGCCTGTCGCGTCCTTAACCTTCTTCGACAAACCCCGCACTTCGATGACTGGATCGGATTTCTTTTGCATGGTGGAGCGTAGGTTGAAAGTACGCGTGCTTGGGCGATCTGCGCGGATAGCCGTCACGCTGACGGCCGTCGCGCTGGGTGCGACTGGTGCGACGTTCGCGGCTCATGCCGATGCCGCGACTGCGAAGGCAACTGCAGTGGCAACCGCGGCGCCCTCCGCCGCCCCGGCCGTTGCGGCCAAGCGCGTGATCGTAGTGCTGGGCGACAGCCTGTCCGCCGAGTACGGCCTGCCGCGCGATACCGGCTGGGTCGAACTGATGCGCCGGCGTCTTGCCGATCAGCGGCTCGATTATAGCGTTGCGAACGCAAGCATCAGCGGCGACACCACGAGCGGCGGCCGTGCGCGTTTGCCGGTGCTGCTCGCGCGACTCAAGCCGTCGGTGGTGATTGTCGAACTGGGTGCGAACGACGCGCTGCGCGGTGTACCGCTGTCAACCACCGAGGACAACCTGCGCACGATCATCGAACAGGCGCAGCAGGCGCAGGCGCAGGTCGTGCTGATCGGTATGTACGTTCCGCCTAATTACGGCCCCGACTACACACAAAAGTTCCACAGCATGTACGGCACGTTGTCCCAGCAACTGCATGTGCCGCTCGTGCCGTTTCTGCTCGCCGGAATCGTCGACAAACCCGAGATGTTTCAGGCCGATCAGATCCATCCGACCCAGCAGGCACAGCCCGTGCTACTCGACAACGTGTGGCCCGCGCTGAAGCCGTTCTTACGCACATCTTCTGCGCGGTGAACAGCACGCTAACATCTTGTTTCCTAAGATGGGGGAACGTGCCCGGATGACGTCTATCTGACACTATCAGCCGGCCCCCTTAACCGGCTCTTTTTGTAAGCGACTATGAAGGAGATGACGTGAAACACTTACCTCTTATCGCTTTGACCGTAGCGATCTCAGCTTGTGCTGCTCAGCCGCCCGTCGGCGTGCAGTCGGTTGGAACCAGCCAGCAAGCTCCGGCAGCCGTCAGCAAGTGCATTGCGCAGAAGTGGGCTGACAAGTCGCAACAACAGGTCGTGTCGCAAGACACCTTGGCCTGGGACCGCGCAGTGGATGTGTATGTACCGGGTCAGCAACCGCCGAATGGCGCGGCTGCGGTTGTGCGTCCGTCGTATCAGGGCTCGGGAACGTGGGTCGGTTTCCGGCCGGGCGCCGGCGGTGCCGGAGCGGACGCCACCAGCGATATCAGCGCGTGTCTGTAACGCGCATTTCTTTTCAACCGTCTGGTTGAGTTCACGCATCAAACGGAAAAGCCCCGCATTTGCGGGGCTTTTCTTATTTCTTCAGTGACTTCAGCGTGATGCGTCAGTTGCCATCGCTCGCTGACTGCGCGCTGTCTTGGGCGCTATCGAGCGAGCCGAACAGCTTGACCTTCGAGCGCGCGCGCAACGCGTCCAGGTACGCCTGCATCTGCGCCTGCGCATCGACCTGCGCGATCTGCTGTTGCGCCCCCGCGAGACGTTGCGGATCGATCGGCGCGGACGGCACGATTGCGTTCACCCGGTAAATCGCATAACCATCGTTGCCGAGATCGACGCCCACGTAGGACGGCAATTTCTGCGCATCGACCTTGTAAATTGCGCTCAATGCGGCCGGCGGCACGCCTTGCGAATCGTTGCGCGACACCTTCAGCGCCGACGAGAAGCCCGCGGTCGATTTCGACTTCTGCAGTTCCTCGAGCTTCGCCGCGCCATCCTTGCGCGCGAGTTCCGCCGATTGTTGCGCGATCACCTTTTGACGCACGACATCCTTGATCTTGTCGAGCGGCGGCACCGCGGCCGGCTTGAAGTCGGTCACGCGCGCGGAGATCAACGTGTTGTTGCCGACGTCGATTGCCTGCGTATTGTTGCGATCCTTCGCCGCGTCGCTCGCGAACACCGCGGCGAGAAACTTCGGATTGTTCAACGGACTCTCCGGCGGCAGCGCGGGATTCGGATGGTCGGTGACGGTTGCCGTCTGAAGCTGCAGCTTGTACTTGTCGGCGGCCGGCTGCAGGCTCTTCGCCTGCTCATAGACGATCGACGTGAAGCCTTCCGAATCGTCGCTGAACGCCTTGGCCGCCTGCTGCGCCTGAACGTCCTTCGCGATCGCCTGCCTGACATCGTCGAACGGCTTGGTCTGCGCCGGCTTCACATCGGTCACCTTGATGATGTGATAGCCGAAGTCGGTCTGCACGAGGTTGCTGACCTCGTCCTTCTTGAGGCCGAACACCGCGTCGTCGAACGCCTTGCCGCCCGCGATCATGCCGCGCGTAAAGTAGCCGAGATCGCCGCCCTTGGGCGCCGAGCCCGGATCCTGCGAATCTTTCTGCGCGAGTTCGGCGAACTGGTCCGGATGCGCCTTCACTTGCGCGAGGATCGCTTCGGCCGTCTGCTTCGCCTTCTCCTTGTCGGCCGCACTCGCATCTTTCGGCGCCGTGATCAGGATGTGGCTCGCGCGCACTTCGCCTTCGGTGCGGTAGTGCGCGATATTGTCCTGGTAGTACTTCTGAAGTTCGGCGTCCGTCGGCTGCGCGCCGGCGGCGAGCGTGGCCGGCGACATCACGACGTACTGGATGGTCGCCGTCGCGGGCGTCTGGAACTCGCTCTTGTGCGCATCGTAGAACGCCTGCAGCTGCGCATCGGCCGGCTGCACCTTCGACGCATAGTCCTGCGCGCGGAACGCGAGGCCTTGCACTTCACGCTGCTGCTCGGCCAGTTCGGTCAGATGCTGCGCCAGCGCCTTCGGCACGAACGCCGTCGACTGGATAGCCGCCGGCAGTTGCTGCATCGCCATGCCATAGCGGACCTGCTCCTGATACTGATCGGGCGTCATGCCCTGCATCGCGAGCAACTGCTTGTAGCGATCCAGATCGATCGTGCCGTCCGGTTTTTTCAGCGACGCGATGACCGGGTCGTTCATCAGTGCGCGGCGCAGCGCATCGTCCGACACCGTCAGATGCAGGCGTTGCGTTTCGCCGGCGAGCACGCGCTGCTGGATCAGCCCGTCGAGCATCTCCGTGCGGCGCTCCGGCGTGTCGAACAGCTTCATGTCGAACTGATTGCCGAGCATCTGGCGCGCGCGATCCAGTTGCATGCGCATCGAGTTGTCGTATTCGGCGCGGGTGATCTTGTGTCCGTCGACGCTCGCGACGTTCGCGCTCTCGTCAAAGAACCCGCGGAAGCCCTGGATGCCCACGAAGCCCAAGCCCGGCAGGATAACCAGGACAAGCATGAACATCATCAGTCGTTGGTGATTGCGGAAAAAATCGAGCATGCTTTCAAGCGCAAAAACGGTCCAGAGGACGGGGTTGCAAAACCGGGGCCGAAAAACGGAACGCCCGATAGTACAACAGCGGACAACAAAAAAGGCGAACCGGAGTTCGCCTCGCAGTTCGCCTTGCTAGGATGCTGGCGGAGTGGACGGGACTCGAACCCGCGACCCCCGGCGTGACAGGCCGGTATTCTAACCGACTGAACTACCACTCCTGATACTCAATGCTGCGGAAGACCGGAACTGGTGGGTGCTGAGAGGCTCGAACTCCCGACCTACGCCTTGTAAGGGCGCCGCTCTACCAACTGAGCTAAGCACCCGCTCCGTGATTGTCCACTACCGACTGCGGAAGGCTTCCGCTTTCTTGCTTCGAAAAGCCTTTCACCCCAACCGGAGAGCCAATTAGTTTAACGCATCCTTCAGAGCTTTGCCAGGCCTAAATTTCGGCACCTTGGCTGCCTTGATCTTGATCGCCGCGCCGGTGCGCGGGTTGCGGCCCGTGCGCGCGGTGCGCTTGCCGACCGCAAACGTGCCGAAACCGACCAGCGTGACCGAACCACCCTTCTTCAACGTGCCTTTGACGCCGCCAATCATCGCGTCAAGTGCACGCCCCGCCGCCGCTTTCGAGATATCGGCTTGTTCGGCGATGTGGTCGATCAATTCCGTTTTATTCATTCCAACCCCCGAGAATATTGTTGGCCATCTTGATAGCGCTTGAAAGCGCCGTTTATAAAGCGGCCCGGCAAACATGCCGGGCCGTTCATTAGAATGAGCCGAAACCCCCGTGTCAACCGGGGCTGGGCCCAATTCCAGGCGGTTTTTTACAGGGTTTTCATGACAAATCTTCGCGAATCGGTCGATGCGCGCACAACTAAACCCGGCCGGCACGGTGGTCGTGAAGCTCTGGACGCTGCGGCGCAAGCGCCAAATCGCCCGGCGTGACGTGCGCGCGCCCAATAAAAAACCCGCAGCCTGAGCTGCGGGTTTTGGCTTCGGTCGACCAGCCGTTTAGTGCTTGACGACTTCGGTGGCAGCGCCGGAGTCCTTGGCCGCTTCGCCCACCGGCGTCGCCGGCTTCGGCTCTTCCTCCGGCAGCGGTGCAGGCGTGCGTTCGAGCGCGAGTTCGAGCACCTTGTCGACCCAGCGGACCGGCACGATTTCAATCGCGTTCTTCACGTTGTCCGGAATCTCGGTCAGATCCTTGACGTTCTCTTCCGGAATCAGCACCAGCTTGATGCCGCCGCGGTGCGCCGCCAGCAGCTTCTCCTTCAGCCCGCCGATCGGCAGCACTTCGCCGCGCAACGTAATTTCACCCGTCATCGCGACGTCGGCGCGCACCGGAATGCCCGTCAACACCGACACGAGCGCCGTGGTCATCGCAATGCCTGCGGACGGACCGTCCTTCGGCGTCGCGCCTTCCGGCACGTGGATGTGGATGTCCTGCTTCTCGAACGCCTCGTCCTTGACACCCAGACGCCGCGAACGCGAGCGCACCACCGAACGGGCGGCTTCGACCGACTCCTTCATCACGTCGCCAAGCGACCCGGTACGGATCACGTTGCCCTTGCCGGGCATCACCGCCGCTTCGATCGTCAGCAGATCGCCGCCGACTTCCGTCCACGCCAGACCCGTGACCTGACCGATCTGGTTTTCCTTCGCAGCCAGACCGAAGTCGTACTTGCGCACGCCGAGGAACGTATCGAGGTTACTGCCATCGACCGTCACCGCGCCGTCCGCCTTCTTCAGCAGCAGCATCTTCACGACCTTGCGGCAGATCTTCGACACTTCGCGCTCGAGCGAACGCACACCCGCTTCACGCGTGTAGTAGCGGATGATGTCGCGAATCGCGGTTTCGGTCACGTCGATCTCGCCCGCGCGCAAACCGTTGTTCTTCTTCTGCTTCGGCAGCAGGTAACGTTGCGCGATGCTGACCTTCTCGTCTTCCGTGTAACCCGACAGACGGATCACTTCCATCCGGTCGAGCAGCGGCGGCGGGATGTTCAGCGAGTTCGACGTCGCGACGAACATCACGTCCGACAGGTCGAAATCGACTTCGACGTAGTGATCGGCGAACGTATGGTTCTGCTCCGGATCGAGCACTTCGAGCAGCGCTGACGACGGGTCGCCGCGGAAATCCATGCCCATCTTGTCGACTTCGTCGAGCAGGAAGAGCGGATTGCGCACGCCGACTTTGGTCAGGCTCTGCAGGATCTTGCCCGGCATCGAACCGATATACGTACGACGGTGGCCACGAATCTCGGCCTCGTCACGCACGCCGCCCAGCGCCATACGCACGAACTTGCGGTTCGTTGCGCGCGCAATCGACTGCCCGAGCGACGTCTTGCCGACACCCGGAGGCCCGACGAGGCACAGGATCGGCGCCTTCACCTTGTCCACGCGTTGCTGAACCGCGAGATACTCGAGGATCCGTTCCTTGACCTTCTCGAGACCGAAGTGGTCTTCGTCGAGCACGCGTTCCGCATTGGTCAGGTCGTTGTTGACCTTGCTCTTCTTGCGCCACGGCAAGCCAATCAGCGTGTCGATATAGTTGCGCACGACGGTCGCTTCCGCGGACATCGGCGACATCAGCTTCAACTTCTTGAGCTCCGCATCGGCCTTCTTCTTCGCTTCCTTCGGCATGCGTGCGGCGGTGATGCGCTTCTCGAGCTCTTCGAGATCCGCGCCCTCTTCGCCTTCGCCCAGTTCCTTCTGGATCGCCTTGACCTGCTCGTTCAGGTAGTACTCGCGCTGGCTCTTCTCCATCTGACGCTTGACGCGCCCACGGATGCGCTTTTCGACCTGCAGGATATCGATCTCGGCCTCGAGCTGCGCGAGCAGATGCTCAAGGCGCTCGATCACCGGGAACATCTCGAGAATGTGCTGCTTCTGGTCGAGCTTGAGCGGCAGATGCGCGGCAATCGTATCCGCGAGACGGCCCGCTTCGTCGATGCCCGACAGCGATGTCAAAATTTCCGGCGGGATCTTCTTGTTCAGCTTCACATACTGATCGAACTGCGACACGATCGCGCGGCGCAGCGCTTCCGTTTCAGCGCTATCGGCGTGGTCGGGTTCGAGCGGCATCACCTCGCACGAGAACTGCGTTTCCTGTTCTTCGATCGACAGTGTCTTTGCGCGTTGCAACCCTTCGACCAGCACCTTCACGGTGCCGTCGGGAAGCTTCAGCATTTGCAGGATGTTCGCGACGCATCCTACTTCGTACATGTCCTTTTCGGTCGGCTCATCCTTGGCCGCCGTTTTTTGCGCGACAAGCATGATGTGCTTGCCGCCTTCCATCGCCGCTTCGAGCGCTTTGATCGACTTTGGCCGCCCCACGAAGAGCGGAATCACCATATGCGGGAAGACGACCACGTCTCGCAGCGGGAGCAGCGGGAGCGTGACGCGTTCCGGCGGGAGGAGTTGGGTTCCTGACATTTCATTTCCCCATGAGTGGAATCAGTTCGTTCGGTAATTAAGGCCGCGAGAAAGGATTGCAAGCCTACGCGTGTGGAGAAAAGTTCAGTGACACCAAGAAACAGTCCATCCTGACCACAAGATAAACGAAAAAAGCCGTTCACGTCGCCATGAACGGCCTTTTCTCAAAAATCGGGAGGCGCCGATCAATTCGAACCCGCTACCTTCGGCGCGTCTTCGTAGATCAACAGCGGCTTGCCGTCGCCGTCGATCACGTTGTCGTCGATGATGACCTTGCCGACGCCTTTCATTGCCGGTAATTCGTACATCACGTCAAGCAACGCCTGCTCGAGAATCGAACGCAGCCCCCGCGCGCCCGTCTTGCGCCGGATCGCCTTGCGGGCAACTGCCTGAAGCGCGGCAGGACGGATTTCCAGCTCGACGCGCTCCATGCTGAACAGCTTATGGTATTGCTTGACGAGCGCGTTCTTCGGTTCGACCAGAATTTTCATCAATGCCGCTTCATCGAGCTTGCCGAGCGTCGCGACCACCGGCAAACGGCCGATCAGTTCGGGAATCAATCCGAATTTGATCAGGTCTTCCGGTTCGACGTCGCGCAGCACCTCGCCCGCGTCGCGGTCCTGCTTGCTCTTCACGCTTGCGCCGAAGCCGATGCCGGTCTTCTCGGTACGGTCGACGATGACTTTTTCCAGCCCGTCGAATGCGCCGCCGCAGATAAACAGGATATTGGTCGTGTCGACCTGGATGAAATCCTGGTTCGGATGCTTACGACCGCCTTGCGGAGGCACCGACGCCATCGTGCCTTCGACAAGCTTCAGCAGCGCCTGCTGGACGCCTTCGCCCGACACGTCGCGGGTAATCGACGGGTTATCCGACTTGCGGCTGATCTTGTCGATTTCGTCGATATAGACAATGCCTCGCTGCGCCTTGTCGACCTCGTAGTTGCAGTTTTGCAGCAACTTCTGAATGATGTTCTCGACGTCTTCACCGACATAGCCCGCTTCGGTCAACGTCGTCGCGTCCGCAATGACGAACGGCACGTTGAGCAGGCGCGCGAGCGTCTGCGCGAGCAGCGTCTTGCCCGAGCCGGTCGGCCCGATCAGCAGGATGTTGCTCTTCGAGAGCTCGATCTCGTCCTTCTTGTCGAGATGCTTCAGACGCTTGTAGTGATTGTATACAGCCACCGCGAGAATCTTCTTCGCGCGCTCCTGGCCGATCACGTACTGGTCGAGAATTTCGCGGATTTCCTGCGGGCTCGGTAAATCCGACTTGGACATACCGGTTTCGAGCCCGGCACCCGCCGCTTCATCGCGAATGATTTCGTTGCACAGGTCGATGCATTCATCGCAGATGAACACCGACGGGCCGGCGATCAGCTTTTTGACCTCGTGCTGACTTTTGCCGCAAAACGAGCAATACAACAGCTTCTCGCTGTTCGAACCTTTTTTGTCCGCCATAGATGTGTAAGCCTCCGGACACTCCGAGTAACATGATACGCCGTTTGCCGCGCCGCCATCTGTGGGGCGGGCTCATGTGCAAAAGCTGACGGCGTTTGCCGCAGGCGATCAGACGGGTCTTATTATTTCACAACGTTTTTGCCCGGCGCTCTTTCCCCAATTTGCGGGAAAAACGCGCCGGATCAGCGACGCCTGCGTTCCACTCAAGGACGCTTGTGCAGCACCTGGTCAATCAGGCCGTACGCCTGCGCATCGTCACCCGACATGAAATTGTCGCGGTCCGTATCGCGCTGGATGCGTTCGACCGGCTGACCCGTGTGATGGGACAGTAATTGATTCAGCCGTTCCTTCAAATACAGGATTTCACGGGCCTGGATTTCGATGTCCGACGCCTGGCCGCGCGCGCCGCCAAGCGGCTGGTGAATCATCACGCGCGCATTGGGCAGTGCAAAACGCTTGCCTTTCGCGCCGGCGGCGAGCAGGAACGCGCCCATGCTGGCGGCGAGTCCCATGCACAGCGTCGAAACATCCGGCTTGATGAACTGCATGGTGTCGTAGATGGCCATGCCGGCCGACACCGAACCGCCCGGGCTGTTGATATAGAAACTGATGTCCTTGTCCGGATTTTCACTCTCAAGGAACAGTAGCTGCGCTATCACGAGGTTCGCAGTCTGATCGTTCACTTCGCCGACCAGGAATACCACCCGCTCCTTCAGCAGCCGCGAGTAAATGTCGTACGAGCGCTCACCGCGGCCGCTCGTTTCCACAACGATCGGCACGAGGCCGAGCGCCTGCGCTTCGAGATCCCGATCCCTCGACTGGGAAGTCAACGTCTGGGAGGTCAACGTGTCCAGCATTTGAGCGCGGAAAGTCATGCAATGGATCCTTGTCTGGAGATAGTCATACAGAACAGGTGAGTGCGGGAATGTGGTATTCAAGTGCCCGCTCAGGGATCTTCAATGGATCTTCAATGCGCCTGCGCACCATCCGCAGAAAAAGCACGTTCGAACAAGCATAACGCCCGACGCAAACCCACGCAAAAACGGCGTACCGGCCATCGTTCCGACAGCCGGCACGCCGTAGCAGCAACGATTAAGCCTGTTGCGCCGTTGCGCTTGCCAGCTCTTCGAAGCTCACTTCCTTGTCCGTTACCTTCGCCTTGGCGAGCACGAAATCGACGACGTTCGATTCAACGACGAACGCTTCCATCTCCGCGAGGCGCTGCTTGTTCGAATAATACCAGCGGACGACTTCCTTCGGGTCTTCGTAGCTCTTCGCGAATTCATCAACTTCCGCACGAATCTGCTCTGGCTTTGCCTGCAGATCGTTCGCCTTCACGAGTTCGGCGAGCACAAGGCCGAGCTTCACGCGACGCTCCGCCTGCTCCTTGAACATCTCACCCGGAATCGGCGCGTTCGCCGCATTCGGCACGCCGCGCTGCACGAGATCCTGACGCGCCATTTCAACGAGACGCTCCTGGTCCTGTTCGATGAGCGCCTTCGGCACATCCAGTTCGGAGATTTTCAGCAGGGCGTCCATCACCTGATTCTTCACGACCGCCTGCGTGCGGCGCTTCGCTTCGCGCTCGAGGTTGTCCTTGATCTCGTTGCGCATCTTCGTCAGGTCGCCATCTTCGATGCCGAGCGACTTCGCGAATTCAGCGTCGATCTCGGGCAGATGCGGCCACTCGATTTTCTTCATCGTGATCGTGAACTGCGCGGTCTTGCCGGCGACTTCCTTGCCGTGATAGTCGTCCGGGAACTTGAGGTCGAATTCACGCGCTTCGCCGACCTTCAAACCGAGCGCCGCCTTTTCGAATTCCGGCAGCATGCGGCCTTCGCCGAGCACGAACGCGAAGTCTTCCGCGCTGCCGCCCTCGAACGCTTCACCGTCGATCTTGCCGACGAAGTCGACCGTCACGCGGTCGCCGTCTTTCGCTCCCGTGTCGGCCCCGCCATCGCCGTGCGCACTGTCTTCACCGCGCGCGTGGTAATGCACGCGCTGCTTGCGCAGGATATCCAGCGTGCGATCGATTTCAGCGTCGCTGATCGTGGTTTTGGTGCGTTCGATTTCAGCGGTGGCCACGTCGCCCAGCTTGACGTCCGGGTAGACCTCGAAGGTTGCATCGAACGCATACGCGGCTTCGTCCGCCTCGGTCTTCGGGCTGAAGCTCGGCTGGCCCGCCACGCGCAGATTTTCCGCGCGGCTGATGTCGAAGAATTCCTTGCCGACCTTGTCGCTCAGCACTTCCGCTTCGACCTGGCCCGCGTACTGCTGAGTCACCATCTTGAGCGGCACCTTGCCCGGACGGAAGCCGGGCATGCGCACGTTCTTCGCCAGTTGACGGATGCGCGAATCCACTTCTTTCTGCACCGCATCCTTCGGCAGGGAAATCGTCACGCGGCGTTCGAGCTTGCCGAGGTTCTCAACAACGTTAGCCATGGCTTCAATCGTCCTAAAATTATTCGAGCGAATCAGTTATCTTGTCTGCGCCTTCCGCCGGCGTCCGAATGGCATGCGATCGCAACGATCGCATGCCTCACCGGCGCCGCTCCTCAGTTTCGCTGCTCGCACGGCTGTTGCCGCGGGCCAGTCAGGCGCAGTTGGGTCAGAGAGCCGAATATTTTAGCAAACTATTCGCGCGGTTCGCGGTGAATTGACGTCGAGGCGAATTCGACGGCATTCGCGGCCGGTTTTCCGCTTCTTTTTCGCCTCTTTCCCTTGAACGCCGGACGAAATCCCCATCGGGCATGCAATGGCCGCGAACGCATCGCGTAACCCCGCTGAAAAGCCCGGCGTCGTTTCGCGCAACGTGCGTGCGCAGACCAATCCGCGCTATGCCGTCCGGCCTATTCAGTCGCGCGCGCCATGCTGATAAGCTAGCGGACGCGGTCGGGCATGCGGCCTTCACGGCCATGACCCGCACGCCCAACGGCCACAACTCCAATCAGTCAGAGACATCATGCCCAATCCGTCGTCCGCGCCTGTCGTCGTCATCGCTCCCGATTCGTTCAAGGGCTCGCTCAGCGCCGAGGAGGTCGCGCAGGCGATCGCCAACGGCATCCGCCGCGCGCGCGCCGATGCGACCGTGCGCATCTGCCCGATGGCGGACGGCGGCGAAGGCACGCTCGACGCGATGCTGGCGCGCGGCGGCGAGCGGCGCACGCTGACCGTGCGCGGCGCGGCGGGCCCCGCGCGCGATGCCGCCACCGGCCTGATCGGCGACGGCAGCGCGATCATCGAGACGGCCGAAGTAGTCGGCATCACCGACCCGGTCGGCATGGGTGTCGCGGTCGAAGAACGCAGCACGCGCGGAATGGGCGAGGCGATTCGCGCACTGCTCGATGAAGGCGTGCGACGCTTCTATGTCGCGCTCGGCGGCAGCAGCACGAACGATGGCGGCGCCGGATTGCTGGTCGGCCTCGGTCTCAGGATTCTCGATGCGCAAGGACGCGAACTCGAACCGACGCCGGAACAACTCGTGCGCGCGACGCGCATCGACGCATCGCAACTCGATGCACGCGTTGCGCAGGCCTCGTTCATCGGCATGTCCGATGTCGACAATCCGCTCACCGGCGAGCACGGCGCAACCGCGATCTTCGGTCCGCAGAAAGGCGTGAAGCCGGACCAGCTCGTCGCCATCGACGCCGCCCTTGCCCGCTTCGCGGATCTGCTCGAGCCCGCGCTCGGGCGCACCGCGCGCGACTTGCCGGGCGCGGGCGCGGCCGGCGGACTCGGCTTCGCCTTGCATATGCTCGGCGCGCAGTTCGAAGCGGGCGCGGAAGTGGTCGCGCGGCAGATCGGTCTGGACGACGCACTGCAAGGCGCGGACTGGCTCATCACCGGCGAAGGACGTTCGGATGTGCAGACGCTGCACGGCAAGGCCCCGTTCATTGCATGCCGGCATGCGCGCGCGGCGGGCGTGCCGGCCACCCTGCTCTCCGGTGCGGTCGACCCGACGGCGCTGCCGCGTCTCACCGAACACTTCAGCGGCTGCTTTTCTCCCGCGCCCGGACCGATCACGCTGGAAACCGCGATTCGCGACGCAGCCCGGTTGCTCGCGAATGAAGCGGAGCAATTGACGCGTCTGCGATACGACACGCGCAGCATGCGTTGACCGGCGCAGCGGATGCGGCAACAATCACAACGCAACGACCGCATTCACTCACAACAGGAAGACCATGAAGGCCTCCGATAAAGCCGGACTCGAACAGTTTCTGACGTATCGTCTGCACATACTCAACAAACTCTCCGAGCGCGGTATCAGTGAACGATATCTGGAGAAGCTTGGCGTGACGTTGCCTGAGGCGCGCGTGATTGCATCAGTTGGCTCGTTTGGACCCTTTTCGATCATGGATCTCGCGCGCCATGCAAACCTCGACAAGAGTCAAGCGAGCCGCGCAGCCGAAGCCCTGATCAAACAGGGACTCGTGCAACGCGACGCAAGCGACGACGACGGACGCGTCGTGCTTGTTTCGCTCACCGCCGAAGGACGCGCGCTGCACCGGAAGGTGATGCCGATTGCGCGCAAGTGGAATAGCGAACTGTTCGACTGTCTTGATGAACGCGAGAAGGCCGCTTTGGGTGCGGCGCTCGACAAGGTGATCGAAGCTGTGCTCGAGCGCGACGCGCAGTAACGCTGAATATCGGCTACCGGTCGAAAGCGGCACAAAGAGGCACAAGCCGCACAAAACGGCGCAATTGACGCGAGCGGCAAAAGCGGACGTATCGCACCCGGCGTGCCGGGTCATGTCATGCCACGCCTGATCAAACCTCACGCCTGACAGCCAGCAAAGCCCGCGCTCCGCTGCGCGAAGCAAGACTCGCGCAGCGCTGCCCGTGCGTCATTCACAGCCCGCTGTTTGCCGCGCGCTGTCGCAGCAATCCGAGCACCGCATCACAGAACGGCGTCGGCACATGGAGCTTGCGGCCCAGCTCCGGAAACACACCGAGAATGGGTTCGACCTCGAGCGGCCGGCCCGCTTCGAAATCCTGCAGCATCGACGTTTTGAACGCACCGAGTTTGCGCGTGAGCGCGACCCGTTCGGCCGGCGTCATGCCGGTCGACAACCCAAGCCGCGCGCCGATCGCAGCGGCCTCTTCCATCATCCGCAGCACGAGCGCATGCGTCAGCGGGTCGTCGAGCAGGCGGTCCGCGCTCGAGCCGGTCAGCGCGCTCAACGGGTTCATGTTCATGTTGCCCCACAGCTTCGCCCAGATCTCGCTGCGGATTGCGTCGGATAACGTGGCGTCGAAACCACCGGCGCGCAGCGCCTGCGCAAACGCGCCCGCCTCGGCGGCCAGTGCGGCGCCCGGCGCGCCGACAATCAGCTGATTGCCGCGGCCGCGCCGCACGACACCCGGCGCATCGGTCGACGAAGACAGATGCACTACGCAGCCGATCGCGCGTGCCGGCGGCAACGCCGCGGATACGCTGCCGCCCGGATCGACCGCGTCGATATGCTGGCCGGCGAGCGGCCCCTCGAAATCGTGCGGAAACCACCACGGCAGACCGTTCATCGCGGCGACGATCACCGTGTCCGGGCCGACCATCGGCCGCAGGCTCGCGGCAACCGCCGGCAGCGTCTGCGCTTTGAGCGCGATCACCACGTAGTCCTGTACACCCAGTCCGGCCGGGTCGTCGCTGGCACTGACGCGCACCACCGACTCGCGCGCGCCGTCGATCACCTTCAGTCCGTCTGCGCGCAGCGTGTCGAGCGTCTTGCCGCGCGCGAGCACGCTCACCGCATGTCCCGCGCGCACCGCCGCCACGGCGATCAGGCCGCCGATCGCGCCGGCGCCCACGACAGCCGTGCGCGGCGTCCGGTCTGGCTGCGCATCCACACTCATGACTCAATCACTCCTTGTATGACGGATCGATCCGCGTCCGCGCAGCATAGGACAACTTAGTTGCATCCGCAACGAATGGGCATAATTCACTGCGGCAACGCACTGCGCGGCTTCCGTTTTTCAGGAAATCGTAATGCGGCGTTGCTAACATGACAGCCCCTTTTCGTTTTTAGACTTCGAGGATTTCAGGATGAAGAAGGTTTTACTGGCACTGGTTGCCGTCGCGGCTGGACTGGGCAGCATGTCGTCCGCATTCGCGTACGACCATCATCTCGTGTGCCACAAGGTGCTCGTGCATCACCATTGGGAGCGTCGCTGCCACCATTAATCGTGGATGTAGCGCGCGATGCAGCCCCGCGTCATGCGGGGTTTTTTTTTGTTTTGCTCATCGCACGTCTTCGAACGGGCAGCGTGCCGGGCAAAGAAAAAAGCCCTGCAGCGCGTGTGCGCCATGCAGGGCTTGTGTGATGGACAGCGCTTCGATGGTGCGAGGAGCGGGACTCGAACCCGCACACCCTTGCGGGCGTCAGGACCTAAACCTGGTGCGTCTACCAATTTCGCCATCCTCGCCGCCGGGCGCATACGCCCGATGTCTGATTGCCATGTGCGAGGTGCGCGCATTATTTGTCCGTTCTTAAGCGCACTTCGCCGCATAGCGACGCGGCCGCTGTGTTTTCACACAGCATGGTCGAAAGCGTGAGCGCGAGATTCTACCCGATCGGCACGCGCTTGTCTGCAACTGATGGACGAATGCGATGCTACAATTTTTGACTCGCCGCAAGGCGATGTCATGCCGCGTCTGACGTTCGTCTGCGTCTGACTTCGCGAACGCTTCGCCCACACCACTCCAATACGCCACGCCCCATTCCGTGAATTTCGACGACTATTGCCAGCAAAAAGCGGCGCCGCCCGGGTCGAGCATTTACTATGCGCTGCGGCAGGCGCCGGTGGCGCGACAGCCGCTGCTCACCGCGCTGTTCGCGCTGCGCCGCGAGTTCGAGGAAACGGTGAAGGACACCAGCGATCCGACCATCGGCCGCACCAAGCTCGCCTGGTGGCAAAAGGAAGCCGCGGCGCTGGCGGCGGGCGAGCCGTCGCACCCGGTCTCGAAAGCGCTGGTTGCGCACTGGCCGGATGTGCGCACCGAGTATCCGGCGCTGCAGACTTTGCTTGCCGGCTTCGAGATGGATCTCGACCAGGCGCGCTATCTCGACTATCCGAATCTGCGCCGCTATGTCGACAGCGTAGGCGGCACGTTCGCGGCGGTGGTCGCACGCGCGACCGCAAAAGACCCGCGGGCGGCCGCGAACTGGGCGGCGCCGCTCGGCCAGGCGTTGATGCTCGCGCAGTTCGTCGTCGAACTGGGCAACGATGCGCGTCATGGCCGCATCTATATTCCGATCGACGAAATGCAGCGCTTCAACGTGACCGCCGCGGATCTGATCAACCGCCGCTACAGCGATGCGTTCGCCGACCTGATGCGCTTCCAGACGACGCGCGCACGCGATGCAATCGATACGGCGCTCGCCGCGCTACCGGGCCCGGAACGCCGCACGCAGCGCACGTTGCGGGCGCTCGCCGCCCTGGCGCTCGCGCTGCTCGACGAGATCGAACGCGACGGTTATCACGTGCTGCATCAGCGTATCGCGCTTACGCCGATTCGCAAGCTGTGGGTCGCGTGGCGCGCCGCGCGCCGCGCTTGACGCGCACGCGATTCAGTCGAATACCCCGCAGCAGCGACTGCAACCGCTGCTGCGACTGCAACCGCTGCCGCACCAACAGCCAACAGAAAAGCAAACCAGCGCGCGCAATAACGCGCATGCTCGCACACTCATACGCGCCATAACGGCAACGTGTCGAATCGACGCCCGAGCACGGCCGCCGCATCGCACCGCCACCCATGCGCAAGCACGCTCGCGTACAGACATCTGAAGTCGACGGACATCGGCAGATTGCCGTTGCCATCGAGTTGCGACAACGCCGGTGGCGCGCCGTAGAGGCCGCCGCGCACCCTGCCGCCCATCACGAAGTGCGGTGCGCTCGTGCCGTGTTCGGTGCCGCCGGAATCGTTTTCACGCGGCCGGCGCCCGAACTCCGAACAGGTGAGAACAAGCGCGTCGTCCCATCGACCGAGTTCGCGCAACGCAGCCCGCAAAGCGACGACCCCATGCGCGAACTGCGCGAGCAGCATCGCGTGCCGCTGCCGCTGATTCGCATGCGTATCGAAGCCGTTCAACGTGACGCGAACCACGGCTGGGTTCCCGCCCGCGGCTGCGCATCGTTCAGCCCGCGACGCCGCCGCGATTGCCTGCGTCGCCAGACGCAGCGACGAACCGAACGCATCGGATGGAAACAGCGTGTTCAATGGCCGGGCGGCGAGCTCGACCGATGCTGCATCATGCGCCGGCGGCATCGATGTCAACGCACGGCACGCAGCGCCCGCGAGCGGTCCTCGCCCGGCGTGGCTGAACATGAGATTTGCGCCGCCGGCCGCGCCGTTCATCGCACCGCCTTGCGGCGCCGCCGCCGATGCGCGTGCGATCCACCCTTCACGCAGATACTGCTGCGCGTCCGACGCGGTGTCCCAGATCTCCATCGCGCGAAAATGCGACAGGTTGAATTGCGGATAGCCGAGGCCTTGCACGATCGCCAGCTGGCCGCTTTGCCACAGCGGCATCAAAGGTTGCAATGCGGGATGGAGCGCGCTGCGTTCATCGAGCGGCAACACCGCGTCGCGGCGCATCGCAAGGCCCGGACGCAGCCGGAAGTACAGCGGGTCCGCGAATGGAACGACGGTGTTCAGGCCGTCATTGCCGCCTTTGAGTTCGATGAGAATCAGCAACCGTATGCCGGACGGACTGGGCGACGCAGCCGGCGAAACGCGATGCGCGAAACCGAAGTCGCGCCGGGCAGTCGAGGCGGCCGACGCCGACGCCGCGCCGCACGACACACGCGGCAGCGAAAGCGCCGCGCCCGCGGCGGCCGCGGTCGACAGGAACTCGCGTCGCTTCATGCCGTGTCTCGCTCCGTTGTCGATGCGCAGTCGACAGGCGCAACCGCGCCACAGGGCGCGGCCGTTCGAAGCATCGTTGCGCTCACACCCAACGCACTGTTGCTGCGTGCTTCGATGCACGCGCGTCCAAACGCGCAGGAAATCGCCGGCCACCGGTTGCAATCCGTCGCGAGCCACCGACCGCACGAGCCCGCTTCACGGCACGTCTACCGCTTGTACAACTCACGCACCGCATCTTCGATATGCTGCCGCAACAACCGCCGCTCTTCAGGCGTCATATGGCCGTCGCGGCGGCGCTGATCGAGATCGGGCGGCACGGCGGTACGGACGATCGACTCGGAAGCCGGTGTGTCGTCGACAGGCGGTTTGTGCGGCAGGCGAGGCGCACGGGTGCGGGGATGCGAAGCGGGATGAGGAGGAACGGCGCGATCGGCGGGAGGCGGAGGGTCGGCCAGCGCAGGCGGGCTCAGCGTGCCCGCGAACGTGCTCGCTGCTGCCAGCGCAATCACGCTCAGGCGCACGTTCGGCCATACCCCTCCCTTCATCTTGTTCCCTTCGTGACGCTGCAACCGGCTACCTCAAATGCGTATGGTGATTCCGGCAAAAACCGGGCGCGAGAGTGTTGGTCTAGTGAAGTATCTACCGAACTGGCGCAAACAGTAAAGGAGTGTAAGCGCGCCCGCTTTACGCCGTGCCACAGCCCGGGTAAATTTTGTAACTGACTGTTACGCGAGAAATGCTGCAACCGCGTTCCCCTTTGTAATCGCGCTAAGATGCCGACCATGGAAACCAAAAACCCTTCGAAAATCCTCGTCGTCGACGACGATCCGCGCCTGCGCGATTTGCTGCGCCGCTACCTCGGCGAGCAAGGCTTCAATGTATATGTCGCCGAAAACGCGCCGTCGATGAACAAGCTTTGGGTTCGCGAGCGCTTCGATCTGCTGGTGCTCGACCTGATGCTGCCGGGCGAGGACGGGCTCTCCATTTGCCGCCGCCTGCGCGGCAGCAACGACCGCACGCCGATCATCATGTTGACGGCCAAAGGCGAAGACGTCGACCGCATCGTCGGCCTCGAGATGGGCGCCGACGATTATCTGCCGAAACCCTTCAACCCACGCGAACTGGTCGCACGCATTCATGCGGTGCTGCGCCGCCAGTCGCCGTCCGAATTGCCGGGCGCGCCGTCCGAGACGTCCGAAGTGTTCGAGTTCGGCGAGTTCGCGCTGAATCTGGCCACCCGCACGCTCACCAAGGCCGGCCAGGAAATTCCGCTCACCACCGGCGAGTTTTCGGTGCTGAAGGTGTTCGCGCGCCATCCGCGCCAGCCGCTGTCGCGAGAAAAGCTGATGGAGCTCGCGCGTGGCCGCGAATACGAAGTCTTCGATCGCAGTCTCGACGTGCAGATTTCGCGTCTGCGCAAACTGATCGAACCCGATCCGGGCAGCCCCCGCTTTATCCAGACCGTCTGGGGTCTCGGATACGTGTTCATCCCTGACGGCGCAGCCTGACTTGGCGCGCCGCGTGGAGTCTGTTCTTCGATAAGAAGGCCGCATGCGGATCGACCGGCGCCTCCTGACGCTCGCGTTCGGCGGCCTCTTCTGGCGAACGTTCCTGCTGATCGCGCTGCTGATCGCGGTCAGTCTCGCCGCATGGTTCCAGAGCTTCCGGGTGATCGAGCGCGAGCCGCGCGCACAGCGCGTCGCGCTGCAGCTCGTCGCGATCGTGAAGCTCACGCGCACCGCGCTGCTCTACTCCGATCCCGACTTGCGGCGCGCGCTGCTGCAGGATCTCGAGAGCAATGAAGGGGTGCGCGTGTATCCGCGCGAAACCACCGACAAATACAAGCTGCAGCCCGACGAATCGCTGAACCGGCTGATCGAGCACGACATCCGCGGGCGCCTCGGCGACGATACGATCATCGCGCAATCGGTGAACGATATTCCGGGCGTCTGGATCAGCTTCAAGATCGACGACGACGACTACTGGGTCGCCCTCGATCGCGATCAGCTCGACAACGTGACCGGCTTGCAATGGGCCGGCTGGGGCGTGTTCGCGCTCGCGCTATCGCTATTCGGCGCGGCGTTCATCACGAGTCTCGTGAACCGGCCGTTCGCGCGGCTCGCGATGGCCGCGCGCCGGGTCGGCTCCGGGCAATCGCCGGAGTCGCTGCCCGAACGCGGCCTCGGTGTCGCCGCCGAAACCAATCGAAGCTTCAATCAGATGGTGCGCGACCTCGAGCAACTCGAAGCGGACCGCGCGCTGATGCTGGCCGGCATCTCGCACGACCTGCGCACGCCGCTTGCGCGCTTGAGGCTCGAGACGGAAATGAGCCCGTCCGATCAGACGACGAAAGACGCGATGATCGACGACATCGAGCAGATGGATATGATCATCGGGCGCTTCCTCGACTACGCGCGCCCGGTTCAACGCATGCCCGAACCGGTCGACCTGTCCGTGATTGCGGGCGAGCTCGCCGCGCGCATGTCGAACGAGGACGGCATCCGGCTGATCACGCGCCTCGCACCGTCCGCGGTCATCGAGGCGGACGAAACCGATATCCGGCGCGTGGTCGGCAATCTGATCGAGAACGCACGCAAATACGGTCTGAGCGAGGCCGACGGGATTCCGCATGTGATGCTGGAGACGCGGGTATCGCATTCGCGCGTCGAGCTGTCGGTGGTCGATGAAGGTCCGGGCATTCCGGAAGATCAACTCGCGCTTGTCACACGGCCGTTTTACCGTGTCAATTCGGCACGCACGCAAGCGAACGGCACCGGCCTCGGCATGGCGATCGTGTTGCGCCTCGTCGGCCGTTATCGCGGCGCATTGCGGCTGCGCAACCGGTCACCGGGACCGGGCCTCGAGGTCACGATCGAATTCCCGCTCGCCAAGAGCAGCTGACGCCGGGTTGCAGCCCCGGGGGTTCGACGCATCGCAGAAGATCTGCTGCGTCCCCGTTTAAGGACGAGATTACTTCGGACGAATCCGAAACAATCGCCCGGCTGCACACTATCGACGCCTTGCAGGAAATCTATCCGCACCGTTAGTGAAAAACTATTGCCCATAAATAGCAATAGAGTTATAGTTTCGCTTGTGGGACGCAGCGCAGCATTCCAGCGCGCCCCAAAAAAGCAAGTGCCTGATCAGATTGCCCCGGTGGTTGCCGCTGTTTGCGCAACCGCTGTTCGACTCAACCCGAATCAACCCGTTTGCCACTTACTTTTTACATAGGAGTGTCCGCATGAAAACCGTCGGCGATAAACTCGAAGCTTTCACCGTCACCGCTGCCAAGCCTGGCTTCAACCACCACGAAGAGAACGGCGTGTCGGCGTTCGAACAAATCACCGAACAGTCGTTCCCGGGCAAGTGGAAGATCATTTATTTCTATCCGAAGGACTTCACGTTCGTCTGCCCGACGGAAATCGTCGAATTCGGCAAGCTCACGAAAGACTTCGAAGAGCGTGACGCCGTTCTGCTCGGCGGCAGCTCGGACAACGAGTTCGTCAAGCTCGCATGGCGCCGTGAGCACAAAGACCTCAACAAGCTGAACCACTATTCGTTCGGCGACGTGAAGGGCGAGCTGATCGACCAGCTCGGCGTGCGCGACCAGGAAGCCGGCGTTGCACTGCGCGCCACGTTCATCGTCGATCCGGACAACGTCATCCAGCACGTGTCGGTCAACAACCTGAACGTCGGCCGCAACCCGGAAGAAGTGCTGCGTATTCTCGACGGTCTGCAAACGGACGAACTGTGCCCGTGCAACCGCGCAGTCGGCGGCGCAACGCTGTAAGCCAGTGCAGCTGAAAGCCCGCTAAGCTTGAAAAAGCCGGCGGGCTTTTTTATCGGCAACTCGATAGGAGATATCTATGGAATTCTTGTCCGCGATCAAAGAACTTGTTCCTGACTACGCGAAGGACATTCGCCTGAACTTGGACGGCACGATTGCGCGCTCGTCGCTCGAAGGCAACGATGCGGTTGGCGTGGCGCTGGCTGCCGCGTTCGCCTCGAAGAGCGCGGCGCTCGTCGCCGCGATCCGCGACGCCGGCGTGCTGTCGCCGGAAGAAACCAACGGCGCGCTGACCGCGGCCGCGCTGATGGGCATGAACAACGTCTGGTATCCGTACATCGAGATGGCGGACAACGAAGACCTGAAGTCGCAGCCGGCCGGCTTGCGGATGAATGCGTATGCGTCGCACGGCGGCGTCGACAAGCGCCGCTTCGAAATGTACGCGCTCGCGTCGTCGATCATCGGCAAGTGCCACTTCTGCGTGAAGTCGCACTTCGATACGTTGCTCAAGGAAGGCATGAGCTCGACGCAACTCCGCGACGTCGGCCGCATCGCCGCGGTGATCAACGCCGCCGCGCTCGTGATCGCTGCTGAAAACAGATAACGCCGGGTTGCGCGCAGCGGTACACAATACCGCCGCGCTCATGCAAAAACGCCACGCACGATCTGCGTGGCGTTCTGCTTTGCGGCGCATGACGCACCGCGCACGGCGCACCGCGTATGGCGCATGACGCACGGCGCCGCGCCAATCGCACGCGTCAGCGCGTCAGCAATACCGCCGCCTGCGCCTCGATCCCCTCGCCTCGCCCCAGATAGCCAAGCTTTTCGTTGGTTTTCGCCTTCACGTTGACGCGCTCGAGCGGCAATTGCAGATCCGCGGCGATATTCGCGCGCATCGCGTCGATATGCGGCGCGAGCTTGGGCGCCTGCGCGATCACCGTACTGTCGACATTCGCGATCGAAAAGCCC
This sequence comes from Paraburkholderia solisilvae, assembly GCF_902859875.1. Taxonomy (GTDB): domain Bacteria; phylum Pseudomonadota; class Gammaproteobacteria; order Burkholderiales; family Burkholderiaceae; genus Paraburkholderia; species Paraburkholderia solisilvae. The sequence continues at coordinate 49,276 of NZ_CADIKF010000019.1, read as the reverse complement.
GCGCGCGCGATGCGCGCCGCGCATTCGCGCAACAGCACGCGGCTGTCGGCGCCGGCGAATTCCTTGTCGGTGTCGGGAAAGTGACGGCCGATGTCGCCAAGCGCCGCGGCGCCGAACAACGCATCGGTAAGCGCGTGCAGCAGCACGTCGGCATCCGAGTGGCCCAGCAGGCCGCGCTCATAAGGTATCGTCACGCCGCCGATGATGAGCGGGCGGCCCGGCGCCAGCGCGTGCACGTCGTAGCCTTGTCCGATTCTGAAATCCATAGCAGTGGGTCCGTTGTTGTAGGTATGGCGGGACGCGGCGCGCGGCAGCAACGATCGCGCGCCATGTCGTCAGATGATCACGAAAAAACCGTCACGATGACGCCGCATTGAGCGACGCGGCCGGCCGGCTCAGGATCGCGTCGGCCAGATCGAAGTCTTCCGGATACGTGACCTTGAAGTTGCGCAGGCTGCCCTGCACGAGCCGCGGCGCATGCCCGATCCACTCGATCGCGCTCGCCTCGTCGGTCAGATCGTGGCCGTCCTGCTGCGCGCGCAGAATCGCCTCGCGCAGCATGCCGATGCGGAACATCTGCGGCGTCTGCGCCTGCCAGAGCCCGTCGCGGCCCTCGGTGCGCGCGATGCGGGTATCGGTGTCCGGCGCGATGCGTTTGAGCGTATCCGCAACCGGCAGCGCCATAATGCCGCCGACCGCATCGTCTTTCAGCGCATCGACGAGCGAGCGGATCAGCGCGGGCGTAATGCCCGGCCGCGCGGCGTCATGCACGAGCGCCCAGTCGTTGTCGTGCGCGCCGAACTCGGCAAGCGCATGCAGACCGTTCAGGACCGACGCCTGGCGCGACGCACCGCCGCAGCGCCGCACCGCGAAGCGCAGGCCCGCGAAGCGGCGCGCGTCGAAGTACGGGTCGTGCGGCGCAATCACGACAAGCGTCTGCGTGAACTCGCTGCATGCGTCGAACGCGGCGAGCGAGTAGTACAGCATTTCGCGTCCGGCGACGGCTCGGTATTGCTTCGGCATCGGCGCGCCGGAGCGGCTGCCGGTGCCGGCACCGGGTATCAGGGCAAAAAGGCGGGGAGTCACGGAGCGAATGCTGCAAAGTCAAAGTGAAGGTCGGATTTTATAATAGGTCCTTCGCCCGCACGTCCCGACACGCGTAAACTTGCCGTTTCGAAATCAAGGCCGTCCTTTTTCTCCTGTTATGACCGACACCGCAGCAACCCCGCAGCTGAATCCCCCTGTGGCGCCCGTCAAGGCCGGCCAGCGTTTCGCGTTCGACGGCGCGCACGGCTCCGCCGACGCGTTGCTGGTCGCCCGCTACCACCTCGCTTACAAGGACCGGTTGCCGCTTGTCGCCGTACTGTGTGCGAGCGCGGTCGATGCGCAGCGCCTGACGCAGGAAATCCCCTACTTTGCGCCCGAGGCGCGCGTGCGGCTGCTGCCGGACTGGGAGACGCTGCCGTACGACACCTTCTCGCCGCACCAGGACCTGGTCTCGGAACGGCTCGCGACGCTGCACGACCTGGGTGAAGGCCGCTGCGACATCCTGCTGGTGCCGGCCACCACCGCGCTGTACCGGATGCCGCCCGCGTCGTTTATGGCCGCGTACACGTTCGCGTTCGCGCAGGGCGAGCGGCTCGACGAAGCCAAGCTGAAGTCGCAGCTGACGCTCGCCGGCTACGAGCATGTCAGCCAGGTCGTGCGGCCCGGCGAATACTGCGTGCGCGGCTCGCTGATCGACCTGTTCCCGATGGGCTCGCCGCTGCCGTACCGGCTCGACCTGTTCGACGATCAGGTCGATTCGATCCGCGCGTTCGACCCGGACACGCAGCGCAGCCTGTACCCGGTGCGCGACGTGCGTCTGTTGCCCGGCCGCGAGTTTCCGTTCGACGAAGCATCGCGCACCGCGTTTCGCAGCCGCTGGCGCGAGGAGTTCGAAGGCGATCCGAGCCGCGCGTCGATCTACAAGGACATCGGCAACGGCGTCCCGTCGGCGGGCATCGAGTACTACCTGCCGCTCTTTTTCGAAGAAACGGCCACCCTCTTCCACTATCTGCCCGACGGCACGCATCTGGTGTTCGCGGGCGACCTCGACACCGCGATCAAGCGCTTCACCGCCGATACGAAGCAACGCTACAACTTCATGTCGCACGATCGCGACCGGCCGATTCTCGCGCCCGAGCGGCTCTTTCTGTCCGACGAAGATTTCTTCACGTTCGCCAAGCCGTTCGCGCGCCTTGCTCTGCCCGCCAAACCGGAAGGCGGCTGGGCCGCGCCGCTGCCGAACCTCGCGCTCGACCGTCACGCGGACGACCCGGTCACCGCGTTGCGCGCGTATCTGGATACCACACCCAACCGCGTGCTGTTCGCGGTCGAGTCGGCGGGCCGCCGCGAGACGATCGCGCAACTGCTCGCGGAAAACGACCTGCGCGCCGGCTCCGCCGACAGTTTCGATGCATGGCTCGCGTCGGACGCGCGCTTTGCGCTCGGCGTCGCGCCGCTGGCGAACGGCTTCGCGCTGCCGGGCGAAGGTATCGCGATCATCAGCGAAACCGAGCTGTACGGGCCGCTCGCGCGGCGCGCGGGACGCCGCCGCCAGGAACAGGCGAGCAATGTCGACTCGATGGTGCGCGACCTGTCCGAGCTCAAGGTCGGCGATCCGGTCGTGCATTCGCAGCACGGCATCGGCCGCTATATGGGTCTCGTGACGATGGATCTCGGTGAAGGCGAAACCGAGTTCCTGCACCTCGAATACGCGGGCGACAGCAAGCTCTACGTGCCGGTCGCGCAGTTGCACGTGATCTCGCGTTACAGCGGCGCGGACCCGGAAAGCGCGCCGCTGCATTCGCTCGGCTCCGGTCAATGGGAAAAGGCCAAGCGCAAGGCCGCGCAGCAGATCCGCGACACCGCCGCCGAACTGCTCAATCTGTATGCGCGGCGTGCCGCGCGCGAAGGTCATGCCTTCACGCTCGAGCCGCGCGACTACGTGAAGTTCGCGGAAAGCTTCGGCTTCGAGGAAACGCCGGACCAGGCGGCGGCGATCGCGGCGGTGATCGGCGACATGACAGCCGGCCGCCCGATGGACCGGCTCGTGTGCGGCGACGTCGGCTTCGGCAAGACCGAGGTGGCGCTGCGCGCGGCGTTTATCGCGATGATGGGCGGCAAGCAGGTCGCGCTGCTCGCGCCGACCACGCTGCTCGCCGAGCAGCACACGCAAACCTTCACGGACCGCTTCTCCGACTGGCCGGTGCGGGTGGCCGAACTGTCGCGCTTCAAGTCCGCGAAGGAAGTGAACGCGGCGATCCAGCAGATCAACGAAGGCAGCGTCGACATCGTGATCGGCACGCATAAGCTGCTGTCGTCGGAAGTGCAGTTCAAGCGGCTCGGCCTTGTGATTATCGATGAAGAGCATCGTTTCGGCGTTCGGCAAAAGGAAGCGCTCAAGGCGCTGCGCGCCGAAGTGGACGTGCTCACGCTCACCGCGACGCCGATTCCGCGCACGCTCGGCATGGCGCTCGAGGGTCTGCGCGACTTCTCGGTAATCGCCACCGCGCCGCAAAAACGCCTCGCGATCAAAACCTTCGTCCGGCGCGAGGAAGACAGCGTGATACGCGAGGCGATGCTGCGCGAACTGAAGCGCGGCGGCCAGGTGTACTTCCTGCACAACGAAGTGGAGACCATCGAGAATCGCCGCGCAATGCTCGAAGCGCTCGTGCCGGAAGCGCGCATCGCGGTCGCGCACGGACAGATGCACGAACGCGAACTCGAACGCGTGATGCGCGATTTCGTCGCGCAGCGCGCGAACGTGCTGCTGTGCACGACCATCATCGAAACCGGCATCGATGTGCCGAGCGCGAACACCATTCTGATGCACCGCGCCGACAAGTTCGGCCTCGCGCAATTGCACCAGTTGCGCGGCCGCGTCGGCCGTTCGCACCATCAGGCTTACGCGTACCTGCTCGTGCACGACCCGCAAGGACTCACGAAACAGGCGCAGCGTCGGCTCGAAGCGATTCAGCAGATGGAAGAACTCGGCGCAGGCTTCTACCTCGCGATGCACGACCTCGAAATTCGCGGCACCGGCGAAGTGCTCGGCGACAAGCAGTCCGGCGAGATCCACGAAATCGGCTTCCAGCTGTACACCGATATGCTGAACGATGCGGTGAAAGCACTGAAAGAGGGCAAGGAGCCCGATCTCACCGCGCCGCTCGCGGCGACCACCGAGATCAATCTGCACGCGCCCGCGATCTTGCCCGCCGATTACTGCGGCGACGTGCAGGAGCGGCTGTCGCTATACAAGCGTCTTGCCAATTGCGAACACGCCGATTCGATCGACGGCATTCAGGAAGAACTGATCGATCGCTTCGGCAAGCTGCCGCCGCAAGCGCATGCGCTCGTCGAAACGCACCGGTTGCGGCTCGCCGCGCGGCCGCTCGGCATTTCGAAGATCGATGCGGGTGAAGCGGTGATCGCGCTGCAATTCATTCCGAATCCGCCGGTCGACGCAATGCGCATCATCGAGATGGTGCAGAAGCACAAGCACATCAGACTGGCGGGCCAGGACAAGCTGCGCATCGAAACGCGCAGTCCCGATCTCGCGGTGCGCGTCGCGACCGTCAAGGAAACGCTGCGCGCGCTCGGTGCGCCGGCAAAAGGCGCCGCGGGTCAGCGCGTGACCGCGCAGTGAAACGGCGATGACCGGCACATTCGCGCACGGCGGCAGCAACGAAGGCGGCAACGATGCCGGGACCGACGCCCGCCTATCCGCGACTGGAAGCGCATCCACCGACGCGACGATCGATCCGCACAGCGCGTCGATCGTCGCGCTGCTGACGCGCCTCGTGCGCATTCCCAGCCGCGGCGGCATCGATCCGACGGCTCCGATACTCGAATGCATCGAGCAATGGTTTGCGCAGCACGCGCCGCTCTTGCCGCGCCGGCGCGTGCTGTCGGCCGATGACGAGCCGCTTGGACTATATGTGGAAGTGCGCGGCACGGCCGCTGCTTCCGGCCGATCTTCCGCCACACGCGAAGATAAAACACCCTACTACGTACTGAACGCGACGCTCGACACCGCGGGGTTCGGCGACGAACAGGTCTGGACCCATCCGCCGCTTGCCGCGCACGTCGCCGACGGCTGGCTCTACGGCCGCGGTGCAGCCGACAGCAAAGCGGGAGCCGCGCTGTTTGCGCATCTGCTGGTAGCGCTTTCACAACGCCGTGCGGAATTCGCCGGACGCGCCGGCCTGCTGCTCGACCTCGATGAACACACTGGCCGTTTCGGCGGCGCGCGTGCTTTTTTTGGCAACCCCGTTAGCAACCCCGTTGACAATCCCGTTGATAAAACCATCGACAACAGCGTCAACCTTGACAAGTCTGACAATCGAACGCCAGGCGCAGCGTCGCACCCGCGTCCGGATGGCGTGCTGATCGGCTACCCGGGACACGAGCGCCTGATGGTCGGCGCGCGCGGCTTTCTGCGCGCGCGGCTCGTCGTGCATGGAGTTGCCGCGCACTCAGGCAGCGGCAGCACACGCGGGCTCAACGCGGCGCTGCGCGGCGCCGCGCTTGCCGGCGCGCTCGCCGGGCTCCCGCTCCCCGTCGACGATGACGCGACTTTTGAGCGCCCGGCACAATTGACCGTCACCGGCATTCACGCGGGCGATGGCGGCTTCACCGCCGTTCCGGACCGCTGCGAACTCACCGTGGATATCCGGCTCACGCCGCGCTTCGATGCGCAGCAAGCGCGCGCCCTGCTTACCGACGCGATCCGCGCACACGACCTCACGTATCACCGCAGTCCTGCCAATACTCTATTGACGGACATCGAATGGATCGACGGTTGGCCCGCGTATCGTGTGCCGGACACGCATCCGATGGTCGCCGCGTTGTGCGCAGCCGCACAGCACAGGCTCGGTGCAAAACCGCCGTGCGCGGTGGCCGGCCCTTCGAATATCGGCAACTATCTCGCGTCGCTGTCTGTCCCCGCGCTGTGCGGCTATGGTCCGCGCGGCGAACAGTTGCACGCCACCGACGAGCGCATTCAACTGTCGACACTCGCGCCCGTCTACCAGATCTACGAAGACACGATGCTCGCGTTATTGCGCCATTAGCCAACGCGCGCGCGATCCATGCTGCATTGCGCAACGCAAGCGCGCAAGATGCAGGCTTTTGGCTTATTAAGGGTTTTTCGGTATGATCGGGCAGACCCACAAGCTGGAGCCCCACCATGTCTCAGGTCGCTGAAACAGCTCAGCCCGCACGCATGTCGTCTTCATCCGCCTCTGCTTCCGCTTCCGCCAGTTCCGACATTTCTTCTCAAGCCATCTCCAGCAGTACGCCGCTTTCTCTTCCGTGGATCGAGCGCCTCGTTGCATTCGACACGGTCAGCCGCAATCCGAATCTGAACCTGATCGAAACGGTGCGCGACGCATTGCGCGAACAAGGCATCGAAGCGACCCTCACGCATGGCGACGGCGGCACATGGGCGAATCTGTTCGCGACGATTCCCGCCCATAACGGTGCAACGAATGGCGGCATCGTTTTATCCGGGCATACCGACGTCGTGCCGGTCGATGGCCAGAAATGGGACAGCGATCCATTCAGGCCGGAACTGCGCGACGGCAAGCTATACGGCCGCGGCACCTGCGATATGAAGGGTTTTATCGGCGCGGCGCTCACGCTCGTGCCGCAGATGCAGCGCACGCAACTCGCACGGCCGATTCATCTCGCGCTCTCGTTCGGCGAGGAAATCGGTTGCATCGGCGCGCCGCTGATGATCGAAGATCTGCTCAAGCGCGGCATCAAGCCGGAAGGCTGCATCGTCGGCGAACCGACCAGCATGCGGCCGGTCATCGCACATAAAGGCATCAACGTCTATCAATGCTGTGTGCGCGGCCACGCCGCGCATTCGTCGCTGACGCCGAAGGGGTTGAATGCAATCGAATATGCGGCGCGCCTGATCTGCTACATCCGCGACATGGCCGATCAGTTCCGCGCGCAAGGCCCGTTCGACGAGTTCTACGACGTGCCGTTTACGACCTCGCAAACCAGTACGATCGAAGGCGGCAACGCGGTCAACACGGTGCCGGCCGAATGCCGCTTCGCGTTCGAGTTCCGCAATCTGCCGACGCTCGACCCGCAGACAATCTTCACGCGCATCGAGCAGTACGCACGCGAGACACTGCTGCCGAAAATGAAGCTCGAGCATGAGTCGGCGGCAATCGAATTCACGAAGCTCTCGTCGGCGCCCGGGCTCGATGCCGCCGAAGAAGCCGCGATCACGCAGCTCGTGCGCGCGCTCACCGCGAATCGCGACAAGCAGAAAGTCGCTTACGGCACCGAGGCTGGACTCTTTTCGCGCGCCGGCATACCGAGCATCGTGTGCGGACCGGGCGATATCCAGCAGGCGCACAAGGCCAACGAATTTGTCGCGCTCGAACAACTCGTGCAATGCGAGCGCTTTCTCGGCAAGTTCATTCATAGCATGTCGGTCGACGCGCACGCCCACTGACCGGCGCGCCGCACACTGACTCCGGTTCAACCTGCCCCACGAACGCAACCCACGTACGCTCACGCCATGTCCACCGCCATCCAGCAGCACACCGACCACACGATCGACGGCGAACCGATCCCGACACTCGACGCGATTGCCTCGCAGCATTTCGCGTTGACGCCGTGGGTCGTGCGAACGCCGGTGTTCGACCGGATGGATTTCCCGACACTGGAAGGCACGCTGGTCAACTTCAAGTTCGAACTGCTGCAGGCGGGCGGCAGCTTCAAGGCGCGCGGCGCGTTCACCAATCTGCTGGCGCTCGACGAACCGCAACGCAGCGCGGGCGTCACGTGCGTGTCGGGCGGCAATCATGCGATTGCAGTTGCGTATGCGGCGATGCGGCTTGGCATCAGCGCGAAGGTGGTCGTGTTCCGCTCCGCGAATCCGGCGCGCATCGCGCTATGCCGGCAGTTTCGCGCGGAAGTCGTGATCGCGGGGAATCCGGTCGAAGCCTTCGAGATCGTGCGGCGCATCGAAGCGGAGGAAGGCCGCTACTTCGTGCACCCGTTCAACGGCTACCGGACGGTGCTCGGCAGCGCAACGCTCGGCTACGAATGGGCCACGCAAACGCCGGATCTCGACGCGGTGATCGTGCCGATCGGCGGCGGCGGGCTCGCGGCGGGCGTATCGACCGCGCTGCGGCTGGCGAATCCGCGCGTGCATGTGTTCGGTGTCGAGCCTGAAGGCGCGGATGTGATGAGCCGCAGCTTCGCGGCCAACCATACGGTGAAGATGGGCCATATGCATTCGATCGCCGACTCGCTGATGTCGCCGCATACCGAACAATACAGCTACGAGTTGTGCCGCCGGCATATCGACCGGCTCGTCACCGTCACCGATGATCAACTGCGCGCGGCGATGCTCACGTTGTTCTCGCAACTGAAGCTGGCCGTCGAACCCGCCTGCGCGGCGGCCACCGCGGCGCTGCTCGGCCCGCTGCGCGAAACGCTGCAGGGCAAGCGCGTCGGCGTGCTGCTATGCGGCACCAACACCGATACGCTCACGTTCGCGACGCATATCGAGCGCGCGCGCTCGGCGCAAACCTAGGAGCCGCGTCAAAAGCCTCTACCCGGCTTGCCTGATCGTTCGCTATCATGCGTGCATTGACCACCAGGAGAGATGCCTTATGAGCATGATCAAGGAATTCAAGGAATTCGCCCTCAAGGGCAACGTGATGGATCTGGCCGTCGGCGTGATTATCGGCGGCGCGTTTTCCACTATCGTCACCTCAGTGGTGAAAGACCTGATCATGCCGGTCGTCGGCGTGGCGACCGGCGGACTCGACTTCTCCAATCTGTTCGTTCTGCTCGGGCACATTCCCGAGAATTTCAAGGGCAATCCCGGCTCGTATAAAGACCTGCAAACCGCAGGCGTCGCGGTGTTCGGTTACGGCGCATTCATCACGGCCGTGATCAACTTCGCCATTCTCGCGTTCATCATCTTTCTGATGGTGAAGTTCATCAACAACCTGCGCAAGCCGGCTGACGCGCCGCCCGCCGCGACGCCCGAAGACACGGTGCTGTTGCGTGAGATTCGAGATTCGCTGAAGAACCGCTGACACGCACACCGCCTCGCGCAGCGCGCGCCGGCTAGGCCGCGCCGCTGCCCGCGCTCTGCACGGCCGACCTGCGCACCTTCGCCTCGCCCGCACTTTCGATCGCCCGCTCGAGCTGCGCGAAGTTGACGGGCTTCGTCAGGTGCGCGTTAAAGCCCGCATCGAGGCAACGCCGGATGTCTTCATCGGTGCCGAAGCCCGTCAGCGCGACGGCCGGCACATCGGAACGCTCGCGAAACGCGCGGATGAAATCGATGCCGGTGCCATCCGGCAAGCCGACGTCGCTCACGATCAGATCGAACGATGCCGTCTGCGTCGCCGCCAGCGCATCGGCCACGCGTCCGACCACCGTCACTTCATGCCCGAGCATGCGTATCAGTTGCGCCATGACTTCGGCGGTATCTTCGTGATCCTCGACCATCAGGATCGCCAGCGCGCCGCCGGGGTGACCGGTCGTTGCATCCGCAACGACCGGCTTGGCCGCCGGCGGCTCGGCGGTCGGCAGCGTGATGGTAAAGGTCGCGCCGCAATGCGCGCCCGGGCTGAACGCGGTAACGGCGCCGCCATGCGCATCGGTGAGCGCCTTTGTAATCGCCAGACCGAGCCCGAGGCCGCCGAACTGACGCGACATATTCTGGCTGCCCTGCTCGAACGCATTGAAGAGCTTGCCGATCTGTGCGGGCTCGATGCCGACGCCCGTGTCCTCGACCGACACCTGCACGTGCATGCGCTCATCGCGGGTGCGCACATAGATATGACCGCCGTCCGGCGTAAACTTCGCCGCATTGCGGATCAGATTCCACAGCATCTGCTGCAGCCGCGCGCGATCGCCGAGCACATAGTGATGCTGCGCGGCCTTGTCGACATGCACGTCCTGCTGCTTGACCTGAATCTCGCTGCGGAAAAGCTCGAGCACGCTGTCGATCACCTCGTGCAAGTCGACGGTTTCGTGCGACAGCCGCAGCTTGCCGTTCGCCACCCGCGTCAGATCGAGCAGATCGTCGATCAGCCGCGCTTCGAGTTCGACGTTGCGGCGGATCATCGCGATGCCCGAGCGCGCCGCCTCGGGCAGCCCCGGAATCATCTCGACCATGCGCGCGCCGGCCAGCACCGGCGTGAGCGGCGTGCGCAGCTCGTGCGACAGCATCGCCAGAAAACGGTCCTTCGCGCGGTTCGCTTCTTCCGCCGCCTGGCGCGCGGTCTGCTCCGATTCGAGCAGCCGCTCGCGCTCGTCGATCGCCTCGCGCTGCGAATGGATGTCCGTGCAACTACCGAACCATTTGCTGACCGTGCCGTCCGCATCGCGCATTGCGACGATGCGCGTGTCGAACCAGCGCCACGCGCCGTCGTGCCGGCGAATCCGCAGCTCATGGCGGTATTCGGACGCGCCGCTGCGCACCGTCTTCAGCCACGTGCGGCGCACTTCCTCGCGATCGTCCGGATGCACCGCGTCGAGCCAGGCGAGACCCAGCGAGGCGGCACGGTCCAGCCCCGTGTATTCGAGCCACTGCTTCGAGACGAAGTCGCATGCGCCGCTCGCGCTGCAGGTGAGCACGAGGTGCGGCAGCGCTTCGGAGAGCGTCCGGTAATGCTCTTCGCGATCGCGCAGCATCAGCGCTTCGGCGGAGGCGCGTTGCAGCCGCACCTGCGACAGCACGCGCTCGACCGCTTCAGGCAGATAGTCGAGATAGTCGCCGGCCTTCGGCACGACATCGGACACGCCTGAGCGCAGCGCTTCGATCACACGCGACTCATCGGTAAAGCCGGTGACAAGAATGGCCGGCACGCGCACGCCTTCGCTGCGCAGCCTGCGGAAAAAGTCGAGCCCCGTCTCCGCGCCGCTCAGTTGATAGTCGAGCACGAGCAGGTCCGGCGCGCTCTCGGCAATCCGCGCGCGCGCCGCGCCGACACCCGCGCACAGCGCGACCTTGCAGCCCGCGCGTTCGAGCGACTTGCGCGCAAGCCGCAGAATGCCCTCGTCGTCGTCCACGACGAGCACGTGGGCTGCGGGCAGCGTGGAAGCGTCTGGTGTCATGCTGATTCTTCGTTATCTCTGCTGTAGGTGACGGGTCTCACGTCTTGCGTCTCACGTCTTGCGTCTCACGTTCCGGTCGCGCATCCGAACGCTCCAGCATCGCACCGCGTGGCCGCTCGCGTACGGCCTCGAGCCGCGGCGCAGGTGCGGTCTGTCACGCGACGATCATACGGTGCCCGGGCGGCAGTTTGACCACTTGCAGAAAGAAGCCGAGCCGCCGCACCGCTTCGATAAATGCATCGTACTCGACCGGCTTCGTGATGTAGACGTTGCAGCCGAGTTCGTAGCACCGCTCGATTTCCCGCGGATCGTCGGTTGTGGTCAGCACAATGACCGGCATCGCTGCTGTTGCCGGCGACTCCTTCAGACGGCGCAGCACCTCGAAACCGTCGACCCGCGGCATCTTCAGGTCGAGCAGCACGACGTAGTTCGTCAGATCGTCGCGCGGCGGATATTTGCCGGCGTTCTCGCCGAGCGGCGGCCGGTCGCCGAAGAAATAATCGAGCGCCTGCTGGCCGTCCGCGAACCTTACGAAACCGTTGGATATGCCGGCCCGGCGCAGGTTGCGCTCGACGAGCGTCGCGTGGCCATCGTCGTCCTCGACGAGCACGATGCCCACCGTCTTGCCGACCGCTTCCAGACCTGTCATGTTCTCTCCATCCATCACCGCATGTTGTCGCATGTTGTATATCGTGCGCGCCGCTCAGACCGGCCGCGCCGGCTGGTCCGGCAGCACGACGAAAAACGTCGAGCCCGCGCCTTCGGCCGATTCGACCCAGACCCGCCCGCCGTGCCGTTCGACCGTGCGCCGCACGAGCGCAAGGCCGATGCCGTCGCCCTTCGAGATGTCGCCGTGCAGCCGCTGGAAGGCGCGAAACATCTTCGGCATATACGCGGCCGGAATGCCGAGCCCATTGTCTCGCACATAGTACGTTCGCGTCGTCGGCGCCTGCGGCTGGGCCGGCGGCTGGGCGTCCTCTTCGGGTTCGGCGGCGAGCGCGCCGACTTCGATGCGACCCGGCCGGCTCGGGTCGAGGAAGTTCAGCGCATTGCTGATCAGATTGCTGAACACCTGCTCGATCGCGGCCGGGTCGCCCCATGCGGACGGCAGCTCGCGCACCGTGACCGTCGCGAAGCGTTCGCGGATCGGCGCCTGCAATCCGTCGACCGCCCGCGCGACCACGCGGCCGACGCTCACGCGCTGCCATTGATACTCGAGCCGCCCCGCGCGCGAGATGCGCAACAGCGCGTCGATGATGGCCGCCGCGCGCGTCACCGACGAGCGCAGAAACTGCAGCGATTCGCGCATGTCGCCATCGAGCACGCGCGCGAGACGCCGCTGTTCCGGGTCTGGCAGGTGGGCCTCGTCGATGGTCGAGCGCACGTCGTCGCACGACACCTGCAGCTCCTTCGAAAAGCCCTGCAGGTTCACAAGCGGCGAGCGAAGATCGTGCGACACGCTATAGATGAACATCTCGTTGTCCTGCGTCTCCTGACGCAGCGCCTCGTTGACGCCGGCCAGCTCCGCCGCGCGCGCCTGCAAGCGCTTTTGCAGCGTCACCTGTTCCTGCTCGGCAATCCGCAAACGGGCACTTGTCTGGTGCAGCGCCGCGTCGAGCGCGGCGATTTCGTCGTTGCCGGCAAGCGGCGCGGAAAGCGGCTGGCCGTGGCCGAGCCGCTCCGCATGATCGGTCAACACCTCGAGACGCCGGCCGATATTGCGCGCAAAGACGAGCGCGGTGACCGCCCAGATCAGCATCGAGCCGACCACCGCGGCAATCAGCGCATATTGCTGGCGCGCGCGTGTCTGCATCACCGACGTGCTGCGCTCGGCATCGAGGCGCGATGCTTCCGCGATAAACGCAGCGAGTTCATTGCGCACGATGCTGATTTGCGCGGGCATCGGATTCGCTTCGAGCGCCATATAAGACTTCACGCTGTGCCCGTCGCGCAGCGACTGCACGGCATCGAGCGCCTGTGCGTGATAACGGTTGATCGCATCGCGCATCGTGCGCACGCGCCCGGCCTGCTGCGGCGTGTCGGCCACCAGTTGATCGAGATGCATCAGACGGTCCGACAGGTCGACCCAAGCCGCATGGCGATCGATAAAGGCCGCGTCGCTGACGATCAGGCCGGTGCGCACGCGCGCCGCCTGGCGCAATAGCGGGTCTTCGAGCGCGGCGGCCTGATAGAGAATCTGCTTGCTGTCGGCGGCCGATTGCACCGCACGCGCAGTCTGCTCCTGCGTGTCGAACACTACCGCGAGCAGCGCGAGCTCGACCACGCTCGGCAATGCGATCAGCAGCAGCCCCTTTGTGAATAGTTTCATATTCGCCTGGCAAACGTTCCGGCCGCGACGATGAACAGCGAACGACGCGCAAAGATGAAGCATCAGGAGATGCACGGGTAGGCAACCTCAGCAACCTCGGGTAGCCTGAAGACCGGGTGGCACGGGCGCGACGCTCGCTGCGCGGCTGGAATCAAGGCATTATCGACGCGAATCGGCCAGATTTCAACGCGCCCCCGGCCGCGCATCACGTCGCATGCGAAGCGATGCGGCGTGATGCGTGGCGAAATGATGCGGGAGAAGTGCTGGCGCACACAAAAATGCCTTTTTTATCGGTGTCGGAATCAATCGCGCGGCCCATGCGTCTATGATGGAGACAGATGCACTGGATGCGAAAGCGCACGGCGAACGCGATTCGGCATGTTCCGCACGGGCCGGTGTGAGACGGACACCATGTCGAATCACCGTGAATCCGGCATTTTCGTATGCTATAAAAGATCGACGTGCGGCGCGCGAAGCCGGGAGTGGTCGCATGAGGACGCTGCGTTTCTTGCAATTCTTTTTCAGGCGAATTTTTATGTCCTTCCCGAAAAAGCGTAGGCGCGCGAAGGCGGACGGCGACGAGTCGTTCCTCGCGGTACTACGGCATTTCAAGGCATTCGGTCAGCTCGATACGAAGATCGCGCGTGCCCGTGCACAAGACGAGCCGGTGCTGTACGCGCATGTGCTGCCGGGACTCGACGTGCTGCTCTGCTGCGTGCGCGGCGCCCAGCCGCCGTATCCGGCCACGGCCGAGTTGCGCCGCCGCTGCATCGAATCGATTGCGAACGCACTGGAACAGCCGCTCGACGGCCTCGAAAACGGCGGCTACTGGTACGAGGCCGACGGCTTCGGCTTCCTCGTATTCGCCAGCCGCGCGCGTGCGCGGATTTTGCCGGAGTTCGGCGCGACGCGTTCGGCCGCGGGTGCGCGACGCATGCGCCGGCAGGATGCGGGCGACACGACGCCGCGCTCGCTGCGTTAGCCAAGGCTTGAGGTGCGGCGCGGCGAAGACCGCCGGCTCACCACCGGTCACCGTCCTCACCACCGCTTACCGCGTTAGCACGCACGAAACAGAAAGGCCGCGCCGTTGCGCGGCCTTTGTCATTAGATGCCCGATAGGTTCGGCTTGCTTGCGGCCGCGCTTTGGCAGCCTGCGTCTTCACGGCCGATCTATCTACGCAAATGAGCACGTGAGTGCGCGCGCGAACGAGCACGTGAATGCGTCACGGCAAACCTCATCAATATTTGAATCTTGCGCGCTTCGTTGCATGCGGCAGTGCGGCGCGCGTACAACACACGTGTCCCGCTTCGAAGGGTCTCGTCCGTTAGCTGCCTTTATATTCCGCCGCCTTGTCGCGCGATTGCCCTGGCGACTGCGGTGCCGGCGCAGCAGGCGGCTTGCCCTTGCTCGATGAAGACGCGGCGGCCGCCGCGGCCGGCGTATTGTCCGGCGTCAGCAACGGTCCCTTCGCCTGCTGCTTCGTGCCGGGCGGCGGCGCGACCGGCTTCTTGCTGACCTCCGCAAGCAATTCGTCGCAAGGCAACGGCTTGTTGTTGCTCGGTGCGATCAGCGGTATCAGCGCGGCAAACGGATTGATCAGGCCAAGACCGACCATCGCGCCGCCGCGCAGCGCGAGCGCGCCCGCGTTCACACCGACGTGCGGGTCCTTGAAGGTCCCTTTCGCGTACAACGGCGAGCGCAGCGTGAAGATGCGGAAACCCTTCGTATGCGGATGCACGCCGAGATCGAACGTCTCGTCGCGCAGGTTCACCTGGCCGTCGATGTTGATCACCGCATCGCTGGTATCGAGCGCGAACACGCGCGAGTCCAGCACGCCGTCGGTCACGACGAAGTCCGCGGCCGCACAGTTGATCTGCACGTCGCGATTGCCGAACAGCTTCTCGTAGATCACATTCGCGACGTTCAGCCCCGCCGCCTCCATCAGCAAACGGCTCACGGTGCCGTCGGTGACCAGCATCTTCACCTCGCCATTCGAAGTCGCCGCAAGCGCCGCCGGTGAATTGCCGGTGGCCGACAACGCGGCATCGCCGTTGACCTCGCCCAGCGCGCTTTGCATCGACTGCGCCTTCGGGAACAGCTGTTTGAGCTTCACATGCCGCGCGGACGTCGAGAAACGTCCCTTGAGCGGCGTGCCGCTGCCGTCGAGCACGATATTCGACGCAAGCGAACCGTTTGCGACGCCGAACTTCAGCGGCTCGAGCGTCAGCACGCCGTCCTTCATCACGACATGCGTGTAAAGGTCTGTGATAGGCAGACTCGGATCCTTCACGATGCGGCGGCCGGTCAGCTTCACATCCGCGTCGATCGCTTTCCAGCGGTCGGTACGGAACGGTTCGACCGGCAAGACCTTGTCCGACGGCTGCTTCACGGCTTCGCCGCGTTTGGCCTTGCTGGCGTTGCTGTCCGCGCCGATGATCGGCGCGAGATCCGCGAAACGCAGCAGGTTCGACACCAGTTCGCCCTGCAGCAACGGACGCGGCTCGCGGCCGACATAGGTCAACGTGCCGTTCAGGTCGCTGCCGCCAACCCGGCCTGTAAAATTTTCATACGTGAACACGTTTCCACTGGCTTTGAACTGACCGATCAGATGGCCTTCGGTCGCATACGGCGGCGTCTCCGGCAACGTCACGCCGGTCAGTCCGTACAGATGATCAAGGCTCGTGCCGCGCAGCCACAGCCGCAAATCGACCGCTGCCAGATGCGCGGGGTCGGTCAGCGTGCCGACCAGCGCGACATGCAGGTCGCCCAACTGCACGTCCGCCTGCACGGGGAACGGGCGATCCGCGTCCTGCAACGCCAGCACGCCGCCGACCTTGCCGCTGCCCGATACCGGCATCCGGTTGTAGGTGCCCTTCACGGTCCAGCCGATCGCATATGGCGCAATCACCTGACGCCGCGGCCCCGCGACCGCCGTCCCGCTCGCGCCGCTTGCGGCGAGCGCCGCACTGCCGGCCTGCGCCGCGCTCGCGTCGTTCGAGGCCGCCCCGCTCGCGTCGCCAGCATGACCCGGCGCGACCACGACCGTCGAGGCGCCCGATGCCGCGACGCCCGCACCGCCCTGCGCGGGCGACTGCAACGCGGCGCTGGTGCCCGACGCGCTCGACGCAGCCGACGCCTCGGCGGTCTTCGCCTGCTTCGTCAACTGGCTTGCGCCCGCCTTGCCGACCTCCTGCGCGGACTCGCTGCGCGACTTCGCTTCCTGCTGCTGCAGCGCTTCGCCGATCGGAATCGGCTTGCCGAGCGTATCGACGACTACTTGCATCTCGACTTTCTTCTGCTCGTCGCTGACCGCGATATGTCCTTTGTCGAATTCGATGTCATGCAGATCGAGCTTCCACTGCGACGGCCCCGCGGACGATTGGAACCTGAACGTCCAGTTATTGCGCCCATCCAGGAGCCGTTCGGCATCGATCGACGGGTTCACGAGATGAATCGCCGGGATCACGATGTCGTGCGCGAGCAGCGGCAGCACCTTCACCTGGAAGTCGATCTCGTCGAGCGTCGCGAAGTGCGGCTGTCGGGTCCAATCGGGATTGGCAATCGTGATGTTGGCCGCGGAAAAGCGCGGCCATGGCACCCATGCCCGCCAGCCGGCCTCGCCGACCGGATGCCGCCAGCCGACCTTCAGATCGCCCTCGATCGCAAACGGGCGCCCGATTGCTTCGCTTACCTTTTCATTGACATAGGGACGCGCGCGATTCCAGTCGAACGTCAGAATGAAGACCGCGAGCACGGCAATCAGGATCGCCAGGACGGCGATGCACCATGCGACGATCTTGCCGATGCGCCGCCCGGCCGAAGGGTGAGTCTTCTGCGAGACGTTCATGAAGTCTCCGTGCTGTTCCCTGCATTATTGCTGTTCGGCCAGCAGATGCCGTGCCCGGTTTGCCCGAACGCGCGGCGCGGCTTACCATGGCAGCCGCGCCGCGCGTTGCGCGCTGCATCGAAGCGCTCGCGTGCGGGCAGCGCGTCGTGCCTCGCGCGCACGGCGCCGCGATGTCGGCAAGCGAACAGCAGGCCCGAAAACGAGGCCATCGGCCACCGGCGCGACGCGTCTGCGCACCCTGTTGCAATGACGCGGCGGCCACCCCACAGACAGAAGATGATGACGGCTACTCCGATCGTGCAGGCCGAGCGCATCGTGCGGCGCGACACGCGGCACGGCAAGACGCTGCTGCAGCCAACCGATTTCGCACTCGCGGGCGGCGACCGCGTCGCGATCACCGGGCCTTCGGGCTCGGGCAAGAGCGTGCTGCTGCGCGCACTCGCGCTGCTCGACCCGCTGGATGACGGGCGCCTGCGCTGGCACGGCCGCGCGGTGCGCCGCGCGGCGATACCGCGCTACCGGCGCGAGATTGCGTATATCCGGCAGCGTCCGGCGCTGATCGACGGCACGGTCGAAGACAATCTGCGCTATCCGTTCTCGCTGCGCGTCTATCGCGACCTGCAATTCAACCGCGCGGCGGTCGAAATGCTCGCCGCGCACGCCGGCCGCGATGCGGGGTTCCTCGAGCGTCACGCGAGCGAGCTGTCGGGCGGCGAAGCGCAAATCGTCGCGCTGATCCGCGTGCTGCAACTCGCACCGCAGGTGCTGCTGCTCGACGAACCGACCGCATCGCTCGACCCCGAGTCGGCGCTTGCCAGCGAAGCGCTGATCACCGCATGGTTCGACGACGGCGCGGCAGCGCGCGCATGGGTGTGGGTGTCGCACGATGCGGCCCAGGCGGCGCGCGTCGGCAAGCGTCAACTGACGATGCGCGCGGGCGTGCTGAGCGCAGCGGCGTCCGAATCGCTCACGGCCGTTCCCATCAGCAAGGAATCCGCCCAATGACACTGCGAAATCTGGAACTGTGGGAAGTCGGCATCGCCGCATTGCTGATCGTCGTCAACGGCGTGCTGTCGGTGCTGCTCAAGCTCGATCTCGAACGCAAGCTCGCGTGGGCCGCGCTGCGCACGATCGTCCAGTTGCTTGCGGTCGGCTACGTGCTCGGCTGGGTCTTCAGCCACGCGCACGCGTATATCGTGTTGCCGCTGATGATCGTGATGACGCTGATCGCCGGTTTCGCGGGCGCGGGGCGCGGCACGCGCACCTACGCGGGACAGCGCGTGGACAGCATACTATCGATCTGGGCCGGCTCATGGCTCGTCGCCGCGGTGGGGCTGTTCGTCGTGATCCGCATTCACCCGTGGTACGAGCCGCAGTACGCGATTCCGATTCTCGGCATGGTCCTCGGCAATACGCTGACCGGCGTATCGCTTGGCATCGAGCGGATGACCGAGGAACTCACCGCGCGGCGCGACCGCGTCGAGATGGCGCTCGCGCTTGGCGCGACACGCTGGGAAGCCGCGCAAGGACCCGCCCGCGAAGCGGTGCGCGCCGGCATGATCCCCACGCTTAATCAGATGACAGTGGTGGGCGTCGTCAGTCTGCCCGGCATGATGACCGGCCAGGTGCTCGCGGGTCAGTCGCCGCTGCAGGCGGTCCGCTATCAGATCGTGATCATGTTTCTGATTGCGGCCGCGTCGGCGCTCGGCACCGTCGGCGCGGTGCTGTTGACTTATCGCCGGCTCTTTTCGGCCGAGCACCGGTTTCTTGCGGCGCGGTTAATTGAGCGAACGGCGCGCACGCGTGCCGCGCAATGAGCAGGCGCAGGCCACACGTGCCCACTCGACAGGCCCGGCATGGCGGGCGCGCGGCGCAGGCCACGCATCGGGCACGCGTGGTGGCACACATCACGCATTGCTTCTTGCGCAGTCCGGACTGCTTGCGCACCGTGCGCATTGCATGCATGCGGCACGCGTCACCCATCGCTTCACGGCAACACACACGCTCGCGCACTTTGCGCACGGCATGCACGCGGCACGCGTGTCCCAGCGGCAGGGGCGCCTTCAACGCTTCGCCGTTACCGCCACCTGCGATCCATCACTCAGCGTGACGGTTTTGGTACTGCCGTTGGTCGGCATCGTGAAGCGCACCACCTGAGTCACCAAGGTGTAATCCGGACATTTAACGGTTTTGCCTTCGTTCGTCACGTCCTTCGTGCCGTGCGGTGTTTGCGCGTGGAAACTCAACTGGACGGTCGCCGTCCCGTCCTTCGCGACGACCGGCGCAAAGCGGATCTGCGTTTGACGGATCATCGCGCCATTCGCATCGATCGGCAACGACGCATAATCGGGGCATTCGCTCGCCACGGCCACGGCGCCGCCGGGCGGCACGGTCTTCCATGTGAAATCATCGGACTCGCCGGAACGGATCGTGCGCGTCTCCTGCGCATTGCCGAACTGCTTCGACGTGACCTTCACCGTGTAACGGATCGGCCCGTCGGTGGCGGCTTTCGACGTCACCGTGATCGGCGTCGCGGCGAAGCTCGCGGCGGGCGGCGCGGCGAGCGCACAGGCCAGGCAGGCAGCAACGGAAACGGCAGACAGACGCAAGCGGTTACGCATGCTTTGGCTCATATGTCACCTCGTTATTGTGCTGGCGGGCGGCATGGCGAAGGCTTTCACAAGACTTGAGCAAGCGCCCTGCCAGCCAGTCTAACGCGGTGTGCGGCGTATGCGTATAGCGTCTCCATCGGGTATTACCCCGCTTGCAACCGCTTGCTATCCGTTTGCTACCCGCTTTCCAGACGCGCGCCGCGCCGGCGCCCGCTAACGCCGGCCGGCGCCGCCCTTCTGCTGCGAATTGCGGTTTGCATGCCCGTCATTCTGCGTGCGTTCCTGATACTCGTCGCCGCCGCGCCGGTCGGTATCTTCGAGACCGCGCTCGACATCGCGATGCGCCTGCTTGCCGACGCCGCGCGGTCCATGCTCGTGCTGCGATTCAGGGCTCTGATCGGTTTCGTGCGGCAAGGGCGCCGACGCCTCGTTCGACGCGTGCTGCTTGCCGGCGGGTTGCTGGTCGCGCTGTGCCGGCGGCTTCTGGTCGCCGGTGGCACGTTCGGTGGAAGTTTTCATCGTCAGTTCTCCATCTGGTTTCGCATCGGGTGTGCATCGGGTGTGCATCGGGTTTCAGCCGACAGATACCGCTATGCGCGTTCGCCCGCGAGCCGTTTGCGCATGTTCGCCGTGATGCGCTGCCGGGTTTTCGCATACGCGGCCCACGGGTCTTCGCGCAACGACTGCAGCCGCTCGTGCAGATTGGCAAGCGTCCATTGATCGCCGGCGGTCGTGTCGCCGAGTTCATTCCATGCGATCGGCACCGACACGCCCATGCCGGGCCGTGCGCGTACCGAGTACGCGGCCACCGTGCTCGAGCCGCGGTTATTGCGCAGGTAGTCGACAAAAATTTTGCCCTTGCGATTCTGCGCGCCCATCTTCGCCGCGAAATACTTCGGCAGCGTCGTCGCCATATGCTGCGCGACAGCCTGCGAGAAATCCTTCACGTCGTCCCACCCGGCGTGCTTCGCGAGCGGCACCACGACATGCAAGCCTTTACCGCCGCTCGTCTTGCAGAACGACGTGAGACCAAGCTCTTCGAGCAGTGTGCGCGTCAGTTGGGCGGCTTCGATCATCCGCGCCCAGCCGAGCGCTGGGTCCGGATCGAGATCGAACACGACGCGATCGGGCTTTTCAATGTTCGAAGCCAACGCATTCCACGTGTGCAGTTCGATCGTGCCCATCTGCGCGGCGCCGGCGAGCGCCTTTATGTCATCGATGGTGATCAGCGCCGCGTGCCCCGGGTCGAGTCCCGGATGTTGCGTGACGCCCGGGATGGTCAGCTTCTCCGCGTGCTTCTGGAAAAACAGTTCGCCGCCGATGTCCGCGGGCGCGCGCACGAGCGACACCGGCCGCCCGCGCAGATGCGGCAGGATCCAGTCGGCCACCGACTCGTAGTAGCGCACCAGATCGATCTTGCGTGTATCGGTGTGCTTGTCGATCACGCGGTCCGGGTGCGAGATGCGTACGCCGGCTACGGTCTCGGTTCCGCCCTTTGCTTTCGATGTCCGCGTGGCGGCGGCAGAGGCGGATGGCGCGGCGTTATCGTCTTTGGCTGCCGTCGCCTGACGCGACGACGTTTTACCGGCGCGCTTCGCGGCAGCCGCCGGTTCATCCTTTTTCACCGCGCGCGCCCGCGTGCGCGGTGACGCAGCAGGTGCTGCGGGTTCTTCGTCGGGCATCTGTTGCACGTCAGCTCCTTTGCGTGGCGCTTCGATGACGATCTGCCGCGCGGGTTTGTCGCGGCGCAGGCTGACAAACGACGCCTGGCGGACGATGCCTTCATCGGTCCACTCCGCGAAATTGCATTCGGCGACCAGGTCGGGCTTCACCCAGTGCACCGGCGTGCGGCTGCGCTCGCCTGGCGCGCTCGCGAATGGCATGCGTGACGTCTCGCGCGCGTCGAGCTCCTTTTTCAGCGAGCGCAGCCGCGCCGCATCGAAGCCGGTGCCGACACGCCCCGCATAGCGCAGCTTGCCGTGCGCGTCGTAGACGCCGAGCAGCAGCGCGCCAAAGTCAGTGCGACTGCCGCCCGGCTCCGTATAGCCGCCGATCACAAACTCCTGGCGGCGCCGGCACTTGAGTTTGATCCACGCCGAGGTGCGGCCCGACGTATAGCGGCCGTCGCGCCGCTTGCCGATGATCCCTTCGAGCGACATCTCGCATGCGCTCTTCAGCAGCGCGTCAGCGTCCGTGCCGAAATCGGCCGAGTAACGCAATGCGTCGTCGTCGAGCGGCTCGAGCAGCGCGCGCAGCAATGCGCGGCGCTGTTCGAGCGGCACATTGCGCAGGTCGTAGCCGTTCAGATACGGCACGTCGAACAGATACAGCGTGATGTCGCGCTCGCGATGCGTATCGAACGCGTTTTGCAGCGCCTGGAAACTCGGTACGCCGTGCGCGTCGAGCACGACCGCTTCGCCGTCGAGCCACGCGGTGTCGAGCCCGATCGCCGCGAGCGTGTGCGCCTGCTTGCTGAACCTGTCGGTCCAGTCGTTGCCCGCGCGCGTATAGATGCGCACCGGGTCTTTCGCTTTGCGATGGTCGATGCGTGCGAGTACGCGATAGCCGTCGAACTTGATCTCGTAGATCCACGCATCGCCGGCCGGCGGCGTGTCGACGAGCGTCGCGAGTTGAGGCTTGAGCGTCGCGGCCAGTGCGGCCTTCGCCGCGCCCTCGATTGCCGGAGTGGCGGCAAGCTCGCGCAACGACTCGCTGTTACGGGTCGCGACGATGTCCGGATGCTCGCCGTGCGTCGCGCGGCCGACGCGGTGGCGTGTCGGCTTGGGCGTGGGCTTCGCAGGCGTTGCGGCCTCGCTGCGCGTCGATGACGCGGCACTGGCCTGGCCGTTCTGCTTACGCGCATTGCGAGCCGCCGTGCGCTGAGCGCCGGCACGCCCGTCTTTGCCGTCGCCCCGCGCGCCGCTTGCGCCGGTGGCGCCATGCGCGCCGTTCGCACCCCCGCGCGCGCCGCCGGCGTCGGACAACACGCTGCCCGGCAACGCATCGAGCACATCGAATTCGCTTTCGCTATGTGCGTCGATATCGCGCTCCTTGATCAGCAACCATTGCTCCTTGTCGCCGCTGCCGCGCATATGGCTGCGCACGAGCGTCCAGCCGCCGTGCAGCTTGTCGCCATGCAGTTTGAACTTGAGCTTGCCGGCTGCGTACGCGGCGCGCGCCTCGTTTTCGCCGCCCGCGGGCTCCCACGTGCCGCGGTCCCAGACGATTACCGAGCCCGCGCCATAGTGACCTTCCGGAATCGTGCCTTCGAACGATCCGTATTCGAGCGGATGATCTTCAACGTGCACCGCGAGCCGCCTGACCGACGGATCGAGACTCGGTCCCTTCGGCACGGCCCACGATTTCAACGTGCCGTCGAGTTCGAGCCGGAAATCATAGTGAAGATTCCGCGCGTCATGCTCCTGGATCACGTAGGCGAGCGCATGTGCGGACTTGCGTGCAGCAGTGCGGCCGGCAGGACGCCGGCGCGACTCGGCACCGGACGGCTCTGGCGTTTTATCGAAGCGTCGTTTGCGGTGATAGGTCTCGAGTTTGTCGGCCATGGTTCAACGTGACGGTTAGCTTCGTTGCGGTGAGCGTTCCTGGGCGAGCCTGGGTGGGCGCGTTGATCCGGACATTTGCATAGATCCACGCATAGCGTTCTCCAAGACTCATACTTTCCGCCTCTCATGCATTGACGCGGGTATCCGATCGCGTGCTCACGCCGCGCGGCGTTTGCGCGCGGCCGTACCGCTCGCGCTGCGACGCGCCGGCGTCTTGCTCTTCGTGCGCCGCGATGCGGTACGTGCGCCGGCACTGGTATCAGCCTCCTCCTGCGCGTCTTCCCCCGCGTCGCTCGCGCGCGCGGCCGCGGCCTTCGCCGCCGGCTTCCCCGCTTTTCCCTTGCCACGCCCGAGGCTGCGCTTGAGCAGATCCGACAGGTCCAGGATCTCGGCGCTCGGCCGCGTTTCGCGCGGTTCGTCGACTTCGCCGATGTCCTCGGTCTTGCCCGCTCGCACCTTGCGTTCGACGAGCGTCATGATGTCGTCGTGGAACGTGTCGTGATAAGCGGACGGATTCCACGTGTCGGTCATGTCGTCGATCAGCTTTTTCGCCATGCCGAGTTCGCGCGCGGTGACGCCGGACTTCTTCCGGCTTTCATCGGGCAACTTCAGTTCGTCATACGAACGGACCTCGGTCGCCCAGCGCAGCGTGTTCAGCGCAAGCACCGGCCCGAGCGGAATCAGCACCGCAAGATGCTGCTTGTTGTGCATCACGACGTTCGCAATGCCGACTTTGCCACTGTCTTTCAGCGCATCGCGCAACAGTGCATAGACCTTTTCGCCCTTGCGGTCGGGCGCGAGGTAATACGGCGTATCGAGGTACAGGAACGAGATTTCGGGTGCTTCGACAAACGCGAGGATATCGACTGTCTGCGTCGACTCCGGATTGGCCGCGCGTATCTCCGCGTCGGACATCACCACGTATTTGCCTTTTTCGTATTCGAAGCCGCGCGCGATGTTCTCGCGCGTCACTTCCTTGCCGGTGCGCTTATTGACCTGCTTGTAGCCGATCGGGTCGATCGAGCGCCGGTCGAGCAGATTGAAGCCGACCTTCTCCGACTGGGTCGCCGGGTACAACTGCACTGGTACATGCACCAGGCCAAAGCTGATCGCGCCTTTCCAGATCATATGTGCCATCGCGCGCTCCCGAAGGTTCAGACTTCGAAAGAAGCAGCAAGCATGCCATGCAGCCGCACGCGCGCCGCGCGCGTCCGTGCGCATGAGCAGGCATGCTGTTGCGCGTGGGCTGCCTGTAAGTCTTGCGCGAGCGGCGGCAAAAGATACGGTGATCTCGCCACACTAAAAATCTGACGGGCTCGTTCGTCGCGCCCGCCCGCTGACCGTGATCCCGCTCCGCCTGATTGACCTCGTTGCGCAGCGTCTCGCGCGTCTTCTCCATCTTCGACGCAATTGAACGGATCGCCGCTCACTGCGTTTCGTACTCGTGCCGATGCTCGAACACCACTTGCATCGCACGCTTTTCGAGCCTGCCCGGAACACTGTGTCCCCGATCAGCTTCCTTACCCTGTTTTCACTTTCCCGACCTCCAATCTCTCTGACACCCCACCCTTGAAGACTCCGTTATTTCCAGTGCGATTCAGTTCGGCCACACACTGTTTTTTTCGGGCTCAGCACCGCTGCCAAATGCGAGTGCGCTAAAAATAAACATTGTCGGTTCGTATGCCATCCCGGCAGCCGGACAAGCCACTCCGCTATAGAGGACACTATGCCACGAACATTGAATGGTTCTATCGACGTCGTGCTTGACCTGTACCACGGAAACGAGCTGTCGTCTCTTTCGGAAGCGAAGGCCGACGGTATCGTGGCCTTAATTCACAAGGCAAGCGAGGGCTCGACGGTACAGGACCCGATGTATTCGAACCGTCGACACGAGGCTCGAGCCGCGGGGCTTCTTTGGGGTGCCTATCATTTCGCCAGCGGGGCGCCGGTCCAGGACCAGGTCGATAACTTCCTCAAAGCGATACAGTGGGGTGTCGATTCAGAATTTGATAAACAGACCTTACTTTGCCTTGACTTTGAGGCAAGCCATAGCGGTCCCGACATGCCGTTCGACGGCGTATGTGAATTCGTGGAAAAAATACAGGAAAAGACCGGCCGATGGCCGATGATTTACGGTGGCGCACTTCTGGTGGAAAAGGCAGCAACTGCCGCTCCCAACTGTGCCGCCGCCAATTGCCCGCTCTGGTTTGCGCGCTATAACAACGAACCCATCGATTTACCGAAGCTTTGGACCAAATTTACACTTTGGCAGTATACCGACGGTTCAGATGGGCCTCAGCCGACGCAAACCGCAAAGGGAAAATATGATCGCAGTTGCTTCGTCGGCAACCTGGATCAGTTGAAAGCGCAATGGCCTCAATTTAACTAGGCCGACTTGATGCCAGTAAAGGGGTCGCGCGGGGTCAGGCCACGCTGGGTCAGGCCACTCAGGATCGCGGCCCACGCTGTTCGAAGAGCCCGGTAGCGCTGCGCTCCGCTGGCGGCGATTCGACGACGAGTGCAGAACGCCCTATCCGTTTCTGATCCCTCTCACGCTCGTCGACGCCTCCCTCCGTTTCCCGGGCCACCGCCTCTCTGCCCTCAATGCGTTCGTGGCGCTCCTGCACCTCGCGCAATTGCGCCGATGCATCGGCATTCTTCGAGTCGTGCGTCGCACCGAACCAGTACGCCGTCACAAGGCGCGCCTCGCTCATGAAATACATCAACACGCAGCCGGCGGTTGCGGCGACCGACGGATCGTGCAGCGCGTGATCCGCGAAGCCAAGCAGCACGGCGAACACGACAAGAATAGTCGCTAACACCACCGCGGCTGTAAGCAATGGGCGCATGAAAACGTACTTGCCACGCTGCCTTTCGTCATTACGCGAATACGTGACGTTCCGTACGACACCCAGACTTCCCCACAGGCCACGCTGCGCGCGCACCGCGTCGACAGCAGGTCCGGCCGCCCTGCTCCCCCCTGTGCGCAGTACGTAAGCAACGAGGTCCGCGCGGCTTTGCGCTTCAGCGGAACGGAGCGTCTCGAGCAGCGCCGGGTCGGCTGCGATCGCCGCCGCTGCAGCAGCAGGATCGTCAGCGGCGGTTCCGGTGATCGACGCAACGATCGCGTGCACGGGTCCTGTGTTCGCGTCGTGCGAGCGCAGTGCGGAGCCCAGCAAAGGCGCATGCTGGGCAATCGTATCGGCGAGGTCGGGCCATCTCATGTGGAACGCTCGTTGAGATTGAGTGAACGCCGCTGTCTACGCAGGTCATCACGACATACGCGTCGGCGGTGTCGATTACCAATACAACACCGAGCGATCCGCGATATTCCTGAACAGCCGATATTGCGTGTCGGCTTCGCTCCTCCACGACACGGCTTCGTTCACCGCTTTGCACTCGCATACCCCGTCGTTACGCTTAGCTCGTCATGCAACACGACGACATGCTCGTGCATATTGAATCCATGTCATACAGGCTTGGGCGGGCCGCGCAAACAACAAGCGAAGCTGGAGTGGATATGAATCGGACAGAAACTGAAACTGTGCTGATGATGCGTAAAGCAGCGGCGGGCGCGCGACACCTGCGCTACCTGTACGCGGCGTTTATCGGATGCGCCATGTCCGCGTCGCGATTCGCATTCGGACAGACGGCTGCGCTGCCCGCGTCGGTCGGCGGCGCATCAGGCGTTGCGGTGGATGGTGTGTTGAAAGACGGTATCGTGATCGGCATGGCGGTCGTCATGTTCATTGGCCTGCTGATCGTGATCAAGACATTGCGCGTTCAGAAATGGAGTCTTGCAACGGCGTTGTCCGAGGAGGCCAGCCTCCCGGAAGGCACGCCAACGCCAGGTGCCGGACAGGCGCCGCCGATGGTCGCCAGTTCGTCACGGCTCATTGCGCTGATCGGTATGATCGTGCTGGGCACTTTTTTTATTGCGGTCGGCTTTTACGTTGTCTTGCAACTGTATTCTGGCCAACCCATCGATAAAGCGAACGCGGCCTGGGGCTTTTTCGCATCGGGCGCTACCTTGTTCCTGCCGTATGGCGCGAACAAACTGTCGAGTGCATTCCAGATCAAATAACGCCACGAGAGAGCAACTGATGTCCGCTATCAGCAAGATCAAGAAGATGTTCGTCTTAATGCTGGAAAACCGCTCCTACGACAACGTGTTCGGCTGGTCCGATCTGCGTGGCTGGACAACGGACGGAACGCCGACCCAGGCAGATGGGCTGATTGGAAAACCCCCTTTTCAGAATACCGACGTCAACGGTGTTTCTTTTCAGGTCGCGCAAGGTGCGCCATATCGCTTTTCATTCGATCCGGGCCACGAGTTCACCGATACGCTCGTGCAACTGTGCGGCCCCGCTAACGCTCGCGCCTTCATCCCCGACGCGCCGAAGGATTCCGCCACGCTGAGCAACGGGAAATATCCCGCGCTGGCGAGCGATGCGAATGGCTACGGGTTTGCATGCGATCTTGGCGCGCACGGCTATGACGTCGCGACCGGGCTGCGCGGTTATTCGCCGGACCAACTGCCGGTATTGAACTTTCTCGCGCATCAGTTCGCGGTCTGCGACCGCTGGTTTTCGTCGATGCCGGGGCCGACATGGCCGAACCGGTTCTTCGCACTGGCCGGCACGTCCTGGGGACTCGACCATTCGCCGAGCAGCCTGGATACGGTCGTCTCGAGCCTGTTCGACGGCGCCAAGTTCGGCAATGGCAGCGATTCGCTGCTCACCCGGCTGACTCCGCAAGAATGGTTGGTCGCTCACGGCGATATTCCGCAATCGTGGTCTTTGAAAGGCGCCGACGCGCATCCCACACGCTTCGTCAAACATGCCGACCTGATCGCGAGCCTCGCGAGCGGCAACGTGGATGCGAGTTTCATTTTCATCGAGCCAACCTACGATCCGATCGGCGGTTTCCGCAACGGCGAATCGATGCATCCGACCGGCGATGTCCGCCGCGGCGAAGCGCTCGTCGAGCAGATGTACAACGCGATCAGGAATTCGCCGTACTGGGAGGAGAGCCTGCTGTTGATTGTGTTCGACGAGCATGGCGGCTTTTTCGACCACGTCATTCCCGACCCGTCCGTCGTCTCCGGCATGCCGGCGCTCGAGCCGCAGAAGCCTACTGCACTGACCAAACGCGACTTCCGCTTTGACCGGTATGGCTTCAGAGTCCCGGCCATCGTCGTATCGCCATACGTCAAGCAGGGCACCATCGATCATTCGTTTCACGATCATCTGTCGATGGCGAAGACGTTGTCGCTGATCGTGCAACGCTCGAATCCGCCATTGCTCGACACACCGCGATTCGCGAACGCTACGGATTTCGCGTCGTTACTCACGCTCAGTCAGCCGCGCAAGGCTGAGGACATTCACCCCTGCCCGCATGCGTTGCCGATCGAACCGCCCACGCGCCCGACCACGATCAATCACGCCGCGGCCGCATTCAATACGCTTGATTTTCCGGTTCAATCGTAAGCGTGTAGCCAGTCTTGCCATGACCCACTTCTTTTTAGCGCGAGTTCGTAGCCGATCCGGATAACTGCGCGCGATGTTCTCGCGCGCCACCTCCTTGCCGGTGCGCTTGTCGAGCTGCTTGTAGCCGATCGGATCGATCGAGCGCCGGTCGCTGTGCCTGTGCCATGCGATGCTGTGTATTGGCCTCGCACGGCGAGTCTCACGAAGCAGGCGCCCCTTGTTTGTATCGGCCCCCGTATGACGGCCGGCTTCGGCGAGCATGGCGGACCCGTTACAATAGGCGGATTTTCCGCGGCGCCCACGCGCCGCATCGCCTGCCGGACCACGCCCTTTTAGCGCCCTTTCCGCGTCGACATGAACCTCGTTATTCAAAGCCCCGCGCCGCTCTCCGCCGATCATCGCAAACCACTCACCGCGCTCGCGCACGGCTCACCCGCCATCGTCGTCGATGAACACGCGGTCCGCATCGAAAACGCGAATCCGGCGCAGCGCGCGGACCTCGATGTGTATTGCGGCACGCACGAGCTCGATTACGCGTTCGTCGAACCCGGCTTGCGCCTGACCGATTTCGGCCTCGTCGCGATGGACATGGATTCGACGCTGATCACGATCGAATGCATCGACGAAGTCGCGGACTTCTGCGGGCTCAAGGCGGAAGTGGCCGCCATTACCGAAGCATCGATGCGCGGCGAAATCAAGGACTTCGACGAAAGCCTCACGCGCCGCGTCGCGCTGTTGAAGGGTCTCGACGCGAGCGCGCTCGAACGGGTCTACGAAGAGCGCCTGCAGCTGTCGCCGGGCGCCGAACGCATGCTCGCCGGCGTAAAGGCCGCCGGACTCAAGACGCTGCTGGTGTCGGGCGGCTTCACGTTTTTCACCGACAGGCTGCAGGCGCGCCTGAGCCTCGATTTCACGCGCGCGAACACGCTTGAAATTGCCGACGGCAAGCTGACCGGACGCGTGCTCGGCGAGATCGTCAATGCGGATGTGAAGGCGCGGATGCTGCGCGAAGCGTGCGCCACGCTTGGCATCGAACCGCGCCGCGCCATCGCGCTCGGCGACGGTTCGAACGATCTGAAGATGATGGACGCCGCCGGGCTCTCAGTCGCGTTCCGCGCGAAACCGGTGGTGCGCGAAACGGCGAGCGTCGCGTTCAATTACGTCGGGCTGGACGGCTTGCTGCGGCTCTTTGCGGCGTAAGCGCGCGAAGCGGCACGGGTTCGCTGGACAAAAAGGTGGCAACGCACGTTTAGCCGGCGGCGATAAGCGACACGCCACCACACGCGCGTCGCGTAACGGATCGCGTCAGCCCGCAAGCGCCACGAGACAGCGCTCGAGATCCGCGCGCAAATCCGCCTCTTCCTCGAGCCCCATATAGAAGCGCACCAGCGTGCCGCGATACGGCCAGTCGGACGCGCTGCGCATCGACGCGATGTCGTACGGCATCACGAGGCTCGCGCTGCCGCCCCAGCTCCAGCCGATCGCAAAGAGTTCGAGCGACTCGCAAAACGTATCGATCTGCGCGGCGCTGTAGCGCTCATCGAAGACGACCGAGAACAGTCCGCCCGCGCCGCTGAAATCGCGCTCGTAAATCGCATGCCCGGGGCAATCCGGCAGCGCCGGATGCAGCACCGCGGCGATTTCAGGCCGCGTCTTCAGCCACCGCGCGAGCGCGAGCGCCGTGCGGTCATGTTGCTGGAAGCGCACCTGCAGCGACGGCAGGCTGCGCAGGATCAGCGAGCAGTCGTCCGACGATACGCCGATCCCCATGCGCATTCGCGCGAGTTTCAGCTTGTGATGCATCGCGGGCTCGGCGGTGATCGTCGCACCCATCAGCACGTCGGCGCCGCCCGATTGATACTTGGTCAGCGCCTGCACCGAGACATCCACGCCGTGTTCGAACGGCCGGAACGCGATGCCCGCCGACCATGTGTTGTCGATCGCCGTGACGATATTGCGCGCGCGCGCCACCGCGGTGATCGCGGGAATGTCGGACACTTCCATCGTCACCGAGCCGGGTGCTTCGAGCCAGATCAGGCGCGTATTCGGCTGGATCAGTTCGGCGATCCGCGCGCCGATCATCGGGTCGTAGTAGCGCGCGGTCACGCCGAAGTCGCGGGCGAGCCAGTCGCCGTGATCGCGGGTCGGCGAGTACACGTTGTCCGGAATCAGCACATCGTCGCCTGATTTAGCGAACCCGAAAAACACGTTGGAAATGGACGACAGTCCGGACGGCTGCAGCAGTGCGTGATGACCGCCTTCGAGCGCGGCGAGGCGCTGCGCGAGCACGATCTGCGTGGGCGTCGCGTGCAGGCCGTAACGCCATTGCGCGTCGTTGCGCCAGTCGAGCGCGCGCATCGTCGCGAGGTCCGGAAAGACCACCGTCGACGCGCGTGCGACCGGCACCGAGAACGATTCGAAACCGGGCGTCAGGTCGTCCTGCGGATGAACGATGCGCGTCTGCAAACCGTGTTTCGGAGGGGATTGGGTCATATCGGTTGTCCCGTTTTGTTGTCGGTCCGGAAAAGCCTGAAAGATGGCGTGTGGGCTGCCGCACCGCATGCAGCGCGCTGCGGCCCCCGGATGCGGTCTATCGTCAATCGCCGGTGCGCAGGTTGCTCACACCGTTGACCGACTGGCCGCCGGATGGCGCATGGTTCGGCTCACCGGCAGGTGCGGCGGCCGCAGGCGGCGGTACGGGCGGTACGGCCGGGCCGGCGCCGGGTCCCGATGCAGCCGCCTGCGGCGTGTCGTCCGGCAATGTGGCCGGTGCGCCCGCTGGCGGCACAGGCGCCCCGGCCGCCAGCGGACGCAGGTCGAACGCCAGAGGATTCGAATCGTCGACGTTCATCCGCTCGCCCGACAGCGTGCCGTCGGCTGCGACCTTGCCGACCCAGTTGCCGGTGATGTGCGTGCCGTCGTTCGATTCCTCGACTTCGAGCGTATCGTCCGCGCGGTCGCCGGCGATCAGGATCACTTCGCCGGTATCGGTGAACTGATACTCGCCGTGCACGCCGGACGGATCGTCGGTTTTCGGTCCGAGCCGCAACACGATCTGGCGCGTGCCGAGCATGCCCGCGTAGCGCGGGAATTTCGCATACTCGGGACTCGGCTTCAGCGGCAACTGGATCGGCGGCGGCGCCGCCAGTGCCTTCACCGCGTCGCTTTGCGCGTGTGCGGCAAGCGAAAAGGACGCGCCCGCCATCATCAGCGCGACCGCCGTCGCGTGGAGCATGCCGCGTGCTCGTGCGCGGCGCCGGTTCGGCTTGGTTTGCTGCATTCGATGATTCCCTTGCTTGTGCCTGATTTGTGCGTAGTTTGCGCGTGGCCGTGATGCCTTTGCAACGCCTGACGCTGCACCGCCCTTCCGCGCGGCCGCGCTGTTTCCCGCAGTGTCCCGCTGTTCCCTTTTGTCGCGGTTTCGTCGCGCACACTCGTGCGACGATGCTCGCCCAGCCTACCCGGCGAGCAGCTGCTCGACCGCCGCGCGATCCGGAATCGGTGCGACCGCGCCGTAGCCGAGCGTCGACAGCGCGGCTGCGGCGTTCGCATAACGCGCGGCGGCAAACGGGTCGTCGCCGGCGACCAGACGCGCGATAAAGGCGCCGCCGAAACAGTCGCCCGCACCGGTCGCATCGACCGCATTCACGTCGAGCGCGGGCACGACGCGCCGCTCGTCGCGCGTCGCCACATAGGCGCCCTCGCGGCCGAGCTTCAGCGCGACAACACGCGGCCCCAACGCCAGCAGAAAATCGACGATCGCATCGCGCTCCTCAAGGCCGGTCAGCACGGTGACGTCGTCCCAACTCGGCAGGCAGATATCGCATTGACGGATCGCTTCGAGCATCACGGCGCGCGCCCGTGCAAGCGGCCATAGCTTCAGGCGCAGGTTCGTATCGAAGCTGACGCGCGCGCCATGCGCGCGTGCATGCGCGAGCGCGGCAAACGCGGCATCGCAGGCCGTCACGCTGATCGCGAGGCTGATGCCCGACAGATGCACGACCTTGGCCGCGGCAAGCGCATCGAGCGGCAGGTCGTGCGGCGCATAGCGGCTCGCGGCCGACGCCGCGCGCAAATAATCGAACTGATGGCCCGCCGGCCCATGCGACACGAAATACACGCCAGTCGGCGCACGTTCATCGACCCGCACGCACGACGTATCGACGCACTCGCGCCGCCACAATTCGAGCAGCCATTCGCCGAACCGGTCGCCGCCGACCGCCGACACGAATCCGACCGATGCGCGCTGGCGGGCGGCGGCAATGCAGAAGTTCGACGTATCGCCGCCGAAGCCTTGCAGCCAGGTCGGCTGACCCGGCTGCGCCTGATTGAATTCGACCATCGCCTCGCCGAGCGCGAGAATGTCCGGCAGCGCGGCGGCGTGCGCGTGGTTCGCCATCCTCAGACCTCGCCCCACAGGTCGTGACCGTCCGCGCCGCTGATCTTCACCGACACGAAATCGCCGACCTTGTAGCGCTTCGACGCTTTTGTCGCCGGCGCGATATACACCACGCCGTCGATTTCCGGCGCATCCGCCGCGGTGCGGCCGACCCCGCCATCCGCGCTGATTTCGTCGACCAGCACCTTCAGTGTCTTGCCGACCTTGCGTGCCATCCGTTTCGCGGACACGGCTTCCGCCACTTCCATGAAACGCGCGCGGCGCGCTTCGCGCACCTCGTCGGGCAGCGCGCCGTCGAGTTCGTTCGCACTCGCGCCCTCGACCGGCGAATACGCGAAGCAGCCGACGCGATCGAGCTCCGCCTCGCGGATGAAATCGAGCAGCGTCTCGAACTGCGCGTCGGTCTCGCCCGGAAAGCCCGCGATAAAGGTGCTGCGGATGGTCAGGTCCGGGCAGACTTCGCGCCATGCGCGCACGCGCTCGAGCACCTTCTCCGCATTGGCCGGCCGCTTCATCCGCTTGAGCACGTCGGGGTGCGCGTGCTGGAACGGCACATCGAGATACGGCAGCACGTGGCCCTTGAACGGACCGTCGGCCATCATCGGAATCACTTCATCGACGCTCGGGTACGGGTACACGTAGTGCAGCCGCACCCAGGCGCCGTACTGCGCGGCCAGTTCGCCGAGCGCGGCGACGAGGTCGGTCATGCGCGTCTTGATCGGCTTGCCGTTCCAGAAACCGGTGCGATATTTGACGTCGACGCCGTACGCGCTCGTGTCCTGGGAAATGACGAGCAGTTCCTTGACGCCGGACTTGAACAGATTCTCCGCTTCGAGCATCACTTCCGCGACCGGCCGCGAGACGAGGTCGCCGCGCATCGACGGAATGATGCAGAACGTGCAGCGGTGGTTGCATCCCTCGGAGATCTTCAGGTACGCGTAATGGCGCGGCGTGAGCTTCACGCCTGCGGCGGGCACGAGATCGATGAATGGATCGTGCGGCTTCGGCAAATGGTTGTGCACCGCCTGCATCACCTCGCCGAGCGCATGCGGACCGGTCACCGCCAGCACTTTCGGATGCACTTCCTCGATGAGGCCGGAGCCGCTCGCGCTCTTCTTGGCGCCGAGACAGCCGGTGACGATCACCTTGCCGTTTTCGGTCAACGCTTCGCCGATCGCATCGAGGCTTTCCTGCACCGCTTCGTCGATAAAACCGCAGGTGTTGACGACCACGAGGTCGGCGCCGTCATAGGTGCCGGAGATCTCATAACCTTCGGCGCGCAACTGCGTGATGATCTGTTCGGAATCGACCAGGGCTTTCGGACAGCCGAGTGAGACGAATCCTACCTTCGGCGACGCCGACGGCTTATTGCTGGGGTGTGAAGTGGTATTCAACTTAGTACTTCCGGACGAGGGGCGCAAAAAACACCCCGAAGATAGACTGGCTGACCGCATTTTACCCGCAGCCGCCGCTGCGAAAGGACAGAGTTCAAATGAGTCAGTCTGCTTTTCTCACCAGCCCCACGTTTTCGCGCGAAAAAGACCGCTTGCATAGGGATAGCAAATTTGCTAATATCTGCCTATGACCTGGACCGTCGTTTATTTCAATGACCGGGTCAAACGTGAAGTCTTCGAATTGCCTGACGGCATCCTCGCAGGTTATCTGCGGCTCGTCGGCATCATGGAAGAGTTCGGCGCGGATTTACGCATGCCGCATTCGCGTGCAATGGGCGACGGTCTGTTCGAGTTGCGTCCGCGTGGCCAGGAAGGCATCGGGCGCGTGTTTTACTGCATGCATCGGGACCGGCAGGTCGTCGTTTTGCATTCTTTCGTCAAGAAGACGCAAGAAACGCCCGACGCCGAACTGAAAACGGCCCGCAAGCGTTTGAAGGAGGTACGCAATGCCTAAGATCACGTCCGCCGCAAGCGCGCGGCGCAGCGGCAATGCCGACGGGTTCGCCCCCGTCGCCCACACGAAGGCCGACACGGAGCAACGGCTCGCGAAGCCCGGCGTGCGGGCTGCCTACGATGCGCTCGACGACGAATATTCGGCGCTGCGCGTGCTGCTGTCGGCGCGCCGGGACGCAGGGCTCACGCAGGCGCAAATCGCCGAACGGATGGGCACGACCGCGTCCGCTGTGTCGCGGCTCGAAGCGTCGCTCACCAGCGAAAAGCATTCGCCGTCGTTTGCGACGCTGCGCAAGTACGCGGCCGCGTGCGGCAAGCGGCTCATCATTTCGTTCGCATAGGAACGACGCGCGGCAGCCATGCCGGCGCCGCGCACCCCTCAACGCGCGGCCGCGCCCTCGTCCATCACAACGCGGCCACGGTCCATCACTTCTTCTCCGGCTCCGGGTTCGGCGTGGCTTGCGTGAACGGAAACGTGCTGAACATCGTCTTCGCCTGGTTCTGCATCTGCTCCTGCATCTGCACGAACATATTCTTCGACTGCTCGATGTAGCTCGTCATCATGCCCTGCATCATCGGCGCCTGCATGTTCATGAACTGCGACCAGACCTCCGGGTTCATCGTCTTGCCTTCGTAAAGACCCTTCGACTGATCCGCGAGCTTGTTCTGGATGTCGATGAACGCCTGGATGTTCTTTTCCAGATACGTGCCCATCATCCCCTGCATCGCGTGGCCGTAGAAGCGGATGATCTGCGAGAGCATCAGCGACGAGAACATCGGCAAGCCGCCGCTCTCCTCTTCGAGAATGATCTGCAACAGAATGCTGCGCGTCAGGTCTTCGTTGCTCTTGGCATCGATGACCTTAAATTCCTCCTGGTCCAGCACCAGCTGCTTGACGTCAGTCAGCGTGATATAGGTGCTGGTCTCCGTATCGTACAGTCGACGGTTCGGATATTTCTTGATGAGTCGTTCGGCTGTTTTCTTTGTAGTAGTGGTCATGTAACGCCTTTGAGCGCCAATGCAGCGCGGACGCGGCGCCTCCCGAGTGCAATTCGGCATGCAATCCCATTACTGCGCGGATACCCGCAAGATTGCCTGCCCGATTGCCAGCGCGAGACGCCGCCGGACACACCTGAACCATGCGGCCCTGCTCCTGCGAGCGACGGACCGCGTGGATCAGCCCATATGCAGGCCGCCGTTCAACGAGAAGTCGGCGCCTGTTGCGAAGCCAGACTCTTCGGAAGCCAGCCACGCGACGATCGACGCGATCTCATCCGGCGAGCCCAACCGGCGCACAGGAATCGTCGCGACGATCTTCTCCAGCACGTCGGGGCGAATCGACTTCACCATGTCCGTGCCGATGTAGCCCGGCGAAACGGTATTCACCGTCACGCCCTTGGTGGCCACTTCCTGCGCAAGCGACATCGTAAAGCCGTGAATGCCGGCCTTGGCGGTCGAATAGTTCGTTTGACCGAACTGACCTTTCTGGCCATTCACCGACGAAATATTGATAATGCGGCCCCAGCCGCGCTCGACCATCCCGTCGATCACCTGCTTCGTGACATTGAAGAGACTCGTCAGGTTGGTGTCGATCACGGCGGTCCAGTCTTCGTGCGTCATCTTGCGGAACACGACGTCGCGCGTAATGCCCGCGTTGTTGACCAGCACGTCGATCTCGCCGCACTCGGCCTTGACCTTGTCGAACGCGGCCTTCGTCGAATCCCAGTCGCCGACGTTGCCTTCCGAAGCAACGAATTCGAAACCGAGCGCCTTCTGGTCTTCGAGCCACTTCGTGCGGCGCGGCGAGTTCGGGCCACAGCCTGCGATGACCTTGAAGCCCTGCTTCACGAGGCGCTGACAGATTCCCGTGCCGATGCCGCCCATGCCGCCTGTTACGTACGCAATTCGCTGTGACATAAATCTGACTCCATTATCGTTTGCGGAGGCGCCGGCCGGCCGCCTCCTTCATTGCCACACTCCCTGCTCGCCATCGGCATGCCAACGGGCTGACCCGCGGGTGACCAGAGCCGGTGGCGACCCGCGCCGGCGGCCACGCATCGCGTGGCGCCGCCGGCGCTCATTGCATCACGGGCGCTCGAGCGCGAGCGCAACACCCATTCCGCCGCCGATGCACAGCGACGCAAGACCGCGCTTCGCATCGCGCTTGATCATTTCATGCAGCAGCGTGACGAGCACGCGGCAGCCGGATGCGCCGATCGGGTGGCCGATCGCGATCGCACCGCCGTTCACGTTGATCTTCGACGTATCCCAGCCCATCTGCTTATGCACGGCGAGCGCCTGCGCGGCAAACGCCTCGTTGATTTCCGCGAGGTCGAGGTCGCCCACGCTCCAGCCCGCGCGCTCGAGGCAGCGGCGCGAGGCCGGCACCGGGCCCATGCCCATCACTTTCGGATCGACGCCTGCATTCGCATACGCCTTGATGCGCGCGAGCGGCGCGAGGCCGAGCGCTTCGGCCTTCTTCGCCGACATCACGACAACCGCCGCGGCGCCGTCGTTGATACCGGACGCGTTCGCGGCCGTCACGCTGCCTTCCTTCGAGAATGCGGGCTTCAACGCCGCGAGCGATTCAGCCGTCACGCCGTGACGCACGAACTCGTCGGTCGCGAACGACAGCGGCTCGCCCTTTTTCTGCGGAATCTGGATCGGCACGATTTCGTCGTTGAAACGGCCGGACTTCTGGGCCGCTTCCGCCTTGTTCTGCGACAGCGCGGCAAACGCGTCCTGCTGCTCGCGCGTAATGCCGTACTCCTTCGCAACGTTCTCGGCGGTCATCCCCATGTGGTACTGGTTGTACACGTCCCACAGGCCGTCGTAGATCATGCTGTCGATCAGCTTCACGTCGCCCATACGGAAACCGTCGCGCGAATTCGGCAGCACATGCGGCGCCGCGCTCATGTTCTCCTGGCCGCCCGCCACGATGATCTCCGCGTCGCCCGCGATGATCGCGTTGGCCGCCAGCATCACCGCCTTCAGGCCCGAGCCGCACACCTTGTTGATCGTCATGCCGGGCACCGCGACCGGCAGGCCGGCCTTGATCGACGCCTGGCGCGCCGGGTTCTGGCCGGAGCCGGCCGCGAGCACCTGGCCCATGATGACTTCGCTCACCTGATCGGGCTTCACGCCCGCGCGTTCGAGCACCGCGCGGATCACCGTGGCGCCGAGCTCAGGCGCGGGAATCCTGGCGAGCGAACCGCCGAATTTGCCGACGCCCGTGCGGGCCGCCGATACGATCACTACGTCAGTCATTTCGATTTCCTCCGGTACCGCGGCAGGTTGCGCCACGCTGTCCCGTCAAGTTAAAGATCCGCTCAGTCGTCACTGCTACCGTTGCCCGGCGTCGCGCAGCGCACGCGTCCGGGCATTACTGCATTCCCTCCCGTTGCGCTACTCGCGCTGCTGCACGTAGCGCCCCGGCGCCGGTTCGATGACCGGGAATTCGGCCGAACCGGCCTCGGCGCGCGGCTTCACTTTCTTGCCCGCGTGCTGGTCGAGCCACGCGGTCCATTCGGGCCACCAGCTGCCCGGCGTTTCGGTCGCGTGGTCGAACCACTCGTCGACATCGGCGGGCAAGGTCTTGTCGTCGCCATTCACCACCCAGTAGCTGCGCTTTTTCTTCGCCGGCGGATTGATCACGCCCGCGATATGACCGGACGCGCCGAGCACGAACTTCAACGGACCGGTGAGCAGCGGCACCGACGCGTACGCGGTCTGCCACGGCACGATATGGTCTTCGCGCGAGCCGTAGATAAACGTCGGCACGTCGATGCGCGACAGGTCCACCGGCTCGCCGCACACGGTCAGCTTGCCCGGCTCGCGCAGGCTGTTCTCGAGGTAGGTGTTGCGCAGATACCAGACGTACATCGGGCCCGGCAGGCTCGTCGAATCGCTGTTCCAGTACAGCAGATCGAACGGCACCGGCGTGCGGCCCTTCAGATAGTTGTCGACCACGTAGTTCCACACGAGGTCGTTCGGCCGCAGAAACGAGAACGTGTTCGCGAACTCGAGGCCGCGCATCAGCCCCGGCGGCGTGCCGTTCTTGCCGCCGATGGTCTGCTCGCGCATCTGCACATGCGCCTCGTCGACGAATACGTCGAGCACGCCGGTGTCGCAGAAGTCGAGCATCGCGGTCAGCAGCGTCATCGATGAAGCCGGGTGTTCGCCGCGCGCCGCGGCCACCGCGAGCGCGGTCGCGAGCATCGTGCCGCCGACGCAGAAGCCAAGCGTATTGATCTGCTCGCGTCCGCTGATCTGGCGCACGGTATCGATCGCGTCGAGCACGCCCTCATCGACGTAGTCATCCCACGTCTTGTGCGCAATCGATGCGTCCGCATTGCGCCAGGAGATCAGAAACACCTGATGGCCCGCTTCGAGCGCATGCGCGACGAGCGAGTTCTCCGGCTGCAGATCGAGAATGTAGAACTTGTTGATGCACGGCGGCACGATCAGCAGCGGCCGCTCGCGCACCGAAGCGGCGCGCGGCTTGTACTGGATCAGCTGGATCAGTTCGTTCTCGAACACGACCGAGCCTTCGGACATTGCGAGATTCTTGCCGACCACGAAACGCGACTCATCGGTCTGCGAGATCTTGCCGCGCTGCATGTCGGCGAGCAGATTCATCACCCCCTGGCGCAGGCTTTCGCCGTGGCTGTCGAGCAGCGTCTTTTGCGCCTCGGGGTTCAGCGCGAAGAAGTTGCTGGGCGAGGCGGCCGCGGTCCATTGCTGAACCGCGAAACGGATGCGCTCGCGGGTCTTCGGATCGGTTTCGAGCGCGTCGACCAGTTCCTGCAGATAGCGCGCATTCAGCAGATACCACGCAGCCATATACGCATAGACCGGGGTGGTCTTCCACGCGTCCGCGCTGAAGCGCCGGTCCTTCAGTTCCGGCGCGCTCGACGACGCGTGAGTCGCCTGCTGGAACAACTGCATCGCGTCGCGCGAATAATCGGACTGCAGCTTCTGAAGACGTTCCGGCGGAATGGCCGCGCTCGGCAGCGTCATGCCGGCGAACGCGTTGAACGGTTGCGCAAACGGCTGGGCGAGCGCCGGATTGAATGGCGCTTGCGCGCCTGGCGCAAAGGATGGGGTAAAAGGCTGAGCAATCTGTTTGGCGAACTGTTCAGCCCATTGCGGCATGCCAGCCGATGCCTGAGTGAAGTCGGGCATGCCTGGCACCGTAAACGGATTACCCTGCACCGCGGCCGGCGCGCCGATTGAACGCCATGCGTTCAACCATGCGTCGAATAACTGTTGAACTCCGGCGGCATTCGCGCCCGCCTGCGGTTGCGTGCGATCGGATGAGGTGTGCGTGCGTGAGGAAGTCGAGGAGTGTTGAGCTGCCACCATACCTGCTTTTGACCGGTGAGTCCTCGCGGACGGTTGAGAGGCAGGTGCCTTCACGCGCGGGCGGCGAAATGCTCGCGGCCGCCTACGCCCTGTCCCATTGGTGGGGAACATTCTTGCGCCCCATTGCAAGGCATGTCAATGCTTGAGTCCGATTTTGCCGCAGTGCGATATTTTTTTAATTATCGTTTTCCCCATGTAAGGGAATGCCCTTTCGCGGGCATGCTGCATGCGCTGCGCGAATCGGACAACGCGCCCATGGAATCAGGGTTTTCAGGGGGGCGGCGTGGGTCATGCAACGCGCCGCATCCGGACGACGCCGGCAACTCGCGCGTCGCACTGAAGGGTTTGCGCGGCGCAGCAATTTTGCGCATCGTCATGTGGGTTGCGGCTAGCCGCGGCGCGCGCGCCGGACGGCGCTTTTCCGGCTGGACCGCACGGTCCGTATGACCACACGGCCGACGACGCCGCCCACGACACGACGCGACATGACACGGCGGCACAGCACATGCCGTTGCCGGCATTTATTGCGCAAGCCAGATCAGCGCGGCCATGCGCCCCGTCACGCGATCACGCCGATACGAGTAATACCGCTCGCGCTGCGTGAACGTGCACTGATCGCCGCCGGTGATCTGCGTGATGCCGAGTTGCTGCACGAGCCGCTCGCGCGCGAGCGCCGGCAGGTCCGCGAGATATTTGCCCGGCGTGTCGGCGCGCGGCGCGAATGCGCGCGCGAGCGCGTCGCGTCGCGCGGCGCCGGCTGCGTCGATAAATGCATCGCGCACGTCGTCGCCCACCTCGAACGCGGACGGTCCGATGCACGGGCCGAGATACGCGTGCAACGCGGAGGGCTCAATACCGGCCGACGCGGCAACACGCCGCGCGGTGTTTTCGACGACACCGGCCGCAAGGCCGCGCCAGCCCGCATGGGCGGCGCCGACCGCGCGGCCGGCGGGGTCGCACAGCAGAACCGGCATGCAGTCCGCGATCATCACGACCGATACCGTGCCCGGCCGATCGGTCACGCTCGCATCGGCGCGCACCGGCGCATCGCCCGCTCGCGCGCCCGCCAGCACATCGTCAGCACTCACGACTTGTGCGCCATGCACCTGTTCGAGCCAGGCCGGCTCCGCGATGCCCGCCAGCATGCGCAGGCGCGCGCGGTTCGCGTCGACGTGCGCCGGATCGTCGCCCGCGCGCCGCCCGAGGTTCAGGCCGCCCGGCTGATCGCTGCCATCGCGCCAACGGCCGTACGGCGGCAGGCTCACGCCGCCGTTACGGGTCGTGATGAACGCGCGCACGCGCGGCGAGACGCGCCAGTCGGGTTGCAGCACGTCGGCAAGCGTGAGCTCGGGATGGGTCGTCATCGGCGGCGGTCCTTGTTCTCGTGGCGCGTGTCGAGCGTGTCTTCGCGACGGTCGTCGTCGCGGTTCTCTTGCGTGTCGTCTTCGTCGTACTCGTCGTCATCGCCGGCGTGCGCGCCGTCGACACCGTCGTCCGTCTCACCGTCGTCCGCCGGCTCGGCGGCGTCATCGGGAAGCGGATCGTACGCGTCATCGTCACTGTATGCATCGTCGAAATCGTCTTCTTCCTCGCGGTCGAAGCCGAGCGCGGCGCACAGTTGCGAGAGATCGTCGGGCGCGTCGGCGCGCCATTGCATCGCGCGGCGCGTCTGCGGATGAATCAGGCCCAGCCGCCATGCATGCAGCGCCTGGCGTGCGAAGCCGCCGGGCAGCGGCGTCACCGATCGCTTGCCGCGCGCGCGCCCGTAGACCGGATCGCCGAGCAGCGGATGGCCGGTATGCGCGCAATGCACTCGAATCTGATGCGTGCGCCCGGTTTCGAGATCGCAGTGAATGGCCGACACCGGCTGCCGCTCCCACACGACCGTCGCCACGCGCCGGAAATGCGTGCGCGCCGGCTTGCCCGACGCGCCGGTCACGACCGCCATCCGGGTGCGCTCGCGCGGGTCGCGCCCGATCGGCGCGTCGATCGTGCCTTCTTCCGGCATGCCGCCCCACACGAGCGCAAGATAGCGGCGCTTGACCGTGCGCGCCTGCAACTGCCGCACGAGGTCGGTCTGCGCAGCGAGCGTACGCGCGACGACCATCAGCCCCGAGGTTTCCTTGTCGAGCCGGTGCACGATACCCGCGCGCGGCAGGCCGGCGGCCGCCGCGCCATAGCGATGCAACAGGCCGTTCAGCACGGTGCCGCTCCAGTTGCCGGCTGCCGGATGCACGACAAGCCCGGCAGGCTTGTTGATCACGACGATCGCCTCGTCTTCATAGACGATGTCGAGCGGCACCGGCTCAGGCGTGAACGCAAGCTGCTCGGGCAACAGATCCGGCACGAGCTCGACGGTCGCATCGAGCGGCACCGGTTGACGCACTTTCGCGGGCAGTCCGTCGACCCGCACGCGCTG
Source organism: Paraburkholderia solisilvae (assembly GCF_902859875.1). Lineage (GTDB taxonomy): Bacteria > Pseudomonadota > Gammaproteobacteria > Burkholderiales > Burkholderiaceae > Paraburkholderia > Paraburkholderia solisilvae. The sequence goes on along the minus strand of NZ_CADIKF010000019.1, from coordinate 6,198 downwards.
CGCCTCGATCCAGCTTTGCAGCCGGCTGCGCGAGAATTCCGGAAATAGCTTCGCGAGCACCTTGTCGAGCCGCTCGCCCGCGAGCTCGGGCGGCACGCTGACGACGCGCGGCGCTTCGCCGGCCGACGCACTGCCGGGTTCAGGCGCGCGAGGCGCCGCTGCCGCATCGAGGAGGTCATCCGCAGGGAGATCGTCGTCGAGCGCATCGGCACACTCGGACGCCGCAGCTTCGGGGCGTGCTTCGCATCGGCTATAATCTTTGTCGCTATTCCGCGCGCCGGTTGCGGCGCCCGGAGTTTTAGAACGGGTCATCGAGACTGGTTACCTGACGTAATGCGCTTGACGTGAAGCTTGACTGGACAATGCGAGCCTTGAATATGATTACTCAAACGGCCCAGAGCGGGGCCAACAGCGCAGCAGCAAGCACCGCGCACCGCATTGCACGGCGTGCGGTTCGATATCTCGCGTGCCTGTGTGCCGTTGCGCTGGTCGCGGCCTGCCACGGCCTGCCCGAGAAGACCGATGAGACGGCCACGTGGACCAACAATAAATTATATAACGAGGCGCAAGACGCCCTGAGCGGCGGCGACTGGGGCAAGTGTGCGAAATATTTCGAAGCGCTCGAGGGTCGCGACCCGTTCGGCCACTTCGCGCAACAGGCGCAGATCAACGTCGCGTATTGCAACTGGAAGGATAGTGAAACCGCCGCGGCCGATCAGGCGATCGACCGCTTTATCCAGCTGCATCCGGATCACCCCGACATCGCGTACGCGTACTACCTGAAGGGCATGATCCACTTCAACGACGATCTCGGCCTGTTCGGCCGTTTCTCGGGTCAGGACATGAGCGAGCGCGACCCGAAGTCGTTGCGCGAGTCGTATGACGCGTTCAAGGTAGTCGTCGACAAGTATCCGCAGAGCAAATACGCGCCGGACGCCGCGCAGCGCATGCGCTATATCGTGAACGCGCTTGCGTCGCACGAGGTGCACGCGGCCGACTATTACTACCGTCGCGGCGCATATGTGGCGGCCATCAACCGCGCGCAGCTCGCGATCAAGGAGTACAAGAACGCGCCGGCAATCGAGGACGCGCTGCATATCATGTGGCTGTCGTACGACAAGCTCGACCAGCCGCAACTCGCCGACGACACGAAACGCGTGCTCGCCGGCACCTTCCCGGACAGCCCGTACATCACGGGCCATGCGCGCCCCGGCAAGGAAAAATCGTGGTGGCAGTTCTGAGCCAGCCCCGCTGATGCGGTCGCTGCAACGAAAAACGCCACGGCAATGCCGTGGCGTTTTTCGTTATGGCAGCTCGCTGCGCGAGACGCGCGATCCGTCAGTCGCGCTCGAAAAGCGCAATCGATTCGACGTGCGACGTATGCGGGAACATGTTCACCACCCCCGCGCCCTTCAACCGATAACCGGCTTCATGCACCAGCAGCCCCGCATCGCGTGCGAGCGTCGCCGGATTGCACGACACGTACACGATCCGCTGCGGCAACGGTCCCGCGCCGCTTTGCGCGATCTCCGCGAGCGCCTTCGACAGGGCGAGCGCGCCTTCGCGCGGCGGGTCGATCAGGAATTTATCGAACGGACCTAGCGCGCGCAGGTCGTCGGCCGTGACTTCGAACAGATTGCGGCACGCAAACGACGTATGCGTGTCGACGCCGTTTTCCTGCGCATTCGCCCATGCGCGCGCGGTCAACGTTTCGCTGCCTTCGATGCCGACCACTTCGCGCGCGAGCCTCGCGAGCGGCAACGTGAAGTTGCCGATGCCGCAGAACAGGTCGAGCACCCGGTCGCTCTTCGCCGGCGCGAGCAGCCGCAACGCGCGGCCGACCAGCACGCGGTTGATTGCGTGATTCACCTGCGTGAAGTCGGTCGGCAGGAACGGCATGCGGATGCCGAACTCCGGCAGCGTGTAGTCGAGCTGCGCGTCGAGCGGATAGAACGGCACGACCGAATCCGGCCCTTTCGGCTGCAGCCAGAACTGCACGTTGTGCGCATCGGCAAAGTCGCGCAGCAGCTGTTCATCCGCCGCGTTGATCGGTTCGAGCACGCGCAGCACCAGCGCGGTCACCGTCGAGCCGACCGCGAGCTCGATCTGCGGCATGCGATCGCGAATCGACAGGCCATCGACGAGCTGGCGCAGCGGCACGAGCATCGCGGACACGTGCGGCGGCAGCACTTCGCAGCTCGTCATGTCGGCCACATAGCTGCTCTTGCGTTCATGGAAGCCGACCAGCACACCGCCCTTTTTCACGACGTGGCGCACAGTCAGACGCGCACGATAGCGGTAACCCCACGATGGACCGTGGATGGGCCGGAAGATGGTCTCGGCACGCAGCTTCGCGAGATGCGCGAGATTGTCTTCGAGCACGCGCTGCTTGACGGCAATCTGCGCGCGCACATCCAGATGCTGCATCGAACAACCGCCGCAGGTGCCGAAGAAGCGGCACTGCGGCCGGGTGCGAATCACGCTTTCGCGCAAAATATCGACAGCGATGGCCTGCTCGAAACTCGGCTTCCTTCTATAACTTGAATAGGTGACGCGTTCGCCGGGCAGCGCACCCTCGACGAAGATGACCTTGCCCGGCGTGCCGTCTTCGGTGACGGTGCGGCCCACGCCGCGCGCCTCCATATCGAGCGATTCGATGTCGAGCACCGGCAGCGGCGCGGACGGCACCGGCAGCGCGGTCACACCCGGGGCAGCGGGTTTGCGCTTCGCTGCGCGATTTGACCGGGGCCGCGCTTCAGCGAGCGACGCGGGTTGGCGGGGAGCGGTTTGAGACACCTGCAACTTCCTGACAGACGGTGAAGTGAAGGCGAGATTGTAGACGAACGGCAACCTCGAACGGAGATTTGACGATGCGACTGATCAGCTGGAATGTCCAGTGGGGACGCGGCGCCAGCGGCGAGGTGAGCTTGCCGCGCATGGTGAGCGAGGCCCGGCGCCTCGCGGACTTCGACGTGCTCTGCCTGCAGGAGGTCACGCGCGGCTTTAACGTGCTCGCCGGCCACCCGGGCGACGACCAGTTTGCCGAGCTGGCCGACGAACTGCCGGGCTTCACGGTGCTCGACGCAATCGGCGCCGATCTCGCGCCGCTGAAGCTCGACGGGCCGGGCGCGCCGCGCCGGCAGTTCGGTAACGCGCTCGCGACGCGGCTGCCGGTCGAGCGCGTGATCCGTCATGCGCTGCCGTGGCCCGCCGATGCGGACGCGCCGTCGATGCAGCGGGTCGCGCTGGAGGCCGTATTGCGCGCGCCTCGCGGGCCGTTGCGCGTGATCGTCACGCATCTCGAGTTCTATTCGCAGCCGCAGCGGCTCGCCCAGGTCGATGCGCTGCGCCGCATCCAGCAGGAAGCCGCCGCGCATGCGGCGAACCCGGCGCCGGCTGAGAACGCGATCGGGCCGTTCGTCGATACCACGCGCCCGGCAACCGCGATTGTCTGCGGCGATTTCAACAGTGCGTATGACAGCGATGCCTATCGGCGCATGCTCGCGCCGCTTGACGGCAGTCCGCCGTTTATCGACGCATGGACGGCGCTGCATCCGGGCGCCGCGCCGCCGCCGACCGCGGGCGTCTACGACACCGCGCAATGGCAGGACGGGCCGCTCACCTGCGACTTCGTGTTCGTCACCGACGATCTGCGCCGCCGGCTGCGCAGTTGCGAGATCGACGGCACGACGCGCGCGTCGGATCATCAGCCGATCGTGCTGGAGATCGATTGAATGCAATGCCAGCGGCAGAGGCCACGCGGTTGCTGCGGTGCAGGTAGCCGCAGCGACGCGCGGCAGGAAGATGGGATTAGCTGTCGAATGCCGCGAGATACTCGGCCCAATGCGGCGCCGGATCCTGCACGAGCGAGTTCTTCACGAACGCGATTTCGTCCGCATATTCTTCGGCCGAGAAACCACCGCGCATCAACTGGAACCGGCAATACAGCAAATAGGTATTGACCACGTCCGTTTCGCAATAGTTGCGGATCTCTTCAATCCGCCCTTGCTGGAACGCATGCCACACCTGGCCGCCGTCCATGCCGAGCTTGCCCGGAAAGCCGCACAGCTTCGCAAGCGCGTCGAGCGGCGCGTTCGCGCGCGCCTGATACATCGCAAGCACGTCCATCAGGTCCGTGTGGCGCGCATGATAGCGGCTGATGTAGTTGTTCCACTTGAATTCGCGGTCGTCCTCGCCGAGATCCCAGTAGCGGCTTGCGCTCACGCCGTTGACGAGCGCGCGGTAGTTCAGTACCGGCAAATCGAAGCCGCCGCCGTTCCACGACACCAGTTGCGGCGTGTACTTCTCGATCACGCGAAAAAACGACTGGACGAGCGCCGCTTCGCTGTCGGCCGGCATGCCGAGCGAGCGCACGCGAAAGCCGTTGTTGTCGCGAAACACGCATGAGATGGCCGCGATGCGCTGCAAATGATGCGGCAGAAAATCGCCGCCGGTCTTTTCGCGCCGCGCCGCGAACGCGAACTCGGCGACTTCGGCATCGGACAGCGTGGCGGGCAAATCTTCAAGCCGGCGAATGCCGGCGACATCGGGAATCGTCTCGATGTCGAATACGAGAATCGGCGTCATCAGATTAAAGAACGGCGTCCTTGCGCACGCCATTGGATGCGAAAAAGCGCTTCAGACGAACCAGCGCCTCCTGCTGGATCTGCCGCACCCGCTCGCGCGTGAGGCCCATTTCGTCGGCCAGTTCCTCGAGCGTGGCCGGTTCGATATGGTTCAGGCCGAAACGCCGTTCGATCACATGGCGATGCTTGTCGGACAAGCGCGCGAGCCACGCGCGCGTCAGCGTTTCCAGTTCGCGATGCTGCACTTCGGCATCCGGCGACTGGCTCTGGTCGTCCGACAGCAGGTCGAGCAGGCTGCTCGCCGGATCCAGATCGAGCGGCGCGTCGAGCGAGGCGGTGTGTTCGTTGAGCGCGAGGATGTCGGTGACTTCGTCGCTGGTCTTGCCGGTCAGGTAGGCGATGTCGTCGATGCTGGCGTCGCGACGGTCCGCCGCGTCGCCCGAATTCATCGAATTCTTTTCCAGATGGCGCTTTGCGCGCAGCACCTGATTCAGTTCGCGGATCACATGCACCGGCAGCCGCACCGTGCGCGCCTGGTTCATGATCGCGCGCTCAATGCTCTGGCGAATCCACCAGGTCGCGTAGGTCGAAAAACGGAAGCCGCGCGTCGGGTCGAATTTCTCGATTGCGTGCATCAGGCCGAGATTGCCTTCCTCGATCAGATCGAGCAGCGGCACGCCGCGGTTCAGGTATCCCTTGGCGATGCTGACCACGAGCCGCAGGTTGCGCTCGATCATCACCTGGCGCGCCTCGAACTCGCCCGCCTTCGCGAGCCGCGAAAAACGCTGCTCTTCCTCGACCGTCAGCAGCGGCTTGACGCTGATCCGGTTCAGATAGTGCTGGATCGTGTCCGCGGTCAGTTCGGCCTGCAGCAACGCGCGGAAATCGTCCGCATCCGGCGCGGCCTCGCTTGCGCCGTCGCGCGCCTCCGCATTGCCTTCGCCATCGTCGGCGGCGCGGCGATCGTCGGAATCGGCCGCGGTGTTGTCGAAATCGTCGGTGGTGTCGTCGTCGACATCCGAAGCGCCAGCCTCCTCCACCGATGCTTGCGTGGCACGGCTGATCGTCTCAGTCTCGGCTTGCGGCGGGCGGCGCTTCGATTTCGGCATGGTCGTAATCGCTTATTGCGGCGGCAAATACTTCATTGGGTCGACAGGTTTGCCCTGCCGGCGAACTTCGAAATGCAACATCACACGGTCTGAATCGCTGTTGCCCATCTCGGCGATCTTCTGCCCCTTCGTCACCGCGTCACCCTCTTTTACCATCAAAGCACTGTTGTGTGCATAGGCGGTAAGGTACGTTGCGTCATGCTTGATGATAATGAGATTGCCGTAACCGCGCAGCCCATTTCCGGCATAAACGACCCGGCCGTCCGCGGAAGCCTTGACTGGCTCGCCGAGGCTTCCGCCGATATTCAAACCTTTGTTTTTCGAATCGTCAAACGTGTTGAGCAGCGGACCGCGCACCGGCCACGCAAATGTCACGGCGCTCGGGCCCGCCGCGGCGTCGCTGGAGGCGGCGGGCGGCTGCGGCGGAATCGTCGCGGCGGTCGCACCCGGCGCGGTGCTGGTCGCGCCGTATAGCGGCGGCTGCGCGACGCCTGCGGCAGCCG
>NZ_CADIKF010000018.1 GCF_902859875.1 Paraburkholderia solisilvae | reverse complement strand
GATCGCGCTGGAAGACGAATATTTCGTGTCGCGCAAGCTGTATCCGAACGTCGACTTCTACTCGGGCATCGTGCAACGCGCGCTGGGCATTCCGACGTCGATGTTCACCTGTATCTTCTCGATGGCGCGCACGGTGGGCTGGATCGCGCAGTGGAACGAGATGATTGCGGATCCGGAGCAGAAGATCGGCCGTCCGCGCCAGCTCTTTATCGGCGAAACGCCGCGCGAAGCGAAGCCGCTCGCGAAGCGCTAAGCGGAGCGGGTCGCGCGCTTGTCTGGCGAGTCGCGGCTCAGGCGCCGCGCCGATGCCGGAATACATGAACACACGCCTCAACGGTTATTCGCCGTTGAGGCGTTGTTCATTTGCGGATCGAAAGAACGCGTACGGCCTGCGCGTTGGCCTGCCAGCGACCGAAGTCAACCAGCCGGTACGTGCCGCGGTTTTCGCCTGCGCCGACCGTCACAAGCCGGCGGGGTTGTCCCGAGCCGACATCGACGATCGAACCGGTTACCACGGGTTCATGCGGACCGACGAGCGTTGACAGGTCCGACACGCCGAACCCGCGATGCCGGTCCGCGCTTCGCGCGACGAGCATGTAGCGCGGCGCTGCACGCTGCGAGTGCGACGCATCGAGTCCGGCCGTCAGATCGAACAGCTCGATCAGTTCGCCGCGCCACGCGACGAGCATGGCCACATGGTCCGCTTCGCCGAGCTTCGTGACCTGCTGTGGAAATTCGGTGATTTCGGCGATGTCTTCGGTATGGCATGCGAGTTGTTCGTCGCCGACGCGAAACACGATCAATCCGGCGCTGCGGCCACTCGCGCCGTGCGTCGGGCCGGACGAATAGCGTCGGTCTTCGACCGGTTGATCGAGGCCGAGATCGCCGTGGCGCAGCGCAAGCACATCCTCCGAATCGGCGAGCGCGACGGTGTCGACGATTAACGCATGACGCCCCGTCTCGAGCGCGCAGCTGCCGGAGAAAAGCCGCGGCTGCGCGAGTGCCGTTGCGGCGAGGGGCTTGATCTGTGCCGCGCCCAGCGTCGAGAGGTCCACGAGTTCATCGACCAGCACCCCCATCGGCAGGCCGTTGAGTTCGAGCACCATGAACACCGCGTCGTTGCCCGTCTGCGCCTGAGGCAGGCCAAGCAACGACGACATCGACAGTACCGCGACGTTCCGTTCACGCCAGAGCGCCACGCCGAGAAACTGGCGATTCTCGGGCAGCGGTTGACGCAGCACAGGCATCGGTTCGATCGAACGGATGTCTTTCGCGTCGATACCCAGCAGCAACGCGCCGCTGCGCACCAGCGCGTATTGACGGCTGCCCGCGGCAGCTCGCACGGTCTCGCGCACGTCGCGCGGCGCGCCGGCGTCTTCGTTGCGCAATCCGGCAACCCCCGGCAGCGCCGTCAGCGCTTCGACATCGAGAATCCGCAGTACGTCGCCCGTCTGCGGATCGACGCAACTGACGTGGCATGGACGCGCTTCGCCTGCGCTGCCCTGCAGCGTGCTCAGGCTGTCTGGTTCGACTTCCACCAGCGTGCCGAGCGCATCGACGGCGAGCCCGAAGCGGCAGCCCGCATGCTCTACGATCAGCACGTGCCTTGCGGCATGCGATTCGGGCGTGGCGATGCCGAGTGCGCTGGCCGCGTCGAGCGCCAGCACCAGTTCCTCGCGCAGACGGAACAGCCCCAGCAGATGCTGCGGGCCACGCGGGATTCTGCTGAATGCTTCCGGCACGTCGACAGCTTCCACCATCGACGCAGCTGGAATGCCGAACACCTCCCCGCCGATCACGACTTTGCCGAGCGCGAGACGGCGCGTGGCAGTCGTGCCGCGGCCAACGCCATGCACGCCGGAAGCAAGCGCGCTCATACGCGCACCGGTTTGCCGTCTCGTGCCGCTACGCCCGGCGCCGCGTCGCCGGATTCGCGGCCGACGGAGATCAGCTCCTGCAGAAGGTCGGCCACCGTGCGCGTGGCGACCGCCTGCTGCTCGGTCACTTCGTGAATCGCGCGGATCGTATGCGAAGTCCGGTCCACGCCCGAGCGGATGCGATCGAAGCCTTCGACGGCCTTTGTCGAAGTCTTGCTGCCCACTTCGACGCGCTCGATGGATTCGCCGATCAGACGGTTGATCTGTCGCGTCGCTTCCGACGAGCGCTCCGCGAGCTTGCGCACTTCGCTCGCGACCACCGAAAAGCCATAGCCGTGTTCGCCCGCGCGCGCGGCCTCGATCGCCGCGTTGAACGCGAGCATGTTGGTCTGGCTCGCGAGATCGTCGATCAGCTTCACGATCTCGGTGATCGCGCTGGACGATTTTTCGATCTGACGGATGGCGTCGATCGAATGGTTGAGCACGGCGCCGCCTTCTTCCGCTTCCTGTTGCGTCTCGGTCGCGATCGATGCCGCTTCTTTCGTGCTCGCCGCAATGCCGGTGATCGAGCGCGACAGTTCGGTGATCTTCTCGCTCATCGCGAGCACGTTCGCCTGCACCTTCTGCTCGCGTTCGACTTCAGCGGTGATGTCGGTCGCGAATTTGACGACCTTCACCGGTTTGCCGTCCGCGTCGAAAACCGGGTTGTAGGTGGCCTGCAGCCACACGCGATAACCGTGCTTGCTCACCCGAAGATAGCGGCCCGAATCGAATTCGCCGCGGCCGAGACGCGACCAGAAATCGCGGTAATCGGCCGACGCGACATACGCAGGTTCGCAGAACATCTTGTGATGCTGGCCGACGATTTCGCGTTCGAGATAGCCCATGGTGTTCAGGAAATTCTGGTTCGCCTTGAGGACGACGCCGGTCAGATCGAATTCGATCGTCGCGTTGGCGCGATCCATCGCAGCGAGCTGGCTTTCCTGCTCTGCCGCGCGGAACTTGTACTGCGTGATGTCGGTCGCGAACTTCACGACCTTGATCAGACGGCCTTCGCCATCGAAGACCGGGTTGTATGACGCCTGGATCCAGCGCTCGCCCCCGTTTTTCGCGATTCGTCGATATTGGCCCGCATCGTGTTCGCCCCGGCCGAGTTTCTCCCAGAAGACTCTGTATGCGTCGCTGCTCGTATAGGAGGACTCGCAGAACATCCGATGGTGCTGTCCGTTGATCTCGTCGAGCGCGTATCCCATCAGCGTCAGGAAACCCGCATTCGCATCGAGCACGAAGCCGCGCAGATCGAACTCGGCGACGGCCTGGACCCGGTCGATGGCAGCCACCTTGCCGGCATGATCGTCGGCCCGCTGACGACCTTCCGTCATGTCCGACGCGACCTTGACGACCTTCTGCAACTCGCCCGCGGCGTCCATGATCGGCGTGTAGGTCGCGTGCATCCACACTTTGCGACCGTCTTTCGCGATTCGGCGGAATTCGCCGTGGACGGTCTTGCCCGCTTTCAGGTCGAGCCAGAACTGGCGGTATTCGGCGCTCGCCGCGTAGTCCGCGGCGCAGAGCAGGCGGTGATGCTGGCCGATCAGTTCGTTTTCGGGGAACCCCATCAGTTCGAGGAACCGCATGTTGGCACGTCTAACAAAGCCTGCCGCGTCGAACACGATCACCGCGCGTTCCCGTTCTATTGCCGTCCAGAGCGCGGGCAAGTCGCTTTCGAGGTGGCCGGTTTCCGGCGCGGCAGTCGCATAATTTTGGTCGTTCATGTTCCGTTGAGTCGAAGGATTGACGCAGTGTCTCGCTATCGAGCGGTATGCTTGTTGTATCGACCGTATTCGGAATAAATAAAGTGCTGCCGAGCTAAATTCGTCGCGCAAACGTTTTATTTCTGATTGTATTTTTTCATCGTCCGGATAAGCCTAATACCGGAATGGGCGCTTAATTCGCATCAGGTTTTTCGTCTGAAGAATTTGCGTTTGCACTGCCGGGTGGCCGCGATACAGGTACCGGAACTACCAGCCAAGCTACTGTTTTTTATCGGGTTTTTCCGGTTTGTGCGCGCATCCGGTACGCACTGCGTGGCATAATGCCCCGACCCACAGCAATGTAGTCACAACGTCCCCGCATACCATGGCACAGACTCTCTACGACAAATTGTGGAACAGCCACGTCGTCCACACCGAAGAAGACGGCACGGCGCTGCTCTATATCGACCGTCACCTGCTGCATGAAGTCACCAGTCCGCAGGCCTTCGAAGGTCTGAAGCTGGCCCAGCGTCCGGTGTGGCGCATCAGCGCGAACCTGGCGGTGTCCGATCACAACGTGCCCACTACCGACCGCAGTCACGGCATCGCGGACCCGGTGTCGAAGCTGCAGGTGGATACGCTCGATGCGAACTGCGATTCGTTCGGTATCACGCAGTTCAAGATGAATGACATGCGGCAGGGCATCGTGCACATCATCGGGCCCGAGCAGGGCGCGACGCTGCCCGGCATGACGATCGTCTGCGGCGACTCGCACACGTCGACGCACGGCGCGTTCGGCGCGCTTGCGCATGGCATCGGCACGTCGGAAGTCGAGCACGTGCTCGCCACCCAGACGCTGTTGCAGAAGAAGAGCAAGAACATGCTGGTGAGAGTCGAAGGCGCGCTGCCGCGCGGCTGTACCGCGAAAGACATCGTGCTCGCGATCATCGGCAAGATCGGCACCGCGGGCGGCACCGGTTATGCGATCGAATTCGGCGGTTCGACGATTCGCGCGCTGTCGATGGAAGGCCGGATGACGGTCTGCAACATGGCGATCGAAGCCGGCGCGCGCGCCGGCATGGTCGCGGTCGACGACACCACCATCGAGTACCTGAAAGACCGGCCGTTCACGCCGTCGGGCGCCGAATGGGAGCAGGCGGTCACCTACTGGAAGCAGTTCAAGTCCGACCCGGACGCGCATTTCGACCGCGTCGTCGAACTGAACGCCGCGCAGATCGTGCCGCAAGTCACGTGGGGCACGTCGCCGGAAATGGTGACGTCGATCGACGGGCGCGTGCCGGACCCGGAACGCGAGAAAGATCCGGTCAAGCGTAGTGCGATGGAGCGCGCACTGCAGTACATGGCGCTCGAACCGAACCTGCCGATCGAATCGATCAAGCCGGACAAGATCTTTATCGGCTCGTGCACGAACGCGCGCATCGAAGATCTGCGCGCGGCTGCGTGGGTCGTGCGGAAGCTCGGCCGCCGCGTCGCGGCGAACGTCCGTCTCGCGATGGTCGTGCCGGGCTCGGGCCTCGTGAAAGCGCAAGCGGAACGCGAGGGTCTCGACAAGGTGTTCACCGATGCCGGTTTCGAATGGCGCGAGCCGGGCTGCTCGATGTGCCTCGCGATGAATTCGGACCGGCTGGAGCCGGGCGAGCGTTGCGCGTCGACGTCGAACCGCAACTTCGAAGGCCGCCAGGGTGCGGGCGGGCGTACGCACCTCGTCAGTCCCGCGATGGCCGCCGCGGCCGCGATCGAGGGGCATTTCGTCGATATTCGCAAGCTGGGTTGAACAGCATGATGAATCGTCGCTTGAACACCGCGCTGCTGCGCCCGGTCGCACGGGTTGCGCTGGCAGGACTGCTGCTCGGTCTGGCCGGCTGCAATACCTTCAACGGCATGGGCCAGGACCTGAGCGCGACCGGTAGGGCGATCAGCAACGCGGCGAAGTGAAGCAGCGTCGCGTTTGCATGAATACTTGATCTAAACACCGGCCTCGCGGTGCGCAGGCAACGCTTGCGCGCACGCGGTTCCGGCTCTGAACAGGCATAAGCGTCATGGACAAATTCACCGTACACACCGGCCTCGTCGCGCCGCTCGATCGCGAGAACGTCGATACGGACGCGATCATTCCGAAGCAGTTCCTGAAGTCGATCAAGCGCAGCGGCTTCGGCCCGAACGCGTTCGACGAATGGCGATATCTCGACCACGGCGAACCGGGCATGGACAACACGAAGCGCCCGCTGAATCCGGACTTCGTGTTGAACCAGCCGCGCTACCAGGGCGCGTCGGTACTGCTCGCCCGGCAGAACTTCGGCTGCGGCAGCTCGCGCGAGCATGCGCCGTGGGCGTTGCAGCAATACGGCTTTCGCGCGCTGATCGCGCCGAGCTTCGCCGACATCTTCTATAACAACTGCTTCAAGAACGGCCTGTTGCCGATCGTGCTGACCGAGCAGCAGGTCGATCATCTGTTCAACGAGACCTTCGCGTTCACCGGCTTCCAGCTGACCATCGACCTCGACGCGCAGGTGGTCCGCACAGCCGACGGCAGCGCCGAGTACAAGTTCGAGGTGGACGCGTTCCGCCGGTACTGCCTGCTGAACGGCTTCGACGACATCGGGCTCACGCTGCGTCAGGCGGACAAGATTCGCCAGTTCGAAGCGGAGCGTCTGGCGAAGCAGCCTTGGCTTGGGCACCGCATCGTCGGCTGAGCGGGCGGTTCGCTTTGCCGCTTTTTGCATGCGGGACGAAAATCTGCGTGATACGTCTCGCCACACACGAATAAGGAAACACGCATGAAGATTGCTGTCTTGCCCGGCGATGGTATTGGTCCGGAAATCGTCAAGGAAGCCGTGAAGGTGCTGAACAGGCTCGGCGAGAAGTTCGAGCTTGAAGAAGCGCCGGTCGGCGGCGCCGGCTACGAAGCGGCCGGCCATCCGCTGCCCGACGCGACGCTCAAGCTCGCGAAAGAAGCCGATGCGATTCTGTTCGGCGCGGTCGGCGACTGGAAGTACGACAAGCTCGAGCGCGCGCTGCGCCCCGAGCAGGCCATTCTCGGCTTGCGCAAGCATCTGCAGCTGTTCGCGAATTTCCGTCCGGCGATCTGCTATGAGCAGTTGACGGGCGCGTCGTCGCTCAAAGCCGAAATCGTCGCGGGCCTCGACATCCTGATCGTGCGCGAACTGAATGGCGATATTTACTTCGGCGCGCCGCGCGGCGTGCGCGAGGCGCCGGACGGCCCGTTCGCCGGTGCGAAGGAGGGCTTCGACACGATGCGTTATTCGGAGCCCGAAGTGCGCCGCATCGCGCATGTCGCGTTTCAGGCGGCGCAAAAGCGCGGCAAGAAGCTGTGCTCGGTCGACAAGGCGAACGTGCTCGAAACGTCGCAGCTGTGGAAGGACGTGATGATCGACGTCGCGAAGGAATACGCGGACGTCGAGCTGTCGCATATGTACGTCGACAACGCGGCGATGCAGCTCGTGAAGGCGCCGAAGTCGTTCGACGTGATCGTCACCGGCAATATGTTCGGCGACATTCTGTCCGACGAGGCTGCGATGCTGACCGGCTCGATCGGCATGCTGCCGTCGGCGTCGCTCGACAAGAACAACAAGGGCTTGTACGAGCCATCGCACGGCTCGGCGCCGGATATCGCGGGCAAGGGCGTCGCGAACCCGCTCGCGACCATCCTGTCGGCCGCGATGATGCTGCGCTATTCGCTGAACAAGGCGGAGCAGGCGGAGCGCATCGAAAACGCGGTGAAGAAGGTGCTCGAGCAGGGCTTGCGCACCGGCGACATCGTAACGCCCGGTTGCAAGCAGGTCGGCACTGCGGCGATGGGCGACGCGGTCGTCGCTGCGCTGTAACGCGAAGCGCGGGCGGGCGGCGCCGCTTCGGCCGGCGCTCGCCCGCGCGTGCAGACCAGTAGCGAATGAAAGCGTAAGAATCGCACGAATGAGGCCCTTTTGAGCATCGTTCGTGCCTGAAACAGGCGGAAACCCGCCAAATCACGATTTTCGTGTAAACTCACGCGATGGCGCAGATTTCTCAAATCATGTCGGTCTCGAACAAGCACGGCGAAACAGCCCGTGTGACCGAACTCGCCATTGCCATCGAAGCGCTCATTAAAGCGCTCATTAAAGCGATTACCCCGAAAACGATCACGAAAAGCTGATCGTCCGCCGTGCCCGCCCGTCTTCCCCGCGCGGTCACGCCGGGCAAAGTTGCGGGGAAGCGTCCACTCCAAGGGTATGAAGTCATGAACGTAGGTCTCGTAGGTTGGCGCGGCATGGTCGGCAGCGTCCTGATGCAACGGATGCAGCAGGAGCGCGATTTCGATCTGATCGAACCGGTGTTTTTCAGCACCAGCAATGCGGGCGGCAATGCACCGTCGTTCGCCAAAAACGAGACCCGGCTCAAAGACGCGAACAGCATCGACGACCTGAAGAAGTGCGATGCGATCATCTCCTGCCAGGGCGGCGACTATACGAACGAGGTGTTCCCGAAGCTGCGCGCGGCAGGCTGGAACGGCTACTGGATCGACGCGGCGTCGGCGCTGCGCATGAAGGACGACGCGGTCATCATCCTCGACCCGGTCAACCTCGAGGTGATCAAGAACGCGCTCGTGAAAGGGCAGAAAAACTTCATCGGCGGCAACTGCACGGTGAGCCTGATGCTGATGGCGTTGGGCGGCCTGTTCCGCGAGAACCTGATCGACTGGATGACCGCGATGACGTACCAGGCCGCATCGGGCGCGGGAGCGCAGAATATGCGCGAACTGCTGCAGCAGATGGGCACGCTGCACGGTGCGGCGCAGGGCGATCTCGCGAATCCCGCATCGGCCATTCTCGATATCGACCGCAAGGTGCTGTCGGCGATGAACAGCGACAGCATGCCGACCCGGCACTTCGGCGTGCCGCTCGCCGGCTCGCTGATTCCGTGGATCGACAAGGATCTCGGCAACGGCATGTCGAAGGAAGAGTGGAAGGGCGGCGCGGAAACCAACAAGATTCTCGGCAAGCCGGCTATGGGCGAGCCGGGTTCGGTGCCCGTCGACGGCCTGTGCGTGCGGATCGGCGCCATGCGCTGCCACTCGCAGGCGCTCACCATCAAGCTGAAGAAGGACGTGCCGCTCGACGAGGTGAACAGCATTCTCGCGTCGGGTAACAACTGGGTGAAGGTGGTGCCGAACGAGCGCGAAGCGTCGATGCGCGATCTGTCGCCGGCGGTCGTGACCGGTACGCTGACGGTGCCGGTCGGCCGTGTGCGCAAGCTGGCGATGGGCGGCGAATATCTGTCCGCGTTCACGGTCGGCGATCAGCTGCTGTGGGGCGCCGCCGAACCGCTGCGTCGTATGCTTCGCATTCTGCTCGACAAGTAAAGTAAACTACGCGCTTCAGACGCGTATAACACTTACAGCAACATAAAGGCGTCGCGATTTTCGCGGCGCTTTTTTCATTGGGCGTTCGACCATCTTGTCTTTGTTCATCGCTAACAGCGCAAACAGGCTTCGGCCATCCGGGCTGCGCGACGACGCGCGCGGAGCTCCGATGATCGCTCGATTTCAATTTCTGCATGCCGCGGCCGTGTTTGACGGCGCGCGATGCCGTGCGGTGACGGCCGCCGTTTTGCTGGTCGCTGCGCAAACGTATGCCGCTCAGGCGTCGGCCGCGAGTCGCGCCGCGGCAAGCGCACCTGCTGTTGCGAGCGCGCCCGTCGCGGCGAGTCAGGTCACCGTGCAAGCGGGACAGTCGCTGAACGACGTCGCGATCGCGATCACGCAATCGCACGATCGCGCGGTGCTGGCTCGTGCCGCACGCGCGATCTTCGATGCGAATCCCAGCGCGTTCATGAAGAACGACCCCAGCCGGATGAAAATCGGTGCGGTGCTCAACGTGCCCGCGCTCGATGCGACGGGGGCGCTGGCGGGGGCGGCTGCATCGTCGGCCGTGGTTGCGACGGCGGCTGCGGCCACGGCCACGGCTTCCGGGGTTGCCGCACCGGCAGGCGCGGCGACGATGACGGGCAACGCCGCGCGTGCGCCTGCAGCCTCGGCGGCAACGGCGGCAACGGCGGGCGCGAGCGCGGCGCAGGAAGCGCGTGAGCAGGCCGGTTCTGCCGCCGCCGGCGTGAGTGCAACGGGGGCGGCCACGGGGGCGGCCACATCGGCAAGCGCGGCAACAGCGGCAGCGGCAACAGGGACAACATCGGCAAGCGCGGTCGCAGCGGCCACATCGGCAAGCGCAGCGACAACGGCGAACGCGGCAAGCACGCCAGCTGCCGCAAGCGCATCCGCCGCGGCGGCCACGCCGGCATCCGCGAGTGCGGCGACGCCGGTATCCGCCGCGTCGCCGGTCGTGCAGGCCGCAGGCGCGAGCGCTTCGCAAGCCGCTGCGGCAAGCAATGGAAACGTATGGTCGGGTTCGATCCAGTCGGCGCCGGGCAGCCAGCCCGCCGCGGGTGCTAGCGGCGCGCAGGCCGCGTCCGCCAGTGCGCCGCAACCTGCGTCGCCGGCACGCGCGCAGGTTTCCAGCCTTCAACAACTGCTCGCGCTGAAAAATCGCGTGCTGATGGAGTTGCAGAAACACGGCATCGGCAGGTCCGCCGGAACGCCACAGGCAGCCAGTGGCGCCGCTGCGTCAAATGGCCTGTCGCCCTCACAGCCTGGCGCATCGCCGGCCACGGGTCCCTCTGCGGCGCGCGCGCATTCGCCGGTCGCGCCGGCGGCGTCCCAGGCGCCCCAACAGTTGTTTGCGCCGACCTTGCTATCGAAGCAGGAATACGTCGGTCTCGCCGCGCTGATCGGCGCCGCGTTGGCCGCGCTGGTTGCGGGGCTCGCGATGCGTCGGCGCAAGCGGAGTGACGCATCGGCGACCGCGACGCTCGCGGCGTCCGCGCAAGACGCGGCGCACGATGGGCAGCCGGCGCCTGCCGTGTCGCTCGATACGGGGCGCCGTGGCGCCAGTGCTTACGATGCGATGGCGAAGGCCGGTGAATCCACCACATCGCATGAGATATCGGCCGACGACGCCGATGATGTGCCGTCGTTGACCGAGCGCGTGCCGTCCGCAGCCGATGACGTCGCGCCGCAACTGCGCCACGCATCGGAGCGGCCGACGAACGCGCCGACGGAGGGCGTCACGCAGACAGCGGGTAGCGGCGCGGGCGCAGCGGCAGCGGCTGGCCTCGCGGCCGCTGCCGCGCTGGATGCCGCGGCGGTACGCGATGAATCTTCCGAATTGACGCGTGAGCGCCACGATCTCGATTCACATGAGCACCACGCCGGCGATCGTGTGCCCATAGGCGAGCCGTTTGCCGCGCCTGCAGATCGCGGCGAACATGGCGAGCCTGAAGAGCCGCCTGCCGCTGAAGCAGATGCTGTTGCGCATGAATCGGCCACGCCTGCGACGCCGGAATTGCCACCGGACATCGCGACGCTGGCTGACGCCGGGATCGACTCCGCACACTCGATAACAGACGCCCCCGCCGACGAACCCGAGGTTCCATCGCCGCCCGTCGAGTCCGTCGAGCCCACCGAACCCACGGCCGACGAAGCGCAGCAGCCGCAACCCGACGAGCCACAGCCGCCGTCGGCCCTGCCGTCGGACCACGAACTGCTCGGCACGGAACCGGACGAAAACCGCGCGACCTTGCCGCAGTTTCCACGCGCCGCGCTCGACGCGTTCGACAGTCTCGACCTGTCGCTGCCGCCGCGCGGCGAAACCGGCGAACCGGTTACGCCGCCGGCGTCGCTCACGACGCAACCCGTCGTCGAGCCCGAGATTACCGCGCAGCAGGCCGTCCCGCCGCATGAGCCGGAGTCGCCGCGCGTCGGCGAGCAGATCGAGGCCGGCACCGCCGGTCATGGCGCAATCGCCGGCATGGGGGCCGCCAAATACGGCCCGCTCGCGCTCGACTTCGACCTGGAACTGCCGGCGAGTCCCGCGCAGCCGCTGCCGACGTTCACGCCGCAGGAACTGGCGCGGATTGCACGCAACAAGCTCGAACTGGCCGCCGAATATATCGAGCTCGGCGATGTCGCCGGCGCGCGGACACTGATCAACGAAGTGATCGAATCCAACGACGCGGCAACCAGCAACGAAGCCCGCGCGATGCTGTCGACACTCGCGCCGCTGTCGTGATGCGTATTGCACTGGGCGTCCAGTATGATGGCGCGGCATTTTACGGCTGGCAGTCGCAGCCGCATGGCAAGACAGTGCAGGACGAACTGGAGCGCGCGCTGCGCGAGTTTGCGCAGACGCCGCTGCAGACGGTGGTCGCCGGCCGGACGGACACCGGCGTGCATGGGCTGGGCCAGGTTGTCCATTTCGACACCGAACTCGAGCGCGCCGAATTCTCGTGGGTGCGCGGCACCAATGCATTCCTGCCGTCGACGGTCGCCGTGCAATGGGCCAAGCCGATGCCGGACACATTCCACGCGCGATTTTCGGCATTCGAGCGCACGTATTACTACGTGCTCTATGTGCATCCGGTGCGCTCGCCGATGTTCGTGGGCCGTGCCGGCTGGATCCATACGCCGCTTGACGTCGACGCGATGCGCGCCGCCGCCGCGTGCCTGATCGGCGAGCATGACTTTTCGGCATTCCGCTCGTCGGAATGCCAGGCGAAGACACCGGTCAAGCATCTGTCTCAGATCGACGTGCGCCGCGACGGCGACTTCATTCACCTGCGGTTTCGCGCGAACGCGTTCCTGCATCACATGGTGCGCAACCTGATGGGCTGCCTCATCGCAATCGGGCGGGGGCGGTATCCTGTCGACTGGCTGGCGGACGTGCTGGCCAGCCGCGAACGCAGCCGCGCGGCGCCGACTTTCATGCCCGACGGCCTGTATCTGGCGCGGGTAGGGTACCCGGACGAATACGCAGTGCCGGCCGCGCCGGTCGGCAGCGTGCCGTGGAGCCACGTCTGGAACGACGACACACCGCCATCATGAACGCAACCTCGAGCCAGCCGGCGAATGCCGGCGCAACCAACGCCGACACCGCGGATTCGACCTGTCCGGGCACCGCGCCGCACCGCACGCGGATCAAGCTGTGCGGACTGTCGAAGCCGTCGGACATCGAATGCGCGGTCGAACTCGGCGCCGACGCAATCGGCTTCGTGTTCTATCCGCCGAGCCCGCGTTCCCTCAGCGTCGCGCAAGCCGTCGAACTGACGCGCAACATACCGCCGTTTCTTTCGGTGGTCGGACTGTTCGTCAACGCGACGCCGGACTGGCTGCGCGAGGTCGTCTGCAACGTGCCGCTCTCGTTGCTGCAATTCCATGGCGACGAGACGCCGGACCAGTGCGAGTCGCTTGCCGGCGTCGCGGGTTTGCCATGGTTGCGCGCACTCCGGGTAGGGCCTGATACTCAACCGGGCGATTTGGTAAAATCGGCCCTCAACTATTCGGCTGCCAGCGGTCTGTTATTCGACACCCATGTCGAGGGCTATGGCGGCGGCGGGAAGGTTTTCGATTGGTCACTTATTCCAGCAGAGCTCGCGCGTCGGGCCGTTTTGAGTGGTGGGTTGAACGCGCAAAACGTCGGTGAAGCGATACGTCGCGTGCGCCCGTACGCGGTCGATGTCTCGAGCGGCATCGAAGTGGTGGGCGCCAAGGGCGTGAAGGACCACGCCCGAATGGCGGCGTTCGTACACGCGGTTCGACAAGCGGACGCTGGATGATTCAGGCCCGGCAAGCGTTCAATGAACGCCGGCCCGGCATACTGAAGCGAGTGACGATATGTACAATTTACCTGATGAACGAGGCCATTTCGGCCAATATGGCGGCGTGTTCGTCGCCGAAACCTTGATGCATGCGCTCGAAGAACTGCGCATCGCATACGAGAAATCCCAGAAAGACGCAGACTTCATCGCCGAATATCAGCGCGAACTGAAGCACTTCGTCGGCCGTCCTTCGCCGATTTATCACGCGCAGCGCTGGAGCCAACTGCTCGGCGGCGCGCAGATTTATCTGAAGCGCGAGGACTTGAACCATACCGGCGCCCACAAGGTGAACAACGTGATCGGCCAGGCGCTGCTCGCCAAACGCATGGGCAAGCCGCGTGTGATCGCGGAAACGGGCGCCGGCCAGCACGGCGTGGCGACCGCGACGATTGCGGCGCGCTTCGGTATGGAATGCGTGGTTTATATGGGCGTGGAAGATGTCCATCGTCAGGCCGCGAACGTGTACCGCATGAAGCTGCTTGGCGCGACGGTGGTGCCGGTCGAATCCGGCTCGCGCACGCTGAAAGATGCGCTGAACGAAGCAATGCGCGACTGGGTGACCAACGTCGAAAACACCTTCTACATCATCGGCACGGTGGCCGGCCCGCACCCGTATCCGATGATGGTGCGCGACTTCCAGCGCGTGATCGGCGACGAATGCAAGGTGCAGATGCCCGAACTCGCCGGCCGCCAGCCGGATTCGGTAATCGCGTGCATTGGCGGTGGTTCGAACGCGATGGGCATCTTTTACCCGTATATTGACGACAAATCGGTGCAACTGATCGGTGTGGAAGCGGCCGGCGACGGCATCGACACCGGGCGTCACGCCGCGTCGCTGACCGGCGGCACGCCGGGCGTGCTGCACGGTAACCGCACGTATCTGCTGCAGGACGAAAACGGGCAGATCATCGAGACGCATTCGATCTCGGCGGGTCTCGACTACCCGGGTGTGGGCCCCGAGCACGCGTGGCTCAAAGATAGCGGCCGCGCGCAATACGTCAGCATCACCGACGAAGAAGCGCTGAAGGCGTTCCACGATTGCTGCCGGATCGAAGGCATCATCCCGGCGCTCGAATCGAGCCACGCGCTTGCGTATGCGACCAAACTCGCGCCGACGCTGCCGAAGGACAAGATCCTGCTGGTCAACCTGTCGGGCCGCGGCGACAAGGACATGCACACGGTCGCCGAGCGATCGGGTATCAAGTTCTGAGCGCCGCGGTGATGCGCGACGAGTTCGACGAATCGCAACCGGCGCTCGACACGGCTGCGGCAGAGACGGGGCAAGCGGCGCCGGCCGCTCCTGTGCCTATGGCGCAGCCGGATGCGCAACCGCGGGTGGCGCACGAGCGCTCCCCGGTTATGCAGGCCGCCGTCCCCGCGCAGCTGCTGCCGACGCCGGCTACGATCGAACTTCGCAACCGCGATTTCCTGACCGATGCGGCGAACCTGCCGGACCAGTCGATCGACCTGATCCTCGCCGATCCGCCGTACGGGCTCGGCAAGGACTACGGCAACGATTCGGACATGCGTTCGGGCGACGATTTTCTCGCATGGACGCGCGAGTGGCTGGAACTGGCTGTTCCGAAGCTCAAGCCGTCCGGTTCGCTGTATATCTTTTGCACGTGGCAGTACGCGCCGGAAATCTTCTGCTTTCTGAAGACGAAGCTCACGATGGTCAACGAGATCATCTGGGACCGGCGCGTGCCGAGCATGGGCGGCACCACGCGGCGTTTCACGTCGGTGCACGACAACATCGGTCTCTTCGCGCTGTCGAAAGATTATTACTTCGATCTCGATCCCGTCCGTATCCCGTACGATGCGGTCACGAAGAAGGCGCGTTCGCGCAAGTTGTTCGAAGGCAGCAAGTGGCTCGAGATGGGCTACAACCCCAAAGACGTCTGGTCGGTGTCGCGCCTGCATCGGCAACATGCCGAGCGGGTCGCGCATCCGACGCAAAAGCCGTTGGAGATCGTCGAGCGGATGGTGCTCGCGAGTTGCCCGCCGGGCGGCCGCGTGCTCGATCCGTTCATGGGGAGCGGCACCACCGCGGTTGCCTGCGCGCGGCAGCAGCGCCAGTTCGTTGGCTATGAAATTAACGAAAGTTACTGCGCGATAGCGCGAGAACGCGTCAGTTTGGCGGCGGCATCGGTTGCGTCGGTGGCGGCGGTTTGAGCTGATCCAGCCGCCCGAAACAACCGCAAACCCGAGGCTGGCCATGCCGCCGGCAAAAGCGCAGTCAATCGACTTCGAGAAAATTGAATATGTCCCGAATTAACCAGATATTTGCGGCATTGGCCGCACAGAAGCGCAAAGGGCTGATCCCGTTCATCACCGCGGGCGATCCCGATCCGGCGCGCACCGTCGAATTCATGCATGCGCTCGTCGCAGGCGGTGCGGATGTGATCGAACTCGGCGTGCCGTTCTCCGACCCGATGGCGGACGGCCCCGTCATCCAGCGTTCGTCGGAGCGCGCGCTCGCCAAGGGCGTCACGCTGCGCGACGTGCTGGCCGACGTGAAGCGCTTTCGCGAGCGCGACGACAAAACGCCGATCGTGCTGATGGGCTACGCGAACCCGATCGAGCGGATCGGCGCCGACGCGTTCGCCAAAGCCGCAAAAGAAGCCGGCGTGGACGGCGTGCTGGTAGTCGACTATCCGCCCGAAGAGTGCGCACCGTTCGCCGACACAATGAAGGCGGCCGGCATCGATCCGATCTTCCTGCTCGCGCCGACATCGACCGACGAGCGCATCGCCGCGGTCGGCCGCATCGCGAGCGGCTACGTGTATTACGTGTCGTTGAAAGGTGTGACCGGTGCGGCGCATCTGGACGTTCTTGATATTGCAGGTAAAATCCCGGCCATCAAGTCGCGGGTGCCGCTGCCGGTCGGAGTCGGATTCGGCATTCGCGATGCGCAATCGGCGCGTGCAGTGGCGGAAATCTCGGATGCGGTCGTGATCGGCAGCCGGATCGTCAATCTGCTCGAAGACGCGGCCCCCGACGCCGCCGCTGAAGCGCTGACCCGCTTTATCAGGGAAATCCGTCAGGCCATCGACGCGATCGGCGCAGGCGCTCGCACAGGCGCCTGATCACGCCACCGACCAACAGTAGAAATCGGTCATCGGAACGCTTTATGCGCATATCGTGCGATAAAGCGTCCTGAAGACCCGGAGAAAATCAATATGAGCTGGCTCGATAAACTGCTGCCGCCGAAAATCAAGCAAACCGATCCGAAAAGCCGCAAGGGCATTCCGGAAGGGCTGTGGATCAAATGCCCGTCGTGCGAGGCCGTGCTGTATCGCAACGACGTCGAGGCGAATCTGCACGTCTGTCCGAAGTGCGACCACCATATGCGGATCGGCGCGCGCGAGCGGCTCGACGGGCTGCTCGATGCGGAAGGTCGCTATGAGATCGGCCAGGAAATCCTGCCGGTCGACGCGCTCAAGTTCAAGGACAGCCGCAAGTATCCGGACCGCCTGAAAGAGGCGATCGACGAAACCGACGAAACCGACGCGATGGTCGTGATGGGCGGCGCGATTCATACGTTGCCGGTGGTGGTCGCGTGTTTCGAGTTCTCGTTTATGGGCGGCTCGATGGGCTCGGTGGTCGGCGAACGTTTCGCGCGCGGCGCGCAGAATGCGATCGAGCAGCATGTGCCGTTTATCTGCTTTACCGCATCGGGCGGCGCGCGCATGCAGGAAAGCCTGCTGTCGCTGATGCAGATGGCGAAAACCACCGCAATGCTGACGCGTCTCGCCGAGGCCAAGCTGCCGTTTATCTCGGTGCTGACCGATCCGACGATGGGCGGCGTATCGGCGAGCTTCGCGTTCCTGGGGGATGTCGTGATCGCGGAGCCGAAGGCGCTGATCGGCTTCGCCGGCCCGCGCGTGATCGAACAGACGGTGCGCGAGAAGCTGCCGGAAGGATTCCAGCGAGCCGAATTCCTGCTGCAGAAAGGCGCGGTGGACATGATCGTCGACCGCCGCAAGCTGCGTGCAGAACTCGCGCAACTGATGGCGCTGCTGACGCGCCAGCCGGCGGACGCGGTCGCCTGATTTCGCGAAGGCGCCGCCGTTGGGTTGTGCGACGCGGCGCGAATAACCGCGATAGCGCTGGTGCTGGAGACGGCGACGCATGCGTGCGATTGCGCCCGGCGTGCACACAAGCAAGCAGATAGCGGCGCTGCGCCGCCGCGACAGAACAACGCGCCGCTGACGGCAGTCAAGCGGCGCGTTGTCGTTTCCGGGATAATTTGCGACCCGCACTTCCGTTTCATCCGATGACCACATTCCCCACCCTCAACGCGTGGCTCACGCATCTCGAAACTGCGCATCCCGTCGGCATCGATATGGGCCTCGAGCGGATCAGCCGGGTCCGCGATGCCTTGCAGTTGACGTTCGCGTGCCCGGTGATCACCGTCGGCGGCACCAACGGTAAAGGGTCGACCTGCGCGATTCTCGAGTCGATCCTGCTGCGCGCCGGCTATACGGTCGGCTGCCACACGTCGCCGCATCTGCTGGCGTTCAACGAGCGTGCGCGCGTGAACGGCCAGCTTGCCAGCGACGCCGAACTGCTTCCACACTTCGAAGCCGTCGAAAAGGCGCGCACGAGCCTCGCCGATCCGCCGTCGCTCACCTACTTCGAGTTCACGACGCTCGCGATCATGCAGCTGTTCGCATCGCGCGGCCTCGACGCGGTGATCATGGAAGTGGGCCTCGGCGGCCGCCTCGACGCGGTCAATATCCTCGATACCGATTGCGCGATCATCACGAGCATCGACATCGATCACACCGAATACCTCGGCGATACGCGCGAGAAAATCGCGTTCGAGAAGGCCGGCATTTTCCGCGCGGGCAAGCCGGCGATTTGCGCCGACCCGCTGCCGCCGCAGACGTTGATCGATCATGCGCAGACGATCGGCGCGGATCTATGGTTGTTCGGGCGGGATTTCCGCTACGAAGGGCAGGCGGGCAGCGAGCGTCAGCAGTGGAATTACGTGGGCCGCACGCTGCGGCGCTCGGCGCTCGCGTATCCGGCGCTACGCGGTGCGAACCAGCTGATCAACACATCGGCGGCGCTCGCAGGGCTCGAAGCGCTGCGCGACCGGCTGCCGGTCTCCGCGCAGGACATCCGTCTCGGCCTTGCGAACGTCGAGTTGCCCGGCCGCTTCCAAGTGTTGCCCGGCAAGCCGTCCATTGTGCTCGACGTCGGCCACAACCCGCACGCTGCGGCCGTACTCGCGCAAAATCTCGGCAATATGGGCTATTTTCCGTACACTTACGTGGTGTTCGGGTCCATGCGAGATAAAGACATCGCCAGCGTGGTCGCTCATCTGAAGGATGAAGTCGACCACTGGTGCGTGACCGACCTGCCGACGCCGCGCGGCGCCTCGGCGGTGGAACTGGAGCGCACGCTGCACGATGCCGGTATCGGCGACGGTCCGGACAGCAGCATCACCCGCTTTGCTTCACCCTCGGAAGCTTTTCAGGATGCGCTAAAACGGGCGTCCGGCAATGATAGAATCGTGGTCTTCGGCAGTTTCTTTACCGTTGCGGGTGTGATGGCCTATCGGAAATCGCAGCAACACTGAACGCGGGCAGCCTCGAACCAAGGCATCCATGGGAATTTTCTCGTTCGGCAAAAAAGACGACGCGTCCAATCGGCGCGGCGCACCTACCAGTTCTAAACGGGGCTCAAGCGGGGTCGATCGTAGCGAGCGCGTCGAAAGACGGACCCGGCGTGCCGAACGGGCCGGCGACGCGGATGCGATGCTGCTCGATCCCACCTTGCCGGAAAAGCAGCGGGCGCGCCGACGCCTCGTCGGCGCAATTGCGCTGGTCGTCGCGGCAGTCGTCATTCTGCCGATGGTGCTCGATTCGCACCCGAAACCCGTCACCGACGATATTTCAATCGATATTCCGAGCCGCCCCGTGTCGCGGGCGCGCACGCAGGATCCGCAAGACACCCAGGCGGGCGTCGCGCCTGACAATCCGGCCGTGCCGGCGGAAACCGGCACCGGCGCGACGGCAGGCGTGCAGGGCGCGTCGAGTCTGTCGGCCTCGTCAGCGCGGGCGACTGCCGCAGCCGGTTCGTCCGGCCACACGGCGACGCAAGACGCGGCAACAGCACAAGCGCAGGCTCAAACACAAGCTTCTGGCAAATGGCAACAAGCGCCAGTCACGGCAGCGAACACCGCGCCCACGGCGGCTAAACCGGCCGCGAAGTCTGGCCAGACCGCCGCGGCGGCGAGCACACCCGCCAGATCGTCGGCGGCCGAAACCGCCGCGAACGCAAGACAAAGCACGACCCAAAACACCACGCAAAGCGCAACCGCGGCGCAGACCGATTCCGGCACGCCGGCGGCGCCTCCGGGCAGCCGCTTCGCGGTGCAACTGGGTTCGTTCCCCGATGACGCGAGCGCCCGCAACTGGGCCGCCAGGTTGAAAGCAGCGGGCGTACCCGCATATACCGAGCGCCGGAAACAGGCCGACGGCTCGGTGCACACGCTATTGCGCGCAGGTCCGTTCGCGGACCGCGCCGCGGCGTCGGCGGCCATCGCGAAGGTTCGCGAAGTCGGCTTGACGTCGGGCGCGAACAACGGTTCGGCCCAATAAGCCGGTGATGTTCACTGCGTTCGACTACGCTGTTATGGCGGTGATTGCGCTGTCGGCGCTGCGCGGCACGTGGCGCGGCTTTCTGTCCGAGATTTTCGGGTTGATCGGCTGGATCGCGGCATTTCTGATTGCCTGTCGCTTTGTCAGCTTCGTCGTACCGTACATGCCGGAGCATTGGCCAGGCGGCGCGTTGACCCAGTGGCTGCTCGCGTTTGCGCTCATCGTGATCGGCGTGATGCTGGTGGCGGGCGTGGCCAACGCCTTGCTCAGCCGGCTGGTGCAGGTGTCGGGGTTGAGCGGTATCGATCGCTCGCTCGGATTGATGTTCGGCCTCCTGCGCGGGGTCATTCTGGTGCTGATTCTGGTCGCTCTCGCGGGCTTGACCGAACTGCCCCAGCAGGAATTCTGGCGCAATGCGTTGCTGCGGCCGTATGCGGAGCAGGGCGTGCGTGAGTTGAAGCCGTTGCTTCCCGACGCGATTGCCGCGTACGTCCGCGTATAGCGGATCAGAGCCGGCGAGCGGCGATCGGGTCCAACCGGTTTCGCGAAGCGCGGCAATGGCAGGCGCGAGCCGGCCGCCGTAACGAATTTCGTACCTTTGAAGGACATGCCATGTGCGGCATCGTAGGCGTAGTTTCCCAATCCCCGGTCAACCAGCTAATCTATGACAGCCTGCTGCTCCTGCAGCACCGCGGTCAGGACGCTGCCGGCATCGCAACGGCGGACGGCAGCAACTTCCATATGCACAAGGCGAACGGCATGGTGCGCGACGTGTTCCGCACGCGCAACATGCGCAGTCTGCCCGGCACGATCGGCATCGGCCAGGTGCGCTACCCGACGGCGGGTTCCGCGTCGAGCGAGGAGGAAGCGCAGCCGTTCTACGTGAACGCGCCGTTCGGCATCATCCTCGCGCACAACGGCAACCTGACCAACTGGCCGCAGTTGAAAGACGAGATGTTCCGCGTCGATCGCCGCCACATCAATACGAATTCCGATACCGAAGTGCTGCTCAACGTGTTCGCGCACGAATTGCAGCTCGCGAGCTCCGGTCTGCAGCTCGACCCGCCGGCGCTGTTCAAGGCCGTGTCGGGCGTGCATCGGCGGGTGCGCGGCTCGTACGCGATCGTCTCGCTGATCGCGGACTACGGCCTCGTCGGTTTCCGCGATCCGTTCGGCATCCGTCCGCTGTGCATCGGCAAGCTCGAAACCGACCACGGCACCGAATGGATGCTCGCGTCGGAGTCGGTCGCGCTCGAAGGCATCGGCTTCGAATTCGTGCGTGACGTGCAACCGGGCGAGGCGATCTTTATCGACGTCGAAGGCAATTTCCACGCGCAGCAGTGCGCGACGAACGCGACGCTGAACCCGTGCATTTTCGAACTCGTGTATCTCGCGCGTCCGGATTCGGTGCTCGACGGCGTGCCGGTTTACAACGCGCGTCTGCGCATGGGCGACTATCTGGCCGAGAAGATCAAACGTGTGCTGCCGGCGGATATGAAGATCGATGTCGTGATGCCGATTCCCGATTCGTCCCGCCCGGCCGCGATGCAGGTGGCGGCGAAGCTCGGCGTCGAGTATCGCGAAGGCTTCTTCAAGAACCGCTATGTGGGCCGCACGTTCATCATGCCGGGCCAGGCGGTACGCAAGAAGTCGGTGCGCCAGAAGCTGAACGCGATGGGCATCGAGTTCAAGGGCAAGAACGTGCTGATCGTCGACGATTCGATCGTGCGCGGCACGACGTCGCACGAAATCGTGCAGATGGCGCGCAATGCGGGCGCGAACAAGGTGATCTTCGCGTCGGCGGCGCCGCCGGTGAAGTACCCGAACGTGTACGGCATCGATATGCCGACGCGCGGCGAACTGGTCGCGCACGGCCGCTCCGACGACGAAGTTGCGCGCATGATCGGCGCGGATTATCTGGTGTACCAGGACGTCGACGCGCTGAAGAGCGCGGTGCGCGACATCAATCCGGCGCTGAAGGAATTCGAGGCATCGTGCTTCGACGGCAACTACATCACCGGCGATGTGACCAGCGAATACCTCGACGGCGTCGAGCTCGCGCGCCTCGCGCCGTCCGCGCAATCGGACCGTGATGCAGCGAGTGACGCGATGGACGGCGGCACCACGCGCTCGCAGCTGCACTTGCAGCTGTCGGTCGAATGACGAGGTGTTAGAATCCGAGCTTGCGTCGATTTGAGTTCAGCTTGCGGACGCGGGGCGGCCTGATCGGGCCACCCGAAACAGCTAAAGTGAACGGCGTCAGCGAAAGCGCCGCCTACGCTCGAAGCTTCCCGCACATACAGCCCGCTTATGCCGACGCAAAGCGGGCTTTTTGTTGCCGCTGCCGGAAGAATGCAAACGGAACGCAAACGGCAGCCGGCGTGAATCAACGGAAACAGAACGAACATGGACGACAACTTCAATTTCGACACCCTCGCGGTACGTTCGGGCACGCTGCGCAGCGACTTTGGCGAGCATTCGGAAGCGCTGTTCCTGACCTCGAGCTTCGTGTTTGCGAATGCCGCCGAAGCGGCCGAGCGCTTCAAGAATTCGGAAGACTCATACACGTACTCGCGCTTCACGAACCCGACTGTGACGATGTTCCAGGACCGGCTCGCGGCGCTCGAAGGCGGTGAGGCGTGCATGGCGACCGCATCGGGAATGAGCGCGATTCTCTCGGTGGTGATGTCGGCGATGCAGGCGGGCGATCACCTCGTCAGCTCGCAGAGCCTGTTCGGTTCGACGCTCGGCATGTTCTCGCAGATCTTCAGCAAGTTCGGCATTACGACGACCTTCGTCGATCCGACCGATCTCGACGCATGGAAAAACGCGGTGCGTCCGGAAACGAAAATGTTTTTCCTCGAAACGCCGTCGAACCCGCTGACCGAAGTCGCCGATATCGAAGCGATCGGCAAGATCGCGAAGGCGGCGAACGCGCTGTTCGTCGTCGATAACTGCTTCTGCAGCCCGGCGCTGCAGCAGCCGCTGAAACTGGGCGCCGACGTCGTGATGCATTCCGCGACGAAGTTTCTCGACGGCCAGGGCCGCGTGCTGGGCGGCGCGCTGGTCGGCTCGAAGCAGTTCATCATGGAAAAGGTGTTTCCGTTCGTGCGCAGCGCCGGTCCGACGCTATCCGCGTTCAACGCATGGGTGCTACTGAAGGGAATGGAAACGCTATCGCTGCGCGTCGAGCGTCAGTCGGCGAACGCCATGGCGATTGCGCGCTGGCTCGAAATGCATCCGGCGGTGAAGCGCGTGTTCTATCCGGGCCTCGAATCGCATCCGCAATACGCGATTGCGAAGCGTCAGCAGAAGGCGGGCGGCGCGATCCTGTCATTCGATCTGAAGGGCGATACGCCGGACGCGCAGCGCGCGAGCGCATGGCGCGTGATCGACAACGCGAAGATCTGCTCGATCACCGCCAATCTTGGCGATACGCGCACGACGATCACGCATCCTGCGACCACGACGCACAGCCGCATCACGCCGGAAGCGCGCGCCGCGGCAGGCATTACCGAAGGGCTGATTCGTCTTGCGGTCGGTCTGGAGGATGCGGCCGATATTCGCACGGATCTCGAGCGCGGCCTGAACGCGGGCGTTTGAAGCGCGGCTGAACGCGTGATGTGATGGCCTGGCGTCGTGCAACGCGGCGCCAGGCCACAAGCGACAAAGCCAAAGAAGCGACGAAGCCAAAGAAGCGACAAAGCCAAAGAAGCGACAAAGCCAAAGAAGCGACGAAGCCAAAGAAGCGACGAAGCCAAAGAAGCGACGAAGCCAAAGAAGCGACGAAGCCAAAGAAGCGACAAAGCCAAAGAAGCGACAAAGCCAAAGAAGCGACAAAGCCAAAGAAGCGACAAAGCCAGAGAAGCAGTCGAAGCCACCGCCGCACCACGCGCACGAACGAACATCGCGGTTCGCATCAACGTGGGCAGTGAAGACAAAGCAGAGCAACTAAGCAGCGCAACAAACCGCAGGAAAACCAGCGAAACCGCACTCAGTGACGCAACGCGCGCCACTGCCCAGGCGCAATCCCGAAGCGGCGCGTAAACGCATGCGTATACGCGCTCTGATCGCCAAACCCGACATCGAGCGCGACATCCGACAGCGAACGCCGCGGATCGACGAGCAGCGTCATCGACGTATCGAGCCTCAGACGCTGCAGATAACGATGCGGCGTCTCGCCGAACGCCTCAATAAAAAGCTGATGAAACCGCCGCAATCCGAAGCCGCAATGCGCGGCGAGATCGCCGATACGCAACGGCTCGGAAAGATGCGCGCGCAACCAGCGGTCGATACGCGCAAAGTCGAGGCCCGTGGCCGCCTGCGCATCCGCCGCGCCCGTCGCCGCGCTGCCGGCGCCTTGCACGAGCGCCGCACACAGTTGCGCGGCCGCACCCCAATTGAAGCGGCGCAGCGCTGCCGCGCCATCGTCCGCGTGCGCATCGCCTGACGCGCACAGGGCAACCTGGCCGACCAGCCGCATCAATCCGCTGTCGATATCGAAGGTTTTCGCGCGATCGAAGAGCCGCGCGGGCACCGCAAGCGACGCGACCGGCAAGTCGAGCACGAGCTGGCGGTTTTCGCCGATGCCCGCATAATCGTGCCGCGCGCCGGCCGGGACCAGCCATGCGGAGCGCCGGTCGATCTCGCGCTCGATGCCGTCGACCGCCATCACCATCGAGCCGTCGAGGCCGAGCACGATCTGATGGAAGTCGTGCAGGTCCGACGCCTCGGTCGGGCTGAAGCGCCGCAACGAAACGCTCGGCGACGCGACGGTGACAGGACGGCTGGCCATGAACTGCGTGCCTGTGACGCTCAGGCCTCGAGCAGTTCGACTTCGAACACGAGCGTCGCATTCGGCGGAATCACGCCGCCCGCGCCGCGCGGGCCGTAGCCGAGCTGAGGCGGAATCGTCAGACGGCGCACGCCGCCCACCTTCATTCCTTGCACGCCTTCGTCCCAGCCCTTGATCACCATCCCGCCGCCGAGCACGAACGCGAACGGGTCGTTGCGGTCCTTGCTCGAGTCGAATTTCTGGCCGTCGGTGAGCCAGCCGGTGTAGTGAACGCTGACCGTTTGGCCCGCGTGCGCTTCAGCGCCGGTGCCTTCGGTCAGATCTTCGTATTTCAGGCCGGATTCGGTGGTCACGGTCGGCATAAGTTGCTCCATTGAGGGTCGATCGAAACCGGTATTGTAGGCGCGTTGTGTGTACGCCGCGAACCAGGCGTGTCGTGCGTTCTTGCGCGAGGGCCTTGCCTATAATGTTGGCTAGCCATTCGAACCACGAACCGCTTATAAGGATGTCGATCGTGACCACGCATTCCCCAGCAGGCAGCAGCGAAGAGCCGGGCGTACCCGGCAACGCTGCATCGGAACGCGCCGCTCGCTTATGTGCGCAGACCGCGCTTTTCATGCGCGATCACGTGCTGTCGCTTGTTTCTCATGATCTACGCAGCCCGCTGAACGCGATCCATAGCTGGGCCTACGTGCTCGAGCGCAAGGTCGATGGCGCCGATGCGACCGCGCAGCGCGCGCTCGCCGGCATTCGCAGCGGCGTCGAGCAGCAGGTGCAATTGCTCGAATCGATCGTCGATACGACGCGCGCCGAGACCAAAAACCTCGCGCTCGATCGCGAGCGCTTTGAACTGCGGCCACTCGTCGATACGACCGTGATCGACGTGCGCGACATGCTCGCGCAGCAGCGCGGCGTGAGGCTCATGCTGGAGACGCCGCTCGCCGCGGAGCAACTGGACGGCGACCGCGAGCGCGTGGCGGCGGCGTTGTGGCTGATGCTGACATTCGCGACCGAAGCGAGCGCGCAACATTCGACGGTGGTGCTGGAGACGCGCGCGGACACGTCGATGTGGCACGCGGTCGCGACGTTCACCGCGGCGCCCGACGCGCTCGAAGACGCATCGCTGCCGCATCTGCTCGAAATGTTCGCGCGCAGGCAGGCGTGCGAGCCACGCGAGTCGGGGCGCATCGCGTGGGTGCTCGCGCTGTGCAAACGCGTGGCCGAGGCGCATGAAGGCGCGTTCGAACAGGGCGAGCTTGTCGACGGGCAGCCGGTGAAGCTGTCGCTGCGCATACCGTTGAATGCGGGATGAACGGCGAGCCTGCGCCTTCGATAGTTGCGCGCGCACACTTATTCGCCACAGCGTCCCTGCAAGCAGAACACGCGGCTGATTTTTGCGCGACGCGCGCGCGGTGTATTCGTGCGCGTCCTCCGGACGCCCATCTCCTTGCGGGTCACGCGGGTCGCGCGGGTCACACGGCGGCGGGCCGTTCAAGGCCACCCGCGCACTCAACGCATGCGCCACGACCCGCGCATCGCGCGAGACCGGGTGCCTCCACGAACCCCTTTTACCAGCCGGTCACGCTCTATACTGACGACTTTTGTCGCCGGAGCCCGTCGCTTTGATCCAGGTTGTCGCCCTTATCGGTGCATTGCTGCTCGTCGCCCTCAATGGTTTTTTCGTGGCGGCCGAGTTCGGCCTCGTGAAGCTGCGGCAAACGCGCGTGCAGACGCTCGCGCAAAAGCATGGCGTACGCGGCAGGCTGCTCGCGACCGTGCATCGCCGGCTCGACGCGTATCTGTCCGCGTGTCAGCTCGGCATCACGCTCGCGTCGCTCGGGCTCGGCTGGATCGGCGAGCCGGCATTCGCTGATTTACTGACGCCGGTGTTCAGGCTGCTCAGCATCGAGTCCGAACGGCTGATTCACGGCATCTCGCTGTTCTTCGCGTTTTCGTGCATTTCGTTTCTGCATATCGTGGTCGGCGAGCTTGCGCCGAAGTCGCTGGCGATCCGCCAGGCCGAGAAAATTTCATTGTGGGTCGCGTTGCCGCTCTACGCGTTCTATTGGGCGATGTACCCGGCGATCTGGGTGCTGAACACGAGCGCGAATGCGGTGCTGCGCATCGCGGGCCTCTCGGCGGATCACGGCGGCGATACGCACTATTCGAACGAAGAGCTGAAGCTGATCTTGCGCGCGCGCCGCACGAGCATCTCCGATGAAATCGAACTGCCGGGCCGCACGTATAGCCCGGACGAATGGAACACGATCGCGCACTCGCTGGATTTTTCGCGCATGACCGTGTCCGACCTGATGCGGCCCGCGCACGAGCTGGTCAGCCTGCGGCGCGATCTGTCATGGCGCGACAATATGCAGATCGTCGCGCGGCATCGCTTCAGCCGCTACCCGCTCTTCGAAGACGCGACGGGCGAACGCGTCGCCGGCACGATTCACCTGAAGGATCTGCTGCTGGCGCGGCATGCGGGCCGCTCGCTCGACGATCTGTCGAAGTACGTGCGCCCCGTGCAATACGTGAAGCCCGATATGCCCGCGCTCGAACTGTTTCGCCGCTTTCGCAAGGGCGCGCCGCATCTGGCGCTGGTGGGGCACAAGCACGCGAAGCCGAGCGGCTTCCTGACGCTCGACAACCTGCTCGGCGCACTGGTCGGCCAGATTCATGACGAATTCCGCCAGGGCGATCAGGACTGGACGCGCCTCGACGACGGCACCTTGATGGGCAAAGGCAGCTTGCCGGTGGTGTCGCTCGAGCGGGCGCTCGGCATCGATATCGACGAAGGCCGCGCGGAGTCGGTCGGCGGTCTGGTCATCCAGGCGCTGCGCGATTTGCCGGCCGAAGGGCAGCGCGTCGAGTTCGAGCGTTTCGACATCGTAGTGAAGAAGATGAGCGGGCCGCGCATTGTGCTCGTGCGCGTCTATCCGAAGGAGTTCGACGACGAAGGGGGGTGAAGCGCGGGCGCTGCGGCGCATTGAACTTCACCGCGCGCGGGTATGCGCCGGCGCATGCAGCGCGGCGCGTGGCGCATGACGGGCGGCGTGTCCACACGCACAGATGCGAATCCACGCGCGCGTCACACCAACTTCGGCCAGCACGGGCGATGAGCATCGACGTCAACGCATCGGGCAGGTACAGCAGGTAATCGCATGCCGCTTGGCGCCTCGCGCGTCCACACGCACAGATGCAAATCACGCGCGCGGCACACCATCCTCGACCAGCACGGCGATGGGCATCGACGTCAGCGCGTCGCGCAGGTACAGCAGGCCGTCGTCTTCCACCTTCGGCGCGGCCGGGCTGACCCAATCGAACATTGCGCGCGCAACCAGTTCTTCCGGCATCCGCACGGCGGTGTCTTCCCAGCGGGCCGGCTCGACGAGCGGTAAATCGCTTTGCGCGTGATCGCCCGCGTTGGCCTCGGCATCGGCGTCGACGTTGGCAGGAGCGGCTGCGCTTCCAAGCAACGGCACAGCAAGACGCGTCGCAATCACCACCGCCCATGCATTGCCATGCCGCCGGGCAAATGCGATGACCCGCTCCGCGTGCGCGCCTTGCACCCCGAGCGGCAAGTACGTGCCATGACTCAGCAACTCGGGCAGATGCGCACGCAGCGCCAGCATGCGCT
Source organism: Paraburkholderia solisilvae (assembly GCF_902859875.1). Lineage (GTDB taxonomy): Bacteria > Pseudomonadota > Gammaproteobacteria > Burkholderiales > Burkholderiaceae > Paraburkholderia > Paraburkholderia solisilvae. The sequence continues at coordinate 92,911 of NZ_CADIKF010000018.1, read as the reverse complement.
GCACGATCGCGAGCTTCACACGTCCATCGCGCCAGCTGGCGAGAAACCCGGATGGTGGCTTTTCCGCGAGCAGCGCGGCGCGCCGCGCGAAGTCGACCGGCCGCCGGTTATCCGGATCGACGAGGCTGAAGTCCCATAGTTCGGTGCCCTGATAGAGATCCGGCACACCCGGCGACGCGAGCCGCAAAATGGTCTGCTGCATGCTGTTGACCGCGCCTGCGCGGCCGATTCGCGCGACGAACGCGCACAGTTCGCGCAGAAACCCGTCGCGCCGCTGCGGCGCGAGGATGTCGAGCAGAAACGCACGGCACGCGTTTTCATACGCTTCATCCGGCGCGAACCAGTTGGTGCGCAGCTTCGCTTCACGCAGCGCCTTCAATTGCCATTGCGCGACGCGCTCGGCAAGCGCCGCGATGCCGGCTTCGTCGTCGGCCGTCAGATCCGGCGGCCAGCAACCGACCAGCGTCTGGTACAGCATCGCTTCCGCAGCAGGGCCGGGCGCCCAGTCTTCGGTAAGCGCGTCGACGATCGTATCGCCGTCGGGCGCGCGCCGCAGCGGTGTATTCAACGTGGACCACGCACGCAACGTCGCGCTCCACTCGTCCGCAATTTCGCTGAGCACCGCGAGCCGCGCGCGCACGTCTTCGCCGCGCTTGTGATCGTGTGTCGCGGTGACCAGCATCGCATGCGGAAAACGTCGCGCGCGTTCGAGATTGCCTGCATGAAACTGCGCGACCGATAACGCGAACTCTCCCGGGTCCGCGCCGACTTCATTGCGCGACAGCAGCCGTCCATAGCGATAACACGCGGTATCTTCGATCGACTTTGCCGCAACCGGCGCCGTCAGTTGCGAGAACAACGTCTGCACAGTGCGGCGCGCCGCTGCGGCATGATTGAACGCTCCCACCGCCGCGCCTTGCGGTGGCGTTACGCCGCCGCGCAGGCTGGCCGGCTCGCGCAGGCTCGCGGGTTCGTCGGCGCCGCTGCCGAGCCATGCATCGACCTGTTCGAGCACGCGACGATCCGCGCTCGACAGCGTCTGCCGCGCGCCGTCCAGCGCCCGCTCGAAGAACACATTGTCGGCCGCGCTGCGCAGGCCGTTCTGCGGATAGATCCGGTAGACCGGAAAATGCGCGGCAAGCTCGCCGACGACACGCCGGATCGACGTGTAAGTGAAGTCGCGCGTGGCAAGGTGATCGCGTGCAATGCGATGCACGGCACGCGCCGCGCGGTCCAGTTCGGCCGCCAGGTTCTCGGTCAGCATCTTGCGGCGCGCGGCCAGCGCTTCGTCGGCAAATGCCGCGCTGCGCCCGCTGATCGCGGCCCACGCCGCGGCAAGCGGTTGCGCGCCGCGCGGATCGTGCAGCAGCGCGCCGACGTCGTTCATAAAGTCATAGCCGGTCGTGCCGTCCACTGGCCAGTCGTCGCGCAGCGCCTCGCCGCGCGCCAGAATCTTTTCGACGACGATATACGGCGCGCCTTCACGCAATTCCGACAGCCGTTGCCGCAGACGCTGGCAATATTCGCGCGGCTCGGCGAGGCCGTCGATATGATCGATCCGCACGCCGTCGATCACCCCGTCCGCGTACAGACGAAACACCAGCGCATGTACCGCGTCGAACACCTCGGGCCGCTCGACGCGTACCGCCGCGAGCGTGCTGATATCGAAGAAGCGCCGCCAGTTCACTTCGTCGGCTGCGGTGCGCCACCATGCGAGGCGGAAATGCTGACGCTCGAGCAGCCGATGCAGATGATCGCGCGTGACCGGGTCTTCGGGCGCATGCGTTTGCAGCACGAACTCGATCGGCGCGCGGCCGTGCTGCTTCGCAAAGTCGCGCAGCGCGTCGCACGCCTGCGCGGCACGCGGTTGATCCGCGGGCTGCGTGGTCAGGCCGCGAAAGCGCTCGGCCAGCGCAGTGAGGTCGGCGCGCTCGGCCGTCTGCAACAGCGTCGCGTAGTCGACCGGGCATACCGGGCACAGGTGGTCGCCATACCCGATGTTGAAGCGGCCGGTGTCCGCGTCGAAGCGCAGCGCGATGCGGCCCGCGGCGAGCTCGTCGCCGTACGGCGCGCCAAGACACGGCAGCAGCACCTTGCCGCGCAGTGCAGGGTCCGGCGAATGCCAATCGACGTCGAAATGGCGCGCGTACGCGCTATGCCGCCCCCACTCGAGAATGTCGCGCCACCACGCATTGTGCGCACCGGAACCGGCGACGCCCATATGGTTCGGCACCACGTCGACGATCAATCCCATGCCGCGCTCGTGCAGCTTGTCAGCGAGCTTTTTCAACGCCGCTTCGCCGCCGCATTCGGCGCTGACCTGCGTGTAGTCGACCGTATCGTAGCCGTGCATCGAGCCCGGCGCCGCGGTGGTCACCGGCGACGCATACAGATGGCTGATGCCGAGCGCGGCGAAGTATTCGATATGCGCGAGCGCATCGTCGAAGGTGAAGCCCCGATGGAACTGGAGCCTGAGCGTGGAGCGCGGGACAGTCATGGCGTATTCGGCAACGAGGAAGCGGAAGATCCGGAAGAAGCGGCGGCGCCGGTAGCGGAGGCGCCAGTCGGAGCGGGCGGCCCCGCTGCGGCCGCGCGCGCCTGATCGACTGCGCGCAGGCGATCGCAGAAGGTTGCATCCTCAAACAGTGCGTCGACGGGTTGCATCACGCGGCGACGCCAGTTCGGATGCTCGTCGATCGAGCCCGGCAGATTCGGTTGCTCTTCGAGCGCCAGCAGATCTTCGAGCGGATAAGTGACGAGCGGCGACGGTGTTGCGGCGACAAACGCGAGCGCTTCGTCGACCGGCGCCTGATCGGGCGGCGGCGCCGCGACACCGTGTGCGGCGACGCCCGCCTGCTGGAACGCGCGCCACAGCGCTTCGCGGTCCGCCGCGCGTTCCGCCTGCGCGGCTTCGACCGGGTCGCAGCCGTCGCTGCGCGGCATCGTCTGGCCGATCCGGTTGCGCCACATGATGTCTTCGCCTTCCCACCAGCCGGCCACGGTCGGCAGATCGTGCGTGGTGGTGGTCGCGGCCGCATTGCGGTCCCACGCGGACGGCGGCAGAAAGCCGTCTTCTTCAGGCATGCGCTCGAACCACAACACACGGATGCCGGACAGGCCATGATCGGCGAGCCGCTCGCGAAAGCCGGGCGGCACGGTGCCGAGGTCTTCGCCGATCACGATCGCGCGATGCCGCCACGATTCGAGCGCGATCAGCCGCAGCAGGTCGTCGAGCGGATAGCGCAAATACGCGCCGTTTTTCGCGCGTTCGCCTTCGGGCACGAGCCACAGGCGGCGCAAGCCGAGGATATGATCGATGCGCACGCCGCCCGCGTGGGCGAACACCGTGCGCAGCATGTCGATAAACGCCGCGAAGCCCTGATTGCGCATCGCGCGCGGCGAGAAGGTGGTGAGTCCCCACGCCTGGCCCGCCTGATTGAACAGATCCGGCGGCGCACCGACCGACACGCCGTGCAGCATATCGTCGCGATACGACCATGCATGACTGCCCGCGCTGTCGCAACCGACCGCGAGGTCCGCGATCAGGCCGACCGCCATGCCCGCGTCGCGCGCCGCGTGCTGCGCATGCGATAGCCCTTTGGCCGCGAGCCATTGCAGGAACAGGTGAAATTCCACTTCATGCCGATGCTCGTTCGCGAATGCCTCGACTTCAGCGCTGCGCGGATCGCGCAACGGCTCGGGCCATTTGCGCCAGTAGCCTTCGCCGTCCGGTTGCGCAAGCTGATAGGCGTGCAGCGCCTCGAAGCGCGCATGATCTTCGAGCGCGCGGCCGCCGCGCGTACAGAAGCCGTGAAATTCCAGTGCGCGCGGCAAATCCTGCGCGCGGTCGTGCTCGCAGAAATGCTCGAACAGCACACGCAGCACTTTCAGCCTGAGCGGCGTCGCGGCGGGCCAGTCGATCAGCGGCAGTGTTTCGAGCTGCTGCCAGGCCGGGCCGGCTTGCGCGGCTTCGATTGCATCACGCGCGGCTTGCGCGCCGAACACGGCGGCCGGATCGATATGCGCGACGTTCAAACACAAACGCGACGACGGCGCATATGGGCTGAAACGCTCCGGCAGCGCGCTGAACATCGCATGCGTCGGGCTCACCGCCAGCGCATGCGCACCGCGTTTCGCGCTTTCGATCGCGAGAGTCGCAAGCGCGGTGTAGTCGCCGATCCCGCCATCGCCGGCGCGGCGCAGTCCGTAAATCTGCGCGGCGATGCCCCAAAGCGGCGGCGTCGGCTTCGCGTCATTCCGGTTCGCATTGGTTGCCTGCATCGTGCGCCACGCGTCGGCGACCGTATAACAGCGCGTGGGCGCGACGGCGAGCGTCATCCGATGCTCGTTGATGACGAGCGTGTGATAACCGGCTTCATCGATCGGCGCGAGCAATGCGGCTTCGCCTTTCGGCGCCGTGAAGCGTCCATCGATCAACGCACCGCTTTCGAGTTCGATCCGGTAGCGGCTGCCGGACTTGATCGCCGCGGCGGGCAGCGCGATGCCGCGCCCGCATTCGGCGGTCATCAGCGGCGGCAGCTTGCGGCCGGACAGTTCCGCCTCGAGCGCGCTCGCGCTCTGGCGAACCTGTGCGGCGCTGGAGCACAACAGGCCCATTCGTTCGAGCAGCGCGGTGAGCGTGGTATCGGGTACGCGCTGCATGACCTGATGCGCGTTTTGCCATTCGACTTCGAAGCCGGCGCGTGTCGCGAGGCTCGCAATCGATTCGCTGGGGCGGCGGGCAGCATTCACGCGCGTCACTCCTGATGCGTGCGCTGACGCGCATCGTGGCCGGTTGCGTATTCGCACACATCGCCGGTGAGCCACGCAACAAACGCATGTCCGGGCAATTCGCCCGCATCGAGACGATCGCGCGCGCGAGGCGGCGTTTCGAAGATCACCTTGCCCGGCGGCCGGTCGGCCAGCGGCACCGCGTGTTCCGCGAGATTCAGCACGATCGACAAGGTCTCGCCGTCCGTGAGCTTCCAGCGCGCGGCCAACGCGTTCGCTTCGCTGCCGTCGTGCGCGGTGAGCACGGCCGAGCCGAGCGGCTTCGCATGCTTCAGACGCGGCATCAGCAGTTTCGCGCGCACCGCGAGCGCGGACTTGTAGAAGTGCATCCATTCGAGCCGGTCAGGCGACGCATCGCCGTCACCGCGCGGCGACGACGATGCAAGCGTGCGCGGATCGTTCGGGTCGGAAATCTGCGCACGGCGCTGCTCGTCGGCGAACGCGGAAAAGCGCGCGAATTCCCGGCGACGGCCTTCGCGCACCGCATCGGCGAGCTCGCCCGTGTAGTCGGTGAAAAACAGGAATGGTTGCTCGGAGCCGTACTCTTCGTCCATGAATAGCAGCGGAATCTGCGGTGAGAGCAACAACAGGCCGGTCGCGGCGCGCAACGCATCGTCCGGACAGAGCGAGCGCAGCCGTTCGCCCATCGCGCGATTGCCGATCTGATCGTGGTTCTGCAGAAACATCACAAACGAAGTAGGCGGCAGATGGCCGCTCGCTTCGCCGCGCGGTGCGCCGTCGTGAATCGGCGACGGCTCGCCCTGGTACGCAAAACCGCTCGACAGCACGCGCGCAAGCAGGCGGATCGGCTGTTGCGCATACGCGTGGTAGTAGCCCTCGGTTTCGCCGGTCAGCAGCACGTGCAGCGCATTGTGCGCATCGTCGTTCCATTGCGCGTTGAAATGCGTGTCGAGCAGATTCGCGGTGTTGCGCTCGTTTTCGAGCACCAGATGCACATGCCGCCCGTGCTGCACTTTCGCGCGAATATGGTCGGCGACTTCGCGCAGCCACTCGTCGTTGCGGATTGCATGCACGGCATCGAAGCGCAGCCCGTCGAAGCGAAATTCGTTGAGCCAGTACAGCGTGTTGTCGCAGAAGAATTCGCGCACTTCCATCCGGTCGAAGTCGATCGCCGGGCCCCACGGCGTGTGCGAGTCTTCGAGGAAGAACGGCTTGGCATACTGATGCAGGTAATTGCCGTCCGGGCCGAAATGGTTGTAGACCACATCGAGCAGCACCATCAGACCGAGACCGTGCGCGGTATCGATCAGCGCTTTGAGATCGTCGGGGCGGCCGTACGCGGAATCGGGCGCGAACGGCAGCACGCCGTCGTAGCCCCAGTTGCGTTTGCCGGGGAAATCGTTGAGCGGCATCAGTTCGATCGCGGTGACGCCCAGTTCGACGAGCGCCGGAAGCCGTTTCATCACGCCCGCATAGCCGCCGAGCGCACCGACATGCAGTTCGTACAGCACCGCTTCTTCCCACGGCCTGCCATGCCAGTGCGTGTGCTGCCAGTGATACGCGCGCGGATCGATCACTTCGCTCGGCCCGTGCACGTCCTGCGGCTGAAAGCGCGACGCGGGGTCGGGCACCGTCAGCTCGCCGTCGAGCCGATAGCGGTACAGCGTGCCGGGACCGCATTCGGTCTCGAGATCGAACCAGCCGCCGCCGGCATGGGTCATCTGATGCACGCCGTCGCACGCGCCGCCTTCAATCACCAGTTCGATCTTTTTGCACGACGGCGCCCACAGCCGGAAGCGCGTGCGCGGTTTCGCGCCGCGCGCGCCGAGCACCTGCGCGCCGAATGGCAGGCAGTGCGCGTGTTGATGCGCGTGGGGGTCGATTGCTCTGTCGTGCATGATCGTCACCTTTCGTCATGCGGCGCGTCTGACTGCCGCCGCCACTGTTGCCGCTGCGTCGTCGTCTTCGCCGCCGGCCTTCGCCCATGCCCGCCCGCATTCACCCGCACCGCACAGCCCGCATAGTCCATACAGAGTCCACGCATGCGCTGTGCCGCTTTGTTTATCGCGTGAAGCCCGCGCTCGTCTTGCGCGATCAGCCCGGCTTGGGCGACCGCGCGGTCAACAGACGTGCGCCGTGCGATTCACCCGGCGTCCAGTCGGCCTGCCAATCCGCATCGCCGGCCGGCTGCGCCGCGAGCACGACCAACGCATGCGCGGCCACTTCCAGATCGGATGCGGCGAGCGGACGCGGCGCCGCATCCGGGTCCGCCGAGTTGACTAGCACGTGCCATTCCAGATGCGGCGGCGGCGGTGTGAATCGCAACGTGTCGGCTGACGCGTTCAACATCATCAACAATACTTCCGTTTCGCCGGAGCGTCCTGTTCCCGCGCGCCGCAGCGTAAACGCGCGACCTTCGGGGTCCTGCCATGCGTCGATCGACAGCGGCTCGCCGCGTTCGTCGAACCAGCCGACGTCATGAAGTCCCGGCAGCACCTCGCGGTCGCCGACCAGAAAGCGCGTCTCGCGCAACAACGGATGCCGCTTGCGCAACGCGATCATCCGTGTGACGAACGCGGTCATCCGCCGGCCTTGCGGCGAGTCGGCCAGCTCCCAGTCGATCCACGAGATTGCGTTGTCCTGGCAGTACGCGTTGTTGTCGCCCTGTTGCGTGCGGCACGCTTCGTCGCCCGCGAGCAGCATCGGCGTGCCGAGTGCGATAAAAAGCGTGCCGATCATCGAACGTGCGACACGCGCGCGTGTTTCTTCGATGGCGGCAGCCGCGGCGGCCGCATCGCTTGCGGCCCGTTCGCTGACCAGCTGTTCGCCGGATGCGTGTTCGCCGGCCGCCTGCTCGTCTGTTCTGTGCTCGCCGCCGGTTTCCCCGTTCATCGGTTCGCCGTGCACCTGCTCACCGCCGGCATCACCATGCGCATGCTGGCCATTCGTCAACGCGCTGACCGGACCCTCGACGCCCCAGTTCGAGCTGTAGTTTTCGTTATGCCCGTCGTTGTTGTTTTCACCGTTGATTTCGTTGTGCTTGCGCTCGTACGACACCAGATCGGCAAGCGTGAAGCCGTCATGCGACGCGACGAAATTGATCGACGCGGTCGGCTTGCGAAAGCGCCGGTTGAACAGGTCCGCGGAGCCCGTGAGACGCGCGGCGAGATCGGGGCGCAGGCCGGCATCGCCGCGCCAGAAGCGCCGCACGCAATCGCGGAAACGGTCGTTCCATTCGCCGAAGCCGGGCGGATGATTGCCGAGCTGATAGCCGCCCGGCCCGATATCCCACGGTTCGGAAATCAGTTTGCGCTGCGACAGCACCGGGTCCTGGCGGATCGCGTCGAAAAAACCCGAGCCCGGATCGAAGCCCGACGGCTCGCGTCCGAGCGTCACGCCGAGGTCGAAACGGAAGCCGTCGATATTGAACGCGGTCGACCAGTAGCGCAGCGAATCCATCACCATCTGCAGCACGCGCGGATGCGTGAGGTTCACCGTATTGCCGCAGCCGGTGTCGTTGATGTGGTGGCGTTCGTCGCCGGGCACGAGGCGGTAATAGCTCGCGTTGTCGAGACCGCGCCACGATACGGTCGGGCCGGTCTCGTTGCCTTCGCACGTATGGTTGTAGACGACGTCGAGAATCACCTCGATTCCCGCCGCATGCAGTTGGCGCACCGCGATGCGCATCTCGTCGAGCCGGTGCGAGGTCAGATACGACGGCTCCGGCGCGAAGAACGCCGCGGTGTTATAGCCCCAGTAGTTGCGCAAGCCGCGCTCGACGAGAAAACGGTCGTTCAGGAACGCATGCACCGGCAGCAGCTCGACGGCGGTCACGCCGAGCTTCAGCAGATGGTCGATGAATTCCGGGGAAGCCAGCGCCGAAAACGTGCCGCGCTCGGGCGGGCGCAGATCGTTGCGCAGCATCGACGCGCCGCGCACGTGCGTTTCGTAGATCACCGTGTCGCCCCACGGCACATTGGGCCGCTTGTCGTGCGACCAGTCGAACGCTTCGTCGACCACCACGCACTTCGGCATCGCCGGCGCCGAGTCGCGCCGGTCGATCGACAGGTCGAGCCGGTTCGAATGCATGCGGTAACTGAAGAGCGCGTCGGACCAGCGGAACTGGCCGGTCAGCTTGCGCGCATACGGGTCGAGCAGCAGCTTGTGCGGATTGAAGCGATGGCCGTGCTGCGGTTGATACGGCCCGTGCGCGCGAAACGCGTAGACGGTGCCCGGATGCGCATGCGGCAGATACCCGTGCCAGACCTCGTCGGTGCATTCCGGCAGTGCGTAGCGTTTCAGCTCCTTGCGCCCGCTCGGCTCGAACAGGCACAACTCGATGCGTTGCGCGTTGGCGGAAAAGACGGCGAAGTTCACGCCGAGGCCATCCCAGCTCGCTCCAAGCGGATAACACGAGCCCGGCAGCAGCCGGTCGGGCAATACATGCGACATGGTTCCCGTTCCTTGTTCTGGCTTGTGCGTATGCGGGGCATCACCTGCACGGCCGCGCAGCGCCGGCAGTTCAACGGTACAACGCGCGCTGAAATGTGCGATAAAACGCGCAATTCGACGTACGCCGCAATCCGGTCCATCTGGCGCCCGGCGCACATCGCGGCGTATCGCGCGATGGGCCGCTCATGGCGCCACTTGCCGCGCCGCACCGCCGCGCCGTTCAGCCGGGCCGGCTACGTCAATCGGCGCGCAGCACGATTGTCGCTAGCGGCGGCAGGATCAGCGACGCCGATTGCGGCCGGCCGTGGCTCGGCACGTCCTCGGTATGGATCAATCCTCCGTTGCCCAGGTTCGATCCGCCGTACAGCGCGGCATCGGTATTCAGAATCTCGCTCCAGCGGCCGTGGCGCGACATGCCGACGCGATAGTGCTGGCGCGGCACCGGCGTGAGATTGCAGACCGCGACGATTTCCTTGCCCGCGCCGTCCATGCGCCGGTACGCGTACACGCTGTTTTCCGCGTCGTCGCCGATGATCCACTCGAAGCCGCCAGGCTCGCTGTCCATCTGATACAGCGCGGGCTCGCTGCGGTACATGCGGTTCAGGTCGCGCACGAGTTTCTGCACGCCGTGATGCATCTCGTCGTCGAGCAGATGCCAGTGCGGCGAACCGTCGTGATCGAACTCGGCGAACTGCCCGAACTCGCCACCCATGAACATCAGCTTCTTGCCCGGATGCGTCCACATAAAGCCGAAGTACGCGCGCAGGTTTGCGAAGCGCTGCCAGCGGTCGCCCGGCATCTTGCCGATCAGCGACCCCTTGCCGTGCACCACTTCGTCGTGCGAAAGCGGCAGCACGAAGCGCTCCGAATACGCGTACACCATGCCGAACGTCATGTTGTGGTGATGCCAGCGGCGATGCACCGGGTCTTCCTGCATGTAGTGCAGCGTGTCGTGCATCCAGCCCATGTTCCACTTGAACTGGAAGCCGAGGCCGCCGCTGTCGACCGGCGCGGTCACGCCCGGCCACGCGGTCGATTCCTCGGCGATGGTGATCACGCCATGCACGCCCGGCATATGCTGAACTTCGTGATTCAGCCGTTTCAGGAACGCGATCGCCTCGAGATTCTCGCGGCCGCCGTAGATATTCGGCACCCATTCGCCGGCCGCGCGCGAATAGTCGCGATACAGCATCGAGGCGACCGCGTCGACGCGCAATGCATCGACGTGATAGCGCATCAGCCACGCGAGCGCCGACGCGACGAGGAACGCGCTGACCTCGTTGCGGCCGAGGTTGTAGATCATCGTGTTCCAGTCCTGGTGATAGCCTTCGCGCGGGTCCGCGTGCTCGTAGAGCGGCGTGCCGTCGAATTGCACGAGGCCGTGCGCATCGTTCGGAAAATGCGCGGGCACCCAGTCCAGAATCACGCCGAGTCCCGCCTCATGCGCGCGGTTCACGAAGCCGGCGAACTGCTCGGGTGCGCCGAAGCGCGCGGACGGCGCGAACTGCGCGAGCGGCTGGTAGCCCCACGAACCGCCGAACGGATGCTCGGCAATCGGCATGAACTCGATATGCGTGAAGCCCATTTCCTTCGCGTAAGGAATCAGCCGGTCCGCGAGTTCGGACCAGTCGAGGCCGCGATGTCCTTCTTCGGCAATGCGCAACCACGACTCCGCATGCACTTCGTAGATCGAAACCGGTGCGCGAGGCGTTTGCTGGTTGCCGCGCGACTCCATCCATTCGCGATCGGTCCACGGGAACCGTTCGATCTCGTCGACGTGCGCGACAACCGACGCGGTGGCCGGCGGCCGTTCGGTCTGCATCGCGCACGGGTCGGCTTTGAGCGGCAGCGGATGCCCGTCGCGCGTGAGCATTTCGTACTTGTAGCGTGTGCCGGCGCCAATTTGCGGTACGAACAGTTCCCAGACGCCCGCCTGATGGCGCAAGCGCATCGGATGGCGGCGCCCGTCCCACGCGTTGAAGTCGCCGACGACGGACACGCGCCGCGCATTCGGCGCCCACACCGCGAAGCGCACGCCCGGCACGCCGTCGAACACGATGGGCCGCGAGCCGAGGCATTCGAGCACCGCATACGGGTCGCCCCAGGCGACGCGCTGCAACGGTTCGTCGCCGAGCACCGGGCCGAACGAGTAGGGGTCTTCGATCTCCTGCACCGGGCCGTGCCAGTCGATGCGCAACCGGTACGGAACCGCTTCGTTCACCGGCCCGGCAAACAGGCCGCCGGGATGTATCAGTTGCAGTTCGCCGAGCAGGCGCGCGTTGTCGCGCGCGACCACGCTGACGCGCGCCGCGTTCGGCAGCATCGCGCGCACGACCGGGCCGGCGTCGGTGTGTTGCATGCCGAGTTGCGAGAACGGATCCGGATGGCGCGCATCGACGAGCGCATCGAGATCGAGCGGATGCAATCCCGCCATCGCATGTTCGGCTGCATGATGGACGTTGCTTTGCTCACTCATAATCGCCCTCTGCGGCGTTCGGCGGCAGCGTGCCGTCCGGGGTTGGGTGGTGTATGAGCCCGCCGGGTGGCGTGCCCGTGTCGCCGAGCAGGCGGCTCGTGAGCGCGGCCAGTCCGCGCACCGGCAGGCCGAGCCATGACGGCCGGTTTGCCGCTTCGTAGCGGATCTCGTACGCGGCCTTTTCGATCAGGAACAGATCGAGCAGCGCCTGTTCATCGGCGGGCGCGACGAGCGGCTGCGGCGCCTGTTCGGTCGCCGCGCGGTACTCGGCGAGGAACGCTTCGGCTGCATGCGTGCGGAAGCGGTCGAAGTAAGCGCGCTTGCGATCGGCGGTGGCTTGCGGCGCGGCCTCGGTGGTCGATTGCGCAGCGGCGCTCGCATACGACAGCGAGCGCAGCAGCCCCGCGACGTCGCGCAACGGGCTCGACTTCGCGCGACGTTCCTCGAGCTCGCGCGCGGGCTCGCCTTCGAAGTCGATCAGGAACGCGTCGCCTTGCGCGACCAATACCTGGCCCAGATGGAAATCGCCGTGGATGCGCGTGCACAACGCGCTCGCGCCGGGCTGCACGAGATTGGCGACGGCTTCGACGAGCCGTTCGCGCCGGTCGAGAATGCTGCGTGCGAGCAGCAAGGTGTCGTCGGACATACGGTCGACGCTCTTGTCGAGCAGCTCGAGCGCGCCTGCCAGCATCGCTTGCGTGCCGTCGATCCACGCGCGCACCTGTTCGGCGCTCGCGTGTTCCGGCGCGAACGCGGCATCGTCCGACGGCGCCGCCAGCACCACATGCAGCTCGCCGAGCCGTTTGCCGATCACACCGATAAACGACGCGTATCCGTCGAAGGCTTCCTCTTCGTTGATGCGATCCTGGGTCGGCTCGCCGTCGGTCGCGAGCGCGAGCTCGTCGATCGTGCGGCGCAGATAATCGAGCGCCCAGTTCCACGCATCGCCCTGGTTGTCGACGAAGCCTTGCAGAATAGACAGCGTGTGCGGGATGCCCTGCGGATCGACGCGCACGACTTCGCCGTACAGCGGCGCGGTGTTCGCATAGCCGCACTGCGTCAGATAGCGGGTCATTTCCGCTTCCGGATGCACGCCGTTCATCAGGCGCCGCACCAGCTTCAGCACGATCGTGTCGGCTATCACGAGCGAGCTGTTGCTCTGCTCGGCCGCGAGCCAGCGTATCTCGGGCGCGTCGCCGAGTTCGAGTTCGGCAAAGCGCCCGGTCGGAATAAAGTGGATCTCGCTCTTCTGCACGGTCGGCACCACCGCGCGCTCGCGCAGCTTGCGCAGAATGCCGTACGCGAATTGCGGCAGCGCGAACGCGTCGGTCAGGTGGCCGATATTGCGCGCGCGCCGCACGCGCGCGAGCGCGAGCTGCATGAATAGCGGCGTGGTCGTGTCGGCGCCCCAGGTAATCGCAAGCGGCAGCACGTAACGTTCGGTGTGGTGGCCGACATCCGCTTCGATTTCGGTGAATGCGAAGCCGGCTTCCGGAATCGTCGTCAGCGCGGCGAGGCGCACCGCGTTCAGCTTCTGATCCTTCGACGCGAACCAGCGCCGCCGCACGAGCCACGACGGCAGCACTTCGGATTCGAGCAGCCGCACGTTTTCGGGCGTCGGCCCCGCCTGTCCTTCGCGGATCACGATCGTGACGAAATCGGGCAGCGCTTCGGATGGCGCCTGGCTCCAGGTCGGCCGCTGGTTGCTCGAGCACAGCAGGAACCACAGGAAGCCATACGGCGGGAAGGTCAGCAGATAGCTCAGTTGGCCGATCGCCGGGAACACCGAATCGGACGTCATCTCGACCGGCACCGTGCCCGCGAATTCGGACAGATCGAGTTCGACCGCCTGCGGCGCGCGCGACAGATTCGCGACGCAGAGAATGGCCGGCTCATTCGGCATTTCGCGCAGGTACGCGAGAATCTTGCGGTTGCTCGGCTTCAGGAAACGGATCGTGCCGCGGCCGAACGCATGCTTCGAGCGGCGCGTGGCGAGCATGCGGCGCGTCCAGTTCAGCAGCGAATGCGGGTCGCGGCTTTGCGCTTCGACGTTTACCGCGTCGAAGCCGTAGAGCGAGCCCATGACCGGCGGCAGCACGAGCTGTTCGGGGTCCGCGCGCGAGAAGCCGCCGTTGCGGTCCGACGACCATTGCATCGGCGTGCGCACGCCGTCGCGGTCGCCGAGGTGGATGTTGTCGCCCATGCCGAGCTCGTCGCCGTAGTAGATGACCGGTGTGCCCGGCATCGACAGCAGCAGCGAATTGATCAGCTCGATACGGCGGCGGTCGCGTTCCATCAGCGGCGCGAGGCGCCGGCGAATGCCGAGGTTCAGACGCGCGCGCCGATCGCTCGCGTAGGTGTTCCACAGATAATCGCGCTCGGAGTCGGTCACCATCTCGAGCGTCAGTTCATCGTGGTTGCGCAGGAAGATCGCCCACTGGCATAACGGCGCGAGATCCGGCGTTTGCTTCATGATGTCGGTGATCGGAAAGCGGTCCTCGCTCGCAATCGCCATATAGATGCGCGGCATCAGCGGGAAGTGGAATGCCATATGGCATTCGTCCTCGTTGCCGAAATATTCCTGCACGTCTTCCGGCCACTGGTTCGCTTCGGCGAGCAGCATCCGGTTCGGGTACTCGGCGTCGATGGTCGCGCGAATCTTCTTCAGGATTGCGTGCGTTTCCGGCAAGTTCTCGTTGTTCGTGCCTTCGCGCTCGACGAGGTACGGCACCGCATCGAGCCGCAGCCCGTCGATGCCCATATCGAGCCAGAAACGCATCACCTGCAGCACTTCGCGCAGCACCGCGGGGTTGTCGAAGTTCAGATCCGGCTGGTGCGAATAGAAGCGGTGCCAGTAGTACGCGCCCGCGACCGGGTCGTGCGTCCAGTTCGACGGCTCGGTGTCGATAAAGATGATGCGCGTGCCGGTGTACTTCTGGTCCGTATCGGACCACACGTAGTAGTTGCGATGGTTCGAACCGGGCTTCGCGCGCCGCGCGCGCTGAAACCACGGGTGTTGGTCCGACGTATGGTTGATCACGAGCTCGGTGATCACGCGGATGCCGCGCGCGTGTGCTTCCTGGATAAAGCGCTTCACGTCGCCGAGCGTGCCGTAGTCCGGATGCACGTTGCGATAGTCGGCGATGTCGTAGCCGTCGTCGCGGCGTGGCGACGGATAGAACGGCAGCAGCCAGATCGCATCGACGCCGAGCTCCGCGATGTAGTCGAGCTTGGCGAGCAGGCCGGGGAAATCGCCGATGCCGTCGTTATTCCCATCGAAGAAAGACTTGATGTGAACCTGGTAGATGATCGCGTCCTTGTACCACAGCGGATCGTCCGACAGCATCGACATCTTGCGTCGCCGGGCGGGCCGCTCCGTGACCGGCTCTTCGACGGTCGGGTCGGCGATGGTCGCCTGGACGGCGTTATCGGAAGGATCGTCACGCTTCATGTCGCACCTTCATTCTGAGAGTGGGTCGGCAAGTCCGTTGCCGGCTGTCGCTGGTTCGGTATCCGGTATCGCTTCGCGCGGCAGGCCGCCCGCGGGCTCGATGCGCCAGATCGCGAAAGGCCGCGTGTTCGGGTCGAGCCGCACGTGATGCCAGCGGCCGTGCCATTGAAAGCGCTCGCCGTTCATCTGGTCGACTACGTCGAGCGTCGCGTGGTCATGCAACTGCCAGCGATTGAACGTCGTCCACGAGAGTTCGATATCCGCGCCCTGTTCGTTGAACGGATCGAGATTGATCGCGACGACGATCACGTTGTCGCGCGCGTCGGTCGCCTTCTCGAAGAACAGGATGTGGTCGTTGTGCGCGGGCAGGAACGTGAGGCCGAGATGCGTATGCAGGGCCGGGTTCGCGCGGCGAATCCGGTTCAATGCGCTGATCTCGCCGACGATATTGCCGGGCCGGTTCCAGTCCCATGCACGTAGCTGATACTTTTCCGAATCGAGATATTCCTCGCTGTTCGGCAACGCGGCCGCTTCGCATAGCTCGAAGCCGCTATACACGCCCCACAAACCGGACAGCGTGGCCGCCAGCGCCGCGCGGATCACGAAGCCCGCGCGGCCCGACCATTGCAGATGGCGCGGATTGATGTCCGGCGTGTTGACGAAGAAATTCGGCCGGAAGTATTCGCGCAGATTTGTCTGCGTGAGTTCGGTCAGATATTCGGTGAAGTCGCGCTTCGACTCGCGCCACGTGAAGTACGTATACGACTGCGAGAAGCCGACCTTCGCAAGGCGCGCCATCACGCGCGGCCGCGTGAACGCTTCCGACAGAAAGATCACATCCGGGTGGCGCGCGCGCACATCGGCGATCATCCATTCCCAGAACGGCAGCGGCTTCGTATGCGGATTGTCGACGCGGAATATGCGTACGCCGGCGTTGACCCAGAACAGGATCACGTCGCGCAGCGCGATCCACAAATCCGGCTTCGCATCGCGCGCATAGAAGTCGGGGTTCACGATATCCTGGTACTTCTTCGGCGGGTTTTCCGCATAGCGCAGCGTGCCGTCCGGACGCCATGCGAACCACGTCGGGTGTTCCTTCAGCCACGGGTGATCGGGCGAGCATTGAATCGCGAAGTCGAGCGCGATCTCGAGGCCGTGCTCGTGCGCGGCGGCGAGCATGCGGCGGAAGTCGTCGAGCGTGCCGAGCTGCGGATGCACGCCGGTATGGCCGCCGGCTTCGCTGCCGATCGCGTAAGGGCTGCCGACGTCGTCCTCGTTGGCCGTCAGCGTGTTGTTGCGGCCCTTGCGGTTCGCCTTGCCGATCGGGTGGATCGGCGGAAAGTACAGCACGTCGAAGCCCATCTCGCGGATGCGCGGCAGTTTGCCGATCACGTCGTCGAAGGTGCCGTGGCGGTGCGCGTCGTCGCTCATCGAACGCGGGAAGATCTCGTACCAGCTCGCGAAGCGCGCGGCCGTGCGCTCGGCGTCGATCCGGTAGACCGTGCGGTCGCGCGACAGCGACGGCCGATGGCGCGCGGCCGCGACCGCCTGCGCGGTCGACGGCGCGAGCACGATGCGCAGGCGCTCCGCGGTATCGGCCTTGGTGAATGTCTTGACGACCGCTTCGAGCGGCTTCGGGTCCGCGCCGTCACCGGCCGTTTCGATTTCGGCAAGCACCAGCGCGAACAGGTGTTTCGCTTCATCGAGCTCGAGATCGACCGGCTGGTCCGCATTCAGCTTCTTCTGCAGATGATCGACGAGCGACGCGAAGTCGTCGCGCCACGCGATCACCGTGAATTCATGACGGCCGACGCGTTCGAGCGGAATGCGCGCCTCCCACAAGTCGTTGCCGGCCGGTTGTACGGGCGTCATCGCAGCTTCGTGCCACGCGGTTTCGTCCGCGGCGCGCCAGACCACGGCGGCGGCGATCTTGTCGTGTCCTTCCGCGAAGATCGCGGCGCTGACCGGCACGCGTTCGCCGACCACGCGCTTCGCCGGAAATTGCCCGTGATCGACCGACGGCGTCACGCTTTCGATCGCGACGCGTGGCGCGGCAATCGCATCGAGCACGGTCTTGTGTGCGGACGTCTTGCTGGTGCGCTTGTCGGCCGGCGGCGCGAGCTGCACCTTCTTGTCGGGCACCGCGCCAAGCAGCTTGAAGCCGGCGGGCGCGAGTGCAAAGGCCTTGAGCGGGGCGGGCTCGATACGCCCGACGCCGCCGAGCGGCGCGAAGCGCGTGAAGCTGCCGGGCACGCCGTCGAGGAAGCGCGCGGGTTCGCCATACACGGGTACGCTCAACTCCGGGTTGAAGGCTGCCAGCACCGCTTCGTTCGCGTCGCGCAGGTCGCGCTGGTCGCCGCGCAGCAGCACCGCGAGCGGCGCATTCGGGCCGCTCAGCATGCGCAGCTCGCCGGCGGTGCGCAGCGTCCAGGTGTCGCGTTGCAACGCGTTCGCGTACTTGACGCGCTCGCTCAGATCGAAGCGCCGCGCGCGGCACTGCTCGGCGAATGCGCGCGGATCGCCGTGCAGATACGACATCGGTTCCGCGACGCCGTATTCGAAGCCCATCGGCATCAGCCAGCCGGTGCCGATCGCGGCGGCCGCGGCGAGCCCGCGCCGGTAGACGCGCTCGACGATCGTCGCGTCGTGCGTATCGGCAACGTCGTGCACGAGACGCGTGCCGTACGGCGCCTCCGGAAACGCGATCGGCGCGCCGATGCGCAGCAGCGTTTCATGTTCGTCGAGCATCCATGGGGAGCGGAAGTCCCACCAGCGCGACGACGAAAACACGCTATCGAAGCCGGCGCTTTCGAGGCTCATCACATCGGCGCGCTCGAGGCCCGGCGTCGCCGCCAGAAACTGCACCGGCGGATGCTGCGCGCGCACCGCGGCGCGCAGGCGCCGCCACGCGGACGCCGGCACGCGGTGCGGCGAATCGAAGCGGAACCCGCCGATGCCGGCTTCGGCAAGCGCATGCAGCACCTGCGCCCACCAGTCGATCAGTTCGGTCGCGGCAGCGCCGCCGTAGTTCGCGTACGCAACGTTGTCTTCGTGTCGGGCGTGACGCGGATCGAGCCGCGCTTCCTCGGGCTCGAACGGATGAAACCAGTCGCGATGCGCATTGAACAGCGCGCCGTCGGCCGCGACGCGGTCGATCACCAGATCGACCAGCAGCGTGAGACCGTACTGGCTCGCGGTTTCGGTGAGGTCGTGCAGCACGTCGGCCGCGTTGTCGCTCGCGCCGAATACCGGATGCAGCTGTGCGTGATCGCTGACGATCTGCGTGTGGCCGGCCGCGCCCGGCCGGAACAGCGCGCCGATCAGCACATGGTCGAAGCCGAGCGCGGCTGCGTGCTCGAATTGCGCGGACCATGCGTCGACAGGTCCGACCAGCAGGGAATGAACAAAGTAGATCCGCGGCGCATACGCGTGGGGAGCATCCATCGATCGTTTCCAGATTCGTCCTGCCGCGGCGTGGATGCACGGTGCGCGCGATCACGGCCGCTCATTAGGCTGTCAGAGCCGGATGCCGCGCGATGCCAGAGCGACGGCGCCTGTGCCTGGCATGGCGGGCACTGCTACTTCCCATTGTCACTATGTCTCGTCCGACTGACTACTCGTCACAATTTAGTGCATGGATCGACAGGCCGCCTGGCGGATTCGCAACGCCGCTTGCAGCGGAGCACGGTGCGGCGTTTCTCGCAGACGCGACGCCGGACCCGGGCATCCGAAAAACGAGGGATCCTGACCACGTCGGACCCGATGACAAGGGCACGCGAGTGGGGAGCAAGCGGTATGCCAATCGGGCGATGCGGTGCGTGTCGCACGAAGGGAAGCGTGACTGGCGCGGCAGCCGCGCCGGCTTCGGTACAGGATGGGACGCGCGGCGGCGGCGGCGGGGAGGCCGCCGGCGTGTAAATCGGGAGAGCCGGTGGCCGACTCTTACATCATGCGCGACATGCGTGAGGGCGGCATGCGTGACGAAGACAGGCGCGAGGCAGACGTGCGTCGGCGACCTGCGCGCCTTGCTTACGATCCGAGCAGGCCGGCCGCCATATTGATGCACAGGCCGAGCACCGCGACGTTGAAATAGAACGACAAAACCGATTGGGCGAGCGCCGCGCGGCGAATCGGGCGCGATCTCAGTTCGACATCGGACGTCTGCGACGCGACGGCGATCGTAAACGAGAAATAGAGGAAGTCCCAGTAGTTCGGATCGAGCTTGTGATCCGGGAAGTGCAGCGCGGTTTCTTTGGTCGTGCCGCTGAAGTAAAGACGCGCGTAATGTAGCGTGAAGATTGTCGGAATCAGGAACCACGCGCCGATCAGCGTGAGCCCGGTCAGCACATAATGCGACAGGCCGGGCGCCACGTTCGCGCCGCCGCTGCCTTTCGCGGTCGCGAGTTCGAGCACGATGGCGCCGATGCTCGCCACCGTCGCGAGGCAGATGATGAACAGCACGAAGACCGCGTTTTCGTCCTCGCGCACCGCGAGATCGCGGACCTGATCGTGGTCCGCGCGCGCCATGTGAAGCCAGATCAGCACGAGATAGATCCAGACGGCCGCGTCCCAGCCGATCAGCGCGCGCACCGTCGGCCGGACCGGCGATGGCAGGAGCAGCAGCGCGATCAGCAGGCCGGCGACGGCGCCGGCCACCATGCGCGGCCGGTTGCGGAGGACTTGCGGGTAGAGATTCATCATGGCGGGTGGGTGGTGGGTGGAGTTCGTGGTTGCGGGGCGCGTCGTGTGATTGGGTTGGGTTCGTGCGACGCGCTTCGCGGCCGATTGTCGAACGGCCGCGCGGACGTTATATTTTCCGGCACAGTTTCACGCACTCCGCTTGCGGGAGCCTTTCAGGCGAAGCGCTCACGTGACGGCGGCAAAATCGGAGACCGCACGAAAGCGGCGCATAGACCACGCATTGCAGGTATTGGGGCAGACGGCCCGAGCGTCCACGCGCAGTCCAGGTCGGACGTTGCGCGACGCGGGCCGGAACACGAACACGATCTGGAGGCCCCATGTCAGATGCCAATACGCGGCACACGCGTGTGCCGCCGCCGCGTGCGGCGCACAGCGTGCGGTCCGCGAGCCGGCGCGTATGGCTCGCCGGCGTTGGCGCATCCGCTGCCGCGCTCGCGGCAGGCGCCGCGCTCAGCGGCTTGAGCGGAGCCGGCGCGGTGTCACCCGCGTATGCGGACGCGCCGCCGCCCAGCGCCGGCCTCGACGCCTTTCTCGCGCTATCGCGGAAGCTGACCGGCCGCACGAATCTCGACCCGGTGCTCGCGAAGCGCGTGTATGCGGCGCTGTCAAAAATGGACAGCCAGGCGGACAACCTGTTCGCCCAGAACGTCGCAACGCTCAACAGCTGGTTGCAGACGCACGGCGGCGTGCCGTCCGATACCGTGATCGCCGCATTGCAGCCCGACATGCCCGCACTGGCGAAAACCGCGAGCGCGATTGTGCGTGCATGGTACCTCGGCCTCGTGGGCGACCCGCCGCGGGTGCAGGTGATCGCCTATGAAAACGCGCTGATGTTCGATCCGGTGAAGGACGTGCTGACGGTCCCGTCATATTGCCGCGACGTGCCATTGTACTGGGCGCAGAAACCGACCAATGCGTGAGTCCGCCGACATCGTGGTGGTCGGCTCGGGCGTGGCGGGCAGCCTGATTGCGCATCAACTGGCGCTGGCCGGCGCGTCGGTGCTGCTGCTCGAGGCCGGGCCGCGTCTGCCGCGCTGGCAGATTGTCGAGAACTTCCGTAACTCGCCCGCCAAAGCCGATTTTTCGGCGCCTTATCCGTCCACGCCGTATGCGCCGCATCCGCAGTCCGCGCCGGCGAACCCGTATCTGATCCAGAAGGGCGACGCCCCGTACGATGCGCAGTATCTGCGTCTGGTCGGCGGCACCACGTGGCATTGGGCCGCGTCGGCATGGCGGCTGTTGCCGCAGGACTTCCGGTTGAAAACACGCTACGGCGTCGGCCGCGACTGGCCGTATCCGTACGAGGTGCTCGAGCCGTGGTACGGCGCGGCGGAAGACGCGCTCGGCGTGTCCGGCCCGGATGCGTCCGTCGACCTCGGTTCGCCGCGCTCGAGGCCGTATCCGATGCGTGCGCTGCCGCTTTCATATATGGACCAGCGTTTTAGCGACGTGCTCAACGCGAACGGCTTTCAGGTCGTGCCCGAGCCGGTCGCGCGCAACAGCCGGGTCTACGACGGACGGCCGACCTGCTGCGGCAACAACAGCTGTATGCCGATCTGCCCGATCGCCGCGATGTACAACGGTATCGTGCATGTGGAAAAAGCGGAGCAGGCGGGCGCGGTGCTGCGTGCGCAAGCAGTCGTCTATCGAATCGAGGCCGATAACAAAGGGCTGATCACCGCGGTGCATTACAAGGATCCGAACGGCAACAGCACGCGCGTGACCGGCAAGCTGTTCGTGCTCGCGGCGAACGGCATCGAAACGCCGAAGCTGATGCTGATCTCGACATCCGACGCTTTTCCGCGCGGCATCGGCAACCGGTCCGATCAGGTCGGCCGCAATCTGATGGGCCATCCGGGCACCGGTGTCACGTTTCTCGCGAACGAATCGCTCTGGCCTGGACGTGGGCCGATGGAAATGACGTCGGTGGTCAATTTCCGTGACGGTGCGTTCCGCGCGCAATATGCGGCGAAAAAACTACAGGTGTCGAATGCGACGCCGACACTCGCCATTACCTCGGCGCTGCTCGCGAGCGGTTTGACGGGCGCCGAGATCGACCGCCAGATTCGCGACCGCGCCGCGCGGCTCGTGACGATCAGCAGCTATCACGAGACCTTGCCCGATCCGCAAAACCGGATTGTGCCGTCGGCGGAACACAAGGACGCGCTCGGCATCGCGCGCCCGGAAATCTATTACTCGATCGGTGACTACGTGAAGCAGAGCGCAGCAGATACGCACGCGCAGTATGCGCAGATTGCCGTGCTGTTCGGCGGCACCGAAGTCGCTTTCGACGATACCTTCGCACCGAACCCTCACCTGATGGGCACGACCATCATGGGCCGCGATGCCGCCGATTCCGTGGTCGATGCGGATTGCCGCGCGCACGATCATGCGAATCTGTTTATTGCGGGCGGCAGCGTGATGCCGAGCGCCGGCGCGGTGAATTGCACGCTGACGATTGCCGCGATGTCGCTGAAGCTGGCCGACAAGCTGAAGCGGGAAATCTGAAACCGCCCACGGAGACTTTTCGACAATGACGGATTCGACGTCACACGGGCGGCCGGCTGGTGCGGGCAATCTTTTGCGTGAACAACGGATCGCACGACAGCGGCAGTTCCGGCGCCATGCGCAGCGGCGCCGGGTGGTCAGCATCGCGACGCTGGCCGCCGCGTTCTCGTTGTTCGCGCTGTATATCGCGTGGCTCGAAGCGCACGGCACGAGCAGCGCGCACGGCGACGAATCGCCGCTCGCCGCGGCGGTCGCGCGCGGTCCTGAAGCGGCGAACGGCGCGGACAGTGTGGAGCTCGTGAAGCGCGGCGAGTACCTCGCGCGCGCGGGCGGCTGCATCACCTGTCACACATCCGACAAAAGCCGGCCATTTGCCGGCGGCGTCGCGATCGGCACGCCGATTGGCACCATCTATACGCCGAATATCACGCCCGACCCCGACACCGGTATCGGTCAATGGGGCGATGCGGACTTCCTGCGCGCGATGCATGAAGGCATCGGCAAAGCGGGCGAGCGGCTTTATCCGGTGTTTCCGTATCCGTCGTACACGAAGGTATTGGATCGCGATGTACTGGCGATTCGCGCGTACCTGAATACGGTCACACCGGTTCACTACACGCCGCCTGCCAACGAGTTGACGTTTCCGTTCAATCAACGCTGGCTGATGGTCATCTGGAATCTGTTCAACTTCGATGAGGGACGCTATGTGCCCGATCCGAAACAGAGCGCCGAATGGAATCGCGGTGCGTATCTGGTCGAAGGGCTCGCGCATTGCGGCGAGTGCCACACGCCGCGCAACGTCATGCAAGGTCTGAACGCGCACGATCGTTTCTCGGGCGCGCGGCAGGCGGGCTGGCACGCGTTCAACATCACACCGGACAAGATCAGCGGAATCGGCGACTGGAGCGCCGCCGACCTCGTCGCCTACCTTGCGACCGGTGTCGCGCCGCGACGTGCGAGTGCGGCGGGGCCGATGGCGCAGGTAGTGGAAGACAGCACGCAATATCTGTCCGGCGAAGACCTGCGCTCGATCGCCGGTTATCTGCGCGCGCTGCCGCCGGTGCGTGGCGGTGTGGGCGGCGATATGAGCGCGGCGCGCGACTCGCACGGCGCGCCGGCCGCGGACGTCACGGCGCTGCGCGGCATGGCGACGACAGGCGTCAACGGTGCGCAACTGTTTATTGCGAACTGCGCGTCGTGCCACGGATGGACCGGCGAAGGTATCGGCGCAGGCGCGCCGGGCGGATACCCGTCATTGATTCACAACAGCGTTGCCGGCGCGGCCGATCCGGCCAATCTGGCGATGGTGATCCTGCATGGTGTCAGCCGTAAGACACAGCAGGCGGAGGTGCTGATGCCGTCATTCAGCAGTCAACTGACTGACGATCAGATTGCAGCGCTTGCCCGTTACGTGATGACGCAATTCGGGAATCCTCACTCGTCGCTGACAGCAGCGCAAGTTGCGCAATTGCGCGCACTGCAACCGTAACCGGCGTGAGACCAGGTTAAAGAAAGCCGGCACGGTGTGCCCTCGCATTGCGAGGTGCGATGCAACTCGCGCGCGCGATGTACAGTCAAAGTTGCTCGAACGAGAGACAGCGCGCATACAGGCGCCTGTTATCGCATTAACATCGTGAGATGGAGCACACTCTGGTCACTACCGTTCAACATCACCCGGCGAACCGGGTCGGCCGGGATTTTGTCATCGGCGACCTGCACGGTTGCGTCGACGCGTTGCGCTATCTGTTGCGCGAGATCGTGTTCGACCCCGCGCGCGATCGTCTGTTTTCCGTCGGTGATCTGGTCGACCGCGGGATGCAATCGGAGGAGGCGCTCGCGCTGCTCGACAAACCGTGGTTCTACGCGGTGCTCGGCAATCATGAAGACACGTTGTGCGGCGTCGCCGAAGGGCGCTTGCGGCGCAAGTGGTGGTACGACATCGGCGGACAGTGGGGCGAAGCCTTGTCCGACGAAAGATTGCGCGATTACGCGCAGCGGCTGCGCTTGCTGCCGCTCGTGCGCGTGGTGGGAAGCGGGAGCGAACGCTTCAATATTCTGCATGCCGAGTTTTTCGGCAGCGACGCGGATCTCGATCGCGGCGACTTTTCGAACCCGGTTCGCCAGCGTCTTTTATGGGGACGCGACCTCGCATTGGGCAACTACGATTCGGCGCGCGTGCGCGGCCTGTCGCGCACTTATTGCGGGCACACGCCGGTGCGCGACGTGGTGGAAGTCGGTGCGCAAATGTTTATCGACACCGGCGCATTCGGCCCGGGCGGCAGGTTGTCGATCGTCGAAGCGCGCACCGGGCAGCACGCATCGGTGAGTGTCGAAGTTGCGCGAGCCGAAGGGGCGGCGGCGTTTGCGTTGCCTTGATGGGTGACAGACGGGTGACGGATGGGTGTCGCGCCGCCGGCACATCGCACGATGGGCGGCGGTCGCGCGGGGTGTGTCGCAATCTGCTGGCGCGAGCGGTTCGGTCAGGCGCTGCGGCGACAGTCAGTCGAGCGCATGGGCTTGTCACGTGCATGTGCTCGCCGCGTCGCGTTAGCCGATCTGGTTCAGTTCGAACACCACGTCGATCGTGCTGCCATTCCAGTTGTATTCGAGGTACGCCGCGTGATGGCAATCGCGCAACAGCCTCGTGCGGAATGCGGCGAGACATTCGCCGCCGGCGTCACGCACCGACGGGTACACGATGCCGGGCGCACCCGCCGCGCGCGCGGCGCGACCGAGCGCCTGCCCGGCGCTGTAGTCGCTTGGTGATAGCACGGCCGGATCGAAGCGCGCGGGCGCGCCGGGCGCATCTGGCGCGTGCTTCCCGCCCGCATCACGCGCGGTATCACGGCCGGCGCTGGCCGCGCCTGCGCCTGGCGTGCCGCCGCGCAAATCCACGACATCGCCTTCAGCCAGCACCGTGTAGAGCCGCATCTGTTGACGCAGCGGCGGCTCCTGAGTGGCCGCCAGAAATAGCGTGGCGTGATAGCGCGTTTCCGCGATCGCGGTCGCGCGCGACGCCGCGCAATAAAACACGCCGTACGTCCCGTCCGAGAACCGGCTGCCGAGCGGATTCAGATGCGTGAATGCCGCCATGATCGGCCCCCAGCCGGGACCGAAGCGGCGCTCGTCGCGCGGCACGAGATCGAGCTCGCCGACTTCGGTGCGCAACCGGTCGTTGGTCATCGCCTCGAGTGCGTAGAGCGCGTCGAAATCGTCAGGCGACGCGACCCGGTCGAACAGGTTCACCGCCGGAAAGCGCGTCGGCACGACGCGATATGCGGGTAACCAGGCGAGCGGCGACGCGGGCCAGCGTTCCTGCCATTGCAATTCCGTCACGCCCAGCCGCCTCGCATTGCATCGAGATACTGGCGCACCGCGACCAGATCGCTGATGTTGCCGGCGAGCAGCCGGTCCAGCGCGCGGCCGCCGCCGAACGGCGGCGCGCTGTTCGGGCGTTTGATCCAGGCATCCGCGGCGGCCGGTTGCGGCAGCAGGATTTGCAGCGACTTGTAGATGCCGAGCAGCAGCGACAGCCGCTCGAGCGTATCGCGCGCGAGCCGTGCGGTTTGCGGCTCAGCCTTCCATTTGAAGAACGTCGAGCGGCCAGGCGAGCCGAGCAGCACGATCTGCTCGTCGGTGCTCAGGTCCCAGTCGCGGGCGATATTGAAGAACGCGCGCAAACCCGCCGCCGACATGCTCGCAAGCGACGGTTCGGAGGGGTTGCGCCGCGACGGTCGGGCGGCGCCGGAAAGATGAGCGGCTGAAGACATGGGTAAGCCTTGGTAAAGTCCTCAAATGAACTTTATACCAATCTTAGTCTATATGTGGATTTATGCAAGGACGATCGTTCTCTATTGCGGCATGGCGAGTTCGCCGGTGATGAGCCGCAAGGTTTCGAGCGAGTGCGGGTCGCGTATGCGCGAATACAGCGCCACGGTCGACTCCGGCAACGGCGGCAAGGCAAGCCGCGCGCCGACTTCGACCAGGCTGCGCGCCGGCAAGCCGGCCGCCTATCGCGAGGCGCTGGCGCAGGGCATCCAGCGGGCGCTGGTCGACACGTTCAACGTGCCGGAGGACGACAGCTTCATGACGATCACCGAGCTCGATCCGGTGAACTTCATCTTCAATCGCCGCTATCCTGGCGTCGCCCGCAGCGACGACTTCGTGCTGATCCAGATCACGGTGTCCAACACGCGCACGCAGCAGCAGAAGAAGGCGCTGTACCGGCAGATCGCCGACTCGCTCGCCGCGGACCCCGGCGTGCGGCATGAGGACGTGTTTGTCAATCTCGTCGAGGTGCGGAAGGAGGACTGGTCGTTCGGCAACGGGCTCGCGCAATACGCGATGTCGTAGCGGTGGCCTGCCGCCGTGACGGCGCCGTCACGCGATCGTGTCGATGATGCCGCCGTCGACGCGCAGCGCCGCGCCGGTAGTCGCCGATGCCTGTGGCGAACAGATGTACACGACCATATTCGCGACTTCTTCCGGCATCGCCACGCGACGGATGATCGACGTGGCGCGGCTGGTTTCGACGAACTCGTCGGCGGCCTGCTCGATCGACTTGTGTTCTTTGTCCGCGGTTGCTTGCAGCATGTCGCGCACGCCGTTGGTCAGCGTCGGGCCGGGCAGCACCGAATTCACCGTGACGCCGCTTTTCGCCGCGAATTTCGCAATGCCGCGTGCAATCGACAGCTGTGCCGTCTTCGTGAAGCCGTAGGCGAGCATGTCCGCCGGAATGTTCAGCCCCGACTCCGATGAAACGAACACGACGCGCCCCCAGCGGCGCTCCATCATGCCTCTCAGGTACGCGCGGGTCATGCGCACGCCGGACATCACGTTGACCTGGAAGTAGTGCTCCCATTCGTCGTCGCCGGTCGCGAAGATATCGCTCGGGCCGTAGATGCCGAGGTTGTTGACCAGAATGTCCGCACCCGGCACCGCCTTCAGGAATGCATCGCAGCCGGCGCGGCTGCCGAGGTCCGCGATGACGCCGCGCACATTCGCGCCGGACACATTGGCGCGGATGGTTTCGAGCGCCTGGTCGACGGCATGCGGATTGCGGCCGTTGACGACTGTCGCGGCGCCGGACGCGGCAAGACCGGTCGCGATCGCGAGGCCGATGCCCGTTGTCGATCCGCTCACCACTGCGGTTTTGCCGGAAAGGTCGATTTGCATGGGTGTCGTCTCCTTTTTCGAATTGGGTTAGGCGTTGTGCGCGATGCATTTGATGTATGTCACGCTCACTGCTTCGATCGACTAAATTCATTCTATGCCCGACGTACGCTGTTTGTCAGAATGCACCTGCAGCGCGGCGTGACGGTCCCGCTGCCGCGCGTGTACCATCGGTGACGCATCGAGGGCGGCTGCCCTCATCGTCGCCGCGCCTGGAGACTTCATGCTTCGTGTGCTGGAAATCGTGCTGGATCTTCCAGAGCCCACCGTTCTCGCGTGGCTCGACCAACGCGGGCAGTTGCCCGAGCACATCGATACCGCGCTTGCGGAAGCGCTCGATACGCTGCCGGGCTGCGAGCGCGTCGGCGATGACGCGACGCCGCGCACGCTGTGCGGCTTCGACAGCCGGCGCAAGCTGAGCCGCGCCGGCTGGCGCGTGATAACTGAAACGTCGGAGCGCGGCCGGCGAGCGATCGCATCGCACGAGGAATCGCCCGCACCGGGCGTGACGGTTCGCAGCGTAGTCTGCGATGTCGCGCTTGCGCCCGACGTGCCGCTCGAAGCAGCGTTCGACGATGCGCCTGATGCGCTCACGCAGGTGCTCGCCGACGCGGACGAACTGACGACGGTCGCGACGCTCGAAAGCCGTCGCCGGATGCAATGGCGGCGCCAGAGCGCGCGCGGCGTGGCAGTCGATGTCACGCTGGATACGGCGCGCTGCATCCGCGCGGACACCGATCCGGCGCTGACGCTGCGCGAACTGCGCGTCACTACGCATTGGCCCGACGACGAGGACGACGGCAACGACTACGCGGCGGCCGACCGGGCAGTGGACGCCGCGGTGGATTTGATCTCCGGCTCCGCGGCACAAGCGGCGGGCGCGGACGCTTCGCCCGCGCCAATCGTCCCGACCACCGAAACCGCGCTGGCCGCGCTCTTCGAGACCGCGAACGAACTCGTGCGCGCGTTGCCGGCTTTTCCGGTGCTTTGTGACGCACTCGATCGTGCGTGCCGTCTCGACGTGCCGCGCGACAACGCGCCGGTGCGCGCGCAACCGGTCGATTTCGACGGTGTACGGACGCCGCATCGGGCGCTGCTTGCGATCGAACGCAACATCGCGGTTCAATGGTTCGGCAATGAAGCAGCGGTGCGCGATACGCCGGATGTCGAGCTCATTCACCAGTTGCGTGTCGCGCAGCGCCGCCTGAAGACCGCGACCAGGATCTTTCCCGCATGGACCGACGCTGCATGGACCGCGCGCGTCGAGCCGCGCCTCAAATGGCTGAGCGATCTGCTCGGCGAAGCGCGCGACTGGGACGTCTTCACCGATTCGACGCTACCCGCGCTTGCGCAAGCGGATGTCGACGCGGCAGCGTGGCAGGCGACGCGCGCCGCGGCCGACGCGCGGCGTCTTGGCGCGCGCGCGCAGGTTCAGCAGGCGTTGCGCTCGTCCGCTTATGCGGAGCTCGTGCTGGCATGGCTCGAATGGATCAGCGATCTCGCGGTGCGCGGCACGCCCGAGGCGGTGCGCGGCCGCTCGTTGCGCGGCTACGTGAAAAAGCGCGTCGCGAAGCACTATAAGCGCGTGACGCGCGACACGAAGCTGACCGCGCTCGACGAAGCGAAGCGTCATCGGGTGCGCATTCACGCGAAGAGGCTGCGCTATACGCTCGAATTTTTCGAGCCGATCGTGTCGCACAAGACGCGTCGCGAGGTCGCGAAGACCTTGTCGCGTATCCAGAGCGTGCTCGGCGACGGCAACGACGCGGCCGTTGCGCTGCGTTTTCTCGAGCAACTCGATGTCGCGCCATATCAGGTCGGCTTTGCGCGCGGCTGGTGCGAAGCACTGAAGCGTCTTACCGCGAAGGAGGGCGAGCGCTTGCTTGCCGAGCTGCGCAAGCCGAAGATCGTGAGCGGCGGTGCGGGCTGAACATCGGGCAAGCGCCGCTATAATCCGTCAATCTTCAATCTCGTTGCATAGACAACCATGACCTCATCCGCAGACCAGCCGGACCGCGAGCCGCTCGGGCTTGCCGGTTCGCTGTGGTTCAAATCGGGCGAGCAGACGCTTGGTGGCGCGTCGCGCATCGCGCTGCTCGCCGCGATCCACGCAACCGGCTCGATCACCGGCGCGGCGAAAGCGGTCGGCATGAGCTACAAGGCCGCATGGGATGCGGTCGACACAATGAATAACCTCGCGGGTGAACCGCTCGTCGTGCGTTCGACTGGCGGCAAGGGCGGCGGCGGCACGACGCTGACGCCGCGCGCGTTGGCGTTGATCGACACGTTTCGCGCGGTCGATCGCGAGCACGGCAAGTTTCTCGAACGCGCGAGCGCGGCGATCGAAAACTTTGCCGGCGATTGGGCGTTGATCGGCCGGATCGGCATGAAAACGAGCGCGCGCAATCAGTTGTACGGCAAGGTGGTGTCCGTGCAGCGCGGCACGGTAAACGACGAGGTTGCGCTTGCGCTGCCGGGCGGCCAGCAGATCGTTTCCGTGCTGACGCATGAAAGTACCGAGACGCTCGGGCTGGCGGAAGGCGTTGAAGCGTTCGCGCTCGTCAAGGCATCGTGGGTAATTCTGCTTGTCGACGACGGCGGCGCGCCGATGCAACTGTCCGCGCGCAATCAGTTGCGCGGCACGGTGTCCGCGGTGACGCGCGGTGCGGTAAACGCGGAAGTGTCGGTCGCGCTCGATGCGACCACGGTGGTGACGGCGGTCATCACCAACGAGAGCGTCGACAGGCTGGGTCTTGCCGACGGACAGCCGGTGGTCGCGGCGTTCAAGTCGTCGAGCGTGATTCTTGGCGTGACGCAGTGAGCGCGGACTGGATTGCGCGAACGTCATGCGCTGCATCGATGCGGTCGCGCGGCGGCGCGTTGGCATAGCGTGCGTGCGTGCGCTTCGCGTCGCGCTCAGCGGTCAGATTGCGCTGCGCAGATAGCCGGGAAACGGCAACTGCTCGCGCACGCCGCCGTCATAAATCTGCACCACCTGATCGCCGAACGAAGCGACATCGTCGGGATCGTGCGTGATCAGCAGCGTCGGGATGTCGAGGCGCGCCTGCAGGTCCGATAATTCGCGGCGCATGCGTTCGCGCAGCGGGCCATCGAGCGCCGAGAACGGCTCGTCGAGCAGCAGCAGCCGCGGCTTTGCCACCAGTGCGCGGGCGAGCGCGACGCGCTGCTTCTGTCCGCCCGACAGCTGTGCCGGGTGATTGCCCGCGACGCCGCGCAAGTCGAGCGCATCGAGCCAGTAATCGAGTTCCGCATGCGCGATGCGCCGCCGCGGATTCAGCCAGCCGCCATGCAGTCCGAACGCGATGTTCTGACGCACGTTCAGGTGCGGAAACAGCGCGTAATCCTGAAACAGATACGCGAGCTTGCGCGTTTGCGGCGTCGCATCGATGCCGCGCGCGCTGTCGAAGAGCGTATCGCCGTTCAGCACGATGGCGCCATCGTCGGGGCGCAGCAAACCCGCGATGGCCTGCAGCGTCAGACTCTTGCCCGCGCCGGACGGGCCGAACAGCACGACGCGCTGCGACGTCGTGGTGAACGACACGTTCAGCGTGAAGCGGCGCTCCGCGCTCGTCAGCGTTTTGCGGATGTCGACGGAAAGCGGCATATCAGCGGGACGTCATCAGCGAATGTTGCGGCACGAGGCGGCCGGCGAGCAGCAGGATCGCGACGCAGGTCACGGACGTGACCAGCACGAGGACGTTCGCGGTGCGGTCGTCGCCGGCCTGGACTGCCGCGTAGACGGCCACCGATAGCGTCTGCGTGCGCCCCGGCAGATTGCCGGCAATCATCAGCGTCGCGCCGAACTCGCCGAGCGCGCGCGCGAAGGCGAGTAGCGTGCCGGCAAGAATGCCGCGCATCGCGAGCGGCAAGGTCACGCGAAAGAAGATCGCGGCCTCGCTCACGCCGAGCGTGCGCGCCGCGCGTTCCAGTTGCGGGTCGACCGATTCGAACGCCGCGCGCGCCGACTTCAGCACCAGCGGAAATGCGACCACCATCGATGCGATGACCGCCCCTTGCCACGTGAATACCAGCTGGATGCCGAGCCGGTCGAGCCACGCGCCCAGCACGCCGCGCCGGCCGAGCAGCACCAGCAGGTAGTAGCCGAGCACGGTCGGCGGCATCACGAGCGGCAGCGTCAGCAGCGAATCGACGACGTCGCGCGCACCCGAGCGCCAGCGCGCGAGCGCGAGGCCGGTGGCGACGCCGAAGATGAAGTCGAGCACGGTTGCCCAGCCCGCGACTTTCAGCGACAGCAGCAACGGGATCCACGCGTGTTCCATATCATTCCAGAGGCGGTTCGAGGCTCGACGCGTCGCGGCGCGCGACTACGCGAGGTTCATGCGCGGCGCGGCTCGCGCTCACTGCGCGGTCGCGGGCTTGAATCCGTATTTCGCCAGCACCGCTTGACCCGCCGGCGACAGTACGAAGTTGATAAACGCCTGCGCATCCGCCGCATGATGGCTGCCTTCGACCTGCGCGATCGGATACGTGATCGGCGTTTGGGTCGGCACTGTCAACGCGATCTTCACGCGCTCCGGCATGATGGCCGCGTCGGTGCCGAACACGAAGCCCGCGTCGACTTCGCCGCGCGACACGTAATCGAGGCTCTGCCGCACATTGGTTGCGAGCACACCTTTCGCGCTGACCGCATCCCAGACGCCCGCCGCTTTCAGCGCGCCTTCCGTATAGCGGCCGACCGGCACCGAGGCCGGGTCGCCGTATGCGACGCGCTTGACGCTCGCCGCGCTCAGCTCGTTGAGCGTTGCCGGCGCGAAGCGGCTGTCGGACGGCACGATCAGCACCAGCGAGTTCGCCGCGAAATCCTTGCGCGTCGCGGACACGATCACCTTCTCCGCGGCCGCCTTGTCCATCGCCTTCTGGTCCGCGGAAGCGAACACGTCGGCCGGCGCGCCGTTCGCGATCTGCTGCATCAGCACGTCGGACGCGCCGAAATTGAACAGCACCTTCGTGCCCGGATGCTGCTTCTCGAACGCTTCGCCGACCGCCTTGAACGCGTTGGTCAGACTGGCGGCGGCGGACACGATCAGATCGTCTGCGCGAGCTTGCGCGCTGAAGGCGAACGCGACGGCGGCGGCGACGAGCGCGTGCCTGAAGAGGCGGGGGAGCAGGGTCATGGAGGTCGGTGTCGGATAGAGATTGGGAAAGCGAAATGAAACGCTATCGTAATATATTCACGGATATAACGATCGGCAATCTTGCGCTTCAGCGGCGCGCCACAAGGGCGGGTGACGTGCTCGAGCGGCGAGTCGATTCAGACGGACATCGTGCGCGGTGGGGCAAATGAATGCGTGCGCGACAGCGGCGCGCGGATCACATGACTGCTGTGTTCGTGTGCGGCCTTCCAGCGCGCGCGCACGAACGGCCGCGTGTGGCCGGACACCTTCAGCGCGATATGCTCGACCCAGCGGTGCGTCGGGATATGGACGGTGTGGAACGCGGCGATCAGCACCACGAGGCTCATCATGACCGGCAACGCCGATAGCGGGTGGCGGCCTGGCGCGGTATGCCACGCGAGGCGGACGAACAGCAACGCGGTCGCCGCGCCCATCAGGCAGCCGGCGATGGCTTCCGACGGCGAATGCGCTTCGACCACCACGCGTGAAAAGCTGATCGCAATGCCGACCCCCAACCCTGCGGCGATGCCCGCGATACGGGCTCTCGACTGTGCGGGCAACAGAACCAGGAAACACGCGACCGGATAGATCGCGGTCGACATCATCGCGTGGCCGCTCAGTCCGGTGAAATCCCAGTCGGGCACGCCGATGCCCCAGCCAAGGAACGCGAGTTTGGTCACGATCACGACCGATGCGGCACCGGCGATCAACGCCAGCCAGCCGAGCGCGACGCGCGACGAGTAACCGACCGCCAGCCAGAGCGCGATCGCGAGCGTCAGCGGCAGCGTCACGCTGGCGCCGCCGAGGCTGCTGGTCACGTACCAGAAATGGAGCGGCAGGTCGGGCATGGCAAAAAACAACAGATGTCGGATGAGCGGGATACGAACCGGGGCGGCAGGCCGGGCTGAATGGGCAGCAGGCTCGTGGCGAACGCGTATTTTATAAGTATAAAAACGCCAGATCGTCAGGTATGTACGACGCCGCGCCAGGACGCTCACATGTTATATGGCGCGTGTAGCCTGAACTCCTCGCCCACTGGTCGTATTCCTGTAAACGGGCCGGGCGCGTTTCCGGCCGACAGCATCGCAGCGGGATTGATGTTATTGTGCAACGCACAAGAGCCCTTGTTTAGGCATACACCGATCCTTTTTGCGAGGTAATTCATGGCAAAAAGTCTGACAAAAATATGGCTCGGCGGCCTGAAACGGTTGATCGCCATCCAGAAAGAGCATGCACGCGCCACGTCGAAGCGCACGTCCGCGCGGCCGCTGCGGGCGACGTCGACGCGGCCGCCGGTCAAGATTCGCAAAACCGCGGCGACGCGCGATGCGCAGCATCCCGGCCTGCGCGAGTCGCGCGTGCGGCCGCGCGCGGCCGCCTGGGCGAGCGGTTCGTGGACGCGCTCGTTTCACTCGGCGCCGGCCGCCCCGGGCCGGCTTGTGAATCACCTGCAGTACGGCCTTTACCTGCCCACCGGCAAGCCGCAGCTCGGCGCGCCGCTGGTGGTGATGCTGCACGGCTGCAAGCAGACTATCGACGAATTTGCCGAAGGCACGCGCATGAATCTGCTCGCCGACCGTTTCGGCTTTGCGGTCGTCTACCCGGAGCAGTCGAAGCACGTGCATGCACACCGCTGCTGGCACTGGTATGACGATTCGGATAGCGCGGGCGGCGCGGAAGTGCGCGCGGTCGTATCGCTTGTCGACGCGCTCGTCGCCGAGCACGGCTTCGATGCAGAACGCGTTTATGTCGCGGGATTGTCGGCCGGCGCGGGCCTCGCGTCGCTGCTCGCGCTCCGCTATCCGGAGCGCTTCGCAGCGGTGGCGTTGCATTCCGGGCCGGCGTTCGGCGAGGCGCACTCGGGCATCTCCGCGATGGACGTGATGCGGCGCGGCGCGCGCCAGGATCCGGTCGCGCTGGTCGATCGCGCCGCCGACATGGATGTCTACCCCGGCATGCCGGCGATCATCATGCAAGGCGAGGGCGATCACGTCGTCGCGCCGGTCAACGCCGATCAACTGACGACGCAGTTTTTGCGGCTCAACGGTCTGATCGACGCAAGCGGCGCGCGCAAAGCCGGCGAAGTGAAAGAAGAGCGCAAGGCGGCTGCGTTGACACGAGACTACGTGCGCGGCGGGCGGCGTGTCGTGCGCCTGTGCCGCGTGCAGGGACTGGGCCACGCGTGGAGCGGCGGTGACGACGCGGTGCCGTTTCATTCGTCGAGCGGGCCGGATGCGAGCAGCCTGGTGTGGGAGTTTTTCAGATATCAGCGCCGCAGCCCGGCACCTGAGACCGTGGGCAAGGCGGCATTCCGGCTGTAACCCGGTTTCTGTGGTTGTTAAAGAAAAGCTGGTGTTGTCCTAGGGTTTTCCCTATAATGCGGAGCAACAACTAAGGGTTATCCCTTAACTCCATACTTTTAGGGGTTGAACCATGTACCTGCTGAGCCGCCTTTTCCTGTTCCTGACCAAGTCTTCCGACGAAATCTCCAGAGAGCGTAACGACGCTTACCTCGCGGAAGCGACCGATCTGTACGATCTCGAATTCCGCATGCGCAAGATCGACCGTGAAGCGCAGCGCCGTCAACCGGCGTGGATGAGCCAGCAATAAGCGTGGTTTAGCGTCTGGCGGTGGCAGCACGCTTTGGCGTGATGCGCCGCCAGTCGAGCGCCGCGCGCTGCCGCCGTGGCGCGCGACCTTGCCCCAGCCGGCTCTCCTGTCCGTTCCCGGCGCACGCTCGTATCTGCCGCCGCGTTGGACTAACGTCTCGCCTCGCGCCTGTCAGGCCGAAGTATCCCGAAGCGCGCTAGCGTCGATTGCCGCGCCTGAGCGTGATCCACAATCGGCCGCGGATAGTTTTCTCCCAGCATCACACCCCATTGCGCTAGCTCTGCGTCGTTCGCGAGCCACGGCGCGTGGATCCATTTCGGCGGCACCTTTTCCAGCTGCGGCAGGTAGCGTTTGATGAAACGCCCCTGCGGGTCGAATTTCTCCGATTGCGTGACCGGATTGAAAATCCGGAACCACGGCTGCGCATCGCATCCGGTCGATGCCGCCCATTGCCAGTTGCCGTTGTTGGCCGAGAAGTCGAAGTCGTTCAGCAGATCGGCGAAGTAGCGTTCGCCGAGGCGCCAGTCGAGGCCCAGATCCTTCACCAGAAAACTTGCCACCACCATGCGCAGACGGTTGTGCATATAACCGGTCGCATTGATTTGCAGCATCGCGGCATCCACCAGCGGGTAGCCGGTGCGTCCTTCGCGCCATGCGGCAAAGGCGGCATCGGCCTCACGGCCGCGCTCCCAGCGCAGCGCGTCGAATTCCGCCTTGAACGGTGCGCCGCTGGCGAGGTGCGGATGGTGCGCGAGGATCATGAAGAAGAAGTCACGCCAGATCAGCTCTCCCAGCCAGGTTGCCGCGCCCTTCCCATCAGGTTGCAGCGATCGCTCGTACGCGGGCCGCGCCAGCGTGCGAACCGATACCGTGCCGAAGCGCAGATGCACGGACAGATGGCTCGGCCCGGCGGCCGCCGGGTAGTCGCGACGCTCCGCGTAGCTGTCGATGCGCGTCAGAAAGTCTTCGAGCAGATGCTGCGCGCCGCTCATGCCGGGCGGCAACTTCAGATCGGCCAGATTGCTGCGCGCGAAGCCCAACTGTTCGAGCGACGGCAGGCCGTGGTCCAGTTCCGCGGGCGGCTTCGCGAGACTCGCCGCGTAACGTTCGACCGGATAGGGCTTGAGGTCGAACGGTGTCAGCTGCTTGAGCCAAGCGTTGCGGTACGGCGTAAAGACCGTGAACGGCTTGCGCTGGCCCGTCAGCAATTCGTTGCGCTCGAATATGGCCTGATCCTTGAACGTGACCAATTCGCGCCGCGCGTTTCGCAGCCGTTCGGCAACGGCCTCATCGCGCGCGATCGCCGATGGCTCGTAGTCGTGGTTCGTGAAGACCGCGTCGACTTTCAGATGCTCCGCGAGATGCGGGATCAGGTCGTGTGGAGCGCCATGCGCGACGATCAGTCCGCCGCCGCCGTCGCGCAGTGAACGGTCCAGTTCGGACAGCGACACCAGGATGAAATCGATGCGCCGGTCCTGCGGCATAGCCTTCGGTTGCTGCTCGCGCGCGCGATCGATCAGCGGTTGCAGGATCGTCGTATCGAATATGAACACGCACCAGACGCGCCGGCAGTGCTTGAGCGCGTAATAGAGCGCGGCATTGTCGCCGCTGCGCAAGTCCCGGCGAAACCACATCAGGCCGTGGTCGTACGAGGTATCGAGTTGTCGCGCTTCGGTCATGGCGATTGGGCTCGGGTGAGGACGATGGGATCGGTCGACGAACGTTCATGAGCGGCGCTTCGCTGCAGTCAGCGTGGCGTCGACGCAGCGCCTGTCTTTTGCGTCACATCGGATGGACGCAAAAACAGCGCCCGCTCGTGCGCCGAAGCACGGGCGGGCGCCATGCGGCGGCGCCGGCGCCGATGCCTGCAGCACTGTTACACGCACGTTGCTTGAAGATGCCGGGTGGCATAGCGATCGTCGCCGACCTGACATGCTACGAGCGGGCGGCGTAGAAACCCGCCGTGTACAAACACGCCGTGTACAAACGAAATGGCGAACGGGTCGGGCGACACACGCGCTGGCTCAACCGCCGAGGGCTGCAAGCCACAACGCTCAACCGCGTTCAAGCTGTTCGTTGAGCGTACCGCGCAAGCGCATCAGGTCTTCGCGCAGGCGTACGAGGAATTCATGCGGTTGCCGCGTCGCGCAAGAGATTTCCGTGGGAACGTCACGCGCCGCGCGTTTGAGCGACGCACCGGCTTTCGTCAGGCGCACGTACACGAGCCGCTCGTCATCGACGCCGCGCATCCGCTCGACGTAACCTTGCGCTTCGAGGCGCTTGAGCAGCGGCGTGATGGTCGCTGAATCGAGGTTCAGCCGCGCCGCGATGTCCTTGACCGCCATATCGTCGCTTTCCCACAGCACGAGCATCGCGAGATATTGCGGATAGGTGAGGCCGAGCTTGTCGAGCAACGGTTTATAGGTTTTCGTCATCGCAAGCGACGTCGAATAAAGTGCAAAGCACAACTGCGCGTCGAGCGTGAGCGGTAAGACGGTGCGCTGGGTCATGATTGCGTCTCGATGTGGAACCTGCAGGAGCGCGCGAACCGATTGCGTGCAAATCATTGTGCCGCAATTGCCTGACGCCGGCGAGCCGAACCGCGGCGCCGGCCGTGGACGCGGGCGGCGGCAAACGTCGGCGGATTGGAAGGGGATGCGATGAGTAGACCGGCGCGCGGATCAGACCACGGGCGGCGGCGCGGCGGGTTGCTCGGGTGCCTGGATGCCGAAGCAGCCGCGATAAGTCGCGTAGAACGAGCAGTAGAGCATCGTCATCACGATGATCGATGCGGGCATCAGCACGATCAGCGCGAGGTCGCCGGCGCCGATTGCCTGCAACAGCGCCGACAGGCCGAGCGACACGGTGATCTCGACCGCGAACCAGAGCGCGCCGTACACGACGAACGCGCCACGGTTGCGCCAGCAACTGACGATGCTGAAGAACATCGCCTTGACCGGCGGCACATCGTGCCACGCAGATAGCACCGGCGAGAACCAGAACAGCATCGAGACCGGCACGTAGAACGCGAGCGCCGTGAGAACGGCGAGCGGCAGGTTGCTGTTCGCGAGCGTGTCCTGCTGCATGCCTTCGCCGCTCAGCATCAGGCGCAGCAGCACGCCGCCGTCGGCGAGTGCGGAGCCCGCCAGCACGAGCGCCATCGCCACGATATACAGGGCGCCCAACAGCAGCAGACGCCGCGAGACCGCCGAGCCATACGAGCGAAAGCCATCGACGAGGATGGTCGGAAATACCGGCTTGCCGGCAATCGTGTCGCGGCAGGCGGCCATAAAGCCGACCGCGACGCCGGGAATCAGCACGAGCGGCAGCACACCGCCGATCACCGGGATCAGCGAGATCAGCGTCATCCCGAGCAGGTACGCGAAGAACAGCGTCAGGAAGGCGAGCGGGTTCTTGCGGAACAGCCAGATGCCCTGCCGGAACCATACATAGCCGGACTTCGCGGGAACTTCGATCAGTTGCATGAGGTATGAATGCCAGGGAGTGCGACGCCTTGCAGGCGTTCGCGAAGAATGCGCTCGAAATGACCAGGGTCGTGCGGTGTCAGCAGCTCGGCCGCGCGCGGCATATGGAAATCATACAGGCGCGACACCCAGAAGCGGTACGCGCCCGCACGCAGCATATCGCTCCAGTGGCGATTCTCCTCGGGGGTGAACGGGCGGACGGTCTGGTACGCGCGCAGCAACGCGTCGGCGCGCGCGTCGTCGAGGCGGCCGGTCGGCAGGTCGACGCACCAGTCGTTGACGGTGACCGCGACGTCGAAGAGCCATTTGTCGCAGCCGGCGAAATAGAAATCGAAGAAGCCGCCGAGGCGTACCTCATGACCGGTGTCCGGCGCCGCATGCGCGAACAGCGCGTTGTCGCGGAACAGGTCGCAGTGGCACGGGCCGCCGGGCATCGCCGCATAGTCGGCGGATGAGAAGAACGCGTGTTGATGCGCGAGCTCATCGGTCAGCAGCGCGCGCTGCGCGTCGTCGACGTACGGCAGCAGCGCCGGCACCGTTTCCTGCCACCACGGCAGGCTGCGCAGATTCGGCTGATGCTGCGCGAAGTCGCGGCCCGCAAGGTGCATGCGCGCGAGCATCTGCCCGACCTCGACGCAATGCTCGACGCCGGGCACAAGTTGCGGCGCGCCTTCGAGCTTCGTGACGATTGCCGCCGGCTTGCCGTGCAACAGGCCGAACAGCGCGCCGTCGTCGCGCGGCACCGGGTCCGGCACCGGCACGCGATGCGCGGCGAGGTGCCGCATCAGATCCAGATAGAACGGCAACTGACGGTCGGTCAGCTTTTCGAAGATCGTAAGGACGTATTCACCACGGGTCGTGGTGAGAAAGAAATTACTGTTTTCAATGCCGGACGTGATGCCGCGAAATTCGACGACCTCGCCGAGATCGTAGTGACGCAGCCATTGTGCGAGTTGGGCTTCGGTGACAGCGGTGAAGACGGCCATGCGGAAAACATCGGTCGGGTTGGTCGGCTGGCGCCGTCGGGCCGCCAGTGGGCGAATCGGGGATTACAAACTGGATACGTGCGCGCGCGTGGGGACGCGGATCATGCGTGGCCGTGCGCCCGGCCGGCCGGTTCAACAGCGCGGTTCATCAGCGCGGCTCATCCGGCACGGTTCAACAGTGCGGGTGAACCGGCGCTGGGCGCAGCTTTACATGCATCGTTCGTTCAGTAGTTCAGGTGCACGGACGGCAAGCGCGTGGTCGGGCGCGCGCTGTCGTGCACTTGCGGCGACGTGTCGGTCGGCACGCTCATCTGATAGCGCGTGCCGAAG
The DNA here is from genome assembly GCF_902859875.1 of Paraburkholderia solisilvae. GTDB lineage: Bacteria > Pseudomonadota > Gammaproteobacteria > Burkholderiales > Burkholderiaceae > Paraburkholderia > Paraburkholderia solisilvae. Next base: position 52,832 of record NZ_CADIKF010000018.1, on the reverse strand, counting down.
TTCGAACGCACATCGATCTCGACAGGCTTGCCGCGGTCGCGATATTCGGTGATCTCGGTGCCGTTGGGGCTGCGTTCATAGAAGCTCGGCGTGCGCGGCACGTTGATCTCGACCTTCGAGCTGACTTCCGCCGCCGGACGGTTGATCGCGTCCAGGTCCGGCAGGCCGGCCCGCTCGTTGGCGGACATCGTGGCCGTCGGGGCTGGCTGCAGCGCGGGCGCCTGCTGGTCGGCCGCGGGCTGCGCGGCGAGCGCGGCGCCTGACACGGCAAAGGCCAGCGCGACGGCGGCGGGAAGGAGCGGCTTCATGAGGATTCTCCGAAAGGGTGACGCGATTCTAACAAATCCGGTTCGGCCGACGGCCGTCAACGCCTTATTTTGCGCCGCTTTCGCGGATCGTGCCCCGCGCGTGGCCGGGCGCGCACACGCGGCGCGGCGGGTGGTCAGAAGGAGCGGGTTCCGTGGTAATGTCATCCCATCAACCGAGGCACGCGCATATGAACTATGAGACCAACCAGCGCCTGGTGGAGACGCCGGCCAGCGCATACAGGACCGAGGCGTTCGACGATGCCACCGCGGCTGTCACGCATCTTTCCGCTATCTACGAAGCGAATACGTCGTTCCTGCGCGATGCGTTTGCGCGCTATCGGCGCAACGAAAAATTCGAGCGCCGCGTGCGCGCGTGCTATCCGTTCGTACGCGTGCGCACCGAAGTCAACACGCAGATCGACTCGCGCCGCTCGTACGGTTTCGTCGCGGGCCCGGGCGTATTCGAAACCACCGTGACACGTCCGGATCTGTTCGGGAATTACTATCGCGAACAATTGCGGTTGCTGGCGAAGAACCATCATGTGGCAATCGAAGTCGGCGTATCGGATCAGGCCATTCCCATCCACTTCGCGTTTGCCGAGGGCATCCACCTCGAGGGCGATCTGGACCGCGACCGTCTTTTCATGATGCGCGACGTGTTCGATACGCCGGACCTCGCGCTGCTCGACGATCGCATCGTCAACGGCACGTATGAGCCGATGCCGGGCGAACCGCATCCGCTTGCGCTCTTTACCGCGGCGCGCGTCGATTTCTCGCTGCATCGGCTGAAGCACTATACGGCGACCGCGCCGACGCACTTCCAGAACTACGTGCTGTACACGAACTACCAGTTCTATATCGACGAGTTCGTGAAGCTCGGCCGCACGATGATGGCGCATACCGACGATGCGGAACTGCGCGCGTATCGCAGCGAGTACACATCGTTCGTCGAGCCGGGCGACGTGATCACGTACAACGAGAATCTCGGCGAGCAGCAGAGCGAGGGCACGCCGCCGCCGCGGCTGCCGCAGATGCCCGCGTATCACCTGAAGCGCGCCGACGGCGGCGGGATCACGATGGTGAATATCGGCGTCGGCCCATCGAATGCGAAGACGATCACCGACCATATCGCGGTGCTGCGCCCGCATGCGTGGATCATGCTGGGCCACTGCGCCGGCTTGCGCAATACGCAACGGCTTGGCGACTATGTGCTGGCGCACGGGTATGTGCGTGAAGATCACGTGCTCGACGACGATCTACCGCTCTGGGTGCCGATTCCGGCGCTCGCCGAAGTGCAGGTCGCGCTCGAGCGCGCGGTCGCGCAGGTGACCAGGCTCGACGGCGCGGAGCTCAAGCGCGTGATGCGCACGGGGACGGTCGCGAGCGTGGATAACCGCAACTGGGAGTTGCGCGATCATCGCGAGCCGGTGCAACGGCTGTCGCAAAGCCGCGCGATCGCGCTGGACATGGAGAGCGCGACGATCGCGGCGAACGGTTTCCGCTTTCGCGTGCCGTACGGCACACTGCTGTGCGTGTCCGACAAGCCGCTGCACGGCGAACTGAAGTTGCCTGGGATGGCTGATCAGTTCTATCGCGCGCAGGTCGACCAGCATCTGCAGATCGGCGTTGCGGCGATGGAGTTGTTGCGGGCCGATGGGTTGCATCGGCTGCATAGCCGGAAGTTGCGTAGTTTTGCGGAAGTGGCGTTTCAATAGCGGCAGTCACGGATGCGGCGCTGCGACGGTTCATTGTGACCGCCGCAGCGCGGTGCGCGCAGTTCGGGACGTCCCGCTCAGTACATCCCGCTTAAGCAGGCAAAAACCCCAGCCCCACCAACCCGATCACACTGCCCGCCGCCAGCAGCCACAGCGGATGAATCCGCGTCGTGAACGCAAGCGCCGCGCATACCCCGGTGATATTCCACGCGAGCCACGACGTATCCGATGCGCGCGCAATCAGCCACGCGCTGGCTGCAACGAGCCCCGCGGTAACCGGCACGAGCCCCTTCTGCGCGATGCTGCGCCACGGCCGGTCCTTGAAGCGCTCCCACGCATGCAGCGCCAGCGCCGTCACCAGCGACGACGGCCCGAACTTCGCGAGCGACGTCACGATCACCCCCGCCCAGCCGGCCACATGCCAGCCGATCAGCGTGACGACCATCATGTTCGGCCCCGGCGCGGCCTGCGCGAGCGCGAACAGCGCGCTGAACTCGCTGGCCGGCATCCAGTGATGCACGTCGACGACCTGCCGTTGCATCTCCGGCAGAATCGTATTGCCGCCGCCGAAGGCGAGCAGCGAGAGCTGGCTGAAGATCAGCACGAGCGCGACGAGCGTGACGATCATCGTTCGGCTCCGCGTGCATCGGCGGACCGCGCGGCCGTATGCGCCGCGAGCGCGATGCTGACCGGCGTCAGCACCAGCATGGTGGGCAGCAGAGGAAAGCGCAGCACCGCGATCGCGACAAAGCCGAGCGCCGCAATGCCCGCCGCCGCGGGATTGCGCCGCAGCGGCATCAGGATTTTCGCGGCCATTGCGATCAGCAGGCCCGAAGCGGCGGCCGCGAGGCCCGCGAACAGATGCTGCACGTGCGGGTCGTTCTGCGTGTGCTCGTAAAGCACGCCGAGTCCGATCACGATAAGCGACGGCCCGGCGATCAGTCCGAGCAGACCCGCCAGTGCGCCGCGCCATCCCTGAAAACGCATGCCGATCGCCACCGCCAGGTTGATCACGTTGCCGCCCGGCAGAAACTGGCACAGGCCGAGCAGATCGGTGAATTCCGCGCCGCTGAGCCATCGATGCCGTTCGACGATCGTGCGCCGCGCGAGCGGCAGCGCGCCGCCGAACGACGTGAGGCCCAACCCGAGGAATCCTTTGAAGATGTCGGCGGCAGTGGGTACGGGGCCCGCGGTAGTCGCGACGCTGGACGGCGCTGGGCCTGCGCCGGCGGGGCCGGCGGCGTCGACGCTTCCCGTGACCCGGGCGCCGGTGCGGAAGAGGAGGAGTGTTGATTCATGGTGCGGTCGCGTCCAGTACAGGCTACGGAGAGTAGCGCTGTTCGCGAACGGCGCAAAGCGATTTTTAAGGCACTTGCTTGTGACTCAGGCTCACAAGCATAATTGCCGTCATGAGCCGCAAGCTACCACCGTTCCCCGCGTTGCGCGCGTTCGAAGCCGCTGCGCGCCACAACAGTTTCAGCGCCGCCGCCGACGAGTTGCATGTGACGCACGGTGCAATCAGCCGTCAGGTGGCGGCGTTCGAGGCATGGGTCGGCGTGCAGGTGTTCGACCGCATCGGCAAGCGCGTGCGGCTCACCGACAGCGGCCGCCGCTATCTTGCGCAGGTACAGGCCGCGTTCGACAACATTGCAACGGCCACCGAGCAGTTGCGCGATACGGGCGTCGTGCATGTGCTGCGCGTCAATGCGTTGCCGACCTTCGCGATGAAATGGCTGCTGCCGCGCTTGAGCCAGTTCCAGCGCATCGCGCCCAACGTCGAGTTGCGTCTCGCCACCTCGAATGCGCCGGTCGAATCGATCGATGGTTTTGACGTTGCGGTACGGCGCGGTCCCGCGCATTGGCCGAACTGCGTGAGCGGCCATTTTCTCGACGAGAGCGAGTTGCCGGTCTGCAGTCCGGCGTTGTTGCAGCGTTCACCGATTCGCGTAGCCGACGACCTTGCGCGTCACGTGCTGCTGCATTCGGATACGCGTCCGGACGCGTGGCGCCAATGGCTGACGGCCGCGGGCGCGAAGGCGAAGTGCCGCAAGAAGCAGTCGTTCGATCACTTCTATCTGGCGTTGCAGGCGGCCGTCGATGGCCTCGGCGTGGCGCTCGGCCCGCTGCCGCTGCTCGGCGACGAACTCGCGTCCGGGCGTCTCGTGATGCCGCTGGAAGGGCCGCGCATTCATATGCGCGGCTACTGGTGGGTGGCGCGGCGCGAGGTGGCGGATGCGCCGCTCGTCACGCAGTTTTGCCGATGGCTCGAAGCGCAGTCGACGCGCACCGATGCGCAGTAGCGCACACCGCGCCTTCACCTCACAGATAGAACATCCGGTCTTCGTCGGACTTCACCGGATGCGTTTCCGTTTCCTCGCGTTCTTCATAGAACGCCAGCACGGCTTCGAGCACCTGGTCGGGGTCGTCGATCACCTGCATCAGGTTCATGTCTTCGGGATTGATCAGGCCCATCGGCACCAGCGCGTCCTGGAACCAGCCGAGCAGCCCCTTCCAGAACTCGCTGCCGACCATGATGATCGGCACGTGGCGCGACTTCTTCGTCTGGATCAGCGTGAGCACTTCGGCGAGTTCGTCGAGCGTGCCGAAGCCGCCCGGCATCACGATCACCGCGTCCGAATTTTTCACGAACGTCACCTTGCGCGTGAAGAAATGGCGGAAGCGCAGCGAGATGTCCTGCCACTGGTTACCCGATTGCTCATGCGGCAATTCGATGTTGAGACCCACCGACGGCGCCTTGCCCGCATGCGCGCCTTTATTGGCCGCTTCCATAATGCCGGGGCCGCCGCCGGAAATGACCGCGAAGCCCGCGTCGGATAGTTTGCGTGCGATTTGCGTAGCGAGTTTGTAGTACGGCGAGTTCGGTTTCAGGCGCGCCGAACCGTAGATGCTGACGGCCGGCCGGATCTCCGACAGGTACTCGGTCGCCTCGATAAACTCTGCCATAATCGTGAACATCTGCCACGATGCGCGTGCCTTCTTGGCCGTTGCGCGCTCTTGATCTGCGAGTGAACGCAGACTCGGAATCACTTTTCTCTTGGTCATAATGCCTGAAGAACGAGATCTGGAAGCTGGGCTGGAAACCGACCCGCAAGCCAAACCGGTTGCCGATGCAAAGTCTGGGCCGGGAACAGCACTGGAAGGTAAGACCCTGCTATTGGTCGACGGTTCGAGTTATCTGTATCGGGCCTATCATGCGATGCCTGATTTGCGCGGCCCGGACGGTGCGCCGACGGGCGCGCTGTACGGCATCATCAACATGCTGCGCCGTATGCGCAAGGAAGTCACCGCAGAGTATAGCGCGTGCGTGTTCGACGCGAAGGGTAAGACGTTTCGCGACGACTGGTATCCGCAATACAAGGCGAACCGCCCATCGATGCCGGAGGACCTCAGCCGGCAGATCGAACCGATTCACGTCGCCGTGCGCGCGCTCGGCTGGCCCTTGCTGATGATCGACCGCGTCGAAGCCGACGATGTGATCGGCACGCTCGCGCGCGAGGCCGAACGGCACGGCATGAACGTGATCGTCTCCACCGGCGACAAAGACCTCGCGCAGCTCGTGTCGGACCATGTCACCCTCATCAATACGATGACGAACGAGACGCTCGATCGCGACGGCGTGCTCGCCAAGTTCGGCGTGCCGCCCGAGCGGATCGTCGATTACCTGTCGTTGATCGGCGATACCGTCGACAACGTGCCCGGCGTCGAGAAGTGCGGACCGAAGACGGCGGTCAAATGGCTCACGCAGTTCGAAACGCTTGATGGCATCGTCGCACATGCGGACGAAATCAAAGGTGCGGTAGGAGACAATCTGCGCCGTGCGCTCGACTTTCTGCCGCTGGCGAGGAAGCTCGTCACCGTCGATGTCGGGTGCGATCTGACCGCACATATCGAGTCGATCGAAGCGTCGCTCGCGTCGCGCGAAGAAGCGCGCGACGAACTGCGTGACGTCTTCACGCGGCATGGTTTCAAGACCTGGCTGCGCGAAGTCGAGACGCAGGAAGCGATCGAAGGTCCGGGCGCCGGCGAGACGCCCGCGCCGGTCTTCGCGGGCGAACGCCATTACGACACGGTGCAGACGTGGGAACAGTTCGACCCGTGGCTCGCGAAAATCGACGCCGCCGAATTGACCGCGTTCGATACCGAAACGACATCGCTGGATCCGATGACCGCGGAACTGGTCGGGCTGTCGATCTCGGTCGAGCCGGGTCGCGCGGCGTACATCCCGGTCGCGCATCGCGGCCCGGACGCGCCGCTGCAACTGCCGCGCGACGAAGTGCTGGCGAAGCTCAAACCCTGGCTCGAGAGTGCGGCCCGGAAAAAGGTCGGCCAGCATCTGAAATACGATGAACAGGTGCTGGCGAATTACGGCATCGCAATGGACGGTGTCGAGCATGACACGCTGCTGCAGTCGTACGTGCTCGAGTCGCATCGTTCGCACGACATGGACAGCCTCGCGTTGCGTCATCTCGGCCTGAAGACAATCAAATACGAAGACGTCGCGGGCAAGGGCGCGCAACAGATCGGTTTCGACGAAGTCGCGCTCGAGCAGGCGGCAGCCTATGCGGCCGAAGATGCCGACATCACGTTGCAGTTGCATCACGCGCTCTACCCGCAAGTGAAGGCGGAAGCCGGACTCGAGTTCGTCTATCGCGACATCGAGCTTCCGACCGCGCGCGTGTTGCGCAAGATGGAGCGCAATGGCGTGCTGATCGATGCGGCGAAGCTGCAGCAACAGAGCAACGAGATCGCGGTGCGTCTCGTCGAGCTCGAAAAAGGGGCGTACGAACTGGCGGGCGGCGAGTTCAATCTGGGCTCGCCGAAGCAGATCGGACAGATTTTCTTCGAGAAGCTGCAATTGCCGGTGATCAAGAAGACGCCGAGCGGCGCGCCGTCCACCGACGAAGAAGTGCTGCAGAAGCTCGCCGAAGATTATCCGCTGCCGAAGCTGCTGCTCGAACATCGCGGCTTGTCGAAACTGAAGTCGACGTACACGGACAAGCTGCCGCGCATGGTCAATGCGCGCACCGGGCGCGTGCATACGAACTACGCGCAGGCGGTCGCGGTGACCGGCCGGCTCGCGTCGAACGATCCGAACCTGCAGAACATTCCGGTGCGCACCGGCGAAGGCCGGCGCATCCGCGAAGCGTTTATCGCACCGCCTGGACACAAGCTCGTGTCCGCGGATTATTCGCAGATCGAACTGCGCATCATGGCGCACATTTCCGATGACGAGGCGTTGCGGCGTTCGTTCGCGCAGGGGGAAGACATCCACCGCGCGACCGCGGCTGAAGTGTTCGGCGTGACGCCGATCGAGGTCAGCTCGGACCAGCGGCGCATCGCGAAGGTGATCAACTTCGGGCTGATTTACGGCATGAGTTCGTTCGGCCTGGCGTCGAACCTCGGTATCACGCGCGATGCGGCGAAGCTCTATATCGACCGCTATTTCGCGCGCTATCCGGGTGTCGCGCGCTATATGGACGATACGCGCGCAAGCGCGAAGCAGAAGGGCTATGTCGAAACGGTGTTCGGGCGCCGGCTGTGGCTGCCCGAAATCAACGGCGGCAATGGGCCGCGCCGGCAAGCGGCTGAACGCGCGGCGATCAATGCGCCGATGCAGGGCACCGCGGCCGATCTGATCAAGCTGTCGATGATCGCTGTGCAGAAGTGGATCGACGAATCCGGCATCGGCACGCGCATGATCATGCAGGTACATGACGAACTGATACTCGAAGTGCCCGACGAAGAACTGTCCGGAGTCCGCGAGCGGTTGCCGGAACTGATGTGCGGCGTGGCATCGCTGAAGGTGCCGCTGGTTGCGGAAGTCGGCGCGGGCGCGAACTGGGAAGAGGCGCACTGACGGTTGATGGTGCGAGGGAGACGCACGACGCGCTGGGGTGCAAGGAGAGCGCCTTCGCGCGCGTACTGAACGCGTGTTCAAGCCGCGGTGCGCATCGCATCGCGTCGCAGAACGCATCGCGATCGCACCCTACCGCGCGGCATCCAGATCGCACCGCGACTTGCGATATTCAACCGGGTACACAGCCACCAGGCCCTCGGTTTGCGCCGCTGCGACGTTCAAAAATTTATGGATCAGAAACCGGAGAGTCTCGATGCATCGTATCGTCGTCGTGGGTGGAGGAGCCGGCGGGCTGGAGCTCGCTACGCGTGTGGGTGACCGTTATGGCCGGCGCAAGAATGCGGGTGAAGCGGACGTCCAGATCACGCTGGTCGACCGTTATCCGACCCATGTCTGGAAACCGTTGCTGCATGAAGTGGCGGCGGGCAGCCTCGACCCGTTCACGCAGGAACTGCCGTATGCGGCGCAGGCGCGCTGGCATGGCTTCGATTTTCAGCAGGGCGAGCTGACAAAGCTCGACCGTTCGGCAAGACGCATTACGCTGGGTCCTGTCGCCGACGATGACGGCGCCGAGTTGCTGCCGCAACGCGAACTCGAATACGACACACTGGTGATTGCGATCGGCAGCACGACCCATTTTTTCGGCGTGCCAGGCGCGCCTGAAAATTCGATTGCACTCGATACGGTTCCTCAGGCGGAGCGCTTTCGCAAACGGCTGATCGCGGCCTGTGTGCGGGCTGAATATCGGACTGAACATACGGTGGTCGAGCGGGTTGAGTCGGTCGATGCACCGGCCGGCGCGGCGGTTGCCGAAGCGACGAGCGCAACGCCGGCCGCGGCGGTTCCAGAAGCGGCCAGCGCAGCGTCGATCAGCGCGCCCAATACAATCAGCGGGCCGCGCATTCAGGTGGTGATCGTCGGCGGCGGCGCGACCGGCGTCGAGTTGTCCGCGGAACTGCGCAACACCGCACACGTGTTATCTGCTTACGGGCTGCACAAGCTCGATCCGCGCCACGACGTCGGCATCGTATTGATCGAAGCCGGGCCGCGCATTTTGCCTGCGCTGCAGGAGCGCGTATCGACCGCGACCACGGAGTTGCTGACCAAGCTCGGCGTGCAGGTGATGGTCGGCGAAACGGTCGCTGAAGTTGCGCCCGGTGTCGTGCGCACCGCAAGCGGCAAGAGCGTGCGCGCCGATCTGACGGTCTGGGCAGCGGGCATCAAGGCGCCGGCCGTGCTGAGCGACCTCGACGGCTTGCCGGTCAACCGGCTGGGGCAGCTGTGCGTGCGCCGCACGCTGCAAACGGAAATCGACGACAACATCTTCGCGCTCGGCGATTGCGCCGCGTGCGCGTGGCCCGGCAATGAACGCAATGTGCCGCCGCGCGCGCAGGCCGCGCACCAGCAGGCGAGCTTCCTGCTGAAGTCGATCGCGGACCGGCTCGCGGGCCGGCCGCTGCCGGAATTCACGTATCGCGATTTCGGCTCGCTGGTGTCGCTCGGCCATTTCAGTGCAGTCGGCAACCTGATGGGCGGATTGATCGGCGGCAATATGCTGATCGAAGGGCTGTTCGCGCGCTTCATGTATATGTCGTTGTATCGGCTGCATATCGCGGCATTGCACGGTTATGCGCGAATGGTGCTCGATACGTTCGCGCACTGGCTGCATCGCACGACATCGCCTCGTGTGAAGTTGCACTGAGCGGCGAGCGACACACGGCGCACGGCGCACGACGAGCCCGCCGCGCCGACCCACAGCTAGCCAGTCGACCCACGCCACATCGACACATCGTCGACACCGCCACCCGCGCTGCTGCAACAGGCTGCGCCGCTGGCGTATCCTGTTGCCTTTCCGGCCGCCCGCTGTTTCCCGCTGTTCATCATGGGCCGTTCAACCTTGCCGCTTATCGAGGAGCGCAGCATGCTGAAGCCTGAAATCGACAGTCTGATTCCGCACGTCCCTTTCGATCGCCGTACGTTCATCAAGGCCGCCATCGGCACCGGCTTCGCGGCCTCGGTGCTGCCGGTCTCCGCGCAAACCATTCATACCGACAGCGAAGGCCTCGAAGCGGGCGAAGTCGGCATTCATTCAGGCGACACGCTCGTGCCCGCGTACCGCGCGCAGCCGAAGGGCAAAACGCATCTGCCGGTGATCATCGTCGTGCATGAGATTTTCGGCGTGCACGAACATATCGCCGACGTGTGCCGGCGTTTCGCGAAGGCGGGATATCTGGCAATCGCGCCCAACCTGTACGTACGGCAAGGCGACGCGTCCGCTTATACGAGCATGCAGCAGCTCAACGAGCAACTGGTCAGCAAGGTGCCGGACGAGCAGGTGCTGCAGGATCTGGACGCGACATTCGCATGGGCCGGCGAACACAACGGCGATCTGAACCGCGTCGGACTCACCGGCTTCTGCTGGGGCGGGCGGATCGCATGGCTTTATGCGGAACACAATCCGCGTCTGAAAGCGGCGGTCGCGTTTTATGGACGCGTCGTCGGCACGCCGACACCGTTGCAGCCGTCGAACCCGGTCGATCACGCCGGCGACCTGAAGGTGCCGGTGCTCGGCCTGTACGGCCGGCAGGACCAAAGCATTCCGCAAGATACGCTTGAGAAGATGAAAGCGCTGATCGCGCAGGGTCCGCAACAGGCGCGCGGCTCACAATTCGTTGTGTATGACGACGCGGGCCACGCGTTCTTCGCGGACTATCGGCCGAGCTACCGGAAGGCCGATGCGGAGGACGGCTGGCGCCGCACGCTCGCATGGTTCAAGCAGCACGGCGTTTGATCCTGACGAAACGATTGGGTGGGATCGCGATGGCGCAGCGACGCGGCGAGACTCAGGTGCAACTCAGGCGCAACGCAACCTGAGCTCGCCAACGACCGATGTCGGTCGGCAAGTCGGCCGGTGGGATGGCGAGATCTGCTTGTGCGCCGTCGGCGATGACGCCGGGGCGCCGACGACCACGGCCGCGTGCCTTTGCAATTGCTGCAATTGATGCAATTGATGCAATTGCCAGTGTGTTTCGATCGACGCTTAAGGCTTCGCGCCGGTCGCAACCGGCCGGGCCGGGTCCGCGCTCCATTCGCTCCACGAGCCCGGATACAGCACCGCACCATGCAAGCCGGCAATCTCCATCGCGAGCGCGTTGTGACAGGCGGTGACACCGGAACCGCATTGCAGCACGACGCGATCTGGAGCAACGCCTGGCATCACCGCGCCGAATTCGTCACGTAATGTGTGCGCGGACTTGAAGCGGCTGTCGGCGGTGAGGTTGTCCTTGAAGAAGCGGTTCAGCGCCCCCGGAATATGTCCGCCGACGCGATCGAGCGTCTCGTTCTCGCCGCGATAGCGATCGGCCGCGCGCGCATCGAGCAAGGTGCGCTCATGCGTGTTCAGGTTCTGCTCGATCGCATGCACGTCGACGGTCGCCACGAGCGGCTTGCCCGCCTTGAAGTCGCCGCGCGTGGCTTGCGGCAGCACGTCCTGTGTCAGCGCCTGACCGGCCGCTTCCCATGCCTGCACCCCACCATCGAGCAACGCGACCGAATCGTGACCCAGCCAGCGCAAGAGCCACCACAAACGCGCGGCATACATACCGCCTTGAGCGTCGTAGGCGACGACCTGCTGGCCTTGCTTCAACCCGAGCGCGGCGAGCGTATCGACGAGGCGTTGACGATCGGGCAACGGATGCCGCCCGTTCGTGCCGGTCTTCGTGCCCGACAGATCGCGATCGAGATGCAGATAGTGCGCATGCGGCAGGTGGCCGGCCGCATAGGCCTTCGCGCCCGCGTCGGTATCGATCAGATCGAAGCGGCAATCGACGACGAACACGCTAGCCGGCGCCGACGCGAGCCGCTCGGCGAGATTCGCGGCGGAGATCAGCGTCGTGTAGTGGGTGTGGGGCGAGAGATTCTGTGACATGACGGCTCCTCAGACGAGCGAGGCCGGGCGTTGCCGGACGATGTTCCTAGTCTAAACAAAAAAAGACGGGTCGAAGCCGAAAGCTCCGCACCCGTCTTTGTGTCGCCTGAGAAGCGGCAACGCGCCGTATTGCCCGCTCGCGATCAGATCGCGCCCAGTTCGCGGCGCAGGAACTCGTGGAAGTGCTGCATGCCGTCTTCCATCGGGCTCTGATAAGGACCGACCTGAGATTCGCCGCGTTCCATCAGCGCACGACGGCCGGCATCCATGCGCTCGGCGATTTCGTCGTCTTCGCGCGCGGTTTCCATATAGGCGGCACGCTCGGCTTCGATGAAGTCCCGCTCGAACAGCGCAATTTCTTCAGGGTAATAGAACTCGACGACGTTCGTGGTCTTCTGCGGCCCGCGCGGAATCAGCCACGAGACGACGAGCACATGCGGATACCACTCGATCATGATGCCCGGGTAGTACACCATCCAGATCGCGCCGAATTCAGGCGGTTTGCCGTCGCGAAAGCGCAGCACTTCATCGTGCCACTTCGCGTACGTCGGGCTGCCTGCGCGCGCGAGGCCGTTATGAACGCCGACCGTTTGCACGCTGTACCAGTCGCCGAATTCCCACGTGAGGTCGTCGCAGTTCACGAAGCTGCCGAGGCCCGGATGGAACGGCGCAACGTGATAGTCCTCCAGATAGACCTCGATGAAGGTCTTCCAGTTGTAGTTGCACTCGTGGACTTCGACGTGATCGAACATGTAGTCCGTAAAGTCGAAGTGTTCCTTCGGCCCGAGGCGCGCGAGATCTTTCGCGACATCGCGGCCCTGTGCTTCGAACAGCAGCCCGCGCCAGTTCTGCAGCGGTGTGGCGCCGAGATTGAGACACGGGTTGTCCGCGAAATGCGGTGCGCCGAGCAGTTGGCCGTTCAGATCGTACGTCCAGCGATGCAGCGGACAGACGATATTCTCCGTGCTGCCGCGGCCGTTCAGCATGATTGCCTGGCGGTGCCGGCACACGTTCGACAGCAGCTCGATTTGCGATTGCTGATCGCGCACGAGTACCCGACCCTCGCTCTCGCTCGGCAGGGCAAAATAGTTTCCCGCTTCGGGCACCATCAACTCATGCCCGACGTAGCGAGGACCTTTCCTGAAAAGGGTTTCGATTTCGCGCGTAAGAAGCGCTTCGTCAAAGTAAGCCGTGACTGGCAGCTGACTATGAATGGCACGCAGCTGCAATGCATTGCTCAGATTGGACATTCCCACTCCCGATGAAGACGTGAAAGCAGTGAACAACCCAACCATCGAAGATTCGATTTAGGGAGCCCGCGATTATACCCGTTTCCCCCTTCAAGGGGCCATTAAGTACCTGATTTGGGTCAAAATTGTGTGGGAAGTTCGCGTTTTCATCCCACCGGCGCTAGAGTTTTTTGAGGGACGAGGTCGTGCTTCGGCACGATCTTTCGCATGCCGTGTGCCCTTTGCGCAACGGGCCGGCGGCCGGACGCGGGCTCGGAAATGTCACTTTTGCCGTAGAATGTTCGACTTGTTTTAATTTTGCGACGGATTCATGGCGAAGACCGCATCGACCCAGAACGCTGATACGTCCCCCGAGGAAGCCGCCGCCGCGCCGCTGCCGGACACGTACGAGGCGGCGCTCGCGGAGCTCGAAGGGCTTGTCGGGCGGATGGAGGGCGGCAGTCTGAGCCTTGAGGAATCGCTTGCCGCGTACCGGCGCGGCGCTGCCCTCGTGGCGTTCTGCCAGCAGCAGCTAGAAAAAGTTGAACAGCAGGTTCGCGTGCTCGATGGAGAAACGTTGAAACCGCTCCCCACAACCGCCGCTGACAGCGGAGAAGACGATCTATGAATTTTGAACAATGGATGCGCTCGGTGCTCGAGCGTGTGGAAAAGGCGCTCGAGCATTACCTGCCGCCCGAATCCATCGCCCCCGCGCGTCTGCATGAGGCCATGCGCTACGCGGTGCTGGGCGGCGGCAAGCGGGTCCGTCCATTGCTGTGTCATGCCGCAGGCGAACTGACCGGTGCGCGCGCCGAATCTCTCGAGGCCGCGGCGGCTGCGCTGGAAATGGTTCACGTGTATTCCCTCGTGCACGACGATATGCCGTGCATGGACGACGACGATCTGCGCCGCGGCAAGCCGACCGTGCACGTCAAGTACGACGACGCGATGGCGTTGCTGGTCGGCGATGCGCTGCAGTCGCAGGCGTTTGTCGCGCTGACCGAAGGCGCGGCGCTGGCTCCCGCGCAGCAGGCGGCGCTCACGCGCGAACTGGCGCTTGCGATCGGCTCGATCGGGATGGCGGGCGGCCAGGCGATCGACCTCGCGAGCGTCGGCAAAAAGCTTACGCGTGAAGAGCTCGAAACGATGCACCGGATGAAAACCGGCGCGCTATTGCGGGCGTCGGTGCGCATGGGCGCACTGGCCGGCGAGACGCCGGATGCGCAGACGCTGCGTGCGCTCGACGCATATGCGGCGGCGGTGGGCCTCGCGTTTCAGGTAGTCGACGACATTCTCGACGCGACCTCCGATTCGGCCACGCTCGGCAAGACGGCGGGCAAGGACGCGAAGGACGACAAACCAACTTATGTCTCGATTATCGGGCTCGACGCATCGCGTGCGCTCGCCGTGCAGTTGCGCAGCGACGCACACGCGGCGCTCGAACCTTTCGGCACGCGCGCACAGCGTCTTGCCGAGCTTGCCGACCTGGTCGTGAACCGGGTCAGCTGAAGAAGCGAAGAATCAACGCGAAAGCCCGCCGCCACGCTAGAGACCAGAAGGGGTAGGCGCGAATGAAGTGCGGGCGCGTAAGTTTTCCTACAATGGAACGACGATGTACGACTTGCTGAAAACCATTGACGACCCGGCCGCGTTGCGCCGGCTCGATCTCCGCCAGTTGAAACCGCTCGCCGACGAGCTGCGCGCCTTCGTGCTCGACAGCGTGTCGCAGACGGGCGGCCATCTGTCGTCCAACCTCGGTACCGTCGAACTGACGATCGCGCTGCACTATGTGTTCGACACGCCGCGCGACCGCATCGTCTGGGACGTCGGTCACCAGACCTACCCGCACAAGATCCTGACCGGCCGCCGCGAGCAGATGCACACGCTGCGTCAGCTGGGTGGCATCTCGGGTTTCCCGCGCCGCTCCGAGTCCGAGTACGACACGTTCGGCACCGCGCACTCGAGCACGTCGATTTCGGCTGCGCTCGGCATGGCGATCGCGAGCAAGCTGCAACACGAAGACCGCTTTGCGATCGCCGTGATCGGCGATGGCGCGATGACGGCCGGTATGGCGTTCGAAGCGATGAACAACGCCGGCGTGGCCGATGACGTGCCGCTGCTCGTCATCCTGAACGACAACGACATGTCGATCTCGCCGCCGGTCGGCGCGTTGAACCGCCACCTCGCGCGGCTGATGTCGGGGCGCTTCTATGCGGCCGCACGCGCGGGCGTCGAACGCGTGCTGCGCGTCGCCCCGCCGATGCTCGATCTCGCGCGCAAGCTCGAAGAGCACGCGAAGGGCATGATCGTGCCGGCGACGCTCTTCGAAGAGTTCGGCTTCAACTACATCGGCCCGATCGACGGTCACGATCTCGATTCGCTGATTCCGACGCTGCAGAACATCAGGGAATTGCGCGGCCCGCAGTTCCTGCACGTGGTGACGAAGAAAGGCCAGGGCTACAAGCTCGCCGAGGCCGATCCGGTGCTGTACCACGGGCCGGGCAAATTCAATCCGGCCGAAGGCATCAAGCCGTCGACGGCGCCGGGCAAGAAGACCTATACGCAAGTGTTCGGCGAGTGGCTGTGCGATGCGGCCGAGCTCGATGCACGCGTGGTCGGCATCACGCCGGCGATGCGCGAAGGCTCCGGCATGGTCGAGTTCGAGAAGCGCTTCCCGGACCGCTACTACGACGTCGGCATCGCCGAACAGCACGCGGCGACGTTCGCGGGCGGCCTCGCGGCCGAAGGCATGAAGCCGGTCGTCGCGATCTATTCGACCTTCCTGCAGCGCGCGTACGACCAGCTGATTCACGACGTCGCGTTGCAGAACCTGCCGGTCGTGTTCGCAATCGACCGCGCGGGCCTCGTCGGCGCGGACGGCGCGACGCACGCGGGCGCCTACGACCTCGCGTTCCTGCGCTGCGTGCCGAACATGACGGTGATGGCGGCCTCCGACGAAAACGAATGCCGCCAGATGCTGTACACCGCGCTCCAGCAACCGAACCCGACGGCGGTGCGCTATCCGCGCGGCGCCGGCACGGGCGTCGCGACGGTCAAGCAGATGGCCGCGCTGCCGCTCGGCAAGGGCGAGATCCGCCGCGAAACCGCGCAGCCGGCGGGCAAGCGCATCGCGATTCTCGCGTTCGGCACGATGGTCGCACCGTCGCTGGCCGCCGCCGAGCAACTCGATGCGACGGTCGCCAACATGCGCTTCGTGAAGCCGGTCGATGCGGACCTGATCCGCGAACTGGCGGAAACGCACGATGCGCTCGTCACGGTCGAAGAGGGTTGCGTGATGGGCGGCGCGGGCTCCGCATGCGTCGAAGCCCTGCTGGCGAGTGGGGTTATCAAGCCCGTACTACAATTGGGCCTTCCCGATCGCTTCATCGATCACGGGGATCCGGCCAAGCTGCTCGCCGAATGTGGTCTGGACGCCGCGGGCATCGCGAAGTCGATCCGCGAACGGTTCATCGACCAGGTCAGCACGGCATCGGCCGGGAAGTCAGTGAAGCGCGTCGCCTGACACGCGGGCTCGCCGCCGCTGTCGCGGCCATTCCCAATTCGAGCGATGGGCTGTGGAGCTCATCCTGAACCGCCGGCTTGAGGCCGGCGGTTGCCATTTGCACGCATGCGTTCGCGCATGCCCGTGAGGACAAGAAGATGAACCAGATGAACCCCGCTTTTGTGATGCCCGACGTGCAAAGCACGGTCGACACCCGGCAGATTCCGATTCAGCGGGTAGGCGTCAAGGGGGTGCGTCATCCGTTGACGGTTCGCACGCAAGACGGCGCCGTGCAGCCGACCGTCGGCGTATGGAACTTCGATGTTCATCTGCCGGCGCAGCAGAAGGGCACGCATATGTCCCGTTTCGTGGCGCTGCTCGAAGAGCGGAGCGAGGCGCTCGACCTGGCCGCGATGCGCACGATGCTGGCTGCTATGCTCGAGAAGCTCGAAGCGCGCGCGGGCCGCATCGAAGTGTCGTTTCCGTATTTCGTGAACAAGACCGCGCCTGTGTCGGGCGTGCAGAGCCTGCTGGATTACGAGGTGACGCTCGCCGGCGATCTGCGTGACGGCGTCGCACGCATCTTCCTGAAAGTGCTGGTGCCGGTGACCAGCCTGTGCCCGTGCTCGAAGAAGATCTCGCAGTACGGCGCGCACAACCAGCGCTCGCACGTGACGATCAACGCGGAACTGGCCGGCGATGTCGCCATAGAAGAGCTGATCCGAATCGCCGAAGAAGAGGCGTCATGCGAACTGTGGGGTTTGCTGAAGCGGCCGGACGAGAAGTTCGTCACGGAGCGCGCTTACGACAACCCGAAGTTTGTCGAAGATCTCGTGCGCGACGTCGCGCAGCGTCTGAATGCGGACGAGCGGATCGTCGCTTACGTGCTCGAAGCGGAAAACTTCGAGTCGATCCACAATCACAGCGCGTACGCGTTGATCGAAAGCGACAAGCGTGCGGCGCGATAGTTGTTGACGCAACCTTGGCGGCAGCTTTCAGCGCAGCTTTCGCCGGATTCGCCGGTCTCGCCGGATGATAGATGCGCAAACGGCCGCCTGAAAGCGGCCGTTTGCGTTTTGCGGCATGGGTGCGTGGGCGCGTGCGGCGGGTGTACGTCGCGCGATGCGCTGCTTCGGTTAGCGCGCAAGTGACGCAAGGTCCCAGCGCGGTTTGACCGTGAACGCATAGTCCGCGTCAGCCTGCTCCGGCCAGCGTTGCAGCCTCAATGCGCCCGCCAGCGCGATCATTGCGCCGTTGTCGGTGCACAGCGACAGGTCCGGGTAATGCACATCGAAGCCGCGTTTTTTCGCGGCCGCCGACAACGCATCGCGCAATTGCCGGTTCGCCCCGACGCCGCCCGCCACCACCAGCCGCTTCAATTTCGTGCGTTTCAACGCGGCCAGCGATTTCGCGGCGAGCACCTCGACAGCCGCATCGACGAAGCCGCGCGCAAGGTCGGCCTTGCTCTGCTCGCAGACGTTTGTGCCGAGTTTCTTCACTTGCGTCAGGACGGCCGTTTTCAGGCCGCTAAAGCTGAAATCGAGGTCGCCCGAATGCAGCATCGGACGCGGCAACACGACGGCTCCCGGCGTGCCGAACTCGGCGAGCCGCGACACTTCCGGGCCGCCCGGATAGCCGAGGCCCAGAAGTTTGGCAGTCTTGTCAAACGCTTCGCCTGCTGCATCGTCGAGTGTTTCGCCGAGGGTTTCGTAGACGCCGACGTCGGTCACGCGCATCAACTGCGTATGGCCGCCGGAAACGAGCAGCGCGACAAACGGAAAGGGCGGCGGCGCATCGACCAGCAGCGGCGACAACAGATGCCCTTCGAGGTGGTGAATGCCGATGGTCGGCTTGCCCCAGGCCATCGCGAGACCGTTGGCGATGCTCGCGCCGACCAGCAGCGCGCCTGCGAGGCCGGGGCCTTGCGTGTACGCGATCGCGTCGATGTCGGGCTGCGCGGCGCCGGAGTGTTCGAGCACTTCCTCGAGCAATGGCAGCGCGCGCCGGATGTGATCGCGCGACGCAAGCTCCGGCACGACGCCGCCGTACTCGCGATGCATCGCGATCTGCGAATGCAGCGCGTGCGCGAGCAGGCCGCGCTCGGTGTCGTAGAGCGCGAGGCCGGTTTCATCGCAGGAGCTTTCTATGCCGAGAACAAGCATGGTTCGGAGGTCGGGCGGGTCGGGCGGGCGTGGGACGTGGCGCCGGGGTTGCGGCAGGCCTGGCAGGGTTCGCGCCACGCGCCGCGGCTGGCGTGCTGTCAGAGACTTAGCCTCAAAGTATAGCAGTGCGGCCCCCAGCCGGCCGGCCCGCATGACCGCCGCGGTTACAATGCGCGCCATGGAATCTTTCGATATCGCGGTAATTGGCGCGGGCGCGGCCGGCATGATGTGCGCGGCGGTGGCCGGCCAGCTTGGGCGGCGCGTCGTGCTGATCGACCATGCGCCGCGGCTCGCGGAAAAAATCCGCATCTCGGGTGGCGGCCGCTGCAACTTCACGAATCTTTATGCGGGGCCGGCGAACTATCTGTCGGCGAATCCGCATTTTTGCAGGTCGGCGCTCGCGCGCTACACGCCGCGCGATTTCATGGCGCTGCTCAAGCGCTATCGCGTCACGTGGCACGAGAAGCACAAGGGGCAACTCTTCTGCGATCAGTCGAGCGATGCCGTGATCGACGTGCTGAAGAGCGAATGCGATGCGGGCCAGGTCGCGTGGCGCCGGCCGGTCGTTGTCGAAGAGGTGAGCCGGGCGTCGGACGGCAGCTTCGCCCTGGGCACGCGATCGGGGCGAATGACGGCGCGCGCACTGGTCATCGCGACCGGCGGGCTGTCGATTCCGAAGATCGGTGCGACCGATTTCGCTTACCGGCTCGCGAAGCAGTTCGGCCACAAACTTATCGACACGCGTCCGGCGCTCGTCCCGCTGACGTTCGCGGCCGCCGACTGGGCGCCGTTTTCGGCGCTGTCGGGCGTGTCGCTCGAGGTCCATCTCGCGACGGGCGCGAAGAAGTCGGGCGGTGAATTTATCGAAGACCTGCTGCTGACCCATCGTGGGCTGTCGGGACCGGCCGTGCTGCAGATTTCAAGTTACTGGCAACCGGGCGAGCCGGTTCACATCAATCTGCTCGCCGAACGCGACGCCGCCGGCGCGTTGCTCGAAGCGAAAGCGGGCAGCAAGCGCCAGATCGCGAATCTGCTTGCCGAGTGGGTGCCGGTGCGGCTCGCGCACGTCTGGCTCGATACGCATGGTGTGCCGCCGGACGCACGCATCGCCGACCTGCCGGACAAGACGCTGCGCAAGATCGGCGACGCGCTGTCGCGCTGGACGCTCGTGCCGAACGGCACCGAAGGCTACCGGAAGGCCGAGGTGACGCGCGGCGGCATCGATACGCGCGAGCTGTCGTCAGCCACGATGATGAGCGCGCGCGTGCCGGGCCTGTACTTCATTGGCGAGGCGGTCGACGTGACCGGTTGGCTCGGCGGCTACAACTTCCAGTGGGCATGGGCTTCCGGCGTGGCGGCGGGGCAGGCGGCCGCAGAATTTGTCCAGGGGGCTTGACTCGTTCGTGCTTTTATGCAGAACGTCTGCTATACTTCGATCCCTTTGCCCAAAACCGTTATTGAAAGATGACGACCATTCGCGTAAAAGAAAACGAGCCCTTTGAAGTCGCAATGCGCCGCTTCAAGCGCACGATCGAGAAGAACGGTCTCTTGACTGAGCTTCGTGCGCGTGAGTTTTACGAGAAGCCGACGTCTGAGCGCAAGCGCAAGAAAGCGGCGGCCGTCAAACGGCATTTCAAGCGCCTGCGCAGCCAGATGCTGCCGAAAAAGTTCTACTGAAGTTCTACTGATACTCATCGCGGCGCTCACTTTAACGCCGCGTATTTTGCGTTTCCTCCGGCGGTTTGGCGCGGCTTGCCACCAGGGTCACACGCAGCGCTTCGACCCAAGCGGCAGCGGCCGCGCGCACCCTGGCCGTACCGGCCGCGTGCATATTGGGACGCATATCGATGGGCGCGTCGCCGCGGGTTGCATGGATCGCGAATTGGCGCGAACCCGCTCGAGAAACCCGCTTCAGGCGGGTTTTTGTGTTATGCAGGACGCCCTGGTGTGCGCCTATTAATCCCCGAAACGCCTTAACAACGTATGGCAGGTGAACGATGAGTCTTAAGGTTCGGATCAACGACGACATGAAAGCCGCGATGCGCGCGCGCGAAACGGAACGCCTCGGAACGATCCGGTTGCTGCTCGCGGCAATCAAGCAGCGTGAAGTCGACGAACGCATCGAGCTCGATGACGCTGGCGTCACGGCGGTCATCGACAAGATGATCAAGCAGCGTAAAGACTCAATCAGCCAGTTCGAAGCCGCGGCGCGCGCCGATCTGGTCGCAAAGGAAAAGGGCGAACTGGATGTGCTGGCCGCCTATATGCCGGCGCAGTTGTCCGATGACGACATCGCCGCCGAAGTGCAGGCCGCGGTCGCGCAGACGGGCGCCGCCGGCCCGCAGGACATGGGCAAGGTGATGGGCGTGCTCAAGCCTAAACTTGCCGGCCGGGCCGATATGACGGCCGTGTCGGCCAAGGTCAAGGCGGCGCTTTCGAAGTAGAGGGTTCCCGCGGGCACAGCCGCGCGGGAATGACGTCGCAGCCCGGACGTTGGCCCTGACGCGTTGCTTGTGTCCGTTTCTGTCCGCGCGTCCTATGCTGTTCAGAACGCACGGCCCACGTATCCGGTCCGTTTGAAGGCAACGCTGCTACCGTGATTCCGCATGCATTCCTGCAGGATCTGCTCAACCGCGTCGATATCGTCGACGTGGTCGGCCGGTTCGTGCAGTTGAAGAAGGGCGGCGCGAACTTCATGGGGCTGTGCCCGTTTCACAACGAGAAAAGCCCTTCGTTTACGGTTAGTCCGACTAAGCAGTTCTATCATTGTTTCGGCTGTGGTGCGCATGGCACCGCCATTGGTTTTCTGATCGAGCATGCAGGATTGACCTTTCCTGAAGCTGTCAACGAGCTTGCGCAATCGGTGGGCCTCACCGTGCCGCACGAGCCGTCGGCGATACGCAGCGGCGGCGGCATGCCGGGAAACGGCGGCGACGGTTATGCGCCGAGCGCGTCGAAGGCGGTCACGACCGCGCTGTCCGACGTGATGCAAACTGCTTGCGATTTTTACCGCAAGCAGTTGCGCGGCGCGCCGAACGCGGTCCAATACCTGAAGAAGCGCGGGCTGACCGGCGAAGTCGCGGCGCGCTTTGGCCTGGGTTATGCGCCGGATGGCTGGCAGAACCTCGAGACGGCGTTTCCCAATTATCGGGACGAGGCGCTGGTCGACGCCGGGCTGGTCATCGTCAGCGAAAAGTCTGACGCGCAGGGTCAGAACCGCCGTTACGACCGGTTTCGCGAGCGCGTGATGTTCCCGATCCGCAATGTCAAAGGGCAGGTGATCGGCTTCGGCGGGCGCGTGCTGGACGGTGGCGAGCCCAAGTATTTGAATTCGCCCGAAACGCCGCTATTTAGCAAGGGCAGCGAGCTTTACGGACTTTTTGAAGCGCGCCTCGCGATTCGGGAACACAAATACGTGCTGGTGGTGGAAGGGTATATGGACGTCGTCGCGCTGGCCCAACTGGGGTTTCAGAACGCGGTTGCGACGCTCGGCACCGCCTGCACGCCGGTTCATGTGCAGAAATTACTGCGCCAGACGGACACGGTCATTTTTAGCTTCGATGGCGATGCCGCCGGTCGACGCGCGGCGCGGCGCGCGCTGGATGCCTGTCTGCCGCATGCGGCGGATAACCGGACAATCCGCTTTCTGTTTCTGCCGACCGAGCACGATCCGGACAGCTATGTGCGCGAGTTCGGCGCCGACGCGTTTGCGGAGCAGGTCGAGCGGGCGATGCCGCTGTCCCAGTTCATGCTGAACGAGGTGCTGGCCGGCAAGGAACTGGATCAGCCCGAAGGCCGCGCACGCGCGCTGTTCGATGCGAAACCGCTGTTGCAGGCGCTGCCGGCGAATGCGCTGCGTGCACAGATCATGCACATGTTCGCGGACCGTCTGAACGTGCCGTTCGACGAAGTGGCCGCGCTGTGCGAGGTCGACGCGCGGATCGCGGCCGCGGCGCGCGCGGCTCCCGCCCGCAAGGACCGGCGCAGCGTAACCGGTATCGAGCAACGGGCGCTGCGCAACCTCGTGATGTACCCGCGCATCGTGGCGATGCTGGACGACGACGCTGAGCGGGATTTGCTTGCGGTAACCCGTCATGCGGAGCTGTTCGAGGAAGTGACGACGCATGCCCGCGCGTTGGGTGAGACAGCCGAATTTCAGTTGCTCTCCGATCTATTGCGCAATGGTGCGAACGCCCCAACCTTCGAGGAAATCTTTCGCGAAATTCTGGACTATGATGAAAACGTTCGGGATTTGTTGCTGAAGAACCCGGACGACGCGACCGTCGCCGAAGAGCGCCGCGAGCATGAGCGGCTCGCCGGCGAGGAGCTGAAAGCGGCGATCCTCAAGATGCGTTACGACGCGTCCCGTGAACGCCTTGATCAGTTGGCTCGTCAATCCAGACATACGCCGGAAGAACTGGCGGAATTCAACAGCCTGAGTCAAAAGTGCGCCGACATGAAGCGGCAGCTCGGGCTGTGAACAGGAAGTGACAACGGAAGGGCTGAAACGCAGGTGCTATAATAAAAGGTTTTCAGCGGTTCTATTTCCAGGCAAAGGCGAAAGGCGATTGCAATGGTAAAGACTACAGGCGGAAAGAAAGCGGCAGGCAAAGGCTCCGAGCAGCCGACCACGAAGGTCACACAGGCCAGGTCCGCATCTTCCGCAACAAAAACGTCTGCCGAGCGTGCCACACCAGCCCGGAAGCGGGCCTCGACCGTTTCCGCCGCGCGAGCGGCCCCGGTGCAGGCGGCGAAAGCTGTCACAACGGTTACGAAGCGGCCGAATGCCCGTAGCGCAAAGGAAGGCGCAAGGGACGCGGCTGCCGCGCAGGACGATGCGGCAGTGCGCGAATCTCCAGTATCCACGGTTCAACCGGCTGTTGTCCACCAGCCGCGAGTCGAGACTACAGCCGGTACGGCGAACTCCATGACGAAAAAGCTGAACGAAGTATCCGTCGATGACGACGCAACCCAGAGCGAAGAAGTTGCAACTCCCGTTCAGGGCAAAGGCGAAAAGGCCAAGGCACGCGACCGCCGCGCGAAGGAAAAAGCGCTGCTGAAGGACGCGTTTGCGTCCACGCAGCCGGGCACCGCGGAAGAGCTCGAGGAGCGCCGCTCGAAGCTGCGCGCGCTGATCAAGCTCGGCAAGGAGCGCGGCTTCCTGACTTACGCCGAAATCAACGACCATCTGCCGGACAATTTTGCCGAGACCGAGGCGATCGAAGGCATCATCAGCACGTTCAACGATATGGGCGTCGCGGTCTACGAGCAGGCGCCGGATGCCGAGACGCTGCTGCTGAACGACAACGCGCCGGCCGCGTCGTCCGATGACGAAGTCGAAGAGGAAGCGGAAGTTGCGCTGTCAACGGTCGACTCCGAATTCGGCCGCACGACCGACCCGGTGCGGATGTACATGCGCGAGATGGGCACGGTCGAGCTGCTCACGCGTGAAGGCGAAATCGAAATCGCGAAGCGCATCGAAGACGGCCTGAAGCACATGGTGATGGCAATCTCCGCATGTCCGACCACGATCGCGGACATTCTCGCGATGGCT
The DNA here is from genome assembly GCF_902859875.1 of Paraburkholderia solisilvae. Taxonomy (GTDB): domain Bacteria; phylum Pseudomonadota; class Gammaproteobacteria; order Burkholderiales; family Burkholderiaceae; genus Paraburkholderia; species Paraburkholderia solisilvae. Next base: position 28,556 of record NZ_CADIKF010000018.1, on the reverse strand, counting down.
GAGCGCGTCGCGAATGAAGAGATTCGCATCGACGAGCTGGTCGACGGTCTGATCGACGAAAACGCGCAAGACGCGGACGGCTTCTCGGAACAGGAAGCTGAGGCGATCGAGAGCGAAGACGAGGAAGTCGAAGAGGACGAGGAAGAAGAGGAAGAAGACGACGACGGCGCCGCGCAGGCGACGGCGAATGCCGCGCAGCTCGAGGCGTTGAAGCGCATGTCGCTCGAAAAATTCGCGCTCATCAGCGAGTGGTTCGACAAGATGCGCCGCGCGTTCGAGAAGGAAGGCTACAAGTCGAAGTCGTACCTGAAGGCGCAGGAAACCATCCAGAACGAGCTGATGACCATCCGCTTCACCGCGCGCACGGTCGAGCGTCTGTGCGACACGTTGCGTGCGCAAGTGGATGAAGTGCGTCAGGTCGAGCGTCAGATTCTGCACACGGTGGTCGACAAGTGTGGCATGCCGCGCGCCGAGTTCATCGCGCGTTTCCCGAGCAATGAAACGGACCTCGAATGGGCGGACAAGATTGTCGCTGAAGGCCACTCGTACAGCGCGATCCTCACGCGTAACATCCCGGCGATTCGCGAACAGCAACAGCGTCTGCTGGATCTGCAGGCGCGCGTCGTGCTGCCGCTGAAGGACCTGAAGGAAACCAACCGCCAGATGGCGGCCGGCGAACTGAAGGCGCGTCAGGCCAAGCGCGAGATGACCGAAGCGAACCTGCGTCTCGTGATCTCGATTGCGAAGAAGTACACGAACCGCGGTCTGCAGTTCCTCGATCTGATTCAGGAAGGCAACATCGGCCTGATGAAGGCGGTGGACAAGTTCGAATATCGCCGCGGCTACAAGTTCTCGACGTACGCCACGTGGTGGATTCGCCAGGCAATTACTCGTTCGATCGCGGACCAGGCGCGCACGATCCGCATTCCGGTTCACATGATCGAAACGATCAACAAGATGAACCGTATCTCGCGTCAGATTTTGCAGGAAACCGGTCTCGAGCCGGATCCGGCAACGCTGGCCGAGAAGATGGAAATGCCGGAAGACAAGATTCGCAAGATCATGAAGATCGCGAAGGAACCGATCTCGATGGAAACGCCGATCGGCGACGACGACGATTCGCATCTGGGCGACTTCATCGAAGACACGAACACGGTCGCACCGGCCGACGCCGCGCTGCACGCAAGCATGCGCGACGTCGTGAAGGACGTGCTCGATTCGCTGACGCCGCGCGAGGCCAAGGTGCTGCGCATGCGTTTTGGTATCGAGATGAGCACGGACCATACGCTCGAGGAAGTGGGCAAGCAGTTCGACGTCACGCGCGAGCGGATTCGCCAGATCGAGGCGAAGGCGTTGCGCAAGCTGCGTCACCCGAGCCGTTCCGACAAGCTGAAGTCGTTCCTGGAAGGGAACTGACGTATCGCGTAGATCGATCGCGGAACAGGCGGTCGGCCGATGCCTTCATGCGGGGCTTCAGGGTTGTTTCGTGCGGTACGCGAAGCAGTCCCGGAAGCCCCGATTTCGTGTAGTATGTCGGCCAATCAGCGATCAGGCCCGGCCTTGCGACCGGGTCTTTTTCTTCTTGGGCCGGACGCCGTGCTGGTTGCAGGCAGCGGACTCATAATCCGCCGGAGAAATCCCGTCGTCGGTTCGAATCCGACCCGGCCCACCAAGCGCCTTTAGCGCTATCCATATCCCCTGTGCCGTTAAGCATAAAACGTCGTGAACGACGCCTTATGCTTGCACCCATCTGAAGGCCCTTCTCGGCAGCGCGTGCGCCCAACTTCCTTAAACGGGCGTTCGATAGCCTGTATCTCCCGGCGAGTTATGCGTTATTTCGATTCGTTGCGACAGCTTATTCTTTGTTGTCGAAGCGAGCGGCCTGCACCTGCTTTGCGGCATTGCTACATGCTCGGCGCAGACGGGCAGATGGTCATGTATGGCAGCGGCCGCAGTGACGACGCTTCGTAGGTCGGTTGTTGCGGTAACCCTGTCGCGAGCATCGGCATCGAGGTGAGACGATCGGCCACGCGAAGGTCGGGTTGGCGAGGACGTCGAAGCCCAGTCACGCTGACCTCTGCATGCGTACGCCCTCGACACCTCGAATCTTGCGACACACAAACGCCATCTCAGTGGTCGGCCGGCACACGTTTTGTTATCCTAATCGACCGTTGGAATGCAACGGTCATCGTGTCGAGAAGAGCCTCCCGCTGGTTCGTCGTTACGGAGAGTCGAAGACATGCGGGGTTTCATCGCTCTGAGTATCTGACGCACTAGTACGTCCTTGCTTGCGGATCTTGCCCCGATGCCCTGCGCTCAGATTATGTGACGTCTTGCATGGAAATCCTCCTCGGATGCCATGTGACGGAGAGGGTTGTAGGATTGTATGGTTTATTACAATATTCATAACAGTCTACGCGCTCTTCATATGATTGTATGATAATAATTCGCCGACGAGGGCCATCCAGATAGTGAACAAGGAAGGAATGAATACGAACCGACAAGTTGTCCGGCCGGCTGCGACATTGCGTCAGCAGGTAATCGAGGGGCTGCGTCTGTCCATCACTGATCTGACGTTCAAGCCGGGCGACCGGCTGATCGAACGCGAATTGTGCGAAATGCTGGGTGTGAGCCGGACATTGGTCCGCGAGGCATTGAGTCAGTTGGTCGCCGAAGGCCTCGTGCAGATCATTCCGCACAAGGGGCCCATTGTTGCGGTCATCACCAGGGACGAAGCGAAGGGGCTGTATGAAGTGCGCGCGGTGCTCGAAGCGCTGGCAGGGCGGCAATTCACCGAACGCGCGACACCGGATCAGCGTGTGGCGCTCGTCCAGGCGCTGAAGGAACTGGCGGCCATCAGGAACATGAAGGTGGAGGAGGTGACCCTGCGGTTCCTGCGGCAGAAGGCGCAGTTCTACGATGTGATCCTGAGCGGGGCGGGTAATCCGGTGCTGACGGAGATGCTGCGGCTCATCCACACGCGAGTGATGATGCTGCGTGCGACGACGCTGTCCCACACCGGGCGGCTCGAACAGAGCTATGCCGAAATTTCGGCGATCGTCGACGCGGTCATGCGCAATGACGCGACCGAAGCCGCGAACGCGTGCAAACGCCATGTCGAGCAGGCAGAGAAACTCGCGGTCGATGTGCTCGCGGATATTCACTGACGCCGGATCCCGCTGATCTGCCGGACGGCGCCTTCCGGCAGGCGCCGCTGCGTCGATGAGCGGCGCACGTTCGGGGCCAATACACCCCTGTAGCTTCGACTGCTCCAGCCCTGCCGGCGCCCTCAACCAGGCTACCCACCCAAAACGCTTCCAGAGGCCGCTTGGCGCTCGAGACGGCCGGCATCCCGTCCCGACTATCGGGAGCCGCTCTGCTTTCCTGTCCGCATCATATGCATCCGGCATGTAACACTTGTCGGCCATTTGGCGATATGATGCGCATCATACGTATTGCAATATCATTGTATTACGCCATATACTCGCGCCGACGGATGTTAGCGTGCCAACACGCGAGTCGATGGAAAGCGTCTGATCGAAAGGAAAAGAAAGGGACAAGGAGACGGCAGCATGGGCAAATCGCAGGACATGAGCGCAGTGGCAACGACAACGGCGGGCGCGCCAGCTTTCCGCCTGTCGCGCTGCCAATGGCTCGCGCTCATTTCTGCGTTCCTCCGCTGGATGTTCGCTTCCTCGGACCTCGGCACCGTACCGGAACTGGCGACGATACTCGCGCGCCGCATTATTTCCGCACCGCGGCGCTGGCTCAAAGTGCGCGATGGCGTCGCCGCGAAGCCCGCATCGCATACCTTCTTCGCAAGCATCTTCGAGCCGAGCCTGCGCCGCAAGACGATTGTCGGCGTAGTTGTCGCGTCGGCGGCGATGCTCGCTTGCCGCAGTGGGCTTACCTTCCTGCCCAACCGTATCCATCAACTGTCGTCAGCGGCGGCAGCACATCACGGCACGGATACCACGGTTAGATACGCCTTCATCCTGATGATGATCGGCGCGCCGCTCGGCTATCTCACGCTGATCTGGACGCTCGAAGCCCTCCACCGGCGCATGCCGTATTCCATCCTCTCACCTCGCTTGCTCGTGGCGCCGCTCGTGCTATTCATGACGGTCCGCCAACTCGTGCGAGTGCGCGCCGAAAGACTGGCATCCATCCTGGTCTTAGGAACCGCTTTGAGTACGAAAGTGCGGCCGCCCCGTGATTCAACCCGAGCCGGCCAGCGGAAACCGCGTGCGTGTTCGAGGTCGGTAGCGACCAGAGCGCGAAGGCCTGGGAGGAACGCGGCCTGCCGCCGCCGCGGCCAGCATGGCCGCGGGTCGGTGTTGCGACGGGCGCGACAGGGACGAGCGTAACGAGGCAATGCCGCAACGTGCGGTCGAAAGCAAGTAGTACATCACGGACCAGAAACAGCGCGAGCAGCGCGCAGGTCCGGAAGTGGATCAAGGATTGGAACGGGTTCTACAACGACGATAAGTAACACTCAATCAGAGGGCTTAACAGGCTTTCGTTTAGTAATCCATATGAAAAGCGATTCAAGTTGGAGAAAAACGAAGCGATACGGAGGAGAGGTTGAAGAATAAGGTAAATGGAGATTTTCCGGCAACGGTCCGCAAGGTCTCGATGAGCAAGGTGTCCGTGCTGGCGCTACTGGGCCTGTGTACCGGTGCGGCGCATGCGCAAAGCAGCGTGACGATGTACGGCTCGCTGGACGGCGGCTTGCGCAATGTGGTGAATGGCACCCCGGCCGGCGGCGCGGCGCTGACGATGGCGTCGAACGGCGTTTACGACCAGAACCGATGGGGCTTCAGAGGCGTTGAAGACCTGGGCGGCGGTCTGAAGGCGGTGTTCAACCTGGAAGCGGGTTTCGTACTTTCTCAGGGCACGCTCGACAACACCAACAACACCCTGTTCCAGCGACGGTCGACGGTCGGTCTGGAAGGCCCATTCGGCCGGGTCGACCTTGGCCGTATGTTCGCGATGCAGCATTATCTGATTAAGGATTTCGAACCGTTCGACTTCAAATTTTTGAGCATTACCGAAGCGTCGGGGGTGACCAACGGCAATTCCTCCGGCCGCGATCCGAACGCGATCAACTATACGGGCGCCTTCGGCCCGACGGTATTTCGCGCCGAATATGCTTTAGGCGGCGTTGCCGGCAGTGTCGACGACGGTTCGACCCGTGCAGTCGGATTCAACTATCGGACGCATACGGTGAAATTCGGTTTCGGTTACACGCACAAGTCAAAACAGATTGTTGCGGGTACGGGTCCGTTCTTGGGCGACAACGAATACACCGCGGGCGGCGCTTATACGCTAGGGCCGGTGACCGCGCTCGGCGGTTGGTCGCTCAACTTGCAGAACACGGCGACCGCCGTCACCGGCTCGACCAAAAACCAATACCTGTGGGGCGGCCTGCGTTATCAGATCACGCCGTTCATCCAGGTCATCGGCGCCTATTACGACAACAAAAATATTACAGCCGGGGTCCACGGCAGAAAGGACGTTTCTATCGTGGGTGTCACTTACGCCCTCTCGAAGAAAACCCTTCTGTACGCGGACTTCGACTATACGAAGTACAGGGGCGGTGAGATCACCAACATCACTCTGAACCCATCCACCCATGCCAGTCAGACCGGCATATCGTTCGGCATGAATCACCTCTTCTAAACCTCGGGACCCGCGCCGCATGTGCGCGGCGCGCGCGTGATCCGAATCGTTTCGACACAAAAGGTGAAAACGGTGGATAGAAAAAACACACGAGCGGGCGGTCCCAGTCGGCGAGGTTTTCTCAAAGGCGCATTGGCCGCCGGCGCGGCCGGCGTAGCGGGGACGACGCACGCCGCTACGATCGCCGGCGCAGCGGGCGAGGGCAAGCAACCGGCGGCTGCGGCGCCGATCGAGCCGTCGTCGAGAACGATCGCCGCTGAAACCATGAGTACGCTTGCCGACGATGTGCCGAAAGGGCACGTGCGCAATCCGGGCTCGGACTTCATGGTCGATGTGATGCGCAGCGCCGGCATCGAATATGTGTCGATGATGACCTCCTCGGCACTGCGCGGCCTGCAGGAATCGATCATCAATTATGGCGGCAACAAGGCGCCGGAAATCATCGTCTGCTGCCACGAGGAAGGGGCGGTAGGGATGGCGCACGGCTACGCCAAGATGGCGGGCAAACCGATGGCGAGCATGGTCCACGGCGTGGTCGGTCTGCAGCATGCGTCGATGGCGATTTACAACGCGTGGTGCGACCGTGTGCCGGTGATCGTGCTGGCGGGCAATACGGCGGATGCCGCGAAGCGTTTGCCCGGGGTCGACTGGATCCACACCGCCGTCGATGAAGGTTCGATCGTGCGCGACTTCGTCAAATGGGACGACGCGCCGGCGTCGCTGCAACACTACGCGGAAAGCTTCATGCGCGCGCGAATGGTGGCGACGACTGCGCCGCGCGAGCCGGTGCTGATCGTCACCGATGGCGAACTGCAGGAGAACCCGATCGACACCGCGCAGCAACTGCGCATCCCCAAACGGGTCGACGTGGCACCTCCTGTGGGCGATGCGGCCGCGCTGGCACAGGCGGCCCAATGGCTGGTCGCCGCGCAGAATCCTGTCATCGTGGTCGACCGCGCCGTGCATTCACAGGACGGTGTGGTGCAACTGACGCAGCTCGCCGAGTCGTTGAACGCACCGGTCATCGATCTGTACGGCCGGATGAATTTTCCGACCGCGCATTACCTGAATCACACGGCGCGGCACAGGTCTCTGATCGACGAGGCCGACGTCATCCTGGCGCTCGAAGTGGGCGACCTGTGGGGCCTGACGAATACGGTCTCCGATACGCCCGGGCGCCCGGCGAAGCGGCTGATCAAGCCGGACGCCAAGGTGATCAGCATCAGTGACGCCTATCTGTATTCAAAGTCGAGCTATGGCGACATACAGCGCTATCTCGCGGCTGACCTGCCGATCGGCGGGGACGCGCAGGCGACCGTACCCCCACTGATCGAAGCGATTCGCCGCGTAGGACGACCGGGCGGTTTCGACGCGCGCAAAGAGGCCATGCAGACGGCGCACCTGAAGATGCGCGAGACGGCGCGAAACGCTGCCGCGGTCGGATGGGATGCCGTTCCAATCAGCACCGCGCGGTTATGCCAGGAAATCTGGGCGCGCATCCGCCACGAGAAATGGTCGCTGGTTTCACAGCCGCAATTCGAAAGCTATTGGCCTCAACGGCTCTGGGATTTCACCGAGTACGAGCAGTTCATGGGCGGCTCGGGCGGGTACGGCATTGGTTATGGCTTTCCGGCTGCGGCCGGTGCGGCGCTCGCGTGCAAGGGCACGGGCCGTATTGCGGTCAACATTCAGCCGGACGGCGATCTGCTGATGGTGCCCTCGGTGTTATGGACCCTCGCGCATCACCAGATTCCGCTACTGACGATCATGCATAACAACCGCGCGTGGCATCAGGAAACCATGCATATCCAGCGGATGGCGACACGGCGCGATCGCAACCCGGAGACCTGGCGGATGGGCACACTGATCGAGAAGCCTTACGTCGATTTCGCTACCGTCGCGAAAGGCATGGGCGTGTGGGCGGAAGGACCGGTCACCGATCCCGCCGCGCTGGGTCCGGCAATTGATCGCGCACTGGCTGTCGTCAAGAGCGGCCATCCGGCGCTGCTCGATGTCGTCACGCAACCGCGTTAGGGGAACCGCGATGAACGTTTTCAGGCGGACTGTTTCGCTGGCGCTCGCCGTGACCGCGTCGTGCGCGCTGCTGACGCCGGCGCATGCGCAAACGTCCGGCGCCATTCAGCGCGGCCACGAGCATTTTCTGAAAGACGGCTGCTACCTGTGCCACGGCACGGTCGGGCAGGGCGGAGTGGGACCGGCTATTGCCGTCGATCTGCTGCCATATCAGGCATTTGCCTACTATGTGCGGGCGCCCTCCGGAGCCATGCCGCCGTTCTCGGAAAAGATCCTGAGCGACGCGGATCTAAGCGACATCCATGCGTATCTGGAGTCGCTGCCGAAGCCGCCGGCGGCGGATAGCATCAAGCTGTTGCCGAGGGCGGGAGAGTAGGGAGGGTACAGAGAGCCAAGCCCGAATCGGGCGTCGTGTGCGCGACTGCGAATCGACGCTCACCGACTCGACGTTTGATTAGCGAGCGCGACGGCCGGTTATCCGGCCATCGCGCTTTGAGGAAGCGGAATTCACGCTGCCGCGCGCAGTCGCTCGATCAGGCGCCCAAGGCGTTCGCGGCAGCGACCCACAATTTCAATGCGCGCCGGGCAAGCCCTGCGCATTGATGAAGCGAGCGTCTGTCGACCCGCCTTGGGACGTTTCGCTTCACCGAGCTAGCCGCCGGAGACGGTCACTCACTCGTGACCGCCCGACGCCTCGCGTACCGGCGTTTCCGGCTTCACGCCGCCGCGCCGGTTGGCGAAAGTGCGCTCGCCGGTCTCGCGCCAGCCGCCGGAGGTCGCCGCTTTTGCATACTCGTCCCAGCGCGCGTCCCAGTCGCCCAGATGGTAGCCGTGCCATGGCGGCTGCGGCGTGAGGTGGGGCAGTTGCAGCTCTTCCCAGATCTTGCGCGCAGCGGTCATGTACTGCTCCGCCGGCAGAGCCAGCGGCGGCATGTCGTGCTTCAGCGTCGCGTCGATCAGCAGCGTGCTTTCGAGCGGCGCGCGGCCGGACTTGGGACCATGCCCGCTGGTGCGATAAGGCGTCACGTGCACGTCATGCGTGAAGTCGGAGCGGTAGGCGAGCGACCAGAAGACCGCATCCGCATTTTCCGGGTTGATATCCTCGGAGACGGCGATAACCAGCTTGCCGCACTGCGCCTGGAGCGTCGCGGCGCCCTGCATGCCGCGCCAGATCTCGGCCTGCGGCGTGCCGCGCGCAAACTGGACGAAGATCACCTTGCGCAGGTTGGTCAGCGGTTCATGCATCACGACCCGCTTCACGCCACGCACCCCCATCGTCTTCTGCAGATGCTCGAGGAACAGCGGCTCATAGGCCACCTTCTTCAGCACCGAGCTTTCGCTCGGCGTCACCTGGCTGATGATCGAGACGAAGACCGGCTTCTTCTTCATCGTGATCGCGGTGACGTGCATCGACATGTTGTAGTCTTCGAGCGCGATATGGCCGTGGCTCTCGCCGAACGGACCTTCGGGCTCCAGTGCGTCCGTGTCGATCAGACCTTCGATCACGATCTCGGCGTCGGCCGGGACGACGAGATCGATGGTCTTGCAGCGCACCACCCCGACCGGCGCGCGCATCAGGCCGCCGGCGACGGCCATCTCGTCCTGGTCGATCTGCAGCTTCTGCGGCCCGGTGAACAGCACGGCCGGCGCGCAGCCCAGCACGATGGCGCACGGCATCTGCTGGCCCTTGGCGCGATATTTCTCCCAATGGAGATAGCCGCCGGCGCCCGACAGGCGGCTCGCCATGCGCACGCCCAACCGGTCTTCGGCCTTCAGCGCGGCGCGGTAGGTGCCCATGTTCTGGACGCCGCTCTCCGGGTCTTTGGTCACGCAGAGCGTCGCGGTGAGATAGGGCGCCGCATCGAAGCCTGGCGTGGAGACCGGCACCGGCAGACGCGACAGGCCCTTGAGCTTCAGCGCGTCGCCGGTGATCACCACTTCCTGGCAGGGCGCCTGCTCCGCCATCACCGGCGGGATCGGCTCGGCGATCGCTTCCATCCAGATCTTGCCGATCTGATCGACCGGCAAACCGAGGCCGGTAGCGTAGATCTCCGGCGATGCGGCGAGGCCGCCGATCAGCACCGGAATGTCATAGGTATGGCCTTCGCCGTCGACCACGTTGGTGAACAGGAAAGCGCGGCGCTGATCTTCGTCCAGCCCGCCCTGGAACTGCCAGCGCGCGAGCGGGTGCAGTTCCGTATCCTTGTTGATCGGCCGCTCGATGCGAGTGAGCAGACCCTTGGCCTCCAGTCGGGCGATATGCTCCTGCAAGTCGCGCGGGGCGCCCTGCGGATCGCCGGCAGCAGTTGCGGCGCGCGAAAGTTTGTCCATCACACTCTCCTTGGCCGGAATGGCGGCCCATAGTTTGGATTTAAAACAGGATCGGCGCCGAGGCGCCGAAAACGGTACTACTCCGCCTTCGCAATGTCCGGCGGGACCACACGCCGGGGGCGCTCAGTTCTGGCGCGGAACCGGGAGCGGCGGCGCTTCGACCACGCGGCTGCGTCCAGGCAGCAGCGCGGACAGGATAATGAGCGAGGTGACGCCGACAATGACCGGTTGCTTGAGCAACAGGCTCACGACGAGCGGGAAGGCCTTGAACACTTCGGGGCTGACGAACAGACTGCCGAAGCCGAGCATCAGCGAGAAGCCTGTGATCGCAAGTTGCCGCTCGGTCCACTCGACCTCGGCCAGCATCTCGACGCCGTGGACGAACACCATGCCGAACAGCACGGTCGCAGCGGCCGCCAGGATCGGCACCGGCAGCACGACGAAGAGGTAGTCGAGCTTGGTGAAAAAGCCCATGATGACCAGGATGATGCCGGTCGCCATCGTCACCTGCCGTGACGCGACGCGCGTCGATCGCAGCAGCGCCACATTGGCCGGGTAGGGCAAGTTGCTGACCGCGCCGATGCAACTCCCGAGCGCCGAGCCCAGCATCGTCCCGAACACACCCCAGGAAAGGCGGGCGGTCGGCATGGCTTCGCCGGTCCATTCGCCAACGACACTCATCAGCGTCATCGTCTGAATGTTGATCGCGACGATGACGAGGAAAAACACCAGCACATATTCGGCGTTGACCGAAAAGCCAAAGGCGAACGGGTGCGGCAACACCAGCCAGGGCGCGTTGGCGACCGTCGCGAAATCGATCGCGTGAAAGCATTCGAAGGTCACCGCCCCCGCAATCAGCGCGATCAGAAGCGCAAGGCGGCGCAGGATGCGAATTTTCGAAATTGTCAGCACCATCAGCACAAGCGCGGTCACCAGCCCGGCGCCAATGTTGATGAGCGGGAAGGTCGGGTCCTTGGTTTTGCCAAGCCAGTGCGGGAACGCGAGATCGGCGATCTGCATCATCACGAGCATCACGATTACGCCGGAGACCTCGGGGCTGCGCACGATGCGGGCGAGCAGTGAGATCGCGCTCTTGCCGCGGATGGGCACCGATAGCGCACACCAGATCAGCGAGGCGACGCAGAGGGATCCGAAGGCGGCGCCGAGACTGCTGCCAGGCATATGACCGAACGACAGCAACGCCGCGAAGACACCGGCATAAGGGCCGGCCACGAGCGGCGCACGGCCGAAGAAACCGGCCATCAGGATTGTTGTCAGGCCGCAGCCGATGAACGTGCCGCTGTAGAGGTCGGCTACCGTTCCGACCGGAAGGTCGAAGGATTGGCCCATGATCCCTGGAAACACAAAGATGCCGGTCATCACGAAGATGTTCTGCAGCCCCATCAGGACTGAGTCCTTGGCGGGAACGCGGCCCCCCGGGAGGACATCGAACTTGGCGTCCGTACTGTGCGCCTCGCTTCCTGCGGCAGTGCTAACGGTGGATTGGTGACGGCCAGCGTGAGGCGATGATGACATTCCGTTTCCTGTGAGATCTCGCGAATGGACCATTATGTTTGTATGATTGCATGACGACGTTGCGACTGTCAATGGGAGTTGTTCGGACAAAAGCGCCAGGATGCAGCGTGCGTCTGCCTCCCCGGCCGGGCCGTGACCTTTTCGTGCCGGGCCTGCCATTTTCGGCCGCCGCCGGTTGGCGTGCATGACCGATCTGGCATGTGACCGACGACGCAACCATGATTGCTTGGGTCGTGTAGATACGCGTGACGATGGGCGTGGGCGCAGGTCGATACGCGGGACTTCGGGAGCGCCGGCCGGCCGGAATGGAAGTCTTTCATTTACGACCACCGGCGCCATACGTAGGCGAACTGGCACGTTAAGCGTGGCACGTTGATGGTGCTGAAGGATCCAGGGAGGATGGGAGACTATCGAGGTGGTAGAGAAGCACGCGCACCTTGAGGAACAGCCGCGCGTTGCCATAGTGTGCGCGTCACCATCAAGCTCCCTTGGAGGGATTGGTGACGGCACGTGTAAGTTCCCCATCCTGACGCGACATGGCTAGTTTTCCCACGCCTTCATTTTCATTTCTGCTCATGCCGTAACAGTGACGAACACGACACAGTAGTCACCGTTTCATGACATCGGCGAGCAAAGCCACACGCCTGCGCGTGACCCCGCATCGCAAGCGCCCAGTCGGCGATTTTCGTCCTCGCGCGCAAACCATACGCTTGGCTTGCTCTTCACATCACTCAGGAACCGGTCCAGTACACGCACTCGCCTTGCGTGTCCGGAGTGCGATCGGTTGCGACAGTCGTTGGCGGAATAGCCGGCCGTTGCTCGAGCGACCTTCGCCATTCAGCGTGAAATATATCCGAACCACGAAGACATCCTGCTCAATCGATTAGTTATCCAAATGTTTCGAAGGTGATGCGTATATCGACATGTCTTCGCCATCGGCTTGCGTAGAAATGGGCCGAGCGCAATGCAAGCGGCATATATCGACACAATCAAGCTTTCCAGAACCAATCATTCAATCGATGCGCGTTGTTGCAAAATCCTCGCAACCGTTTGCGCGGCGCGCAATCTTTCACTTATCATGACGACGTATCGAAAAAGGGGTTTTCGTGCAGGTGCAAAGCGCGAACATACAGCGCTCGCATCGCGGGAAAAGTCGTAGATCAGTCAAGACAACAATTGTTAAAAAACGCAAAGAACAGATAATGAAAACTGGATCGAAGTTAGTCGCATCATCCGTTGTCGCCATATTTACTCTCGCGGGTTGTGCAACGGAATCATCGCAAGCGCTGTCGGTACCCACACCTGTTCCGGTTCAAGCGTCTTCCGCCCAAAGCCTCATCAAAGTCTCGGTTGGCAAGTTCGACAATCGTTCGACGTATATGCGAGGCATCTTCTCCGATGGTGTCGACCGGTTGGGCAGCCAGGCGAAAACGGTTCTGGTTACCTCCCTTCAGCAAACCGGGCGCTTCAATGTTCTGGATCGCGACAATCTCGCGGAAATCCATCAGGAAGCCGGGTTCGCCAACAAAACGCAAGCGATCAAGGGCGCGGACTTCGTTATCACGGGGGACGTGACCGAGTTCGGGCGCAAGGAAGTCGGCGATCAGGAACTGTTCGGTATCCTGGGGCGGGGCAAGAATCAGGTTGCGTACGCGAAAGTGAGCCTGAACGTGGTGAACACCACGACGTCCGAAGTCGTTGCGTCGAGCCAGGGTGCGGGTGAGTTCAGCCTGTCGAATCGCGAGATCATTGGCTTTGGCGGAACCGCCAGCTACGACTCCACGCTCAATGGCAAAGTGCTTGAACTCGCGATGCGAGAGGCCGTACGGCACCTGCTCGAACAGGTCGACGCCGGTACTGTAAAGTTCTAAAGCGCTAGCCTGCCGATTGTCGGGGTGAGCTTAGGCAATCAGATTTAATTTTGTATAACTAATCTAATACGAAAATGAAAAAGACAAAGCTACGGGGTCCGCTGCTGCTTGCATTCGGCAGCATCGTTGCGCTTGCCGGGTGTGCAAACCAGACGGCCACTCCGCCGTTGTACCAATGGACCGGTTATCAGCCGGAAGTCTACGACTACTTCAAGGCCGTCAAATCGCCTCAGGATCAGATTGACGCGATGGAGAAGTCCCTTCAGCTAATCGCTGCAAAGGGTAATCATCCTCCGCCCGGCTTTTACGCGCACCTCGGGATGCTGTACGCGCTGGTGGGGCATGACGACAAGGCAATGCAGGAATTCGCCGCGGAAAAAGCCGCGTTTCCTGAGTCATCCGCCTATATGGATTTCCTGGCAAAAAATAAGTAACCCGAGGACACAATCATGCGCCGTCACTTTTTCTTTCCGCTCGTCTGCGGTTTGCTTGCCGCCGTGTTCCTCGCAGGTTGTGCCGCTCCGGCGCGACATGTCGATTACACCGCGTTCAGGAACAGTCAGCCCAAAAGCATCCTGATCTTGCCGCCCGTGAACGACACGAACGATGTCAACGCAAGCTATGGGCTGCTTTCGGAGATGACGCTACCCGTTGCAGAAGCCGGCTACTACGTCGTGCCTGTTGCCGTGATGGAAGAAACCTTCAGGCAAAACGGCCTGACGACACCCAATGATATTCAGCAGGTGTCGATGGACAAGCTTCGCGAGTATTTCGGTGTGGATGCCGCGATCTATCCGAGAATCACCAAATACGGTTCCGTTTATCAGGTCGTGGACAGCACAACGGTCGTTTCCGCATCGGCGAAGATGGTCGATCTGAGAACGGGCAATGTGCTCTGGGTCGGGTCGGCAAGCGCCAACGGCAAGGAGATCGGCGCGAATTTCAACGCGGGCGGCAGCATTGTCGTCGCGCTCGTGTCGGCGGCGGTGAAGCAGGTCGCACACAACCTGACCGATGAAAGTCACGACGTGGCAGCGCTTGCTGCGAATCGTCTGCTGAAGGCAGGGCCGCCTGACGGACTGCTCTACGGGCCGCGTTCCCCGAAAGTCGGTACCGATTGGTGAGTGATTGAGCGTGAGTGAGCGTATAGCTCGCAGGTTGCGAAGGGGCAAACGATGCACGCGCAACCTTCGCTGATAAGAACCGCGGGCTTCGCAACGAACAGGAGCTGAACCGAACGTGCAGGCGCGGGCAATGCGTCCGCACGTTCGCCCATTGCGGACCAGCCCGGTGCGCGCTCAACTCACCGGGTCTTTCCCCTGCCCGCGATATCCCATCGCGCGCGACACCTTAAGCGCGCACGCCTGCACATCCGGCGCAAACTCCTTCATCTTGCGTGCGGTAAGCCGCTCCAGCGGCCCCGAAATTCCCACCGCCGCAATGGGCTGATCGAGCCCGTTGAACACCGTCGCAGCTACGCCGCCGACGCCTTCGCGCCATTCCCCGCTATTGATCGCATATCCGGTTCGCACCACCTTTTGCAGTTCGTCCTTGAGCGCCGGCAAAGAGGTCACGGTTGCGGCGGTATGCTTCGTCAACTGCTTCGCGTAGCCATCCAGATAGCCTTCATGCTGATACGCAAGCAGCGCTTTTCCGGTCGCGACCGCATACGCGGGCCCGCGCCCTCCCACCATCGAGTAGGCGCGAATCGGCTGCGCGCTATCGATCTTCTCGACATACACGACGTCGAGCCCGTCGAGCACCGACAGATGCACTGTCTCTTCGGTCCGCTCAGCCAGCACGCGCATCAGCGGCAACGCAACCTTGCGGACGTCCAGCTGGGCCAACTGACGCGCGCCTAATTCAAACAGCCGGATCGTGCCGCGATAGCCGCCGGCGTCTTCATCTTTTTCCACGTAGCCGGCGTGAATCAGCGTTTGCAGGGTGCGGTGCGCGTTACTGCGCGTCAATCCGACGCGTCTGGCGAGCTCTTCGATGGTCTTGGGCTGGTGCTCGAGGTCGGTCACCGCCTCGAGAACCACAAGACCTTTCAGTAGTGTTTTGTCCATCTTTACTTCCTAAATAATAGGAAGTCTATCATGTGCTTTTGAACGGGCAATGCAAGCGACGCAGCGGCGAAATCCGCTTCATGACGTCACCGTCGACATCTTTCTCACGCCGCTTTTGTCTTCACGTACGACGGCCAGCGTCGCCACGAGCGCGAGCACCGCTCCCACGGAAAGCCACGCGCCGGGCACCGCCTTGTTGCCGGTAGTGTGGATCAGCAGCGTGCAGATGGCCGGCGTGAAACCACCGAAAATGGCTTGCGACAGGCTATACGCGAGTGAAAAGCCGGTGCCGCGCACATTCGATGGAATGATCTCGGTCAGCGTCACCACGAGCGACGCCTGGTACGTCGCATACAGCACCGCGAATCCCACTTCGACCGCGAGCAGCGCGCCGAACGAAGGTGCGCTCACGAGCCAGCTCATCGCCGGATACGACACGATCGCAATGATCAGCGACGCGCCCGCCAGCATCGGTTTGCGGCCCACCTTATCGGACAGCGCGGCCATCAGCGGAATCATGATGAATGTCGTCGTCGCGACGCCAATCGTCACCCAGAACGTATCGATCGGCTTGAGCCCTAGCACCGCGCGTCCATACGTCGGCGTATAAGCGGTGATCAGATAAAACATGATGCTGGTCAGCGTGACAAGCATCGTCGACCACGCAATGACCTTCCAGTTGCTCGCAAGCGAGCGGAAGATGTCGCCGACCGATTGAGGCTTTTGAGCCTTGAACACATGTGATTCTTCAACCGAACGGCGAATCCAGAACAACACCGGAATGATCGAGCAGCCGAATAGAAACGGAATGCGCCATCCCCAGGCATCCATCTGCTCGCCGCTGAGCGTGAAGCGCAGCACGACACCCAGAATGGCCGCGATCAGCACGGAGATCTGCTGACTCGCCGATTGCCACGACACATAGAACCCGCGTCGTCCAGGCGGCGCAATCTCCGACAGATACACGGAAACGCCACCTGATTCGGCGCCCGCCGAGAATCCTTGCAGCAGCCGCCCGGCTATCACCAGCACCGGAGCCAGTACGCCGATCGACGCATAACCGGGCGTCACGGCGATCAGCAGCACGCCGATCGACATCAACGTGAGCGTAACGATCAAACCCGCTCGCCGCCCATGCTTGTCCATATACGAGCCCAGCACGATCGCGCCGAGCGGACGCATGAGAAATCCCACACCGAACGTCGCCAGCGACAGCAGCAGCGAGATGAATTCGTTGTCCCCCGGAAACATGGCCTTCGCGATGGACGATGCATAAAAGCCGTAGACCATGAAGTCGTACATCTCGAGAAAATTTCCGCTTACCACGCGAAATACGGTCCCTGCTCGTGCATCAGTTGCCGGTTGCATTGCCATTCCTGTCTCCGAAGGTCATCTAATAATTCCTAAAATTCAGGAAGTCATTCTCAAATTTTGGTTTACTTGATGCTCGCACCACTGCACAATGAGGTCAAGCAGCGACACGGCATCCAGGGGAATTCCCTGGCGCGGCGAACGGCGCGTCATACCGCGAGAGCCACGAGTGATTGCACGAACAGGGGTGCCGAACGAGCGGCACGAAGAATGAGCGAATCAGCGAGGATTGAAATGGAATTGCCACTTCACGGAATCCGGGTTATCGAGTTCTGCAACGTCGCGGCAGGGCCGTATTGCGGCATGCTGCTTGCCGATATGGGCGCGGACGTCATCAAGATCGAGCATCCGGAGGGCGGGGACACGCTGCGCACGTGGCCGCCGATGTCCGAGGGCTACAGCGAAAATTTCGCGTCATTGAATCGCAACAAACGCTCCGTCACATTGAACCTGAAAGATGCGGCGGACATCGAGCAAGCAAGAGCGCTGATCCGCACCGCCGACGTACTGATCGAAAACAACCGGCCCGGCGTGATGGACCGGCTGGGACTCGGTTATGACGCGATTCGCGAGCTGGTTCCGCGCATCATCTATTGCTCGATTTCCGCGTACGGCCAGACCGGACCGCGCGCGCAGGAAGGCGGCTTCGATCTCACCGTGCAGGCCATGAGCGGCATCATGAGCATCACCGGCGAACCGGATGGCGCACCCGTGAAATGCGGCGTGCCGCTCGCGGATTTTTCGGCCGGACTGTATGCGGCGTTTTCGGTGGCGTCGGCGCTTCGCGGTGTCGCGAGCACCGGCGTCGGCACCCACATCGACGTGCCGATGCTGGGCGCGACGCTCGCGATTGCCGCGCTGCAAACTTCGGAATACTTCGGAACGGGCCGTGACCCGGTCAAGCTCGGTTCCGCGCATCCGCGCAACGCGCCCTATCAGGCGTTCAAGGCGCGCGACACGTGGTTCGGCATGGCGGCGGGCAATAACGCATTGTGGCGTTCGGTCTGCAGGGTGGTCGAACGCGCGGACCTCGAGACCGACGACAAGTTCGTCACACCGACACTGCGGGCGAAGCACCAGGTTGAATTGCGCGACATCCTGGAAGCGATCTTCGCATCCGCGGATGCTGAAACATGGATTGCGCGCTTCCGTGCGGCAGGCGTGCCGTGTGCACCGATCAATACCTACTCGCAGGTATTGGCCGATGAGCAGGTTGCGCATATGACATGGGTGCAACCGCTCGAACTGCCGAACGGCGTGCAAACGCGAACGTTCGGTTCGCCCGTGCGCTTTTGCGGTCAAACGCCGCCGATCCGCATGCGTCCGCCCGCGCTGGGCGAGCACAACCAGCAGTTGCTGGCCGGCGCGGCAAGCGAGGTGGAGGCATGAGTCTTCTCGCGATAGAAAAGCACCGTGAATACTGGTCCGTTACGCTGAACCGGCCGGAAAAGCTCAACGCGTTGTCCGCCGAACTCGTCGAGCAACTGATCACCGTCTTCGACGAAATTGCGGCGGCAAACGTGCCGGTCGTGATCCTGCAAGGCGAGGGGCGCTGCTTTAGCGCGGGATTCGATATGAGCGACGTCGAGCGCTTCAGCGAAGGAGACCTGCTGTTGCGGTTCGTACGCGTCGAGACGCTGTTGCAACGCGTCGCCGCGTCGCCCGCGTTGACAGTCGCATTCGCGCACGGCAAGAATTTCGGTGCGGGCGTGGATCTGATTGCCGCGTGCAACCTGCGTGTGGCCGCGCCCGGCACGACTTTCAGAATGCCGGGCCTGCAATTCGGTCTGGTGCTGGGTACCGGCCGTTTTGCGCGCATTGTCGGGCAGCACGAAGCAAAGCGCATTCTCGAAACGTCCGAAACCTTCGATGTGCATCGCGCATTCGGAAACTGCTTTATCGAACGCGTGGCGCCGCTCGAGCAGCGCGACCACGTGATTGCAGATGCCGTTGCGCGCGCCACGTCATTGCCGGCCGCAAGCCGCGCGCTACTGAGCGACGCATTGCGTGAACACCATGCGGACGCGGACCTCGCGGCACTGGTTCGCTCAGCGGCCGAACCGGGCCTGAAGCACCGCATCGATGCGTATCGCAACCCTGCGGCCAGCACGCGGAGTCAGCATCCGCAAAAGGAGACGTCATGAAATCCGGCTTCCCGGACATCGACAAACGCGTGTCCCTTTCAGACCTCGTCGCGCGCGTGCCGGATGGGGCGTCGCTCGGCCTCGGCGGCAGCTTCCTGCATCGCGGCCCATTCGCATTTGTGCGGGAACTGATCCGGCAGAAGAAGCGCGGTATTGAAGTCATCAAGCAGTCACCCGGATACGACATCGACCTTTTGTGCCGCGCCGGCGTCGCGTCGCGCGCGCGTTGCGGCATCGTGGCGATGGAGGGCAATTTCGGCCTCGCGCCGTACTACCGGAAGGCGGTTGAAAGCGGCGCGCTAAAACTGGAAGAGCACGCGTGCGCGAGCTTGACGGCCGGGCTGCGCGCGGCGGCGTTTGGCGTGCCGTTCCAGCCATGCGCCGGACTGCATGGCAGCGACCTCACGCGCGTCAACAACTGGAAATGCATTGAAGACCCGTATGGCAGCGGCGTGGCGACGTGGGTCATTCCGGCGATCGCGCCGGACTTCGCGGTAATCCATGCGAGCAGCGTCGACCGACAGGGCAATGTGCGTATCGCGGGAACGTATCACTGGGACCGCATTATCAGTCGTGCTTCGAAAAGCGTGCTGGTCGTCGCAGAAGAAATCTCCGACGACGATTTCGCGATTCAACCTGAGTTGACCGTGATTCCATACTTCATGGTCGAGGCGTACGCGGTCGTTCCGAAAGGGGCGTGGCCGGGGTCGTGCTGGCCGAACTATGCAGTCGATTATGCGGCGGTGGAGGCCTATCTCTCGCCCGACGCAGGCGTGCTCGAAGCGCATCTCGCCAACGCGCCGGAAGAAAGGAGCGCGCAACATGCATGAACAGTGGTCCGGCTTTTCGTATATCGTCACCAACCTCGCGCGCTTTATCCGGCCGAACGAGATCACCTTCAGCGGGGTGAATTCGACCTTGCCGATGCTCGCATGCCTGATGGCCAAGCGCGCATACGACTGGGACTTCGTCTATATCAATGTCGCCGGCGGCGTGAATCCGACGCCGTCGTCGATTCCCCTGTCGAGCTCGGATCCGCTGCTTGCCGAAGGTTCCGCATCGATCTTCGCGAACGAAGATTTTTACGACCTGTGCGCCCGCGGCCGGATGGATCTGACCTTTCTCGGCGCGGCACAACTCGATGGCAGCGGTTGCGCGAACAATTCATGCATTGGGGAATGGGATCATCCGAAAGTGCGCTTGCCCGGTGGCGGCGGCGGCGCCGTCATGCTGCCGACTGCGCGACGCGCGTGCACGTGGCGCACTGAGCATTCGCGCCGCACGCTGGTGCAGAAGCTGGATTTCGTCACGTCCTGGGGTGGCATGCACGGCGTAGCCACGCCGATTGCGGTTTTCGTGAAACGGGACAACCGTCTCGCGCTGCGGTCCTGGCACCCGGAGTCGAGTCTCGACGAAGTACGCGAGCGAACCGGTTTCGAATTCGACGCGAGCGGCGCCGAGCCGACGCAGCCGCCGACCCAGCGCGAACGTGAAGCGTTGCGCGCGCTCGATCCGCACGGGCAGTTCGAACATGATGCCGCGATTCGCTTGAGGTAAATCACCATGCCGATGCATTCCGATCTGTCAGATGGCGTCGCAAGCCTCGCGCAGGCGTTGACCACGCACTGGTACGAACCGCACGTCGAAGCACAGACCGCGCTGCACGACGGCAGCCGGTCGCTGACGTATCGGCAATTGGCGGATGAAACGGCGAAGGTGGCCGCGAATCTTCTTGCGCAAGGCTTAGGGCAAAGCGACGTGCTTGCGATTGCAATGGGACGCTCGCTCGATACGGTCATCGTGTTGCTTGCCGCGATCCGGTGCGGATTGTGTCCTTGCGTGCTCGAACCCAAACTGCCGGCCGAAGAGATTGACGAACGTCTGTCGCTGGTTGGCGCGAAGGGCCTGGTGTTCGATCACGCTCATCACGAACTGGTGCGGGCGCTCAGACTCGAGAATGGCAACAACATACGCGCGATCGATTCCACGCAGTTGAATTCGCGCGTCGCCGCCGACGCTGCGCCGCAAGCGCACAAGGTGGACGCGCAAACGCCCGCGTTGCTGCTCTTTACATCGGGGAGCACCGGCCGCCCCAAAGCGGTCGAACTGACGCAGCGCGCTTTGCTGAACAATGCGCTCGGCGTCATTGAACACACGGGGCTTTCACAGCAGGACCGCCTGCTGCATGTGATGCCGATCTACCATACGAACGGTGTGAACAACCAGTTGTTTGCGCCATTGCTTGCAGGCGCAACCATCATCTTTGCGGAGCGTTTTCGCGCCGAGGACATGCCGGCGCTGATCGAGCGGCATCGGCCGACCATCGTCACCGGCGTACCGACGATGTATTCGCGGATGCTGTCGCAGTCGTTCAACCCTGCAGCGCTGGCATCGCTACGCATGGCGCGCTGCGGGTCCGCGCCGATCACCGAAGCGCTGCACCGCGAAATCGAGGCGAAACTCGGATGTCCGCTGGTGGTGTCGTACGGACTATCGGAAGCGACCTGCACCAGCACGATGAATCCGCCTCACGCGCGCCGGATCGGGTCGGTCGGCACGGTGCTGCGCGGCCAGTCGGTCCAGTTGCGGCAGGTCGACGGCACGATGACAGACGAGCCCGGTATTGAAGGGGAGATCTGCATCGCCGGGCGCAGCGTGATGACGGGCTACCTGGGCGCGGCGGACGCCACCGCGCGCACGGTGAGCGACGGCTGGCTTCGCACCGGCGATCTCGGCCGCTTCGACGAAGGCGGCTATCTGTCGGTCACCGGCCGCATCAAGGATGTGATCATTCGCGGCGGCGAGAATCTGTCGCCGTTGCTGATCGAGAACGTGATTGTCAGCGAAACGCATGTTCGGGCGTGTTGCGTGGTCGGCAAGCCGGATCACGATCTCGGCGAGGTGCCGGTCGCAGTGGTCGTGGCCGGAGCTGATTCGACGCTTCAGGCGCAGGACATACTCGATTCGGTACGCCGCAGACTGTCCCGCATTTATGTGCCGCACGAAGTCTATTTCGTGGAGGCATTGCCTGAAACGGCGGTCGGGAAGGTCGATCGCAAGTCGCTTGCCGGTCTGGTGCGGGACGGCTTGCTTCAGGCTGTGGCATAGCTCGCGGAACGCAAGCGCCATACAAACGCCGGTTTTGCGCTTGCGAATACCCTTCACTTTTCCCGCCAAACCATGCGAAGTCCGACGTTCTCCGCATGCACGATGTACACCAAATCTCAACAGTAATTAAAGGGGCTTGCGCGCACAACATAAGAGCGCGCATAGCTTCCGACATCCTGGTTAAATTCTATTAGCCTGCGGTCAAACGGATGCCTAACGAAGAGCATTCGCCAGCCATGCAGCAGCTTGCGTATTTCGGCAAGAATGGAATGACCTCTCCCGCCTGCGCGTCGAAGTTTAACTAGCGTATCCGCATAAACATATCGAAGATGCGGATAAGGGCACGCACCAGTCGCGTGTGCGAAGCATTGCAGAAATGCTTCTTTGCACTCGCATACCGTGCTCGCTAGATTGAACCAGGGTGCCCAGAAGACGGAGGGTTGTCATGCCGGGTCTTGCATCGTTTCTCCGTTTGGTCTTTCGCAGCCGCGCCGCTCTTGACCCGCTCGAGCATCGCGCAAGCGGCGATAGCGCACCACCCACTGCCGCATCCCAGGCCGCGGATACTCGAGCCGAACGCGCGGCGCTCGACGATTGGAACCGCCGTACCGACCCTGAACGCCAGGAACGGATCGCCGCGTATGCTCGCGCCGGCTACTTCAATCTCGGATACACCTACGAGATGTTTCATCTCGTCGCCCAGTTCCCGCCGGAATGACCGCTGGCGAGTGCGCGCGTGCCGGTTCGGCGTCACGAAAGGCAGCGCGCAGCGCCGCATCGCATACGGCACCTGTTTCATGACGTACGGAGTCCAACCATGAGCGATATCGTCATCGATCAACCCGTGATGGTCGAGGCCGAACTGAACTACCTGGTCCCGACCGGTGAAAGGCCGCTGCGTTATTCGTACGAACCGCCGCCCGGCGTTCCGGCTCAAACCGGCACCTTCAACATGCACCGCGTGCCGATCGTCAACGCACGGGTCGCGGCGCCGCCGGGCGGGCTGTCTCTCGACCGCAACGGCTTCGAGTTGCACGCGCATAAGAGTGCGCTCGACGATTTCTCGGACCCGATCGCGATCGAATCCGTCTACTACCGCGAGTCGGAGCAGTTGCTCAAGCGCCTGACCGGCGCGCGGCGTGTGGTTATTTTCGATCACACGTTGCGCGATGGCGATGACGCGCGCGCAAGCGGCGTCCATGCGCCGGTAAAGGTGATTCACAACGACCAGACGCTGGTGTCGGGGCCGCGCCGCGTTCGCCAGCATGCGCCGGCTGACGAACTGGACGAGTGGGTCAACGGGCGCACGGCCATCGTGAACCTGTGGCGCCCGATCGGTGCGCCGGTCGAATCATCGCCGCTAGGGATGTGCGATGCGCGCAGCATTGCGCCGAACGACCTCGTGCCGACGGACCTGGTTCGCGAGGACGGCGGCGGCGAAGTCTATACGTTCGCATTTAATCCACAGCACCGCTGGTACTATTTTCCGCAGATGACACCCGACGAAGTGCTGCTGCTGAAAATTTACGACTCGGCCGGCGACGATGTCGCGCGAGTGACCGCGCATTCCGCATTCGACGATCCGACATCGCCTGCGGATGCCGCGCCGAGGCGCAGTATCGAACTGCGTTCGGTGCTGCTGTTCTAAGCCCGTTTGGCATTCATCGGGTTTGCACATTCGGGCGGGCAGACGAAAAAGCGGGTGAGATGCGCGATAGCCGCGCGTCCACCCGCTTTTTTTTGCGCGCGAAGCCTGGCTAACCCATCATGCACGTGTCGACACGTTACGCACGAAAGAAATAAATGGCTTCTATACTCGCGCCGAAGCGGGCTAAATAGGTCGGCCTGCAATCGTTTATCGATTTTCAGGGAGGCACACGGCGCGATGGAAACGACGGTCATTTCGAGCTGGGGCGCATTCGTAGACCTATGTTCGGCACTCGACGGCTGGGCATTTCGCGGACAGCAGGACGCACGCTGGCATCTGCAAAGCTCGCTGTCGCGCTATCTGCTTGCGCATGTTGCGGACCGCGCGGAATGGCAGGCGCGCGAAGCGCGCGCGATTCGCATCTTTCGGCGCAAGGCTCACAACTACCTTGCAAATCCCGAACTGCTCAATGACGACTTGCGTTGTCTGAGCCTGATGCAGCACCACGGCGCGCCGACGCGTCTGCTCGATTTCACGAAATCGCCGTTCGTCGCGGCCTTTTTCGCGCTCGAGCGAACCACCACCGATGCCGCGATTTTCGCGTTGAATACGCCGGCGCTATGGCGCAACAGCGCGCGCCCGAAAACGTCGCCGACGCTCACACGCGATGAGCTCGACCCGCGCGTGAAGGGCAATCTGGAGAAGTACTTTCTCAGCAACGAAAACGAGGTGATCTGGTTCGGCGAACCCTCCGAAATGGATGGGCGCCTGATCGCGCAGTCGGGCACGTTTGTCGTACCGGGCGTGATCGACCGGCCGCTGCACGAGATTCTCGACGACTACGAAAGCGAAGCCGAACTATTGCGCAAGATCATCCTGCCGCCCGGCCTGCGCAGCGATGCGATGCGCTGGCTATATCGAATGAACATTACGAACGCGTCGCTGTTTCCCGATCTCGACGGTCTCGCGAAATCGATCGCCATCGAACTCGAGATGGTCTGGCCGAGCCTGACGTTCGCTTCGTGACGCGCGGCGGCACACAACCAGACAGGTCGGACATTTTCTTCCCACAGCGCTGAAGGGTCGGCTGCTCAGCTCACGATTGGCGTCGCGCCGGCGCGCAATCTCCACCGCGGCCGCAACGCCCGAGCGCGAATCCAGCACGTCGATCCTGATGGAAGGCGGCGTGACCCGGCTCGTCGTTTGTCGCCAGTGTCAACGGAAATGCGCCGCGCGTGCGCGTCGCGCACCGATGGTGCACGTGTGCACAGTCCCCGTGCGGCGCGGGGGAGGCGCATGCGGCGCGCGACGTGTGTATGGATGCTGCTGCTGCGCGGGGCATGGCGCCGGTGAGCAATATGCGGCATGCGTCAGCGCGCGATGCGGCACTCGACAATGGGTGCTGATGCCGATCGTTGGCATACCAATTGCTCTTGGGTTTTCGTCGATTCAATGCGTAGCGAATCGGCGAACCTGATTTACATCGTTCGGGACAAAGGCGTTTCGTGCGGCACCGGCTCAAAAGCCCGAAACCGGTTCGTCCGGTTTCGGGCTTTTTGCGTTTGCGGCTTTCTCTTTCACGTCAACGTGAAGATTGTCGCGAGCCCGGCAGCGAGTTTGGCGAGCGGGAGCGGGACCTGCCTCGTGGGCGACGGCGTGCTGACGCGCGGCGTGCGGTTCCGAATCGCCGCGGCGGGTTTCGCGGCGGATCGTTTTGATCGAAACAAGTCAATCCAAGGAGCAATACAACAATGAAACGCATCTCTACCGTCGCGGTCGCAGCCGCGTGGCTCGCATCGATCGCAATCGGACAGACAGCGGCGTACGCCGCCGACCCGATCAGGATCGGCGTGCCGGTGGGTCTGAGCGGCGCGAATAGCGTCGTCGCCCCGTCGGTCGTGCAATCCGCGCAACTCGCAGTCGACGAGATCAACGCGAAAGGCGGCATTCTCGGGCGCCAGGTGAGTCTGGATGTAGCCGACGACGGCAGCGGCGCCGCAGGCGCACAAAAGGCGTTCGACTCGCTGATCTTCGACAAGAAAGACAATGCGCTGATTTCGATGGAAACCAGCGCCGCGCGCAATGCGGGGCTGCCTATCGTGTCGCGCGGCAAGGTGCCGTTCATCTACACGTCGTTCTATGAAGGCCGGTCGTGCAACCGCTACATGTACGTCGATGCGTGGGTGCCCGACCAGCAGGTCGCGCCGATCGTCGATTACTTCATGACGCAGAAGCACGCGAAGACGTTCTTCCTGATCGGCAGCGACTATGCATTCGGCCGCGGCATGCTCGACTTCACGAAGAGCTACATCGAGAAGAAGGGCGGCAAGGTGCTCGGCAACGAATACCTGCCGATGGACGGCTCCGACTGGACGCCGATCATCAGCAAGCTGCAGGCGGCGAAACCCGACGCGATCATCACGTCGACGGCCGGCGGCGCGCCGAACGTCACGCTGACCAAGCAGCTGCGCGCCGCGGGCGTGAAGCTGCCGTACGGCAATCTCGCGGTCGACGAAGGCACCGCGAAAAGCATGGGTACGGATGCGGAAGGGATCTATATTTCCGGCTCGTACGTGACGAATATCGACACGCCTGCCAATCATCAATTCCTCGCGGCCATGCAAAAGCGCTTCGGCGCGGACCTGAAGACGCCGAACGACCTGTCGGTGCCGGAATACGAGGCGATCTACCTGTACAAGGCCGCAGTCGAAAAGGCCGGCAGCGTCGATACCGCAAAGGTCATTCCGGCGCTCGCGCAAGTATCGTTCGACGGTCCGCGCGGCACGATCCGCATGGACAAGCAGCGCCACACGCCGCTCACGATGTATCTCGGCCAGGTGCAGGCGGACGGCTCGGTGAAGGTGATCGAGTCATTCAAGAATGTCGATCCGGGCGCGCAGTGCCCGTCGCTCAAGTAAGCGCAGCGAGGCAGACGCGATGCTGAATCTGGGCCTCGACATCGTCACGACGGCGGCGATCCTGTTTATCGTGTCGACAGGATTGCTGCTCGTGTTCGGCGTGATGAAGATCATCAACTTCTCGCACGGCGCCTTTCTGACGACGGGCGGATATGCGAGCGTGATCGTCACGCAGGCGGGGCTCGGCTGGTGGTGGAGCATCCCGTTTTCACTGGCGATCGGCTTTGTGCTTGGCATGGCTGTCGAGCGCTTCATCGTGCGTCCGCTCTATGCGCGTCCGCTCGATGCGATTCTCGCGACGTGGGGACTCGGCATCATCGTCGGTCAGTTGATCACGCTGCTTTTCGGACGCGGCGTACAGATGGTCGAGAGCCCGCTCACCGGTGCGATTGCATTGCCGGGTGCGCACTATTCGGCGTACCGGCTGATCCTCGTCGGTGTTGCGCTGCTGATCGCGCTCACGCTCGGGTGGCTGCTGAACGGCACGCGTCTCGGTTTGCAAACGCGCGCGGTGATCATGAACGAAGCGCTGGCGCGCGGCCTCGGCATCAGCAGCACGCGCGTGCGCTTCATCACATTCTGCACGGGCGCGGCGCTCGCTTCGCTCGCCGGCTGCCTGATCACGCCGCTTGCGAGCGTCGACCCGAACATGGGGGTGGCATGGGTGGTCGGCGCGTTCATGCTGGTGCTGGTGGCGGGCGCATCGCTGGTCAATCTCGCGATTGCGAGCGCGGTGCTGGGCGGCGCGCAGGTGCTCGTCAGCACGTTCGTCAATCCGGTGCTCGGCGGACTGACCATCGCGGTGCTCGCCGCCTTGCTATTGCGTATCCGGCCGGAGGGCTTTGCACGTGGCTGATCCTGTCTCGACCTTGCCATTGCGCGTATCGGCGTCGTCGCCGTGGCGCATGCCGCTGCTGGCGGGCGTTGCCGCGCTGGCGGTGATTGCGGTGGGCAGCGCGGTGCTGCCTACCTTTCTCGTCAACAATCTGGTCCGTTCGTTTCTCTATGCGGCGCTTGCACTGACCGTCGATCTGCTATGGGGTTACACAGGCATCCTGACGTTCGGGCAATCGGCATTCTTCGGCATCGGCGCATACGCGGCCGGGCTGGTGTTCGTGCACGCGGGTTACACGCCACTCCATGCGGCCGGCGCGCTTGCCGCAGGGCTGCTTGGCGCGTGGCTCGTGTCGCGCGCGATCGGCTGGCTGGCGTTCTATCACGGCGCATCGCCGCTTTACGCATCGGTCGTCACGCTGGTGTTGCCGATCGTGCTCGTGCAGGTGATCTATTCGGGCGGCGAGTTTACCGGCTCGAGCAGCGGACTGTCCGGCTTCGACAGTATCGATTTGCCGCTCGAAGCGTGGTTCATTATCGCCGGCGCGTTCCTGACGGTGCTGGCGGTGGTTGCCTGGATGTTCGTGCATAGCGACGCGGGCCGGCTGCTGGTGGCGATCCGCGAGAATGAGTCACGCTGCGAGTATCTCGGCATCGACGTGTCGCGCTACAAGGCGCGCTTGATGGATACGTGTGCGCTGGTTGCCGCGTTCGCCGGTTTTCTCTTCGCCTGTGTGCAGATGGTCGTCGCCCCCGAGTACGCGGGCTTTGTTTTCGGCACCGAACTCGTGATCTGGGTCGCGCTCGGCGGGCGCGGCTCGCTGATCGGGCCGATTGTCGGCGCACTGCTGATCGACACGGGCAGCGCCTATCTGAGCGGAGACCTGCCGTATATCTGGATGCTGCTGATCGGCATCGCATTTGTCGTGGTGATCGTCGCGATGCCGCGCGGGCTGGCGCCGCTGGTCGCCGATGGCGTGCGTCGCGCGTTGCCGCGCCGCCGCGGTCCC